>NZ_RHNR01000018.1 GCF_003946025.1 Lacticaseibacillus songhuajiangensis | reverse complement strand
CAGCGGAAGACCGCGTTAGCGGGCTGAAGCGGCCCCGCCCGACGTAGTTCCCGGAGCGTATCCCAAGCGCACCACCACTGGAGTTGCCGACCCACCGCCTAGCGGCGGTTTGAAAACAAACCCAAGCGTAAAGTGCACCCTTGCGGGCGCAGACTTACGCTGACGGACAGTGACACAAAAAAACAGCCGCTTACACGACTGTTTGGTAGTTTACTAATCGTTTTGCTTGAGCCAGTTGTCGAGCACGCTGATGAACTCGTCGTGCTGATCAAGCAGTGCCAGGTGGCGGCTGTTGGCGAAGAGGTGCCACTTCGCACCAGGAATGTGATCGTACACAGACTTGGCAATCAGCGGTGTGCACAGGTCGTCGGTCCCGTTCGTGACAAGGACGGGCACATGAATTTTGTGCAAGTCATCCGTGACGTCGTAGTCGCTGATGGTGCCGTTCTCGGTGAACTCGTTGGGGCCTTCAGCAATCAGGCTGGCGCGCTTACCGTTAGTTGGCCGGCGCAGTGGCTCTGGTGAGTTCTCGTCGGGGTCGTCCCAGCAGTAACGCTCCATGTAGCGGTCGTTGGCGGCCAAGTACTTCGGGCCGCTGAAGTTGCCGGTGCGCTCTGCTTCGGCAATCGCCTCGCGATCTTCATAGCTGAGGTAAGAGATGAGTCGGTGCTGCTCCTGCGTCCACAACTTGATGGAAGCTGGTGAGCCGTCAATCATGACACTCTTCACACCGGTCTGGTCATACTGGGTCAGGTAAAGCATTTCGAGCATCCCGCCCCATGACTGACCCAACATGTGGATTTCGTCTAGGTGGAGGTACTTGCGCAGCGCGATGAGCTCTTCCGCCCAGGTTTCCTTCACGTAAACGGACTCGTCTTCTGGCAAGGAGGACTTCCCGCACCCGACTTGATCATACATAATCAGCTGCCGACCGGTCTCCGCATAGTCATCCATCAATTCAAAGTAGTTATGCGATGAACCAGGACCGCCGTGAATGAGGAGCAGTGGTGCCTTGCCCGGTGTCTTTTCCCCAACAATTCGGTAGTAGGTCTTGTAACCGCGAAACGGCATGTAGCCTTCTTCAATTTTCATACTTTTGCCAGCCTTCTTTAATATTGAATACAAGGATGATTGTACTACTCGCGGGAATTGGCCTCAAATCACTTGGCCATGTAGGGGTAGTGCGCCATCTGCGGCAACTCGTGCCACGGTACTGGGTACCCAGCCCCGTGCGCGCAAAAAACGGAGTCTGGGGTGTTATCCAAATCGGCGGTGGGCTGGTAATCTGTGGCCGCAATCACCTCGTCTGCATTGTGGCACGGTTTGTACCCCGCCACGACACATTCGAGTTGGCCCTGGCCGTGCGTATAGGCACGCTCCGTCTGCGCGTAATCTTGCATCTGCTCAACCGGCGTTGTCCCCGTTAGCGTGACGAACGCAGCACCTGGTGCAGCATCAGGCAACTCAAAAGTGCCACTCATCTGCTGAATGTCATTCATGGCCCGGCCCACTTGGTCCTGACCCACTGTCAGCCGAAAGTCATACCATGGCTCCAGCAGCTGGCATGTCCCCTGCTCGCGGGCCATCATCAGCCCCTGCCGCACCGCCCGCCATGTGGCCTCGCGAAAGTCGCCGCCGACCGTGTGGACGTTGCTGGCGCGACCACCAACCAGGGTAATGGTCATGTCGGTAATTGGCGCACCGGTGAGCACACCGCGGTGGGTTTTCGCCGCTAGGTTACTAAGAATCTGGTGCTGCCAGTTGCTGGCGAGTACCTCGAGCGAGCAATCACTGGCAAAAGTCAACCCACTGCCGGCAGGCGCGGGACTAAGCAGCAGGTGTGCTTCCGCGTAATGCCGTAGCGGTTCAAAATGGCCAACGCCCTCAACGGGGGCGGTAATGGTCTCCTTGTAGAGAATACTACCAGCACCGAAGGACACGGCCAGCTTAAACCGATCCTGCAAAAGTTGCTGCAGCACTTCCAGCTGCACCGGTCCCATAATCTGCACGCGCAGCTCCTGCAGCTCACTATTCCACGCCACCCGCAGCTGCGGATCTTCGTCTTCCAGCTCACGCAACGCGTCTAGGCACGCGTGAATATCGGCGTCACCAGGATCCACCGCGTAAGTCAAGACGGGTTGAATGCTGGCGGCCATGGCGTCTGCGAGTACGCCTAGGCCCTGCCCAGGATAGGTGCCGGTGAGGCCACTGACCGCGCAGACCTGACCCGCTGGCAATTCTGCTACCGCCGTGAATTTGGCGCCATTATAAACACGCAGCTGGTTTGCCTTTTGCCCAGGGAGCAACTCATCCTTCGCGTGCAAAATGCCACCGGTTACGCGCACCCAGCTGAGGCGTTCGCCCTTCTCGTCGTGTGTCACCTTGTACACCCGCGCGCCAAATTCCGGCGTGACGGCTGCCGGCTGCGCCCAACGGGCAATACCGGCCAACAGCTCCGCGGTGCCAGCCAGTTTCAGCGCGGCGCCGAAGTAGCAGGGGAACACCTGCCGCTGCCGAATCAGCCCCTGCACCGTGACCGCGGTCAGTTCGCCGCTGTCCAGGTAGTCTGCGAGCACATCATCATCTTGCACGGCAATGGCTTCTTGCTGCTCCGCAGTCAGCGGCGTATCCGCACTGGCAGTCGTGAAGTCCACCACCGCTTCGTCCAAATTTACCTGCAAGTTGGCCAGCACCTGCGCCTTGTCGACATCTGGTGCGTCCATTTTATTCACGAAGATGAAAGTCGGTACCTGATAGCGGGCCAGTAAGCGCCACAAGGTGCGCGTGTAGCCCTGCACTCCATCCGGTGCAGACACGACGAGCACCGCGTAGTCGAGTGCGCGCAATGCCTGCTCGGTTGCCGCCGCAAAATCCACGTGTCCCGGCGTATCAATCAGCGTCAGGCGCATGTCGTCGTATTGTAATTCCGCCTGGTGGGCAAAAATGGTAATGCCGCGCCGCTTCTCCAGCGCGTCTGGATCGAGGAAGGCATCCCCTTTGTCGACACGTCCTAATTGCCGCAGGGTGCCCGCTTGGTACAACAAAGCCTCTGATAATGTAGTTTTCCCGGCGTCAACGTGTGCGACAATCCCGGCGACGATGTTCTTCATGCGTGCCCCTCCTGCATTTTGCCAATCAATGATTATAGAAGAATTGTAGCACTCGTGTCTGGCTACGCTCACGGTCAATTGCCGCCGCCTGTCACACAACTGATTTATGCTGGCGACACGGGGCGGCGTACAATGAAGCTAAACGTACCCGAAAGGAATTCAGCATGTCGAAACTCAAATACGTCCTCGCGCTAGCCGCCGTTGTGCTGCTTACCGCCTGCGGCAAAAATACAGCGCAAAAGACCAGCAGTGTCTACCAGCACAGCACCAGCCAGTTGCAGAAAAATGACCAGGTTTGGGCGGAAAAAGCCGTCGCAACCGCCGCACTAAACGGTAAGAACGGTCTGACTGCCGAAAAACGCACGAATGACGACAAGCTCGCGCCGTGGATTACCAGCAAAGGCAAGTTCTACAACGTCGCCAACTACCAGCAGACTAACTATGCGACCATCAAGAAGCAACTCAAGAAGAATGACAGCATGCCCCAGAACTTGCATTTTGTGACTGTCAAGCAGGTGAACGCGACGCTGAAAACGCTGGGCGCCACGGCTAAAATCAAGAGTTTGAATGACCTCGTGTACATTAAGCAAACTAACGGGACCACGTTTCAGAATGGCACCGGCTTCCTGATTGCTGGTGACAAGCTCTACGATGTGTACGTGAGTTACACGAGCGGTGCCAAAGGTGCCAGCGTCAACCGCGGCACGGTTTACACGTGCAAGCTGAAGTACACCAGCAGCGCAGCGGTTAAACCCGCGGCCATCACGGGTTTATGGCAGACCAGCGATGGCACCAAGGCACTGGTCAAGGATAAGCAGCTTGTCACTATCCAGAACAACGCCTTCGTGCGCGGCGCTATTGAGAACCTCGGCGCGCTAAAGCAAGCTGAACTCTACGGCACCATGAGTTACTACCTGCGCCAAACGACCACCACGAAAAAGAGCGTCAAGCTCAGCAGTAATTCCCTAGCCAGCGGCGACCTTTGGGGCAATCTCTACGTTTTCCTGTCCGCCAGCAAAATGGTGCAGGTCACCAATAGCGGTGTGAAGGTCTTCACCAAGACGAGCGCCAAAGACGACACGACCGACTTCCCTAAGCAGGTCTTCACGGCCTTCAAAGGTTTGGACAAGGAAAAATCGGCAGCGGGCGTTGCCGGCTACCTTTTGCCAAAAGGTAACAACACCTACTCCGTTGGTCTCGTCAGCAGTACACACTTCGTCCTAGAGAACTACAACACTGGCATCAGCGGCGCCGAAGCAGTGTCCGTTGATAGCAAAGGCAAGATTAGCGTTGGGGCGGATATGAACCACAACTAACACCGATAAGTAAAAAGCGCGGCGCTATTCCCACAATGCTGGGAACAGCGCCGCGTTTGCGTTTCACTTCAGAAATCATCTAAATCCGCGCTTCCCGCTTCAGTTTCGAATACCGCGCCGCGTCATGAAATTGACCATCGAGCAGCTTAATCTCTTCGCGCTCAACGCCCTCCAGTACGTAACCAGCGCGCTCGGCGACCCGACGACTGGCCAAGTTATCAGTGGCAGCCAGAATCGTAATTTTGTTTAGCGCCAAATCACCGAAACCAAAATGTTCCAGCTGGTGCAAGGCCGCTGCGGTAATTCCCTGCCCGCGCGCCGTTTCAGCGAGAAAGTAACCGACTTCCGCATGCTGACTCTCATGGTCCACGTTGTGCAGGTCAATCGCGCCGACAACCGCGTCATCCGCCTGAATGACGAACATAAAGGTACGCTTGGCCAGCGCCGCTTCCACCATGCCGTTCAGAAAGCTGCGTTCGTCGCCCACATTTTTAGTTGCCTGCGCCCATGGGAGCCAGGCGGCGATGCTTTCCCGGCTGCCATCAACGACCGCGAACAGGTCCGGCGCCAATTCGGGACGGGCAGGCAGAAGCTGAACATCCATACTTTTGATCCTCCACAGTGTTTTCACCAATTCGTTAATAATGCCTACAAAATAAACGATGTAAGCGCTACAATTAAATATGTAATCACAGTTATCTGTACATGTAAGTACAAAAGTATCTTCATTATACACCGCTGGCTAGCCAAAGACGCAGCGGTGCCAACGCAATCGCGCCCCAAAAGGCTGAATTTGCCTTCTGGCGCAGCTTCACTTAATGCAGGGGGGCATTGGGTATGAGTAAATACGATTTAATCGCGGCGACCGGCTGCGCAACCGGAATTGCGCACACCTACATGGCGCAAGAAGCACTAATCAAGGCCGCCCGGGAGCGGGGCCTGACCATGAAGGTCGAGACGCACGGCCAAAGTGGCGTGGACGAACCACTCACCGCCGAAGAAATTGCCGGCGCACGGGCCGTCATTATTGCTGCCGATATTGACGTCCACCCCGAACGGTTTGCGGGTAAGCCGCTGGTCATGGTGCCGGTGGCCGCCGGAATTCGCCAGCCAAACAATCTAATTGATGAGGCGCTGGCACCCTACGCGCCCATCTATTTGCCGACCGGTGGCCGCGCCGCCGCAACGACGGCAACGGTCAAAATCAGTCCGATGCGCCTTGCTTACACTAGTCTCATGAATGGTGTGTCGCACATGTTACCGCTGGTGGTGGCCGGCGGGGTGCTGATTGCCCTTTCGATGCTGTTCGGCATCTACTCAATGAACCCCGACAGCAGTCAGTACAATGCCTACGCGGCAATGTTGAATCACATCGGCACGATTACGATGAGCCTCATGGTGCCCGTCCTTAGTGCCTACATCGCCGAAACCATCGCTAAACGCAGCGGCCTCATCGTCGGCTTTGCGGTCGGCATGGTCGCTCAATACAACGGCATCGGTTTCCTAGGCGGCATCATTGGTGGTTATCTGGCCGGCGTGATTGTGCTTGGCCTGCAGCATCTGCTCAGCATTTTACCGGAGCGGGAATTCCGCGGCTTAAAGTCCATTTTTCTCTACCCCGTGTTGGGGGTGCTGGTGGCCGGCACGATTATGTGGTTCATTTCCGCGCCGATGGCCAGCATGAACGCCGCGCTCATGAATTTCCTGAAGAGCATGCAGCATGCCGATCCGGTGGTGCTGGGCGTCATCGTTGGCGTCATGTGCGCGTCTGACTTCGGCGGCCCCATCAACAAAGCCGCCTACCTCACGGGTACGGCGCTCTTGGCATCAGGCAACACACTGTTCATGGCCGGCGTTTCCGCAGCCTGCATCGCGCCGCCACTGGCAACTGGGATTGCCGTGCTACTCAACCGTAAGGCATTTACCCGCGACGAACGTGGTGCCGGCTACGTGAATTTTGTCCTCGGCGCCACGCACATCACGGAGGGGGCCATCCCCTTTGCGGCCAAGAACCCACTGCTGAACATCCCCATCTTCATGATTGGCTCGGCCGTGGCCGCGGTGCTCACCTACATTACGCGGATTCACGTGCCAGCGCCGCACGGCGGCTTCATTATTCTGCCGCTGGTTGACCACCCGATTCTGTGGGTTGTCTTCATCCTCATTGGCGCCGCGATTTCTGGCGGTCTGCTCGCCCTCAGTGCCGGCCGCAGCATGCAAAAGCACCTCACCGTTGCCCCCGCAATGGACGACAACACCGCCAAACAGGTCGCCGCTTATGCTGAACAAACCGAAGCCAGCGGTCTGGGTGAAAACGAACTCGGCTCCATCCTCAGCATGCGCAGCATCGTCATGGATATGCCGACGCAAACCCGCGACGACGTGCTGCGCCAGCTGGCCGAACTCGCCGTGCAAAATGGCATCGCCGACAACGCCGCGGCCGTCTATCGCAAGTACCAAGAACGCGAAGATCAGGGACCAACCGGCATGGTGCAGGGTATTGCGATTCCGCACGCTAAGGACAAAATGGTCGAACGGCCGGCCATGCTGATTGCTCGCCTCCAGCAACCCATTCCGTGGCCAAGCATGGACGAGCAGCCCGTCGACATCATTATCAGCTTCCTGATTCCAGACTCCGGTGACGCCGAGCACGTCGCTTACCTGAGTAACACAGCCAAACTGCTGACGCACCAGAGCTTTATTAAGCAGTTGCGCGCGGCGAAGACACCGCTGCAGGTGATGACCTTGTTTAGGGAATAGACGGCATCAAAAACGTTTAGCTTGCGCGCTACAAAAACGCCCCAGCGAGAATCCCGAATTTAGGATTCTTGCTGGGGCGTTTCCGTATTCTGTTAAGCTGTCCGGTAAGTCGGCGACTACAATCGCTCACGCTGGTTGCCGTGTAACTGGGTGTGAGTGATCAGCAGTCGCGCTCCGAAGGGCAGGCCCTCAATGCATAAGTCAACTAGAACCAAAATCCTAAACCCGGGATTTTAGTCCTAGTCGTATTATGCAACCGGGCCTAACCGCCCTTCTTCGCAGCCTCATCTTAGTCGCGCTCCGAGGGGCAGAACCCTAATGTACAAGGCAGCCCCAACAGAAATCCTAAGACCGGGATTTACACCCAAACCACCTTACATGACCGGACCACCCGTCTCGGTCCGCAGCTTGCCTAGTACTGATCCCCGTTAAAAATGGAGTTCTTCACAATCACATAGTCGACCTTGCGCAGGCCCATGAGGTCGCGGCCGCCGGCGTAAGAAACAGCACTCTGGAGGTCTTCTTCCATCTCGGTGAGGGTGTCGCTAATTTTGCCCTTCAGCGGAATCAGAATCTTCTTACCTTCGATGTTGTGGTGGCTGTTCTTCTGGTAGGAGGACGCAGAACCGAAGTATTCCTGGTACATCTTGCCGTCCTTCTCCACCTTCTTGCCTGGCGTTTCTTCGTGCCCGGCAAAGAGGGAACCAATCATGCACATGTCGGCGCCAAAACGAATCGACTTGGCAATGTCACCGTGCGTGCGAATCCCACCATCGGCAATGATGGGCTTGCTAGCAGCCTTAGCACACCAGCGCAGTGCGGCAAGCTGCCAACCACCAGTCCCAAAACCAGTCTTAATTTTGGTGATGCAGACCTTACCCGGGCCAATCCCAACTTTAGTGGCGTCAGCACCCGCGTTTTCCAATTCACGGACCCCTTCAGGCGTGCCGACGTTCCCGGCAATGACAAAAGCGCCCGGCAGGTGCTTCTTGATGTGGTGAATCATCTCGACAACAATGTCCGAGTGACCGTGCGCGATGTCGATAGTGATGTATTCTGGCGTCAGATCAGCCTTGTCGAGCTCTTCGATGAAGGCGAACTCGCTCGGCTTCACACCAACAGAAATGGACGCGTAGAGGCCACGTTCCTGCATGTCGCGGACAAAATCCAAGCGAGTTTCGGGGGTGAAGCGGTGCATGATGTAGAAGTAGCCGTTATCTGCCAACCAGATGGCGAGTTTCTCGTCCATCACGGTCTGCATGTTAGCGGGCACTACCGGAATCTTGAAGGTGCGGGGACCAAATTTGATGGTCGTGTCAACTTCCTTGCGGCTCCGAACGATACATTTGTTCGGAATAAGTTGAATATCTTCGTAATCAAAAATCTGCATAAGGCTTCCTCCGTATATAAACACGAACAATAATCGTGAATGAAGTATTTATCATTCACACCAAGAGGGTACTATACATGGGTTAGTGAACAAGGTCAAGCAAAAGCCGAATTAATTTTCGCATTTTCGGCATTATCATACTCAATTTAAGCAAAATTAAGTTCACCAAAACACGAATGTTCCTAAATTGCATCTAAACGCGAACATTTTTTCAACATCGCAATCCAGTAATTAGTAATCAGTTGCTAGATTGATGTATTCTTCCACCCACACTTCATCCCCATGCTTTACAAGTCCCTGCACGCCATGCTATTCTTAACGCATGGTGCCAAACCATACTGGTGGGTTAGCGGATCGGCGCGCAAGCGTTCAGAAGGTCTTAAGGCCTGCCTACTACATAAAGAAAGGATGAATCGCCAAGGCGATTCATCCTTTTTGTTTAAGGGAGCGTGATGTCATGAATATTCGGCAAGCCACCAGTAGCGACTACCCGCAGCTACGCAATATCTACCTCAGCAGTCGCCAAACGGCATTCTTCTGGGAAGACGCCGCCAAAATGACGCTGAACGATTTCGACCACGACACCGTCGATGAACAAATCTTGGTCGCGACCGATGAAAAAGATCAGCTCACTGGCTTCATCTCGCTCTACCTGCCGGACAACTTCATCCACTGCCTGTTCGTCGCGCCCACCGCGCAGCACCAGCACACGGGTAGTCAGCTGCTAGCGGCCGGGCTAACACACATGGGGCGCCCGGCACGATTGAAGTGCGTAGCGCGCAATACGAATGCGCTCGCCTTTTACGAAGCGCACGGCTGGCGGCGTGAGAGCCTAAACACAGACGATGAACCGTACTGGAACCTTATTTTCGAATAATGCGCAAAAACAGGGTGTGGCCGTCATGGTCACACCCTGTTTTGCAATTCTAATCAAAATTCGTCAGCACACTGCCACTGCGGCGCGCCGCAAAGTAATTGGCGATAATGCGCTCATGTTGCGCGTTGAAAATCGGCGGCAACTGCTCCTCGCTGAAATACTCGAGCGCCAGTGTTTCGTCATTGTCCGCATTCAGCTGACCGCCCGCCGCACGTACTAAGTAGGTGACGAGTACCGCCTGCGCCACATCCCCATTGGGATAGTGCTGAATCTGACCGCTATCGACGTCCAGAATCCGCAGGGGTTCAACTTCCAGACCCGTTTCTTCGCGGAATTCACGCTGACAGGCTGCACTAGTGGTTTCACCAAACTCCAAGGCGCCACCAACCATGCCCCACTGCTGATAATCTGCCCGCTTTTGGAGCAGAATCTCCCCAGCATCATTCACCAGAATGCCGCCCGCAAAAGTCAGAATGATGGGGGCGTGGCCAACGAGTTGCCGCACATCATGAATGTAATCCGCCATGAGTTAATCCTCCACAGCTAGTTCTGAGCGGCAAGCGCGGTTGCCATTCCCGCGATGTCCGCCGGCGTGCTCCGGCAGCAACCCCCAATGATGCTGGCGCCTGCCGCGCGCCATTCGGGTGCGAGGGCCGCAAAACTACGGGCGTTGGGGTTCGCCTGCCAACTTTTGTCGATTGGATTGTAGATATCACCGTTATTCGGGTACACGATAATCGGCTTGGCCGTTAGGGGCGTCAGCGTGTGTAGCGTTGCTGTCACGTTCTCCTCGGCGGTGCAGTTGATGCCCACCGCGGTGATCTGGTCACAATCATTGGCCATGGTCGCTACCGCATCCAGCGGTGTGCCGTCGCACAGCGCGGTGCTGCTTGCGCCGACTGAGAATGACAGCCAGGCGGTCATTCCTGGAAACTCGTCCGTCAGCAGGCCGCAGAGCGCCTTGACCTCAGCTGCATTCGGCATCGTTTCGAACGCGAAAAGATCAACACCAGCATCTGCGAGTAGCTGCATGCGTTCACGGTGGAAATCGCGGTACTGGGCATCCGTCAACGTGTAGTCGCCGCGGTACTCGCTGCCGTCAGCCAAGTAGGCACCGTAAGGCCCAACGCTACCGGCGATGAGCAGTGCACCGCCTTTTGCCAAGCGCTCTTCGCGGGGTAAGTTCGCCAGGTACTCATCGCGCGCCGCCTGGGCCAGCTGCACCGACTGGGTAATGAACTGCGCACCTTGCGCTTTTGTGAAGCCAGCCTCGACGAAAGCCTGCGGGGTCGCCTGGTAGGAATCCGTCGTCGCAATCGCGGCGCCCGCTTCAAAATAGCTACGGTGCACGGCAATGACCGCTTCCGGGTTCTTAATCAGCGCCTCTGCTGACCAGAGCGCACTGTTCGTATCAACGCCGCGTTTCTCCAGTTCGGTCGCCATCGCACCGTCACTCACAATGTAATTATTCTCGTCCAGCAGCCTGCCAAGTGGGTTAATCATTGCCTGTCCTCCGTGTATCATCAGATGATAATCGTGATATTTATTATCGTTAATGGTAATCTAATTAATGCGCAATTGCACGCGCAGACACGGATACATAATCTTCCGGCGGTTAGGCTGAGAGGCTAAGCGCTGGGTTCCGCACACTTTTAGAACGGCTTCACCCAGCAGCTTTCTGCGCTTAGCACAGCCTCGAAACCGACGCAAAAACCGCGTCAATTCCGAAGCTCCGCTAATGCTCAAAAGCTAAGCGCTGGGTTCCGCACACTTTTAGAACGGCTACGCGCGACAGCTTTCTGCGCTTAGCCCGACTCCGGAACCGATGCAAAAACCGCATCACTTCCGGAGTCACGCTAATGCTCAAAAGCTACCCGCCGCGCTCCGCACACTTTAGAACGGCTACGTGGGGCAACTCCCTCCGCTTAGCCCAATTATGGAACCGACGCAAAAACCGCGTCATTTCCATAATTACGCTAATGCTCGAGAGTTAACCGCCCCACTCCGCACACTTGGAGGTACACATGCAAGATTCCCATACATCCCTAGAACGCAAAATGGAGTCCCGGCACCTCTTGATGATCTCGCTTGGCGGCGTCATCGGGACCGGGCTCTTTCTGAGTTCTGGCTACACCATTCACCAGGCCGGCCCCGTTGGCACCATCCTCGCTTACGGTATCGGCGCCATCGTCATCTACCTCGTCATGCTTTGTCTCGGCGAACTATCCGTCGCCATGCCGCAGACTGGTTCCTTCCACGTTTACGCCGATAAGTACATCGGCCCGGGCACCGGCTTTACCACTGCCATTTTGTACTGGCTAACTTGGACCGTCGCGCTCGGTTCCGAGTTCACCGCCGCTGGACTCATCATGCGCACCTGGTTCCCGCACACCGCTACTTGGGTCTGGAGCGCACTGTTCATGGTGGTCATCTTCACCGTCAACGCGTTGTCGGTCCGCATTTTCGCCGAAGCCGAATTCTGGTTCTCCAGCATCAAGGTCTTCGCCATCGTCGCGTTCATCATCCTCGGCTTGCTCGCCATCACCGGCATTTTGCCAATTAAGGGCTACACGCACGCACCCGGTCTGATTAACCTCTTCAAGGATGGCCTCTTTCCGACCGGCTTCAAGGGCGTGTTCACAACAATGCTGACGGTTAACTTCGCCTTCTCTGGCACCGAACTCATTGGCGTCACGGCCGGCGAAACCAAGGACCCGGAGCACAACATCCCCAAGGCCATCCACACCACGCTGCTGCGCCTGGTCATTTTTTTCATCGGGAGCATCGTCGTCATGGCCGCCCTGATTCCTTGGCAAAAGGCAGGCGTCAACGAATCCCCATTCGTGCTCGTTCTCAGCAACATCGGCTTGCCTTTTGCCGGGGACATCATGAACTTCGTCGTGCTCACAGCGATCATGTCTGCCGCCAACTCCGGTCTCTACGCCTCCACGCGCATGCTGTGGTCGCTGGCCAACGAGGGCATGATTAGCCCGCGCGTTGCCCACACCAACAAGCGCGGCGTGCCACTGCTGGCATTGTGCCTGAGCATGGTCGGCGGCGTGCTCGCCCTCCTCTCCAGCGTTGTGGCGGCCTCAACCGTCTACCTGGTGCTGGTGTCCATCTCCGGTCTCGCCGTGGTCATCGTCTGGATGGTTATCGCGCTATCCGAAATCAACTTCCGCAAAAGTTGGCTCGCTGGCGGTCACTCGGTGGATGAGCTCAAGTACCGCACGCCATGGTACCCCGTCGTGCCCTGGGCCGCGTTCATCATGAGCCTGCTCAGCTGCGTACTGATTGTCTTCGACCCAACGCAGCGACCATCGCTCTACTACATGCTACCGTTTCTCCTGCTGTGTTACGCCTTCTACTACGGACGTGAACGCTGGCGCAAACGCCGAGCAGCAATGCCAAAATAGGTCTAAGCAAAAACCGTTCATCTCCGGATGGACGGTTTTTGCATGCCAATCCGGAATTCATCTGTTGGTTTTGGAATCAATGACATGGCAATAACACCTCATCCCAGAAACAGATGTGTATTGGTGATATTTTAATAACAAAGTGAGAGTCAATTCCAGCACAACGGGCCATATTGTCCGCTGTACGGCGCGAAGGAGCCTGCTATAATCGACTTACAAATCATAAGCACGATAGCAAATCAATCAAGGGGGAATATGCATGACCAAAGCACTTATCGTCGTCACCAGTACAGCGCAATTCGCTGGCCGTAAACAGGCAACTGGGGTTTGGCTCAGTGAGGCGACCCACTTCCACGCCGTCATGCGTGAACACGGCATTGACGTAGATTACGTCAGTCCAGAAGGCGGCTACGTGCCGCTCGATCCTGGCAGCATTTTACCAGAAAACCTCGATGACGCGACCTGGTCCTTCTATAGTGACGACGCTTACCGCCAGCGCTACCTGGCAAATGCCATGAAACCAGCGGACGTCAACGTAGCCGACTACGACCTGATTTATTTCGCTGGTGGCCACGGCACAATGTGGGATTTCCCGGGAAATAAAGCCCTTGCGGCAATTGCCCAGCAGATTTACGCTAACGGTGGTTTGGTTACCGCCGTCTGCCACGGTGTTGTCGGTCTTTTGCCACTGGTCAACCCTGACGGCACGGCCTTCATTAAGGACCGCAAGCTGACCGGCTTCACCAACGAAGAAGAAGCCATCAACAAACTGACCGATGCCGTGCCGTTTCTCGCTGAAGACGCCCTGCGCAAGGCCGGCAGCGACTATAGCAAGGCTGCCGCCTACACGGAACACGTCGTTGCCGATGGTCGCCTGATTACCGGTCAAAACCCGCAGTCCGCACGCGGCGTTGCCCTCAAGGCAATTGCGGCATTAGCGAAGAAATAATAGGAAGAAGTCATATTATGCCAGCATTCAATGACAAACTCGAATTACGGTCCGGCGTCACCCTCAAAAACCGCCTGTTCATGTCCCCCATGACCACCCAGCAGAGTTTCTACAACGGAACGGTCACGCAGGATGAAATCAAGTACTACGCCGACCGGGCAAAAGGCCTGGGGGCGGTCATCACTGGCGCCGCTAACGTTCAGGACGGCGGTAAGGGTTGGCCTGGTGAACTTAGCATTGCCCACGACGAGATGTTGCCAGAGCTGAGCCAATTGGCTAAGGCCATCCAGGGTCAGGGCGCTAAGGCCATCGTCCAGATTTTCCATGGCGGCCGGATGACGCACCGCGCCACCTTGAGCGGCGAGCAACCCGTTTCCGCCAGTGCCGTGGCCGCATTGCGTCCTGACGCGGAAACACCACGTGCAATGACCGTTGACGAAATTCACGCCACGATTGCCGCCTTTGGCGTTGCCACCCGCCGCGCGATTCAGGCCGGCTTTGACGGCGTGGAATTGCACGGTGCCAACACCTACCTGATCCAGCAGTTCTTCTCCCCGCACTCCAACCGGCGCACCGATGAATATGGTGGCAGCCGTGAGAAGCGCTACCGCTTCATCAAGGAACTGCTGGACAGTGTCTTCGCTGCCGTGGACCAGTACGCTGATCGCCCGTTCATCGTCGGTTACCGCTTCTCCCCGCTCGAATTCGAGGAACCCGGCATCCGCTTCGACGACACGCTCTGGCTACTCGACCAGCTTAAAACCAGCCGTCTCGACTATCTGCACATGTCGCTGAACCGTTACGACCGCAGTGAAAAAGGCGCCGCTGACACCCGTAGCATGCTCGCCCGCGCCCATGAACGTCTAGATGGCAGCATGCCACTGATTGGTGTCGGTGGTGTCCGTACCCGCGCCGATGTTGAAGGGGTTTTGCAGTCAGCCGATGCGGTCGCCATTGGCCAACAGCTGCTCTACGATCCAACTTGGGCCGTGAAGCTCGCAGACGGCTTGGACGATGCCATGCTCAGCGCCGACTTCGAAGACGCGCTCAAGTTCGTGCCCCTGAACAAGCCGCTCCACGACTTCGCCTCAAGCATGGTACTGGGACGCAAGGCACGGCAGGCAGCTTACCGAAAGGAACACCCTGCTAAGTAAATCACCATGAACAGAAAAAAGCCCGTTGCCAATTACTACATGGCAACGGGCTTTTGAGTCCCCCCGGACTTTTCCACTGCGCCGCAAAAGCGGCGGGCCTGCTATCTAGAGCAGATTGAACAATCATCCTGCGCTAAGGGTGGTCGTTCAATCTGCTCTAGAGAGGACCCAGCTTTAGATTTCCTCTAGCGGCACCTTCGCACTTGGTGCTGGAAAGAAACTATCAATCAGCCGCAACTCGTTTTCATCGAGATCAACCTCTGCGGCCTCAATGTTTTCACGCATGTGCGCTGGCGTTCCGGCCTTGGGAATACTGAGCACACGGCCACTACGCAGCGCCCACGCTAGCAGTAACTGGTGTCCCGTCAGGTTGCGGGTCTGCGCCAGGTCCAACAATTCCTGCGGCAGATTAATACTGCGACCGTCCCCAGAGCCAAAAGGCGAGTAACCAATCAGGGCGATGCCATCTTGTTGCTGCTCCGGCACCAAATCAAACTCAATCCCGCGTGCAGACAGATTGTACAGCACCTCGTTGGCGGCAACTCCCTTGCCGCCACGAACAGCGCGCGCTTCCTTCAGATCAATCGTGTCGAAATTGGAAACACCGTAGCTACGAATGCGGCCCTCATTTTGCAAATCTCGCAATGTGCCGATGGTTTCGGTCAGCGGTGTGGTGCCGCGCCAATGCAGCAGGTACATATCGAGGTAATCCGTGCCCAGACGCTTCAGACTACGGCCTAATGCCTTGCGAATTTCCCGGTCAGTGGCGTGCCAAGGATAAAACTTGGAAATGAGGTAGATGTCGTCACGATTACGGCCGGCGATTGCGCGCCCAACGACGCGTTCAGCGGCCCCTTCACCGTACATTTCAGCGGTATCGATTACGTTCAAGCCATTATCCAATCCAAACTGGATACTAGCCGCCTCTTCAGCACTCCGAGCACTACTGGTTTCACCCATGTGCCAGGTACCCATCCCCAGAACTGGTACATGCCGGTCGCCCAGCCGTATCGTCTTCATCGTCAATCGCCTCCACGTTATTTTGCTATTAGTATAGCGTGATTGGTATGGCACCGAGGCGGACAAAACTCGCGGGGGTGTCCGGCAACCTCATCTTCTGGCCGTCTACGTTTATTGGCCTCACTGAAAATAGTAGTTGACGATTTAATAGTTAAGTTCTAAACTGTAAACAACTTAACCGAAGGATGATGACTCATGACAAAACAAACGATTATCGTAACTGGCGGCAACTCCGGGCTGGGCTACCAGGCCGCTAAGAATATTGCCAGTGCCCAACCCAACAGCACCATCATTATTGCCAGCCGTAACCAGGCCAAAGCCAGGACCGCCCAAGCCCAGATGGCGGCTGAAACCGGCAATGCGCACATTGTCACCCGCCCACTAGATTTGGGCTCCTTACAATCCGTACGTGATTTTGCCCGTGAGTTCAAGACAGCGGATTTTCCGCCCCTATACGCGCTAGTCTGCAACGCCGGGCTTAACCCCACCAAGCTCACTTACACGCAGGAAGGTTTCGAGACAACTTTTGGTGTCAACTACCTCGGTCACTTCCTGCTCGTCAACCTGCTATTAGATTCAATCAGTAACAATGGTAGAATTGTGTTCGTATCCAGCGATACCCACAACCCACCGAAGCTCTTCCCGTTCCCGGCGCCGGTTTTCACGGACATCGAACCCATTGCCCACCCAGATGCCGACAGCAATGACCTGTTGCGCTACCCGACTTCGAAACTGCTCGATCTCATGGCCGCCTATACCTTCGCGGCCAAAATTCAGGAACAAACGGATAAGCACATCACCGTTAACGCCTTCAATCCCGGTCTCATGACCTCAACCAACCTTAACGGTGACGCTGGCAGCAACCGCCTGATGAAAGTCAGTATGAACGCCTTCTCCTACTTACTTGGTCGGCACGGCAGCGCGATTACCTCGGGTCAGCAACTTGCCGACACGGTCACTAGTGCGCAGTGGACGGGCGTATCCGGTAAGTACATCGACCGAGGAAAGGCGCGTCAATCATCACCCGCTTCTTATGATCAGGCGGCGCAAGAACGACTCTGGCTGCAAAGTCTAGCACTAGCGAAGGTGACACCGGACGAAACTATTCTCAAATAGGAGCTAACATGGCCAAAATCACTAAAGAAGATTACTTGAAAACTATTTTTCAGTTCAAAAACCTGATTAACACTGAATTCGGACATGGCAAGCAGCACGCGCTCAGTCTCACTGAACTACTCATCATGCAGGGAATCGCCCAGCAGCAGAGTTCAGTCGCCATCGCTAGCGACCTGCACATCACCAAGGCCGCCGTCTCGCAATGCACAACCGGACTCGACAGGAAGGGGCTAATCACCCGCACGACTGACCCGCAAAATCGGCGCAACCTCAGCCTTACACTGACCGAAACGGGCCGCACACAATTAGCGCAGACCAACCATGAATTTGACGCTGCCTTTGCCACTTTTGTTCAGGACATGGGTGTCACCGATTTGGAGCAGTTGCTCAGTCTTATGCAGAAAATGACAACAATCATTGGCAAATAAATACAAAAAAGCAGCCGCCTGGCCACTTTTTTTGACGTGATTTGGTAATAATGCGCGTTAATTCTGCTCTTCTGCAAGGTCCAGCTTAGCCATGATGGCCGCAACCGGTTCAGCGCTGTGAATCTGCGAGATGCCAAGGCCGAAAGAGGCAATACCGTTCTCCAAATCCCCGAGCAGCATGCCGTCATGCATCGCACGCATCCCCTGATGGGCGGCGTTAATTTCTACCCGCGTGGCACCATCTGCGCTCATTTTGGCAAGCCGCTTAGCCATTGTCCCGGGTAAGGAACGGTAATAAGCCGGCTGATCACGGTAAAATAGCAAATCATCCGCGTCTGCGGCAATTGCTTGCTGCTTCACATTTGCCGCCAAGCGACTTTCGGCAGATAACAAGAAAGCCGTGCCAACATACAATCCTTCAGCACCCAGAGCGTAGGCAGCCCGCGCCGTCCGTGCATCGACAATGCCGCCAGCGGCCATAATCGGTGTGTGCTCAACGGCATCCACCAGCATTGGCACGATGGCAAAGGTCCCGATCACCTGGCACGGCACCGTGCCGCCTTCGTCAAATCCGGTCGCCACAATGATATCGGCACCGGCTGCTTCAGCCTGCTTGGCATTCGCAACTGTCGGGTTGAGCGCCCGATACACAACCTTGATGTGCTGCTCGTGCAATTTCGCAAACCATTTTGGGGCAACGTCACCGACTACAATCGCGACCGGAACGTGCTCTTCCACGAGTAGATCAAACATCGGCTGCGTAAACGGACTGTCCTCATCGTCGCTGGCCGCAAAATCCACGCTGAAAGGCTTATCCGTCAGTGCACGCACCTTCTGAATCTCACGCCGCATTCGCTCCACAGTTTCCTCCACGTCACGAGTTACCGTCGTTTGCCCAGCGTTGAAGCCCAATGTTCCTAAACCACCAGCATTGCTGACGGCGGCCACTAACTTGGCGTCTGTCATCCAGAACATTGGCGCCTGAATAATTGGCTTACTGATTCCCAGAATTTCACTGACACGATTAGTCATGATGCATTTCCTCCTCTAATTTCTGTCATTTAAAAATTACTAGATCAATCTGTTTTCACAATGCACCAATGACTTGCACGCTTTCATCATCTTCCTTACGTTAAAAAATTGGGTGTTCTAAGCACAATATGGTGATACTAGCTGTACGACATCACCATATTTCTATAAATATAGAAATATCGGGCAAATGAAAACGCCGCTACCTAGCGACGTTAACAGTTGCGGCCGCGGCCCACAGTTCCGGAACAAAGCGTGCTGCCAGCACTGGATCAAGCGTGTAATAAATGAAGGTGCCGCTGCGTTCGGGTACAATGAGGCCGCTAGCCGCCAGCAGTTTGAGATGGTGTGACAGGGTTGATGATGGCACGCCGTCCAGCAGTTCCTCAATATGACCTGCACAAAGACGCGTTTCTTGGCTCAGCAGGGTTACAATCTGGTAGCGCGTCTTATCGCCGAGTGCCTTGTGCATTTTGATAATCGCCGCTGTGTCCATTCCTTGTCCCTCCGCATTGTCGCGCTGTGCTAATATTTCCAAATATACGGAGCTACGGTAACACTTCACTCCGCACATTGAAAGCAGCATTGCCGCTGACTGCGTGTCATTTAGGCGGCCACGTTATGGAACAATGCGCTGCAGTGACCGCGCGCTTCAAAAAAATTTCAAATCTGGTTGACTATAACTAACTGATTGGTTTATTATAAATCAGTCAACAAGTCATATTAAAATTAACGTCATGCAATCTGGTGGGAAGTACCCACCATTTATTTTTGCCATTTAAAGACTAATTAGTCAGTTATGGAGGGATTCATATGCACGCAAGTACCATATTAATCGGTGACGCTCTCATTGTCGCCGGTTTGGTCACTGTCTTTGGCCATCGCTTAATCAAAAATTACCACCGGAAGGTTGAGACCCCAAATGCATTCATGATCAAGAATGAGCAGTCAGGTTTAGTTATCCGCCCACAGAACGCCGGCATCGCTGATGGTGTCCCCATCATCCAGTTCACCCCGCAGAATTGGGAATGCACCACTTGGCAAATGATTGAAATTGGCCCTAACACCTTCCTACT
Organism: Lacticaseibacillus songhuajiangensis; assembly: GCF_003946025.1. GTDB lineage: Bacteria > Bacillota > Bacilli > Lactobacillales > Lactobacillaceae > Lacticaseibacillus > Lacticaseibacillus songhuajiangensis. Next base: position 22,941 of record NZ_RHNR01000018.1, on the reverse strand, counting down.
CAAGGACCTCTATACGCAGAAGTCCTTCGCACCTGTTGGCACGCCAGACGCCGGCGCACTGCTTGAGCAGCGCCCCATTGGCGGCGACCGGAATCAGCATTGGCAGTTCAACCATCAAGAAGACGACACTTACACGATTCAGCTCGCCGGCACCGACTTATTCATCACCAGCACATCTAGTACAGTTGATGACCGACTGACGCTCCAGGAAGCCAGTGATGGCGCTGATCAGCGCTGGACTTTGACGCAGCAACACCCCATTATCTAATGAATTCGGAGGCATTACCATTTTGACAAAACTAATCCTCATCACCGGCGCAACCGCCGGCATCGGTAAGGCTACTGCGCGCGAACTCGCTGCCAAAGGCCATCATGTCATTATCCACGGTCGTAATGAACAAAAGGCCCAAAAGGTGGTTGCTGAGATTAAGCAAGCGACGGGCAATCAGCACGTCAATTACCTCATTGCTGATCTCTTTTCAATGACCGCCATCAAAGAGATGGCCGCGCGTTTTAACGCCAAGTATGATCACCTCGACGTGCTCATCAACAACGCCGGTGCCGTGCTCGATGATAAGCGCTTTGAAACTGCGGACGGAATTGAAGGCACAATGGCACTGAACGTCTTTGCGCCGCTCCTGCTGACAGAATTACTGTTACCGCGGCTGCGCAAGTCGCAAGACGCACGGGTCATCAACATGTCTTCCGGAACGCACCGTATGGCGCATCCTGACATGAATGATCTCAATCTGGAACACGTTTCTTCCGGGCAAACACGTTATGGCATTAGCAAGCTTTTTGTCATCTGGAACACCCAGCACCTTGCCGCACATCTACAACAAGCCGGTATTACCAACGTGACGGTTAATGCCTCCCACCCCGGAATGGCGACCACGAATTTTGGTCAGTCGAGTGACAACGGCTTCTGGAATAACTTAGTTTATAAGGTCGCTCTGGCAATCGGTAAGACCTTCCACATCGCCACACCTGAACAGGGTGCAGTCACCAACGTTTACCTGGCAACGAACGATGCCGTCAAGGGCGTCAGTGGTGAATTCTTCAACAACAAGAAACAGCAAGCGAAGCCGGCAACCGGCGAATACACGCCCGCTCGGGAGCTTGCCTTGTGGAAGTATTGCATGGCCAAGCTTCAACCTTGGATTGACGAAAACTGAGTGATTAGTTAAGGTGGACTCATGAGAAAACGAGACGAAAATAAAGTAAAAGCAATCCGCGAAGCTGTCATCAATTTGTGTGCGGCAGACGGTTTCACCAATCTCACCACCGCGAAGGTCGCCAAGCTTGCCGGCGTCAGCCCCGCCACCATCTACCTCAATTACCAAGATAAAACTGATATGTTAAGTCGCCTATATGAAGAAGTAAAGGATGATTTGCACAAAGGCCTCGCCGGCGCCATTGCTGCCGCTGGCGATGATCTTGAGGCGCAACTGCGCGCAACCCTGCGTTTCTCCATCACGCAAGCTCAAGAGCACCCCAAGGAATCGCACTTTGTCTCCGCGCTTTGGACCAACCAAGAGCTGCTGGACGATGCTGCCCGTGCATATGGTCAAACTGCTGCCGGGCCACTGCTACAACTCTACCAGCGCATCGCCGCTGCGCCTGACTTCGTTGACGCCCCTGAAGTCACTGTTGCTAGTCTCGCCACTGTACCGGTGCTGATTTTGCAAACGGCTAATGCCGCAGTTGATGACCCAACACTGAACCAGGCGATTGATATGATTGTTAAAGCACTGAAAAAATAAACAAATAGCGTCTACCACAACTGCGGTAGACGCTATTTTTGTCCTTATCCATAGCGACATCACGCACAGAACGTAAGTTGTTGTCCTCGCAGTCGCGAAAGTCGTCAGTCCCCTCATGGATAAGGCCGCAACAACATGACTGGCAAAAATTTGTCCGCGTCATAACCTGCTTCACTTAAATCTTTATTCTCCCGCGATTAACATTTCAGCAACATCTCAGCAACATTCCGCTAACGTCGTTTTCCTAAAATAGGCTCAACAAGCACTCAGCCGGAGGATAACGATGACCCACAACCAAAAATCACACTTAGTTGCAACATGCACCTACTGCGCCCAGATTATTCTGGCACTGCTATTGCCTGCGCTGAACCATTGGCCCAGCGATTGATGTCGAACTCGCTGACCAGCAACGACCAAATTAAGCTATACTGGGTTCAAAATAACCAACTCTTTGGAGGTATTCCATGCTCAACGCGATTATCCGGCGCCTACATCTCCCCTTTAATATTGACCACCGGCGCGATCGAGTAGCCCTATATGCCGCACTCAGTGTGCCGATTGGTTTGCTGATGGCCGTCGCTAAGCTCGTCATGGGTGTCCTATTCTTTTCAAATTGGTTGCTGATTTTCGGAACTTACTACCTGATTTTGCTGATTTTCAAGATTGTAACCCTGCGGCAATACCAACGCATTCGCGTCAAGCAAGCACCGGTTAATACCAAAATTCGCGCCGAGCAAGCCTTCTTAACACTGGGTGGCATTGGCTATTGTCTGATTGGTCTTAGCTTTGGAATCTTCTGTTTCGTCATGTATGCACACGGATATAATCAGCAGTTTAACCTGAACGCTGCACTGATTGTCGCCATGCTGGGGTTCTTCAAGCTGACCTCCGCAATCATCGGTTTAGTCCGTTCGCGGCATCTGCTGAGTCCCTTAATCACCTTACTAAAGGCCTACAGCGTCGCCGACGGCATAACCGCGATTGTGCTGACCCAGTATGCGCTGTTGACGTATCAACATAGTGCCCAAGCGACAACGGCGACCGGCTTGTTCGGAATGGCCGTTAGCCTGCTCATTGTGCTCGTGGGCATTTGGATTACCGTTTTTGCCGCGCACCGCGACTTATCATTACAAGAACAAAAGGAGCAGCCATGCAAAAAAATCTTAGTTGTCGAAGATGATGATCAGTTTAACGCCATTCTCACTCGCACTCTGGTGCAGGCCGGCTATCAAGCGCAAGGCGCAAGCAGTGCCAATGACGTCTACAACCTCATGTATGAACAAACTTTTGATTTAATCTTGTCGGATATCATGATGCCGGACATCGACGGTTACACCTTCGCCGAAACCGTGCGGCGCACCGATCCCGCCATCCCAATTCTATTCATTACGGCGCGCGACGACATTGCTTCCAAGGAAAAAGGCTTTAACCTTGGCATCGATGACTACATGATTAAGCCCGTGCAACTCGACGAAGTCAAAATGCGGGTGCACGCCCTCCTGCGCAGGGCCAACATTGGGAAGTCGCAACAACTCACGGTCGGCAATGTCACCCTAGACGCAGATAGTCGCGTCGCCACCCTTGCCGATGTTGAAGTACCGTTAACCGTGCGCGAGTTTGACCTGTTAACGAAATTCTTGACTTACCCCAACCATGCTTTTTCACGCGCGGAGTTGATTAATGAGTTCTGGGATCTCGACAGCGAAACCAGTCTGCGCTCAGTGGACGTCTATATTACCAAGTTGCGGGACAAGTTTTCTGACGCGGACGGTTTTGCCATCAAAACTGTGCACGGGCTGGGTTACAAAGGAGTCTTAATCAATGACTAAATCCAAAGTAGCCTTTATTACCCACACGAATCGTTTTTCCTGGCTCGCAATGATTGGTCTGTTTTTCGGCTTCGGCTTACTGGCCGCCGTTCCGGGAATTGCTTACAGCAAGGACTGGCAAGATGTATTTTCACCCTACGCTGGCTGGTACTTGCTTTATTGCCTGATTGTTGCGGTCATCTTGGCAACACTGACTTCCTGGCAGAAATACCGCACCTTCGATAAGCCGCTGCGCGCGCTCAGTGCCGCTGCCGAGAAAGTTGCCGGTGGCGATTACTCCGTCTACCTGCAACCCGTCCACAGACCGGAAAAATATGATTATCTTGACGCGATGTTTGCCAACTTCAACACCATGGTGGCGGAACTGAACTCGATTGAAACACTACGCGGTGATTTCGTCGCGAACGTGTCGCACGAATTCAAACGTCCCTTAGCAATTATCAAAAGCTACACTGAAACACTACAACAAGGTGATTTAGACGCCGCCACCCGCGCAGATTATTTAAAGACTATCGACACTGCGGCAACCGACCTTGCCGAACTCGTCGCCAATATTTTGCGGCTGAACAAGCTGGAGACACAAGTTACGGAACCAAAACGGGTGCCCTTTGATTTAGTCGAGCAACTGACCCAGGTCATTTTTGCGCATGACCCCACTCTTGAAGCGCACCAATTAGACTTAGACGTGGACATGCCGGAGCGGCTGGCCATGATTGGTGATCCGGAACTACTCAAAGTAGTTTGGAACAACCTGTTGGCCAATGCCATTAAGTTCACACCAGACCGTGGGCAAATCAGGCTAACCGTCACTCAGCACAGCAAGCACGTCACCGTCAGCATCAGTGATTCTGGTGCCGGCATGGATAAGCAGACCCAGACGCACATGTTTCAAAAATTCTTCCAAGGCGATTCATCGCACAAGGCCATGGGCAACGGTTTAGGATTAGCCATGGTGGCCCAAATTTTGAAACTCGTTCATGGGCAAATAGAAGTAGCAAGCGTTGTCGATCACGGCAGTATCTTCACCGTTCGGCTTCCCCGCTGAGAATTTACTGGCAGATGCCAGTATTTTTTTTGCCCAAAACCGATTTAACATCTCAGCAACATCTCGTGAACAATTCGCTAATACCCGCTGGTTATACTGACTTTGTTAATTAAGTCAAAGGAGATTCCTCAACATGTCAGATAACAACTTCATCGCTTACGAATACCTCGAACAACGCATCCCCAAGTCCATGCAAAACGCCTACCTCGATGGCTACACCAACTTCGGCTGGACGGTCACTGACCGCACGCCCGACATTGGCAAAAACACGGTTACCTTAAAACTCAAGCGCAATCGCAGCCTGCCAGAAAAGGCAGCCTTGAACCGCCTGCAAAAACAATTCGAACAGGAAATGGCCGCAGCGGCCGCAATGGAAAGTAGCAAAACCTCCGTTCCCACCATGGTGGCCTTAGGAGTCGGGCTACTAGGTACAGTTTTCATGGGCGGTTCCGTTTTCGCCTACATCGGCGGCCTACTACTAGTCTCAATCATCTTAGCTGTACCTGGATTTATTGGCTGGGCGTTGGGTTACTTCAGCTTCAATTGGGCACAAACGCGCCGCGCGCAAAAACTAGCGCCTGTTCTCGAACAGACTTATGACACCGCCGCTGACTATTGCAAACAGGCTTTTCAACTCATGCATTAGGGAGGCTCGTCATGAATCTAAGCAAACTGCTCATCTTCACCGCTCTCTGCGGTGGCCTGGCGACTTACTGGCACCATTACCGCCGCCAGCGACCAACACTCAAAATGCCCATTAAGCACACAAAATAAGGAGAATTCAACTATGTTAACCATCATTACTGCAGTTATTATCGGCGCACTCATGGGTGCATTCGTTTACGGCTTCGATTACCTGATTCACGGCAAAAATATTGCCATCTTGCTGACCAATTTCATTTTCGGTGCACTCGGCAGCTACTCCGGTACCTACTTAGTCAACTATGGTCCGCACGTCTTCGGTGTCGACATTCTGCCAACACTCGCCGGTGGGATCGTGCTCAGTTTCGTCATGACTTATGCCATTCGCCGCTTCATTTTACGTAAGGAGGTTGCTTAATATGTGGGTTGAAGAGCAAAACTTAGCTGCAAACATCATCACGGGTCGGCATAATTTTTACGATGCGGCCGCTGGCACTGATTTTGGCAGCGACAACGTTCTGTATAACCGACCCGGCCATAATCGCCTCATCATCGGCAGTTTTTGCAGCTTCGCACGCAATGTCCGCTTCATCATGGGTGCTGCCAACCACCCCATGAATACCTTCTCGACGTTTATTTTCCCAGAACTCGACGCCAATTTAATCAGTAAACTAGGAATGAGCAAAGCCGATATGCCCGTCAAGCGGGACACTGTTATCGGCAATGACGTTTGGATTGGGCGGCACGCAGTCATTATGCCTGGCGTACACGTGGGTGACGGCGCAATCATCGGCGCCTACGCTTTAGTCACCAAGGACGTCCCCGCCTACGCAATTGTGGGTGGTAATCCTGCTAAAATCATTCGTTCCCGTTTTAATCAGGCTACAATTGACTGGCTGGAAGACTTTCAGTGGTGGCAATACGGTGATGATCTGCTGACACAACTGGTTCCGTTGCTGACTTCGGTGGACACCACATCTGCACGGCAGCAACTTGAGCAATTAGTTCGGCGGCAAGGTCTCGCTTCATAAACAGTGTCGTCGTCCGCTTGGTTTATTAGATAAAAACGAGTCGCAGCGCTGCGACCCGTTTTTTTGAATATGAATTGCCACATCTGTGATATTGATTCCCATCATCACGCATAGCATCCTCGCCTGCGCCAACTGCAGTGCCGCGCTCTTGCCAATACCACTAGATGCTCCTGTAATCAAAATAACTGTCATGTTTGTTGCCTCCTGGATTTGATGTTGTCCCCATTATAGGAAGCAGCGCCGACCAAGCCCATGACATTTCGCGCCATTATTCAACGGCCGGTAATTAACTACATGCGTCACCACATAAACAATACAAATCCAACACAAACGATACGCCAAACCAATTCATAGCTCAGCAGCACAAACCAAAAATTACGCCAACGAGAATACACTAACAGCGAGGCGATTGCAGGTACGCCAAGCACCAGCAAATTACGTACAAATGTCGGTTGCAAACTAGTTGTTCCCAGTCCTGCCGCCAGCACGCCTAACGCCAGATAAAGCACCCACCGCCATGACAACCGCACGCGATCTTCGAAAGCAATCAATACGGTTAACAACACCAATAGCACAGTCGCCAGCGTTAGCAACTCACGCACTGCAACAACCCCAATTAAGCTAAAATCAAACCACTGGATATCCGCAATGACGTCACTATTGAGCCAGGTCCAAGGCAATTGATTAGCAGCAGTAGTCAGTCCCCAGCGTAATGCCGCCATGACCACGGACAGTGGCACTAAGCACCACCAATCGCGAGCCGATAAGTGCTGCAAGAGCGCCCGCCAAAGATTACGGCCACCAATCACTGTTATCAGTAACGTGATGATTAGTGTCCCGGCTAGCGGCCCAGCAAGCAGCTGCAGTACAAGATGTGTACTGACATCCACCGTCTTAACATCATAAACTGACACTGCAGCAAAATTAGCCAGGGGATTGCGGGTATTACCAGCCAAGTAAGTCAGCCAGAAACCGCACACTAATATCGTGACTTGCAACCATGATAAATGATGACGAACTTTTGCTGATTTAACGTTTGGCGTTTGCATGACTCTTCACCTTCTTCACCGATTTGTGTGTCTTCTGAGCACGTTTTTCCTGACTCCGGTAGTAATCGACCACATCTTTGATATCAAGCGTCAAAACGCGATCCGTCTTGCGTTGCGATTTGCGGCGGTACGGCTGTGCCGCACCCTCAAAAGCCATGTATAGTTTCCCGCGGTACGCTGTAATCTGTTCGAGATGCGGTGGCGCAGTGATGGTCATCAATGCTTTATCTTCGCTGTACGTTCCGGTTTGTTGCCTGAATAAATAGATATGTGAGTTGCGAGATCCATACGACTGCGACAAGACAACATAACCCTTGTAAATCGCTAAACCCTGAATCTGCTTTAGTAAGTTCTGGTTAGTCATCGCTTCGGCGTACACACGCCACGTCGTCCAAAATTCACTCGAAATGTCCTTGCCTGACACCCCGCCGTCTTTTTCCAAGTGGTACTTTTGCACGTATCCTAAGCCGCGACGGCGAAACAGGCCGACGTATAACTGATTCCGATAAACGGTGACATAAGATGCTCGCCCAATTGTACCCAGCACGGCTTCTTGATCATAAACAATTGGTTTAGCCGCCTTCTCGTTATAACTCGCAATCTGTTTCATCGTGATGCCGATGATACTGGCTTCGCCCTTACGTCGCCCGCAAATCAATACTTGGCCATGGCGCTTATCGTAAGCAATACCGCCGACATGCGGGTGTCCTTTAAGAACGATTGTCTTGAGGTAGCGATGTATTTTGAGACTTTGAACGTAAATTACCGACGCATGATGCTTGTAGTGATCATACGCCGTTGTGAGTAAGTATTTGCCCGCCGGTGTGACCCCCTGAGGCGTCATGCCTGTACACGTCTCAATTTTACCGGTGCGCAAATTACGCGTCCGTGTCGTCTTTAAACCGGGCTGCACAGCATATGTCCCAATGGCCGGAGTTTCAACATTGGCTTTGTCTTGACCACCGCCTGGCACCAAAAGGTACGTAAAGTCAGAATAATGACTAATTGTTTGTTGTACGTAGTGGTTGGAATAAATATTTTTAGTTGAAGTCACCAAGCTTGTGGTCTTGGGTTCACCCTCGCGCGGAAAGACATCTTGTGTCCCCAGCCCGTACGCTCTAAGTAACATGATGGATAATAACACGGTCAATGACAACGTCACAATGATAATGGCGGCATGCTTATTTCTCATAGTGTACCCCTGTGTTAGTTTAGTTAAGGCGTTAATTATAACGTTATTATTAACGCTAATAAAAAACGTATTATCGACCAAATGTACCCAGTTAATTATGTTCCACGTGAAACACACATTATTGACGCACCTGCTGTTTCTGCATGTGAGTCACCAAGATCACACTGCCCGCACTGGTCACAACCGCCGTCAGTAGGAGCACCAGCAACGGTTGCGTCATCTGCAAGCACAGCACCCAGCCCAGCGCCATGACCACCATGTAGCCCCAGTTCTGGCGCGCATGCCCCTGGTATTGCGGCTTGTTGTAGCGCTGCGCCAGCCAGATACCGAAGTTAAACAGCGTCAGGCCAACGTACAAGAAGCTCACGGCAAAAGCGTGGTTCGCCGTAGCATTCGTGACGAGTTCAATGGCGACGTTAATCATGCTCAGACCGAAGATAATTGGGTAGTGCAAGTAAATGAGCAAATTGCCCGTTTGGCCTTGCCGGTGGTCGTCAATCAAGTGGTCAAACTGCGTAATGTAGGCAAAGAACAGCGTTGCCACGATGACAAAAATCAGTACCGATGTAATGGAGAAGCTGCTTTCTGTGAAGAAGCCGGCAATCCCGACAATGACTTCCCCGAACAACACAATCGTCAAACTCGTCAAGCGCTCAAGCAGATGTGCAAAGATAATCGGGTGCTTACTCGTCGCAAAACCGGTGAAGCTCGGCGCAACCCAACTGACAATCACCCCAATCAGTGCGCAAACGATGTCGGCTTGCGGCGGCAATACCCCTGCCAGTAGCAGACTGCCCGTGCGTAGCGCCAAAATGCCGAGAAAGAGCTGCGCAATTTTGCGGTCAACGGCTTGATCCGTCCGCAACACCACCAGTAAGTATTGGAGAAATAAGGTCAGCGAGAGTAGGCCAGCCGCGATGAAAAACGGGCGCAGACTGCACGCCGCCCCGTTGCCGAATGCATTCGACATGTAGAGCACAATCATCATGTCCACGAAGGCAAAGCCGATGTCTATCAACGACGACTCACCAAAACGATTAGTGAAGACGCTCTGCACCATCCACGAATTAATGAACACGATGATAATGAAGGCGAAGAGCAATAGGGAACTTGGCGCAATGATACCGTGCTGCAAGTGCCGCAACAAGCTCGTTGCCTGGGCAATCATGTATACGAACACCAAATCATAGAACAACTCAATCATCGAAACACGCTTAGTATCTGGCTGCGACACGGCGGCTTCCTCCTTTAACTATAACCAATTCGTATGCTTACACCCCCAATATAAGCATTAGACATTAACTGATTTTCTCCTTAAGCTGATGACAAAATCACTTAGGGAGGCAACCTAATGCAACAGCTTCAACTTAACAACGGCGTCACCATGCCCCAACTCGGCTACGGCGTCTTTCAAATCGACGACTTAGCGCAATGTGAGCAGAGCGTACTCGACGCCCTGCAGACCGGCTACCGGCTCATCGACACGGCCGCCTGCTATGGCAATGAGGCCGCGGTCGGTCGGGCCATTGCCAAAAGCGGCGTGCCGCGGCGCGAGATTTTCATCTCCAGCAAGGTCTGGATTCAAGACAGTGGCTACGACAAAACCATGGCATCCTTCCGGAAGACGCTCGAGAACCTGCAAACCGACTACTTAGACCTCTACCTCATCCACATGCCTTACGGCGACTATTTCGGCAGCTGGCGTGCGCTGCAAGATCTGTACCGCGCCGGCAAAATTCGGGCAATTGGCGTCTGCAACTTCCTGCCGGACCGTCTGGTTGACCTCATCGCGTCCTTCGACATCGTACCTGCAATCAACCAAATCGAGCTACACCCCTTCGCTCAGCGCCACGACCTGCGTGAACTCATGGACAAGTACCGCATCACGCCGATGGCCTGGGCACCCTTTGCAGAAGGTCAGCACCACTTGTTCACCGACCCAACGCTGAGTGCAATCGGTGCGCAGTACGGCAAAACCGCAGCGCAGACCACTCTGCGCTGGCTCCTGCAGTCCGGCATCATCGCCATCCCCAAGTCCGTGCATCTTGAGCGCATCCGCCAAAACTTCGCGGTCTTCGACTTCACGCTTAGCGACAGTGACATGGCGCAGATTGCGGAACTCGACACTGGTCAACCATTAATTCTAGACGTGGCAACCTGCAAAGAGGCCTACCGTCTGCACGGTATTACCTTCGTTCAGTAATCACTAGGCAGAATCGCGCGCAGCGTATTCAAAAACGCGGTGGCTGCTGGCGATAACGGGCTGTGCTGCAGCCACACAATACTTGAATGGGCCTCTAGTCGCGGCGTCAGCGGCACAAACACCAAGTCGGAATTAGCCGTGTTGATGATGCCATCGAGGCACAGCGCAGCTCCCACACCCGCCGCCACCATGATTGCGGCGTTATAGAGCAAATTGTAGCTCGCCACCACGTTCAGCTTAACCTCACTACTGCCGAGCCAGTCGCTAAGATAATCAATGCTGCCATGCTGCTGCGGCATGATGAGCCGCTGACCAGTTAAATCAGCGGCAGTGATGGCCGTCTTCTGGGCCAGCGGTGAATCCCGCTGCACCAACACCCCCCACGCTGTAGTCCCCGGCAGACTAATGAAGTCCTGATCATCTTTAGCGAGAGGCTCCATCACCACGCCAAAATCGAAGACACCGGCCGCCAGCTTCTGGTTCACCTCGTTCGCGTCAGTGCTGTAGAGCCCGACGCGCACGCCCGGCGCCGTTTTGGCTAGCTGGGCAATCGCCTTGGCAACAGACGTCATCATCGGTGCCTCCGCGCTGCCAATCAGAATGCTACCGGTCAATTCCGGCGTTTGGTTGACGTTGGCAACCGTCTTATCAGCTAGTTGCACAATCTGCTGCGCCTGCTTGGCAAAATATTCGCCGGCACTCGTTAGATCAATGCTGCGACTGCCGCGTTCAAACAACGTCACCCCAAGTTCATTTTCTAAGTCCTTGAGTTGGCGCGAAATCGTTGGCTGGGACACATGCAGTTTGTCCGCGGCGCGCGAAATATTGCGCTCATTAACGACCATCAAGAAATAACGTAACACCCGTAATTCCATGCGTTCATCCCCATGCATTTTAGGCATAGTATAGCATCAAATTTAGGAATTAGACATGTATCCGACCGCATTCTATCATGAACTCATCACAAGGAGGCACGCACGTGAACCTAGACGATTTAATTAACGCCGGTCCAGTTGTTTGGGCCGGCGACACAGCCGCGGCAACGGACGCGGTTGTGGCAGAAACTGGCAACCACCTGATCGATTTTAACCAGGCGCGCACCGCTGCGGAACGCCGCATCATCCTGGCAGACATTCTCGGCTACAACCTGCCGGCTAGCAGCGTTATCAATCCACCTTTCCAGACGGATTTTGGCCGGCACACCATCATCGGGGAGCACGTCTTCATCAATCGCGAGAACTTCTTCGTTGATCTGGGCGGCATCACCATTGAAGATGACGTGCTGCTCGGCCCGCGCGTCACCCTCATCTCGGTCAACCATCAGGAAGACCCGGCGCACCGCCGCGACCTCGTCCTTAAGTCCGTGCGCATCTGCCGCGGCGCCTGGCTGGGCGCCAACGTCACCGTCGTCCCCGGGGTCACCATCGGTGCTAACGCCATCGTGGCCGCCGGTGCGGTCGTCACCAAGGATGTACCGGCTAATGCCATGGTCGGCGGCGTGCCCGCGCACTTCATTCGCAACGTTCAAACTCATTAATAAGGAGAAACTCAATATGATTAAAGATAAAGTTGTTGTTATCACCGGCGCTTCCAGCGGTATCGGCGCGGAAACCGCCAAGTTGCTCGCGAGCCAGGGCGCAAAAGTCGTCCTCGGTGCCCGCCGCGAAGACAAGCTCAAGGCACTGACTGATGCCATCATCGACGCCGGTGGCCAAGCCGTCTACCGCGTCACCGACGTTACTCGCCCAGCTGACAACGAAAACCTCGTGCAGCTCGCTAAGGATGCGTTCGGCGGCATCGACGTGATGTTCCTAAACGCTGGCCTGATGCCCAACTCCCCACTGTCCGCCCTCAAGGTCGACGAGTGGAACCGCATGGTAGACGTTAACCTCAAGGGCGTACTCAATGGCATCGCCGCCGCCCTGCCAACTTTTAAGGGTCAAAAGTCTGGCCACTTCATCGCCACCAGTTCCGTTGCCGGCCTCAAGGCTTACCCTGGCGGCGCGGTTTACGGCGCAACCAAGTGGGCCGTCCGCGACCTGATGGAAGTGCTGCGCATGGAAGCCGCCCAGGAAGGCAGTCACATCCGCACTGCCACCATCTACCCAGCGGCCATCAAGACCGAACTGCTCGACACCATCACCGACAAGGCTTCAGCTAAAGGCATGCAAGAAGTCTACGATAGCTACGAAATCGGCGCCGACCGCATTGCCAAGGTGGTGGCTTTTGCTATCGACATGCCGGCCGACACTAACGTCAATGAATTCACAGTTGGCCCAACCGACCAGCCATGGTAAGAAAGGATTCCCATGCGCAAAATTCTAATTCTCGGCGCACACGGCGCCACCGCCCAAATCGTCACCGATCGCTTGCTGGCCGAAACGCAAGATACGCTTGTCCTCTTCCTGCGCAACGCCGCGCGCCTCAACCGCTATGCCGCTAACCCGCGCGTCACCATCATTGATGGCGACGCCCAAGACGCTACCGCACTCGCAAATGCAATGGCAGACGTGGACATTGTCTACTCTAACCTTGGCGGCGCTGACCTCGCTAAATCTGCCGCTGGGGTGCTTAGCGCTATGAAGCAGACGGGCCGCAAGCGCCTAATTTTCTACAGTGCACTCGGCGCCTTGCACGAAGTTCCCGGTAAGTTTGGGGAGTGGAACGAACTGGCCATTGCCGCCTACCTGCCCGGCTTTCGCGATTCTGCGGCCTTGATTGCCGCTCATCCGGAGATTAACACCACGCAGCTGCGACCCGCATGGCTGACGGATAATGGCGAAATCGACTACGAAACTACCGGCGCCAATGAAGCCTTCAAGGGTACCGAAGTTTCCCGGCAGAGCGTCGCCGACTTCATCGTGCGGGTCATTAAGGATCCCGCGCTCTACCCAAATGACAGCATTGGCTTGAACAAACCGAACACCGCTGGCGACAAGCCGGCATGGGTTTAGATAAGCAACGTTAAAATAACAACAAACAGTTGTATTTCCGCCGCAGGATAATATAATTAAAGCAAAGTCTTGGGGGCTGGAATGCGTCATAACAGAAACAGAGATGGCACTATGACAGAATTTTTGAATAACCCTGAGTACCCGGCTGGTCGCGCCAACGTCGCCGCGCGTAACCCTGAACTGCCAACCGGCAATCGGCACCACGGTGCGAACAATTGGTACACCAGCGATGCGGTAGACATGCAGCCAGTCACCTTTAGCAACGTCTACGGCATGCAACTAGCCGGTAATCTCTTCACCCCGAAGGCGCTAGATAAGACGACTAAGTCCGCTGCGCTCGTTGTGGGCGCACCCAACGGCGCCGTAAAGGAACAGGCTGCAAACCTCTACGCCACCAAGATGGCCGAAGCAGGTTTCGTTGCGCTAGCTTTTGACCAGGTTTTCTGGGGCGAGAGTGAAGGCCGTCTGCGCAATGCCATGGCACCAGATCTCTACTCCGAGAGTTTCTCCGCTGGCGCCGACTACCTGGGCCAGCTGAGCTTCGTTGATGCCAAGCGCATCGGCGTACTGGGCATCTGCGCGTCCGGCAGTTTTGCCATTAATGAAGCCAAAATTGACACCCGCCTAAAGGCCATCGCGACCGTCAGCCTCACCGATATGGGTGCTGTTGCCCGTGGCCAGCGGGACATGATGGGCGGCCACGCCATGGTTGATGAAGCAGCTGCGCAGCGCGACGTGGAAGCTGCTGGTAGCGCCATCGCCTACACCTCCGGCACACCCGAAACCATTGACGAAAGCTCTGATGCTTTTGCCACTGAGTTCTACGACTTCTACCGCACCCAGCGCGGCGCGGCGGATACGACGACTCACCCGACACTGACGACTTTTGCTAAGTTGCTCAACTTCTACTCACTCAGCGACGTGGAGACCATCTCGCCGCGGCCATTGCTCTTTGTTGCCGGCGATCAGGCGATGTCCCTCGGTTTCAGTGAGGAGGCTTATGCAAAGGCAGCCGAACCTAAGGAGCTCTACAAAGTTCCTGGCGCGGGGCACGTTGATTTGTATGACCGCACCGAACTGATTCCATTTAGCAAGCTGAGCGATTTCTTTAAAGCAAACCTGTAATAACCCTTATCCTGTCCATGAATTGGCGCTAACCGCGCGGTCCGTGGACAGGATTTTTTTACTATTGCGCTTTTATGACTCCTTGTCACTTAAATGTAAAAATCCACACTCTCCCTATTTTTAGCCATATTGGTTATACTATTAGTAAGTAGTCATTAGGGGGAAAATGAACATGACAGAAAAGATTCGGCTGACGCGCCGTGAAGAAGACATTTTGAAGGTGCTCTGGGCTAGCGATAAGCCACTGGCCGCGCACGCGGTGTCCGATCAGGCAGATATCAGCATGAACACGGTGCAGTCGGTGCTGCGCAAGTTGCTCAAGGCGGGTTACATCAAGGCCGCCAGCATCGGTTACAGTGGGACCGTGCTCACCCGCGAATACGTCGCAACGCTGACGGAGGAAGAATACTACGCCACCGTCATCAGCAGCAACGCGCTCAAGGGTCTCGTCGCACACTTCATCAACAAGGACGCCAAGGCTAGTGACCTCGACGACCTGCAGCAGCTCATCGACCAAGAGCGCGCGAATAACTAGTCGGGAGGTCGCCCATGCACCTGTCGCTCGCCTCATTCTTAATCACCCTGGTATACGGCTGCGTGCTGACCGGCCTGCTGCAACTACTGCTAACGCGCAAGCAATCGTACCGGGTGTTTCGCATTGACTTCATTGCGGCCTTTGCCATCATCGCCTTGGTGCGGATGGTCTTGCCACTGGAATTCATTAATACGCATACTTTCGCATCGCTGACCATCGTGCCGGCGATTTTCACTTTTCTGGCAGCACCGCTGCTTGGCGCCTTTAGCATTGGCAAAATGCTGGCGCTTATCTGGGGGCTAGGCAGTTTGGTCGGTATCGGGCGGCTCGTCATACGCACCCGCCGCTTGAACCACGCCATCCAGCACTTAGCAGAAGCAAGACTGCCAGAGACTTTTGCGGTGCCTCAAGGCGTGCGCGTGGCGCGCATGCACGGCGCCGTATCGCCATTCGTGTGCGGCGTGCGCCAGCCGCAACTGGTGCTTCCAGATTTGCCAATGGACGCGGCCACTTTGCGCAGCGTGCTCACGCATGAGTTCCAGCACGTGCGCAACCATGACGTGCTCTGGAAGTACCTGCTGGCCGTACTCGTGTGCGCCTACTGGTGGTTCCCGCCGATTTACCTGCTGCGGCGCCAGGTCAACCTCATCATCGAGATGCGCGTTGACCAGCAGGTCGTCCGCGCCGGTAACACCACCACCGCCTACGCACAAAATTTGCTCAACATCACCCGTGAGCTGCAGAAACAGCCCCAGACCGCTTACCAACCAGGACTGGCGGCACTACTACCGCAGTTCACGATGTTCGAAGGCGCCACGCTACGCGAGCGTATTGAGTTCATGCTGGCGGGGCGCCAGGTGCGGCGCACGCAACCGCTACTACTGGCACTCATCATTGCGGTGCCGCTATTGGCCAGTGCAGTGATTGTGGAACCGGACTTCTCTAACTATCCGGAGGTGCAAGAGAAGCTCGCCGGTACCTTCGAAATCATTCCCGGGCGCGATTTTGTTTACGAACACCAGGGAAAGTTCGCCTTGATGATTGATGGCAAGTACATGGGCCATCTTGATCAGAGAAGCATGCACGCAAAACCAATTAGTAAGCTAGACATCATTAAGCGCTAAAAAAGAGTCATCGCAAAATAATTGCGGTGACTCTTTTTGACGTTAATACTCAGGCGCTACCCGCATTGCGGTCTACGCTTACTTTGCCCAAATATCTTCCAGCACGTTCGTCTGGTCACGGTCTGGACCGACACTGAAGGTCAGCAGGTCAACACCGATGAGTTCAGCGAGGCGCTTGGTGTAGTTGCGCGCAGCTTCAGGCAGGTCAGCCAACGTCTTGGCGCCGGTGATGTCTTCCGTCCAACCAGGCATGTCTTCGTAAACTGGCGTGCAGTCGGCCAGTTCCTTGAGTGATGCTGGGAAACGCGTGATGATTTCACCGTTCGACTTCTTGTAAGCCGTGCAGATGCGCAGTGTGTCGAGGCCAGTCAGCACATCGATGGAGTTGATGCACAGGTCGGTAACACCGGCAACGCGCTTGGCATGGTTAACCACGACAGCGTCAAACCAGCCGATGCGCCGGGGACGTCCGGTAACGGTCCCGAATTCGTGGCCGGCGTTGCGGATGAAGTCACCCGTTTCGTTCAGCTGTTCAGTTGGGAATGGGCCATCCCCAACGCGGGAAGTGTAGGCCTTCACAACCCCAACAACGCGGTCGATGCGGGAAGCACCGACCCCGGAACCGGTGGAGACACCTCCAGCTGGGTTGGAGGAGGTGACAAATGGGTAAGTGCCCTGGTCCACGTCGAGCATGATGCCCTGCGCACCTTCAAACAGCACGTTTTCGCCAGCATCGAGTGCATCGTTCAGCACAACGGAGGTGTCGACAACGTACTTGGCCAACTGCTGACCGTAGGCGTAGTATTCGTCAAAAATCTGGTCGAAGTCCAGTGGATCGTGGTCATAAACCTTCGTGAGCAACACGTTCTTTTCGTCCAGGTTGGCCTTCAGCTTAGCTGCGAAGGTGTCCTTTTCGAGGAGGTCGGCAAAACGAATCCCAACGCGACCCGCTTTATCCATGTAGGCAGGGCCGATCCCGTGACCGGTCGTGCCAATTTTGCCATCACCCTTGGCCGCTTCCTGCAACTTGTCGAGCAGGATGTGGTAAGGCAAGATGACCTGGGCGCGATCACTGATGCGCAGGTTGTCGCCAGAGACGCCCTGTTCGTGCAGCCGGCCGAGTTCGCCGAGCAGGCTCTTCGGGTTCGCCACTACCCCGTTACCAATAACGGAGAGCTGGTCTTCGTAAAGGATGCCAGATGGTACAAGTTGCAACTTGTAAACCTGACCGTTCGCGTGGATAGTGTGGCCGGCGTTGTCGCCGCCCTGGTAGCGCGCCACAATCTTGGCGCCGCGGCTCATGAAGTCGGTAATCTTACCCTTACCTTCATCGCCCCACTGTGTACCAACGATAACTACTGTGCCCATAAAAAATACCCCTTCCTGGATATGCGTTTCAAAGCCTTAACCATGATAGCAATGTTTCCGAACGTAAACAAGCGGTATAGGTAGTTTGTGCGGATTTTTACGGGATATTGTTCGGGTTTTGCCTCTTCAAGCCCACAAATCCGAACATTTTGCCAAAATTTTCCCGACGGGCGATCGGCAAGCGAGCAAATGCTACACTTAAGCCAAATCACTCGAGGAGGCAAACATGCAGAAGATTTTTATTGTGGAGGATGATGCCGTCATCGCGCGCACTATCAGCCAATACCTGACGCAATGGGGTTATGCCGTGCAGATTGCCAACGATTTGACGGCGGTCGACGCCGAAATTCGCAACACATCGCCAAATTTGGTGCTGCTGGACGTGCGTCTGCCCTACTTTAACGGCTTCCACTGGCTCGAGCTGCTGCGAAAGCATTCGCACGTGCCGGTCATTTTTCTGACCAGCGCCAGCGAGGACATGAACCTTGTGCTTGCAATGAACATGGGCGCCGACGACTTCCTCGCTAAACCAGTTGAACTACCAGTGTTGCTGGCCAAAATTCAAGGTCTACTCCGCCGCGCCTACGAATACCAAGTTGATGGTAGTACCGACGGAAGTTACAGCAGTGGCCCCTTCACGCTGGCGGCGCTTGATAACCGGATCAGTAGCCAGTCTAAGCCCGGCAGCATCGACCTGTCGCCGACCGAAACTCGCATTTTGCGTCTCTTATTCGCCAACCCGCAGCAAGTTGTCTCCCGTGAAGCCATCATCACCCACCTTTGGGAAAGTGACGCCTTTATTGATCAGAACACGCTGGCGGTGACGATGACGCGCCTGCGTCAAAAGGTGGCACCAATTGAGCTGGATGACTGCATCCAAACCGTCCGCGGCCAAGGCTACCGCCTCGTGGTGCCGACCAATGAATAGCCTCTGGGAGTACCTGCGCAGTCGCCGTCTCGCCATTGGCGGCACCATCGGATTGTTCATCATTGCTGCTTGCACCTGGTGGCTCGAAGAACTGCCAGCCATCGCGCTTCTCGACCTGTGTCTATTCAGCGCGGTTCTGCTCATCCCGCTCATCACCGCTGATTTTCTGCGTTGGCGCCGGCGCCTGCAACTGCTACACACCTTGTCAGCAGCGGAGGCCACGCAACTGTCACCGTCTCCAGACGCGACACTGGTCGCCTATCAGCAGCTCCTAACGAAGGCTGTGGCTGGCCAAAAGACCGCGGAAGAGGCGGCTAAGGCGCAAACACATGCTTTTAACGAGCACTTCGGACTCTGGAGCCACCAGATGAAGACGCCGCTGGCAGCCCTGGACCTCCTGCTGCAGGTGAAGCCGGTCGACACCACTGCGGCGCGCGGCGAGGTGCGCAGTATTGAGCGTTACGTGCGTATGATGCTGACTTACGTCAAAATGGCAGACGTCAACATCGACCTCGTGCTGCAAAAGTTAGCACTGCTGCCGCTGGTGCAGCAGCAGTTACGCCAGCTCGCGCCCCTCTTCATCGGTAAGAACCTGGCCGTGCGCGTCGATGAACTACCACAAGTCGTGGGTGATAGTCAGTGGCTGAGCTTCATTCTGGAGCAAATTCTGACGAACGCCGCCAAATACACCAAAACTGGCAACGTGCACGTTTACTGGGACGGCGACTCCTTGGCAGTAACCGACACCGGCATGGGCATCATGGCGAGCGACCTGCCGCGCCTGTTTGACCCCGGTTTTTCCGGCTACAATGGCCGTTACAACCAGAAGGCCAGTGGCCTCGGGCTCTACATGAGTCAGACCATCGCCCACAAAATGGGGCTAAACATCACCGTTGACTCAACGCTTGGCCACGGCACGACCGTCCGCCTGCATTTTGCCCAGCAGGAGTGGCACAGCGAGTAAACTTACAGCATTGTAAGTTTGCCTGCATGCTTGTAAGTACCGCCGCATCAGGCTAGATGCTAGGGTAGAAGTATCAAGAAAGGTGCACGTTTCGTTGCGCCGGAAAGAAGATTCCCATGCCCTCATTACTCGAACTCAAACAAGTTGCCAAAACCTACCACGCCCGCTTCGGTGCCCGTAGCACGCATGCGCTGACCGATGTCTCGCTGACCGTGGAGGCCGGCGAGTACGTTGCCATTATGGGTGAATCTGGCTCTGGGAAGAGCACGCTGCTCAACCTGATTGCCGCTCTCGACAAGCCGACTTCCGGCAGCATCACTTTGAGCGGTCGCGAACTCGGTAACATCAAAGAACAAGACGCCGCCCGGTTCCGGCGTGAACACCTAGGCTTCATCTTCCAGGACTTCAACCTGCTCGACACCTTCAACGTCTACGACAACATTGCCCTGCCGCTGGTCCTGAGCAAGACCCCTGTTCCCGAGATGCAAAGGCGAATTGCCGATTTGGCGCCTAAACTCGGCCTAGCCGACAAGTTGCAGAAGTTCCCCTACGAGCTCTCCGGTGGCCAGCAGCAGCGCGTCGCTGCTGCTAGAGCACTCGTCACAAATCCCGAACTACTGCTGGCGGATGAACCTACCGGCGCGCTCGACTCCAAAACGGCCAACGCGTTATTGGAGCTCCTCGGCAATCTGAACACTGAAGGACAAACCATCCTGATGGTCACACATTCCGCGGTTGCAGCTAGTCACGCCCAGCGTATCCTCTTCATTCGCGACGGCCACATTTTCCACCAACTTTACCGTGGAGATATGAGCAACGACGAACTCCTCGTCAAGATTTCCAGCACAATGACCGCCATGCTCACGGGTAATAAGGAGGCGGAATAATGTTCTATCTCCGTCTTGCCGCCACTAACATTCGCGCCCACAAACGCATCTTCATCCCCTTCCTCGTGGCCACCATTTTCCTGACCGTCATGAACATCATCATGATTTCTGCCTACACCAGTGCTCATTCCATGTTCGCCGCCGGTAGCGCCGGCACCCGGACCGCAGCCGCCGAACTATTCAAGTATGGCAGTGTCGTCATGGCCATCTTCTCACTGATTATGGCCTGGTACGCCAACAGTTTCCTGCTCAAGCAACGCACCCGCCAACTCGCCCTGCAGAGCATTATTGGTTTCGGCAAGCGCGAACTGCGCCGCGTCGTCGCCGGTGAACTCGGCATCAGCTTGCTTATCACCCTGCTTGCCGGCAGTATCATCGGTACTGCCTTCGCCCGTCTCACCTATCTGCTTTTGGCCAAAATTTTGCAGGTGCCGCGGGGTACCGGCTTCGGCGTTTCACCTGTGCCCATTCTGATTACGGCGGGTATCATGCTGCTGATCTTCTGCTGGCTGTTTATCCTCGACAGCGTCTGGCTCGCACGACATAAGCCAATCGAGATGATGCGCGCCACCAGTGAAGGGGAACGCGAACCCAGGACACGCTGGCTATTGACGTTGATCGGCTTCATCGCACTTGCCGCCGGTTACGCTGTCGCCGTGGGTATCACCAAACCACTAGGCGCGATGCAATTCTTCCTGGTTGCCGTCATCCTAGTAATTATTGGCACCTACGCGCTCTTCATCGCCGGCTCCGTCTTCATCTGCAAACTGTTGCGGAAGAACAAGCACTATTATTATCAACCTGCCCACTTCATCAACACAGCCAACATGATCCACCGAATGCGCCAGAACGGGTCTGGATTGGCCTCAATCGCGATTCTAGCCACAATGACCTTAGTTACCATCGCCAGCACCTTCACCCTCTACAAGGGTGTTGATCAGATTGTGGCACTTGAAACACCGGTTGATCTGACCTACCAACTGCACGCGGACAAATCCTACGGTAATGTGCGCTACGAAAAGCAGGCCCAAGCAACCATTAGTAAGCTCGCCAAAAAGCAGCACCTAACCATCACCAGCAGCACGCCAGTCACCAGTTACGCCACAGTTCCAACTATTTCCAAAAATGGTAAACTGCGGCTGGCAAAAGATAGCGACTACTCAGGTTTGTTCGGACCAGACGACAACCTGAGCATGACCACCGTTACCACGGTAGCTGCCTACCGCCGACTGCACAGTTATTCCGGAAAACTCAAAAACACGCAGGTACTCTACTACACGAGTGCCGGCACACGGCCAAGCACCCTGCATCTTGGCGGCAACAATTTCACTACCGCGGCGGCGCAAAAATTGCCCTATGGTGACAGCAGTAACGGCCTGCACACGTCTTTGATTGTCTTCGCCAACGCAAATGTTCTGAAACGTGCCATGAGCGCATTTTCTAACGCGAACAAAGGCGTCCTGGACTACCTGCAAACTAGCACCATCGTATACATGAATCTCAGCGGTAGCGACAGCCAGCAGATGCATTTTGCCAAGGCTGTCCGCAAAAGTGAGCTTGCCGAATCTGGTTGGATTATCGGCGTCAATTCGCGCGCCGAATCCCGCGACAGCATCATGCAGTGGATGAGTGCCTTCCTCTTCATGGGCATCTTGCTTGGCCTGATGTTCATCATGGCCACCGCGCTCATCCTCTACTACAAGCAAGTTTCGGAAGGTCTAGCGGATGCCAAGCGTTATGCCATCTTACAGCAAGTCGGCCTCAGTCGCGCCGAGATTAAGAAGACCGTCAGCAGTCAACTGCTCACCCTCTTCTACGTGCCGCTCGTCGTCGCAGCCGTGCACACATTAGTTGCCGCACCCTTCGTGCAGCGCATTATGGTCCTGTTTGGCATCACGAACTGGCGAACTTACATGCTCATTATCGCCGGCACACTTGCTATTTTTGCCCTCGTCTACGTCCTGATGTACCGCATTACTTCTGGTGTTTACTACCGCATTGTAGCGGAACGCAAGCAATAAATAGCTTTCACAAAAACGAACGTCACTGTGCTTCCTGAATTAGGAAATGTCGCGACGTTCGTTTTTTTGACTAACTTGCTGACAATTTGGTGGCACCATTAATCTAGGAAAATCCATAATGGTATATATCCAACTTTTGATGCCGCTAACATTTTAAATTGTATTCTAATTACTCTTCCCGTAACATTAGTTATTGAAACCTGGATTATTCACCTCGGTATTTGGGACATGAAATCGCATCTGGCCGGTCTGAAAGCAACGTTTGGAGCGTTGCGAATACT
>NZ_RHNR01000017.1 GCF_003946025.1 Lacticaseibacillus songhuajiangensis | reverse complement strand
CCGACCTTCGGTCTAACCACTATTTTCAATTCCTGCATCCTTGCGGATGAAAGTTTCATGACTTACGCTGACGGACAGCGAAAAGGTTAAGGCGTTAAGAATTTTGTATCTAATTCCCCGAGAAAAGTGCGCAGTGCCTTCAAAGAAAAATCACGTTTGGCCGGCAAACTAGAAGCATCAAGTAAGTATGAACGATTGAATTAAGGGAGATGCTTTCGATGAATGCACAAAAACTGAGCCAATACCTGCTACTGCAGCCTGATGACCGCGAGAAAGTTGCCGATTTCCGTGCCCAGATTACGCACTTAACGAGTGATACGAAGGAGGTTCAACCTGGTAGTTGCTTCGTCGCAATTAAAGGTGAACACTTCGATGGTCACCAGCATCTTGATGAAGTCTTTGCGGCCGGGGCCGTGTTGGCCGTTGTTGAACAGGCCGTGCCCCGTGAATACGCCGAAAGAACCATTAAGGTTTCGAGCACACGCAAGGCACTCGCTCAGCTTGCCCACGCCTTTTATAACGAACCCAGTCGTAGTTTGAATCTAGTTGGCGTCACCGGCACGAACGGTAAGACGACCGTGAGCCAGTTGATTGCCCAAGTGTTGACCAATGCTGGGCGTCATAGTGGTTTGGTAGGTACTGTGCGCGGTGATGATGGTAAGAAGCAGTTTCACTGCGTCAATACCACGCCTGATGCGTTGACGCTGGCACGGGCAATGAACCAGATGCGCGCTAATGGCCTGCATGACTGCGTGATGGAAGTCAGCTCGGTTGCCCTGGATCAGGGGCGCACATGGGGACTGGATTTTGATACCACAGTCTTCACCAACCTGACTGAAGACCATCTTGACTACCATGGCACAATGGAAAATTATTTTCAGGCGAAAGCTAAGCTATTCACCCAGATGCAAGGCTATGGCGGTCACGCGAAGACTGCCGTTCTGAATGTCGATGACGTTTACGGCCAGCGCTTGGTGCCACTGGCAACCGGCACTGGTGCGAGTGTGCTGACTTACGGCATCAAGCAGGAAGCCGACGTTCGTGCCGTGCACCTGCGCATGGATGATCGCGCCAGCTATTTTGAAATTCAGTTCGGTGGCCGCAGCTATCCGCTACGCATTCAGTTACTCGGACGGTTCAACGTCTACAACACGCTCGCTGCGTTTGCGGCTTGTTACGCCCAGGGACTGACTCCCGAAGAAATTATTGCGGGCCTCACGCGGGCACACGGTGCCACCGGTCGTCTCCAGATTGTGGGTACCGGCCGCGGCGGTATCCTGGGTGTCGTTGATTATGCGCACACACCGGATGGACTGGAGAACGTCCTGACGACTCTGCAGCACGTTAAGAAGGGGCAACTCATCTGCGTCTTCGGTTGTGGGGGCGATCGTGAAACTCAGAAGCGGCCCATTATGGCCAAAATTGCGGTCAAGTTCGCCGACAAGGTCATCATCACGAGTGACAACCCGCGCAGTGAAAGTCCGCGCGCAATTGCGAGCGAGATGACCCGGGACTTGCCCAAGACCAGTTATGAATTGCAGCTCAACCGGCGCGCCGCAATCGAGCAGGCGGTGGATGAGGCCAAGCCAGGCGATCTGGTGCTAGTTGCCGGGAAGGGGCATGAGGATTACCAAATCCTTGCCGACCGCACCATCCATTTTGACGACGTTGAGGAACTTGGTAAGGCGCTGGCCATCAATTAAATCACGCAAAAACAGTCGCCTACGTGGCGGCCGTTTTTGCGTACGACCTAGCGACATCTGAAAGAGCGCGTGGCAGCGGCCGCGTAAACGCGTAGTCAAGCAAAAAAGCTTGTCACCACCTAGCGCTTATGTTATTATGATGACAGGATTTTTAGACCTCGGTCGAGTGAGCAGCGATGCTCACTCTTTTTATTGCAAGTACCTTGTGGCCGCTTGCAGTTGCGAGGTATACGCTCTTCAAAGGAGGTACAGAAATTTGAGTACGGTAGTTGAGACCGTCAGTGAAATCGTCAAGCCCATCTTGGACAAGCACGACTTTTACCTGGCAGATCTTGAGTTCACCAAAGAAGGCAGTGGCTGGTACCTGCGTGTCTACATTGACAAGCAGGGTGGCATCACGCTTGAAGACTGTGTCGTGGTGAATGATGAGCTCAGTGAAGCATTAGACGCTATTGAACCAGATCCAATTCCGCAGGCATATTTCCTTGAGGTATCTAGTCCAGGTGCAGAGCGCCCGCTCAAGACCGAGGATGATATGAAAAACGCGGTTGGTGAGTACATTCACATCAGCTTGTTCCAGAAACAGGACGCCAAGAAGGTGTACGAGGGAACGCTGAAGGAATTGAATGACGACAGCCTCGTTCTCGTTGTGAAAGACAAAGCCCGGCGCAAGGAACTTACTTTTGACCGTAAGAATATTGCCAAGGCACGGCTTGCCATTGAGTTTTAATTAGCGAGTAAAGGAAGGAAACACATGTCTAAGGAAATGTTATCTGCACTCGATGTTCTGGAAACGGAGAAGGGTGTTAAGAAAGAAGTCGTCATCGGCGCGCTTGAAGACGCACTGACCGCGGCATACAAGCGTAACTACAACCAGGCGCAAAACGTTGAAGTGACCTTCGACCAAAAGAAGGGTGACATCAAGGTTTTCGCTGTTAAGGAAGTCACCGAAGAAGTCTTTGACTCACGCTTAGAAGTGAGCCTGAAGGACGCGCTTGAAATCAACAAGGCATACGAAATCGGCGACGAGATTCGCTTCGAAGTGACGCCAAAGGACTTCGGCCGCATTGCTGCGCAGACCGCTAAGCAGGTCATCATGCAGCGGGTGCGTGAAGCAGAACGTGGCATCATCTACGACGAATACTCCAAGTACGAAAACGAAATTATGCAGGGTGTTGTTGAGCGCCGTGACAACAAGTTCGTTTACGTCTCCCTTGGCAAGATTGAGGCGGTACTCGGTAAGTCTGACCAGATGCCAAACGAGCGTTACGAGGCCCACGACCACGTTAAGGTCTTCGTCACCAAGGTGGAAAATTCCACTAAGGGCCCACAAGTCTTCGTTAGCCGCACCGCACCTGGTTTGGTGAAGCGCTTGTTTGAACAGGAAGTGCCAGAAATCTTTGACGGTACCGTTGAAATCGTGGGTATTGCCCGTGAGGCCGGCGACCGGACTAAGATTGCAGTTCGTTCAACCATCCCTGACGTTGATGCCGTTGGGACCACAGTCGGTCCCCGTGGTAGCCGTGTGCAGGCCGTTGTTAGCGAATTGTCTGGTGAAAACATGGACGTTGTGCAGTGGGAAGAAGACGCTTCTGACTACATTGCCAACGCTCTGAACCCAGCGCAGGTTATCGCCGTTCAGTTTAACGATGAGGACAACGAACGTAGCGCAACGGTCATTGTTCCTGACTACCAGTTGTCACTGGCTATCGGGAAGAAGGGCCAGAACGCACGTCTGGCTGCTAAGCTCACCGGATTCAAGATTGATATTAAGCCTGAATCCGAAGTTGAATTCGTTGATGACGAAGAACTGACCGCCGAAGACGAAGAATTGCAGGAAGAAACAGAAGAAAGCATCGCAGCCGCAACAGATGATGTTGATGGCGATGCTGCTCCTGCTGAAGACGACGACGCGGCTACGGACGACGACGTCAAGGAAACTGACGAGGACACAGAGGAATAGGAGGTGGCACAATGAAGCCACGGAAAATTCCGATGCGGAAAGACCTCCTTACGGGTGAGATGCACCCGAAGAAGGAAATGATCCGCATTGTTCGGCTCAAGGACGAGACAATCGAAATTGATCCGACCGGTAAGAAGGCGGGCCGCGGTGCCTACGTTGCTTTGAACCCTGAAGCAGTTCAGGATGCAAAGCAGAAGCACGTTCTGGAGAGCGCGTTCAGCGTGAAGGTAGATCCTAAGTTTTATGATGACCTTTACGAGTACGTTGACCACCAAAAGGCGCGGCGCGAGCTGTTTGGCGACAAAGCATGAATAACAAGGACCGTTTAATGAATCTACTTGGCCTCGCTCAGCGAGCAGGTAAACTCGAGACGGGGACCGATTTTGTGCTGAGAGCAATTACGGCGCAAAAAGCCCGCCTCGTTGTCCTTGCAAATGATGCAAGTGTAAATCTGGATAAAAAGATGCGTGACAAGAGTGCTTTTTACAAGGTGCCATTGATTGCCGAGCTCAGCACTGCTGAGCTGAGCATTGCAGTGGGCCACAAGCGCAGTGTTGTTGCCGTCATGGATTCAGGTTTTGCCAAGTCGATCACGAAACTCACGAAGCAAGATTAAGGAGCGTGAACAGATGGGCAAAAAACGCGTGTACGAAGTTGCTAAGGAGATTGGCGTCTCCAGCAAAGCCGTGATTTCCGCCGCTCAGGCGCACGGCATCGACGTGAACAACAACATGAATTCAATTAACGAACAGGATGAGGCAACTATTAAGAACGAATTGAACACAGATAAAACTGTTAAGTCTCAGGGCAGCGCCCCTGAAAAGAAGACCGAAGCCGCGGCTGCAAAGCCAGAAGCAAAGGTAGAGGCCAAGACCGAAGCCAAGGCACCAGCTAAGGCGGAAGCAAAAGACGGCGCTAAGCCTGGGACCACGCATGCTAACCACGTGACGGCTAGCGGCAAAACCAAGATTAGCAAGAACGCGATTCGCCGTCCTGGTACTCAGGGCGCCAACCGTGGCGGTCGCAACGAAGGTAACAATGGCGGCAGTCGTAACAATGGCAACCGCAATGGTAACCAGAGTCGCGATAACAATCGTGGTGGTAGTCGCAACAATGGCAGCCGTAATGGTCAGGGTCGGAGCAACGACAACCGTCAGCGCCGCAATGACAACAACGGGAGCCAGAGCGCACCAGTACGTCGCGCACCAGGCCGCGCAGCTGCGCGTGTTGAAGCACTGCGCCAGCGTCAGGCTAGCGAATTCCGCAACAGCAACTCCCCAATTGGTCGTTTTGAAGAGACCAAGAAGGCGGAAACGCCTGCCGCAAAGCCAGCAGCAACGCAGCAGAACAAGCCAGCGGAACAGGCTGCTAAGGCTGCTGTGAAGGCAGAGACCAAGTCTGCAGTTCCAGGCTTGAAGATTATCAGCCGTGCTGCAGACCAGAAGCCTGCTACAAACAGCAGCCGGCCAAGTAACGGTCGCAGCAACAGCAGTGCGCGCCCAAGCGGCAGTCGCAACAACAACAACGGTTCCCGTCCTGCAACTGGTTCACAGCCCGCAGCAGCTTCTAGCAGCAGCGACAAGAAGCGTCAGGAACGTCAGCAGAACCGGGAACGGAACTTCCGCTCTGGCCGCGAAACCCCATACAAGGGGAAGCGCAACAAGCGTAACAAGCGCCAGCAGCGCCGTGACGAACCAAAGAAGGTTATGCCACAGCGTAAGGACCGGCCATTACCAGAAACACTCGTTTACTCCGTGGGGATGAACGTCCAGGATCTGAGTAAGGCACTGCACCGCGAACCAGCTGAAATCATCAAGAAGCTGTTCATGCTGGGCATCATGGTTAACCAGAACCAGAGCCTCGACAAGGACACTATTGAACTGATTGCGACCGATTACGGCATCAACGCTGAGGAAAAGGTTGTTGAAGACATCACTGACTTGGACAAGGTCTTTGAAGAAGAAAACGCTACGACCGAAAACCTCAAGCCACGTGCACCAGTTGTTACCATCATGGGTCACGTTGACCATGGTAAGACGACCCTGCTGGACAAGTTGCGCCACACGCACGTGACCGAAGGCGAAGCCGGTGGGATTACCCAGCACATCGGGGCTTACCAAGTTCGCCTGAACGACCGGCTCATCACCTTCCTGGATACCCCAGGGCATGCCGCATTTACCAACATGCGTGCACGTGGTGCTGATATTACCGATATTGTTATCCTGGTTGTTGCGGCGGATGATGGTGTCATGCCACAAACCATCGAAGCAATTAACCACGCCAAGGCTGCCAACGCGCCAATCATCGTGGCGGTTAACAAAATCGATAAGCCGGGTGCTAACCCTAACCACGTGATGGAACAGCTTGCTGAATACGAACTGATTCCTGAATCATGGGGTGGTGAAACCATCTTCGTTGAAATCTCCGCGAAGTTTGGTAAGAACATCGACCAGCTGCTCGAAATGATTCTGCTTGAAGCCGACATGCTTGAATTGAAGGCTAACCCAGAGCAGAAGGCCGTTGGTACGGTAATCGAAGCCCGTCTGGACAAGGGCCGCGGTTCTGTTGCGACCGTTCTGGTTCAGCAAGGGACGCTGCACGTTGGGGACCCAGTCGTTGTTGGGAATACCTTCGGCCGTATCCGGACGATGACCAACGATCGTGGTCGCCGCGTCAAGGAAGCCAAGCCAAGCACCCCAGTTGAAATCACCGGGATGAACGACGTGCCTCAGTCCGCTGACCGTTTCGTTGTCTTCGACGACGAAAAGTCTGCCCGTGCTGCTGGTGAAGAACGTGCTGAACGTGCCCTGGTTAAGGAACGTGAAAGCACGCACCACATTACACTGGACAACCTCTTCGAATCCATGAAGGAAGGCCAACTCAAGGAAGTTGACGTTATCATCAAGGGTGACGTTCAAGGCTCCGTTGAAGCAATTGATGGCTCCTTGCGTAAGCTCAATGTTGAAGGCGTTCGCGTTAACATCATCCACAAGGCCGTTGGTGCCATCAGTGAATCTGATGTTACGCTCGCCAGTGCATCTAACGCCATCATCATCGGGTTCAACGTGCGTCCTACCGCTCAGGCACGGGCACAAGCTGAATCTGAAGACGTGGACATTCGTCTGCACAGTGTCATCTACAAGGCTATCGATGAAATCGAAAGTGCCATGAAGGGGATGCTCGAACCAACCTACGAAGAAAAGGTTACCGGTTCCCTTACTGTTCGTGAAACCATCAACGTTTCTAAGATTGGGACGATTGCTGGTTCCTACGTCGACACTGGGTACATCACCCGTGATGCTGGCGTCCGCCTGATTCGCGATGGGATTGTGGTTTACACTGGTAAGCTGGGCAGTCTGCGCCGCTTCAAGGATGATGTCAAGGAAGTACGGAGTGGGTTCGAATGTGGTCTCACTATCGAAAACTTCAACGACATCAAGGTTGATGACCAGATTGAAGCTTACGTGATGGAAGAAGTTCCAGTTAAGTAAGAATTTTGACTCAGTTAAGTTGTGGTTGGCGTGCTGTCGTTAATGCGCAGTCGCGCTCCAAGAGGCTGATTGCTACCAGCTAAGGTGGTACCGGCACAAATCCTAAATGCGGGATTTTTGCCACCACCACCTTAGCTAACGCAATCAAACCGCCTCTTTCCGCAGCCTACAAATAAGGAGGCCGTAGTATGAAACACCGAATTGGCCGTGTGGAAACACAGATTCAGCGTGAAGTTGATGACATTTTGCTTAAGCTTGTTAACGATCCGCGGGTTGATGGGGTTACCATCACCGGCGTCCAGCTAACGGGGGATCTACAACAGGCGACGATTTACTTCAGCATCCTCAGCGATGATGAAGCAAAAGTCGCGGAGGCTCAGGCTGGCCTGGATAAGGCCAGCGGCCTGATTCGCCGCGAAGTCGGCAAGCGCGTGCGCTTGTTCAAGGTGCCAAGCATCACGTTTGCGCAGGATAAATCTGTGCAGTACGGTGCGCGCATCGACGAACTGATTGCCGAAGCAAAACGTAAGGATTAATCGTTAGTGGAGGGGCGCCAGGCGGAAGCCGGCGCCCCTTCGTACATATGTTGTTAAATTGAAAGGGCGATTGCGTCGATGAACACCATCATTAATTTGTATAAACCTTTTTTTGAAGCTGCGGATTGGCACGCCGCAGTGATGACCGGCAGTGGTTTATTGACCATTGCGATGTTGGCCCTGATGGAATGTTTGCTGTCCGTTGATAACGCGGTGGTCCTGGCGGCGCAAACGCGATCTTTGGAAGACCCAGTTAAGGAGAAAGAGGCACTAGTCTACGGCTTGTGGGGTGCCTACATTTTCCGTTTTATCGCCATTGGTCTGGGTACCTACCTGATGAAGTTCTGGGGCGTGAAGGCCGTGGGTGCGGCATACTTACTGTGGATGTCGCTGCATTTCTTCTACAAGCAGCACAATCCGGACCCTACAGAGGAAGACGGCGGACCCAAGCGCAAACCACGCTCGTTTTGGGGGACTGTAGCCACAATCGAGTTGCTGGACATTGTGTTCTCCATCGACTCGATTCTCACGGCGCTCGCGATTGACAATAACCCAGTCATCGTCTTGCTCGGGGGGTGCATTGGCATTCTGGCCATGCGGTTGGTCGCGCAGGTCATGATTACCCTCATTGCCAAAATCCCGGAATTACTCTACATGGCCTACGTCCTAATTGGCGTCATTGCCATTAAGTTAATTCTGAGTCTGCCCATAATTAATATTGAAATCCCGAACCTCGCCTTCAGTGTGGTTGTTTTCGGGGCGTTCGGTGCGACGATGTTGTGGCATTATTACCGGCAACGGCAGCACTCTGCGCGAAAGGAGAAGTAAGATGAACGGGTTCCTTGCAATGTATAAGCCAGTTGGCATGACTTCAGCCGACGTGGTGTACAAGGTGCGCAAGATTGTGCACATGAAGAAGGTTGGTCATTCCGGCACGCTCGATCCGAACGTTGATGGGATGTTGCCCATCGCGCTAGGTGCGGCCACAAAAGCCATTACCACCTTGCAGGACGGCGGCAAAATTTATTCAGGGGAAGTGACCCTGGGTTTTGCCACGACAACTGAAGATTTGGACGGGGATGTGGTCGAGCGCACGCCGCTGACCGCTGCGATTAGCAACGCTCAGATTGATGATGCGATGGCCAGCTTTATCGGCACCATTACCCAAATTCCGCCGATGTACTCGGCAGTTAAGGTCAATGGGCGCCGGCTCTACGACTACGCTCGTGCTGGCGAAACGGTCGAACGTCCGCAGCGGCAGGCCGTGATTAAAGAATTTACCCGGGTGAGTGAACCAGAGTTTGACGCCGCGGCAGGCACGCAAACCTTCAAGTTTGTTGCTAAAGTCGGTAAGGGGACCTACATCCGGACACTAGCAGTTGATCTGGGCCGCAAGCTGGGACTGGCGTCATGCATGAGTCAGCTGACCCGTCAGGAAAGCGGCGGCTTCACATTGGATGAATCCACGACCTTAGAACGCTTGCGCGAACTTGCGGACGCGGGTCAGCTGGAAGAAGTCTTGCACCCGATTCAGCACGCCTATCCGGACTTGCCAGAAGTTGAATTGACGCAGGCGCAGTGGGCGCTCGTGCAAAATGGTGGCTTTGTCGCGCTAAACACGACTGCCCCACGTGTGCTTGTCCGCCATGCCGGCATTATGAAGGCTGTCTACGCGCGCACGGATGAGGGCGGCTACCACCCGGAGACGATGTATCTGGCCAATGATTTTGGGGGTGCTCACGGTGCAAACAATTGATGTGCTGCCGCCACTAACGGCCGCCCAGTTTCCTGAACAGCAGGTGGTGCTCGTCCTGGGCTTCTTCGATGGGGTGCACCGGGGCCACCAGGCAGTGATTGCGGCCGGTCGCGCTGAGGCGGACCGGCGGCACTTGCCGCTGGCGCTGATGACTTTTGACAAACACCCCGCCATTGTTTACGGCGGTGTTGATGAAGCTAGCTTTAAGTACCTATCGCCGCGCACGCGCAAGGAAGACCTGATGCGGGCGAATGGGGTCGACTTGTACTACCGGGTGCACTTCACGCCTGAGTTTGCCCACTTGTCGCCGCAAGCATTCGTTGATGATTACCTATGCGGCTTAAGGGCAGCAGTCGTGGTCGCAGGTTTTGACTATACGTACGGTAAGAAAGACATTGCGAACATGGCGCTGCTGCCTAGCTACGCACGGGGCCGCTTTGCGGTGATTGAAGTAAAGGAGCGCACAGATCAGATGAGCAAAATTAGTTCGACCCGCACGCGCCAAGCGCTCGCGGATGCCGATGTTGATTTAGCCAACGAACTGCTGGGGTACACTTACCAAACCAGCGGCACGGTGGTGCACGGTGAGGCGCGCGGCCGCACCATGGGCTTTCCCACCGCGAACATCGCGGCCGACCCCGAAGTCTTGACGCCGGGCATCGGGATTTACGTCGTGCGGATGCATGTTGCCGGTAAGATCTGTGGGGGCATGGCCTCGGTTGGTCGTAACGTGACCTTTGGTGATGACCGGGACGTCACCGTGGAAATCAACCTGTTTGATTTCAGTGGTGATTTGTACGGTCAGCATGTTCAGGTTGACTGGCTGCACTATCTGCGCGGTGAAGTAAAATTCACCGGCATGGATGCACTTATCGAACAGTTGCACCAGGATGAACAAAACAGCCGTGATT
This sequence comes from Lacticaseibacillus songhuajiangensis, assembly GCF_003946025.1. GTDB lineage: Bacteria > Bacillota > Bacilli > Lactobacillales > Lactobacillaceae > Lacticaseibacillus > Lacticaseibacillus songhuajiangensis. The sequence continues at coordinate 32,669 of NZ_RHNR01000017.1, read as the reverse complement.
ACCTGGCTAAACACTAGATTATTGGAAATGAGTCGACGCCTACCAGCGGTGGTAGGCGTCGGCTTATTTTTGATTTGCTGAAAAATGCAGATGCCCACCTCGGCCGGTTTCTAGGACCAGAGACCGATTTTACAAACATATTGATAATCGTTGGCAGAGAGGTGTTTACATTGCTAATTGTGCGTGCTATTATAATGAGCGTTAGCACTTATGAAATATGAGTGCTAAAAAGGAGGTGGAAGCCATGCTAACGAAACGTGAGCTACTCGTGCTCAACGAGATTATCAAGTTGTATACCGAAACCGGGCAGCCAGTTGGCAGCAAGACGCTTCTATCTGAGTTACCGATGCACGTCAGTTCTGCAACGATTCGTAACGACATGGCGGCTCTGGAAGATCAGGGCCTGATTACGAAGACGCATAGCAGTTCCGGACGCGTGCCTAGTGCAGCGGGGTACCGGTATTACCTCGACAACATGCTGACGCCGGCAACCGTATCGCCGTCAGCAATTCAAACCATTGAGCAGTCCTTCGGTGGTAACTACAGCCGCATTGATGACATCGTCGAGCAGTCAGCCAAGATTCTGTCGCAGCTGACGTCTTACACGGCGATTACACTCGGTCCAGAAGTTTCAGCGTTAACGCTGGAGGGTTTTCGGCTAGTACCGCTTGGCGGGCGTCAGGTGATGGCAATTATCGTCTCCAGTGACGGTAGTGTGCAGAACCAGGTGTTCACTATTCCGGAAGGACTCAAAACCGATGAGATTGAAGAAGCGATTCGGATTATCAACGACCAGTTAGTGGGTTTGCCACTGACGGACGTTGCCAAGAAGTTGCAGACGGACGTGCCAGCCATGCTGATGCGCCACCTGTCTACTCCGGATGGTTTCCTCGATGTCTTCGGCGATGTGCTCAAGCAGGCCGTGACCGAGCGCTTTTACGTTGGCGGCCGTTTGAACTTGATGGATTACTTCGGCCCGGACAATATGAACGAGCTGAAGAAAGTCCTGCACATTGTGGATCAGCGCGATTCGCTGAACAAACTGCTGAGTGGCGGTGCGAATAGTCCCATCTCGGTTCGCTTAGGATCAGAATTATCGGACGAATCACTCCAGAATCTCAGTGTGATTACAGCGCGCTACAATGTCGGTGACCACGGGCAGGGGATGATTGCCATCCTCGGGCCAACATCAATGCCGTATTCCAAGATGATTGGGCTGCTCGACGCCTTCCGCGGCGAGATGGCAAAACGGCTAACCAATTACTATAACGATTTGCATTGAGGGGCTTAGCCAATCAATGGTGAAGGGAGCCAGAACATGAGCAAGCAAGATGACAAGGCTCAAGAAACTGTAGATGTGAAAGCAGAAGTTGAAAAGCATTCCGCAGCCGATCTTGAAGCATTGTCCAAGGCGGCCGGGGCCGATGTCGCTAAACTCCAAGCAGAGCGCGACGAGTTTGAAGACAAGTACCTGCGTAGTGCCGCGGAAATTCAGAACATGAACGCGCGGTTCAAGAAGGAACGGGCCCAGTTGCTACATTTTGACGGCCAGAAGGTTATCACGGAGATTCTCCCCGTTCTTGACAACCTGGAACGAGCACTCCAGACTGAAGTTGAGGGCGAAAGCGCCCAGCAGCTGAAGAAGGGTGTCGAGATGGTCTATGATCATCTGCAAACCGCCCTCAAGGATGCGAACGTCACCGAGATTAAGAGTTTCGGTGTCCCGTTTGACCCGAGCGTTCATCAGGCAGTCCAGACCGTGCCGGCAGATGCCGAGCACGAGAAGGACACCGTCGTAACGGTGCTCCAGCGTGGATACAAGTTGCACGAACGCGTTCTGCGTCCCGCAATGGTTGTCGTTGCTAACTAAATTAGTCAATTAAAATTTTGAAACGAGGTATGACACATGTCAAAAGTTATCGGTATTGACCTAGGTACCACTAACAGTGCTGTCGCAGTTCTTGAAGGCGGCGAACCAAAGATTATTACCAACCCAGAAGGTAACCGCACCACACCTTCCGTTGTTGCGTTCAAGGATGGCGAAATCCAGGTTGGGGAAGTTGCTAAGCGTCAGGCCATCACTAACCCTGACACCATCATTTCCATCAAGCGCCACATGGGTGAAGCCGGCTACAACGTTCAGGTTGGCGACAAGAAGTACACCCCTCAGGAAATTTCCGCGATGATTCTCCAGTACATCAAGAAATTCTCTGAAGACTACCTTGGTGAATCCGTTAGTGAAGCGGTTATCACCGTACCAGCTTACTTCAACGACAGCCAGCGTCAGGCAACTAAGGATGCTGGTAAGATCGCCGGTCTTGATGTTAAGCGGATTGTGAACGAACCAACCGCTTCTGCCTTGGCATACGGCCTGGACAAGACCGACAAGGACGAAAAGATTCTGGTTTACGACCTTGGTGGTGGGACCTTTGATGTTTCCATCCTCCAGCTCGGTGACGGTGTCTTCGAAGTTCTGTCTACCAACGGTGACACTCATCTTGGTGGGGATGACTTCGATGAGAAGATCATGGACTGGCTCGTTGCTGGCTTTAAGGAAGCTAATGGCGTTGACCTTTCTAAGGACAAGATGGCACTCCAGCGTCTGAAGGATGCTGCTGAAAAGGCCAAGAAGGACCTCTCCGGTGTCAGCTCGACCCAGATTTCCCTGCCATTCATCTCGGCTGGTGCTAATGGCCCACTCCACTTGGAACAGACTTTGACTCGTGCCAAGTTCGATGAATTGACCCACGACCTCGTGCAGCGGACCAAGATTCCTGTTGAGAACGCCCTGAAGGACGCCGGCCTCTCCACTGGTGAAGTTGACCGGGTCATCCTCAACGGTGGTTCAACCCGTATTCCTGCCGTTCAGGAAGCTGTTAAGAGCTGGACTGGCAAGGATCCAGACCACTCCATCAACCCTGACGAAGCTGTTGCCCTTGGTGCCGCTGTCCAGGGTGGTGTGATTACTGGTGATGTTAAGGACGTTGTGCTCCTTGATGTGACGCCACTTTCCCTTGGTATTGAAACCATGGGTGGTGTCTTCACCAAGCTCATCGATCGCAACACGACCATCCCAACGAGCAAGTCACAGGTCTTCAGTACGGCTGCTGATAACCAGCCTGCTGTGGATATTCACGTGCTCCAAGGTGAACGGCCAATGGCCGCCGACAACAAGACCCTGGGCCGCTTCCAGCTGACCGACATCCCAGCTGCACCACGGGGGATTCCTCAGATTGAAGTTAAGTTCGACATCGATAAGAACGGGATCGTTCAGGTTTCCGCTAAGGACATGGGGACTGGTAAGTCTCAGGACATTACCATCAAGAGTTCATCAGGTCTTTCCGATGACGAAATCGACCGCATGGTCAAGGAAGCTAAGGAAAACGAAGAAGCCGACACCAAGCGTAAGGAAGAAGTTGACCTGCGCAATGATGTTGACCAGCTGATTTTCCAGACTGACAAAACCCTGAAGGATCTTGAAGGTAAGGTTTCCGAAGACGAAATCAAGAAGGCTAAGGACGCTGAAGAAGAGCTGAAGAAGGCTCAACAGGATAACGACCTCGAAGCCATGAAGACTAAGCGCGACGCTTTGTCCAAGATTGTCCAGGACCTGACCGTCAAGCTTTACGAACAGGCACAGAAGGACCAGGCTGCTAAGGGCGGCGACGCTAACGCCGCTGGTGGCAATGCTGATCAGTCCAACTCTGGCGATAAGGGCGACGACGACACGATTAACGGCCAGTACAAGGACGTTAACGACAAGAAGTAAGCGCAAAAGCAATGGCCAAGGTTCGCGCTGCGAGCTTTGGCTTTTTGTTTGAAAAGGCGAAATTACCGACTTTTGCCGCGGAAGCAGTTGCCCCTTGCGCTAGTTGCGGGTAAAATTGTGAAGACAGCTTAAAGCAAACTGTAGTGGCGACAAGATTGCGCCCTAGAGTCTAGATGGAGGAATGTGGGTGCGTAGACGCAGTTTCTGGTCGCGCTCCAAAAGGCAGCCAGTCGACCTCGCGCTTTAGCGCGTAGTGAGACGAACACTGTAAGGCCCCTGGTCGTACACGGGTCTAAACGCCTTTTGACACAGCCCTCAATAGAGGAGGCCATTTGATGGCGGAAAATAAAGACTACTACGCAATTCTCGGGGTCTCTCGGGATGCGAGTGCAGATGAAATCAAAAAGGCATTTCGCAAAATGTCCAAGAAGTATCACCCGGACCTGAACCACGAGCCCGGTGCTGAAGAGAAGTTCAAGGAAGTTAACGAAGCCTACCAAGTACTCTCCGATGATCAGAAGAAGGCTAACTACGACCAGTACGGGAGCGCTGACGGCCCAATGGGTGGCGGCGGTTTCGGCGGTGCTGGTGGTGCCGGCGGCGACTTTGGGGGTTTCGGCGGCGGTTTCGACGATATCTTCAGCAGTTTCTTCGGCGGCGGCCAGCAGGGAGCAACCCGCACCCAGCCGCGCGCAGGCGCCGATTTGCAGTACCGTTTAGACCTGACTTTTGAAGAAGCCGTCTTCGGGAAGACGACCGAGATTGCCTACAACCGGCAAGGGCGTTGTCACGTCTGTTCTGGTAGTGGGGCAGCTAACGGTGAACAGCCCGTTACTTGCAGCAAGTGTCATGGTCGCGGCTTCGTGACCATCCAGCGCAACACGCCACTTGGTGTGATGCAGACACGTGCGACCTGTGACGTCTGCAACGGGACCGGTAAGGAAATCAAGAACAAGTGCACGAACTGTCACGGTAGCGGTGTTGAAAACGAACGCCACACCATCGAAGTGACGGTTCCTGCCGGTGTTGACGACGGTCAGCAGATGCGTCTGGACAACGCTGGTGAGGCCGGGAAGAACGGTGCACCGTTCGGTGACCTCTACGTGGTTTTCCGCGTGGCACCAAGTAACAAGTATGTCCGTGACGGTGCCGACATCTTGATGGATCTGGACGTTTCCTTCGCCCAGGCGGCCCTTGGGGACGAAGTGAAGGCTGACACCGTTCATGGTGCAGTGCAACTGAAGATTCCTGCCGGAACGCAAAGTGGCACGAAGATGCGCCTGCGCGGCAAGGGGGCACCACGCCTCCAGAGTACGGGCACCGGTGACCAGATTGTCACCGTCCGGATTCACACGCCAAAGCACCTCAACCAGAAACAAAAGGATGCGCTGATGGAATTCGCCGCTGCTAGCGGGCAGTCGGTTAAGCCACACGAAAGTACCTTGTTCGACAAGGTGCGCGACGCGTTCAATAAGAAGTAGTAATGGCAAAATGGCATCTCAGTGGCGCTACGGGGCCGCGGGGATGCTGTTTTTGTGTAAGGATGAGAAAGGGGAACGCAGATGCAGTTAATCGATAAGTACCGGCGTGACGTGACGCAACTGCTCGCGGACGCCGACAAGCAGAATTTTGCCAGCATCGTCAAGGCAATTGAGCTGACGAGCCACTACGCCGCACTAGCTTTGGATGAAGGCGGCTTGGCGGCGGATACTGATGACGACCTGGAGTACAGTGATGCCAAACCGCTGGTACCGCGGCAGACAGCGCCAACGCCCGCACCGGCCGTGGATAAGCAGTTCACCGACGATGTGAACTCGTCAGTTGCCGCCAGCACGCAAAATGTGGGCGCGATTGCGCCCGCTAGCGATGAATTCAAGGTAGAACGGAAGCTCATCGGGGCAATTGCCGGTAACCACTTCTTCACTGAAGCGGCCGTGCGGGAGCTTGATTTGGCGGATGGCGACACCGTGCGCGTGCGTGAAGATCTTGCCGGCACTGAGGACGAAGTCACGATCATCGACCGTAATCGCAGCACCGCGGCACCGCGCATTGAGCAGATTCGCTTTGCCATGGTCAAACGTGATGACAGTTTGCCAGCTGATTATAACTTTAAGGCTGAAAAGGACCTGCACGGTGACGTGCTGATGCGCACTGACGAAGGCTTGCCATTCACTTTCCTGATTAAACCTACAGATGCCGCCCGCCTTGGCCTGAGGGATGGGGACCTCGTGGACCTCAGCTGGTACCGGACGGACGGCCCGCAGCTCGCCACCGTCACCTGGGTGTACAAGGACAAGAAGGGGCTCAAGCCGCTGCAGAAGCACTTGGCTAAGCCGAAGAAGAAGCAAGAGAAGGCGGCCGCAGAGGCGGATGATCACGCTGCTGATGTGGTGACAGCCAAGACTTACGATCCGCAACTTGATTTTGACCTGGACGGTAAATCCGTTCTGCTCATCGGCAACGTGGCATCTGCGACCGGATTGGGGGCGGTGGTTGCCGCCCACAACGGCGGTGAGGTTATCGCCACCGATTCGCAAAAGGGTGGGCAGCTGAAGCATAAGCTGAGCCGTGCCGGCGTTGCGGTGCTCATCACGGACGAAGTGCACCACATCACGACCAACACTAGCATCAAAATTGCGAAGAAGCTGAAAGTGCCATACGCCGTTGCCAATAGCGATGCGCCACTGATGGTGGAGCGGGCATTATACCGTGCGATTGCGGGAATGCCGGCTTATGAAGCAAGTAACGCGCAGTTTGAGTATCCAGAAAAATAAAGTGTCGATACACGCAAAAAGGAGTCTCGTTGAGAGGCTCCTTTTTGCGTGTAGATAATTATAATTATGTTAACCTATTGCGTAGTTTAGCCACGATGTGAGCGCAGGCATGTCATGAAAGGCCACTGTATTCGCCATTACCGATACAGCACTTGCTCTAAAATGATACAGAAACAGGCAACAATAATACAATTCATGCAAATAACACCGTTTCCAAAAGAACACATGCGTGCTATTATAGTTACAGCACTTACATTTGGTTAGCATCACCACAAACCAATGTATAATCTAGAAAAGAAGGTAATCAACAATGACTGAAGAAACGAAACACGGCGCCGATCTCATCATCGACTCCCTCGAAAACCATGATGTCCCATACGTCTTCGCAATCCCTGGTGCGAAAATTGACCGCGTGTTTGAACGCTTAGCACACCCAACCAACGCCAAAACACCACGGCTGGTCGTTGCCCGCCACGAACAGAACGCCGCCTTCATGGCTGCAGGTGTGGGCCGGATTACCGGTAAGCCCGGTGTTGTCATCACCACCTCTGGTCCTGGCGCTTCTAACCTGGCTACCGGTATGGTGACCGCGCAGGCAGAAGGGGACCCCATTCTCGCCATCTCTGGACAGGTGCAGCGCAAGGACCTGTTGCGGCAAACGCACCAGAGTATGCGTAACGCCGAGTTGTTTGCGCCCATCACTAAGTACTCCGCTGAGGTGCAGGATCCTGATAACATTTCCGAAATTATTGCCAACGCCTATCAGGCGGCGGAATCTGGTAAGCAGGGTGCTGCCTTCGTATCTGTGCCTCAGGACGTCACCGACAGCGTGGTCACCAGTAGTGCCATTAAGCGTCTGAAGGCACCAAAGCTTGGCCCTGCCGCTCACGAAGACGTTGAAGCCCTCGCCGATGCCATCAAGAACGCAACTTTGCCCGTTTTGCTGCTGGGTATGCGCGCTTCCTCGCCCGAAGTGACTGCGGCGATTCGCTCACTGCTCAAGGCAGCGGATCTGCCAGTTGTTGAAACCTTCCAGGGAGCTGGCATTATCTCCCACGAACAGGTGGGCAACTTCTTCGGCCGTGTGGGGCTGTTCCACAACCAGCCCGGTGATGTCCTCCTGAAGCAAAGTGACCTCGTGGTGGCCATCGGGTACGACCCAATTGAATACGAACCCCGCAACTGGAACGAAGCCGGCGATGCCAACATCATCGTCATTGACAGTGAACCCGCCCAGATTGACCACAACTTCCAGCCGGAAACGGAACTGATTGGTGATATTGCCAAGACGGTGTCTGCTCTTGAACCTGAGGTTGAGGGTTACAAGGTCGCCGACGGTGCAATTGGTTTCCTGGAGCACTTACAGAACGAATTGACCAGTCGCGACGTGCCACCAGTTGCCAAGAACCCTGACCTGGTGCACCCACTGGCCATCATTCAGGAACTGCAGGAACAAGTTGATGATGATATGACCGTTGCCGTCGATGTTGGTAGTTTCTACATCTGGATGGCGCGTCACTTCCGTTCCTACCAGCCGCGCCACCTGCTTTTCTCCAACGGGATGCAGACACTGGGTGTGGCACTGCCATGGGCGATTGCGGCAACGCTCGTGCGTCCGGGACAAAAGGCCGTCTCCGTGTCCGGTGATGGGGGCTTCATGTTCTCCTCACAGGAACTGGAAACGGCAGTGCGCTTGAAGAGCAACCTGGTGCACATCATTTGGAACGATGGTCACTATGACATGGTCAAGTTCCAGCAGGAAAAGAAGTACGGCCGGGCCTCGGCTGTTGATTTTGGCTCAATTGACTTTGTGAAGTATGCTGAAAGCTTTGGCGCCAAGGGACTCCGCGTTGAAAAGCCGTCTGACTTGCACAAGGTGCTCAGTGAAGCGTTTAGCTACAACGATGGCCCCGTGATTGTTGACATTCCCGTTGACTACAGTGATAACCTGAAGTTGGCAAGTGATTTGCTCGACGACCAGATGTAGGGGGATTAGCATGACAGAATCGACTTTGTATCAACACGGCACGCTCGCACTCCTTGTGCCCGGATTGTTTCGGGGAACCATGCGTGTGGGGGAGCTGATGCAGCACGGTGATACCGGTATCGGTACGCTGACCGGGCTAGACGGCGAGCTCGTAATGGAAGCGGGCAAGGTGTACCAGGTGGCGGCAACCGGTCAGGTGCGTGTGGTTGACCCCGATGAACTGGTGCCTTTTGCCAACGTCCACTACGCCGACTACACGGATGCGGGTACGCTCAACAAGCTGGCATTTACAGACCTGCAGGCGCGACTGCTTGAACTGATGGGCACGCAAAATGCCTTCTATGCGGTTCGCATTCATGGTGAGTTTAGTCATGTACACACCCGGGCGGTGGCTGCACAGCGCGAACCCTACCCGACTTTGGTGGCGACCGCTGCTGCGCAGCATGAGTTCCATGCTGACGATGTCGAGGGAACGCTGAGTGGTTACTTCTCACCGGCGTTGTACGCTGGTGCGGTGTCGCCCGGGTTTCACCTCCATTTTCTGAGCGATGATCACCAGTTTGGTGGCCATGTACTTGGCGGCGAGCTGGCAGACGGTGCGGTGCAGTTACAGCGTTTTGACGATTTTCAGCTGCATTTGCCGAATGATGATGCTGATTTCAAGCAGGCAGACTTCACCGGTTCAGACGTATTAGATCAGATTCACCAGGCGGAAAATTAAAGCCCCATGGGGGGGATGCAGTTTCTGCGAAGCACACGGTTGTGCTTTGTGGGAGCTGCTTTTTTGCGTGTGGCGCGCGGGTAAAACTAAAGCTTAACCACTTAGAATTCGCCAAATAGTTCGACTGCAACCCGAAACACACTCTGTGGCAGTGCGACGCTCGTGTGCAGTCAAAATATCAGGAACCAGCGATATTGATAAAAATTTTTGTGCGAAAAACAGATTAACCGTATGAAGACGAGTTGCTGCGTATTTTTCAAATTCACAGAAGGCACCAATTACTTTGCCGATATCGGCGTCGCTGGCGGTCAGCGCGATGCTACAATTGGAGCGCAGAACAGAATAATGGCGGACAGCACTACCAGCTGCGGGTGCGCCGTGGTTGCCCGCGTCCGCAAGCTGATGGTCAATTTCACTTGAACCGCGTGCAGTCGGTGCTCACGTGGGTGGAGGAATATGATGGCTGAGAAAGTAGCAATGAGCACTTCCAGTGAGCTCTATGTCCAGGAATACGAACGCGCCACCGGCCGCCGCGCACCCGAACGGGCCGCGGCCTTGGCGCCACTGTTTCGCAAAATTAAGCGGGGTGAGCAACTGCCACCCCGCGGTCAGCAGGCTGTTGATTGTGGTTTCACTGCGCAGACGTTAACGGATAAAGATGTGCGCCCGACTGTTTTCAAGTACTATCAGTGGGTATTGCTGCATCCGCTGGCAGAGTACCCCGTGCGCGAACTAAGTGACCCGCTCATGGGTAGTACCGCGACGGTCTGGAACGTTTTCGTGTCTGACTTGCCGGAGCCGCTCACAATTAACCAGTGGCAGGTGGCGGGGATGCGCAAACTGCCATTGCGCTCACAGAAGATTGTGGTGCTCGAAAACAGCGGCGTCGCTGTGTGGTTGCACCATTTGCACCCAGAGTGGCCGCTACTATTGCAGGGCGGCCACAACTTGAATTCGGCGTACACTGGAATCGTACAGATGCTGGAACAACGTGGCGTGCAGTTTGCCTACCTAGGCGATCTAGATAGTGAAGGGATTGCAATTGCGGCTAGCTTCACGGATATTTTGCGTGAACAGACACCAGCTGAAGTTTTGCAAATCCAATCACCAATTCAAGTCATTACTTGGATTGGGAACTATGGCATCGCTGCGCGGAAGCGAACTGCCGGGCAAACTTTTGGTGAATCAACGTTGCAGTTTGAAGCGGACACCATCAGTACCCGCGGCGAGTTTGTTGAACAGGAACAACTGATTACCGAGTATGAACGAGTGATTCCGGAATGGTTGGCAAAAGACAGTCGCACAGTAAATAAATAGACAAAAAGGTCGGCAAACAGCCTCGTTTGCCGGCTTTTTGTGTTCCTTGTATAATGTAAGTTATGGACAATAAAACGAACCACATTGTGTGGACAGATGATCAAATTGCCGATTTTCGGCAGACGCTGCTGGCCTGGTACGATGCCGAAAAACGCGATTTGCCGTGGCGGCGGGACCAAGACCCTTACCACGTCATGGTCAGCGAAATTATGCTGCAGCAGACGCAGGTGCAAACAGTCATTCCTTATTACGAACGCTTCTTGACTGCATTTCCGACGGTCCAAGCACTCGCGGATGCACCTGAAGCGCAAGTGCTGAAGGCGTGGGAAGGGCTGGGTTACTATTCGCGCGCCCGCAACTTGCAAAAGGCGGCGCAACAAGTAACGCATGAACGCGGAGGCGAGTGGCCGCGGACTGCTGCGGGGCTCAGTGAACTGCGAGGGATTGGTCCGTATACTGCCGGCGCGATTGCCAGCATTGCGTATGGGGAGGCCGAGCCTGCTATTGACGGCAATGCCTTTCGGGTATTTGCCCGCCTGCTGTGCATTCCAGATGACATTACCAAACCCAAGACAAGGCAAGTATTCGACCGTGTGATTCGGCGCATCATTGACCCTGAACGGCCGGGGGACTTTAATCAGGCAATCATGGACCTAGGCAGTTCGTACATGGCCGCCAAGAATCCTGACCCGGCGCACTCACCAGTGGCACGTTTTGATGCCAGTTACATCACGGATCATGTGCTCGACTACCCAGTGAAGACAAAGAAGCCGCGGCCAGTTCCCGTGGATTACTTCGCCATTGCGGTGCACTCTGAAGCTGGCTGGTTAATGACACCGCGGCCCGCTGATGGTCTGCTTGGGGGCATGCTGATGTGGCCACTCATCCAGAAGGAGGGTCTGGTAGACATCGCGGCTTCCAGTGATGTCGCGGCAGCCAATGCCGTTTTGAGCGCAGCACTCGGGACGCAGTTGCAACTGCTTGACGCCGGCGTACCGATCGTGAAGCATACCTTTACCCATCGCCAGTGGCGTTTACAGATTCTGCGTGCCGATGTGCAGGCATTTACCCCGCAGGATAGCGACTATCAGTGGGCCGACGCCGCCACTCTAGCTGCCAACTCGCTGCCGACCGTGCAGAAGAAGTTATTCCGCGCGCTTGAATAGTGCGGACTGCGCAACGGTAGCGCGCGTTATCTGTTACAATGGAAGTTAGGAAATTTACTGAAAGCGGGAACCATATAAATGAATTACGATGAAATGCGGGAACGCCAGCAGCACATTCGCAACTTCTCGATTATTGCGCATATCGACCACGGTAAGAGTACTTTGGCCGACCGAATTTTGGAGATGACCGACACCATTTCTGCGCGGGAAATGAAGGCACAGGTCCTCGATGACATGCCACTGGAACGGGAGCGCGGGATTACCATCAAGCTGAACGCGGTTGAACTGACTTACCACGCCAAAGACGGTCAGGATTACATTTTCCACCTGATTGACACGCCGGGACACGTCGATTTCTCATACGAAGTCAGCCGCTCGCTGGCGGCCTGTGAGGGGGCACTTTTAGTTGTGGACGCCGCGCAGGGTGTTGAGGCCCAGACACTGGCGAACGTCTACCTGGCAGTTGATGACGACCTGGAGATTGTGCCGGTCATTAACAAAATTGACTTGCCTAGCGCTCAGCCGGACGTCGTTAAGGAAGAAATTGAAGAGATGATTGGTCTGGACGGCGACGATGCCGTGCTCGCCAGTGCGAAGGCCGGCATCGGGATTGAGGAAATCCTCGAACGGATCGTGTCCGATGTGCCGGCACCGAGCGGCGATGTTGAAGCCCCACTCAAGGCACTGATTTTCGACTCCGTTTACGATTCCTACCGTGGCGTTGTGCTAAACGTGCGGGTTGTGGACGGCTCCGTGAAGGTTGGCGACACCATTGAGCTCATGAGCAACGGTAAGAAGTTCGAAGTCACTGAAGTTGGGGTGATGTCACCGAAGGCCGTGAAGCGTGATTACCTGATGGCGGGGGATGTTGGTTACATCACGGCCTCCATCAAGACCATTCAGGATACGCGCGTCGGGGACACCGTAACCAACGCGGACAATCCCACCGAGAAGGCACTGGAGGGTTACCGCCAGATTACGCCAATGGTTTATGCCGGGGTCTTCCCAACGGATAACGCCAAGTTCAACGATTTGCGCGAATCATTGGAAAAATTGCAACTGAATGATGCGGCACTTGAGTTTGAACCCGAAAACAGTAAGGCGCTGGGCTTCGGGTTCCGCTGCGGTTTCCTGGGACTTTTGCACATGGACGTCGTGCAGGAACGCTTGGAACGCGAATTCAATCTGGATCTGATTATGACTGCGCCATCGGTCGATTACCACGTCATCAAGACGGACAACACGGAAATCACGGTGGAAAACCCAGCTGAAATGCCCGATGCCAGTGAGATTAAGGACATCAAGGAGCCTTTTGTTAAGGCTAGCATCATGGTGCCAAACGATTACGTGGGTGCTGTCATGGAACTGTGCCAGCGCAAGCGTGGTGAGTTCGTGACCATGGATTACCTGGACAAGTACCGGGTGAACGTCATCTACAACATGCCGCTCTCCGAAATCATCTACGATTTCTTTGATGACCTGAAGAGTAACACCAAGGGTTATGCGAGCCTGGATTACGAAATCACCGGTTACCGCGCCAGTGACCTGGTGAAGATGGATATTCTGCTTAACGGTGATCCAGTCGATGCGCTCGCTTCAATTACGCATAAGGACTTTGCCTTTGCACGTGGTCGCGCCATCACCGCCAAGCTGAAGGAAACCATTCCGCGCCAGAACTTCGAAGTGCCGATTCAGGCCGCAATTGGGAACAAGATTATCTCCCGGACGACCATTCGGGCTTACCGTAAAGACGTGACCGCCAAGATTCATACCGGTGACCCCGACCGGCGTGCTAAACTGCTCGACAAGCAAAAGCGCGGGAAGAAGCGGATGAAGGCCGTGGGTTCTGTCGAAGTACCGCAGGAAGCCTTCATGAGCTTGCTGGAAGTGAATGAGAAGGACGTCAGGGGCAAGTAATCGTCAGTTCAGCATTGATGCAATAAACAAGTCTCTAAAAAACGCCGTCAACCTTCCCTCACATTGTTACACGTGAGGAACGGATTGGCGGCGTTTTGAATAAGTGATGAATAGCGGAAGGATTCTCATGGGAAAGCCCCCACACTTTGTCGTAATCTACAAGCAGACGCACAGGGATTGTACAAACCCGCCGAAGACAGATAAACTTGATATAGAAATTTTGCGAAACGAAGAGGGAGATTGTGTTCATGGCCAATGCAGCAGCCTTACAGGTGCTAAAGGACAAATTCGGGTACGACAGCTTTCGGCCCGGTCAAGACGAGGCGATTGAACGCGTCATGTCGGGGCAAAACACGCTGGCGGTCATGCCGACCGGGGGCGGGAAATCGCTGTGCTACCAGATTCCGGCGCTACTAGCGGACGGCCTGACGGTGGTCGTATCGCCACTGATTGCCCTGATGAAGGACCAGGTGGATGCCCTCAACGAAAATGGGATTCCGGCGACCTTCATCAACAGTTCGATTGATTATCAGGAGCTTAATTACCGGATGAACATGGCGGCGCGCGGCGATGTGAAGTTGCTTTACGTGGCGCCGGAACGCTTTGATGCTCCCGGCTTTCTCGACGAACTGGACGGCATCAATATTGCCATTCTGGCCGTTGATGAAGCGCATTGTATTTCGCAGTGGGGACACGACTTCCGGCCGTCCTACCTCAAGTTGCAGGAAGTCGCTGGCCAGTTGCGTTCGCATCCCGTTGTGATTGCACTGACAGCGACGGCGACGGAGCGGGTTGCACTGGATATTTGCGACCGTTTGGACATTCCCAAGGCGGGGATGATTAACACCGGCTTTGAACGCAGCAATTTGTCTTTTCAGGTGATTAAAGACCAGGATAAGGACACCTACCTGCTCGAATACCTGAAGCTAAACTTAGATCAGCCGGGCATCATCTACGCCAGCACGCGTAAAGAGGTTGAACGCCTGTTCAGCCTGCTGGAAAGCAAGCATTATCCAGTCACCAAGTACCATGCCGGTTTGACTGAACGCCAGCGCAACGCCAACCAGGAGGACTTCCTGTTTGACCGGAAGACCATCATGGTCGCCACCAACGCGTTTGGGATGGGGATTGATAAGAGTAACGTCCGCTTCGTCATCCATGACCAAGTACCTGGCGACCTCGAGTCCTACTATCAGGAAGCCGGACGTGCCGGGCGTGATGGTCTGCCAAGTGAAGCCATTCTGCTCTTCAAACCGCAGGACGTCCAGATTCGCCATTTCTTTATTGAGCAATCTGAAGGTGACGACGAGTACAAGGGCAAAATGTACGGCAAGTTGCAGACGATGCAGCAATACGCCAACACTGGCGATTGCCTGCAGCAGTTCATCCTGCGCTACTTTGGCCAAACGGGCACCCAGCCTTGCGGTCGCTGCTCTAACTGTCTTGATGACCGTGAGTATATGGACGTGACGGTTGACGCGCAGAAAGTCTTGTCATGCATCGTGCGCATGCATGGCCGCTTTGGGAAGAACATCATCGCCCAGGTGTTGACCGGCGCAAATAACGCCCGCATTCGGGAACTTAACCTCAGCCAGTTGAGTACGTACGGCATCATGAGCAGTCAACGGCAAAAGGAAGTCGCCGGCTTCATTGATTTTCTTACCGCCAGCGGTTACATCGTGACCAGCGGCGGCCAATATCCAGTGCTTGGTGTTGGTGAAAGCGGCGGTGCCGTGCTCCGCGGCGAGGAAAAAGTCCAACGCAAAATGGCGGCCAAGGCGAAGCAATCCTTGCCCGTCGACGACGAACTGTTCCAGAAGCTGCGCGGCATTCGCTCCAGTCTGGCCGAAAAGCAAGGTGTCCCACCATACGTCATTTTCTCCGACCAAACGCTGCGTGATCTTTGCCGGCAGCAGCCGACCACTAAGGTTGAAATGCTGCAGGTTAAGGGGATTGGGCAGAATAAACTCGATAAGTACGGTGATACTTTCCTGGCGGCACTTGCTGAAGCCGTTGGCGAATAAACCTATGTAGAAAATAGTCAAAAGATGGCTCCCGCCGCCCAATGATTGGGCTACACGGGAGCCTTTTTGACCTAGCACTACGCTTGCACTATGGTCGGCAATAAGCCACGATGCCGGCGGCAATGATGAGGGCACCCGCGATAAGGCCAAAAATGCCGCCACAAATGATGGCCATTAAGCCGCAGAAGACGATCCCCCCCGCCGTGTAATAGCGGCTGTCGTTAATGAAGAAGGGCAGACAGATGGCGAAAATGCACGCCACCATCAGTCCCAGGGCGCGGCCGTCCACCGGTCCGGCTCCGTCCGCGGCAATTTGGGCGGAGTTCGCCGCCGATTCCTGGATGACGGCAGATAGCAGGCCAATAACACCACCACTGACGCACAGGATTGTCTCCGCGTACCTCTTGCTGGCCGATTTGTTTGATGCTTTCACAACAATCACTCCAATCCGCTTGATCAATCCATATTCTCGCTACAACTTAAGTATAATGGGGCGGCGCTAGTGAATTGGTGATTTGGTCAAAATGCGTGCTGTCTTGGCTGCTTTTTGCACAAAAAATGCTGTTAGGTCAGGCTGTCATCACTTGAGCTTGCACGAACTAATGATGGCTTTACAGTATTTTGCAAATAACAAACGTTTTGTAAGAAGGTGCTCGGCACCAAAGGTAAATGTTATGTAACGAACAGGTAACGGCCATCTTTGCAAAACCAATAGTAGCGGTATTTGCTTACCTGCTTAATTGTAAAGGCTGTGTACAAGTGCTCGCACACAACGAAATTCAGGCATATATTAAACGTGAAGGTAATGGCAAACTTCATTTCGGGGGGAACGAATAATGCAAGGTTACTTTCGATTTAAGGAATGTACGCCGGACTCGTGGGATTATTATTACATCGCGGCGGTGAATGCTGACAGCGGGTTGCAAGAATGGGGCTTGATTCGCATTCATCGGCACAATCACTATGAAGTGCTGCGCGAACCCATCGAGAGTTTTCCGGGCGAGGGTGTGTTGGTGCGTTATTTTGGCTTAAAATACTTGCTCGCGTACTTGTTTAAGGAGCGCGTGGTGGAGGAGGTCTACTTTGACGACTAAGACTGCAAATGTTTCCGTAGAGCAGGGGAGTGGCCGAACGGTCTACGGTGGAAAATTATCTGCGGGGGACTGCGTTTGAAGGCGAATCGAGATGAACCGACGCAAGTGCAACAGTCGCCGCGGCAATTTGCGGAACTTTCGACAGCTTTACCAGCATCAAAGCAACGACGAAAACACCGTCCTAGGGTGCAAGGGGACGGTGTTTTCAGTTTAGCTTCGGGGTGATAAGGTCGCAGTGAATGCCTGAGCAAATCTTTTGTTTTGCTAAAAGAAGCACTTGTGTGAGCGCTCGCAGGGGCAAACTGGTAGAATATGAATGACAAAACATTCGGAGGGATAAACATGACAGTTCTCGTTCTTGGTGGTGCCGGCTACATTGGCTCACATACCGTCGACCAGTTGGTCAACGGTGGTTATGATGTTGCGGTTGTCGATAATTTGGTTACCGGACACACGGAAGCCGTAAACCCCGCAGCACGCCTGTATGTCGGCGATGTGCGCGATAAGGAATTCATGCGCACGGTGTTTACTAAGGAAAACGTGGAGGGTGTCGTGCATTTTGCCGCCTTCTCCGTCGTTCCAGAAAGCATGCAGGATCCGCTCAAGTACTTCGATAACAACACTGCGGGCATGATTCACCTGCTCGAAGTGATGAACGAGTTCGGCGTGAAGAACATCGTGTTCAGCTCAACTGCGGCCACTTACGGCGAACCGAAGCAGATTCCAATTAAGGAAACTGATCCCCAGATTCCGACGAATCCCTACGGTGAGAGCAAGCTCGCCATGGAAAAAATCATGCACTGGTCTGATTTGGCCTATGGTATCAAATTTGTGGCTCTGCGTTACTTTAACGTGGCTGGTGCCAAACCGGATGGCAGCATTGGCGAAGACCACAATCCCGAAACCCACCTGATTCCAATTATTTTGCAGGTGGCAGAAGGTAAGCGCGACAAGCTGCAGATCTTCGGTGATGATTACCCAACGCCAGACGGGACTAACGTGCGTGATTACGTACACGTCCTCGATCTGGCGGATGCCCACATTCTGGCGCTCAAGTACCTGGCCGCCGGTAACGAGAGTAATGCCTTCAACTTGGGGAGTGCAACTGGCTTCTCCAACCTGCAGATTCTGGATGCCGCACGTCAGGCAACCGGCAAGGAAATTCCTGCCGAAATGGCGCCTCGGCGTCCCGGTGATCCAAGTACCCTGATTGCTTCCTCTGACAAGGCGCGCGAGATTCTCGGCTGGAAGCCAAATTATGACGACGTCGAGAAGATTATTGGCACCGCTTGGACCTGGCATGAAACGCACCCAGACGGGTACAGCAGTAAGTAAACCTGAATAGTTCGTCATTGCCATCGCCGCGTGCGATGGCTTTTTCGTTTCGCGGCAGGGGCGGATGCGTATCGCGAAAATTCACCAGCGGCGCTGAAGCGAGCGGCCATTTTCTGGTATACTAGTTCAGTTAGAAAGGACTCGATGACGTGAACTCACATTACGACTGGCAACTAGATAAACAGGCAGATGCCCGCACAACTGCGGAGCTGGCGGCGCAGCTCCACGTGAGTCCGCTGCTGGCCGCACTCCTAACGCAGCGCGGGATTACTGACGCGAGTGCTTGGGAGCATTTTGCAAAGCCCGACATGGCAGACTTGCACGATCCATTTGCGTTGCACGACATGCAAAAGGCGGTGGACCGCATCACGGCGGCCCTGGAGAACGGCGAAAAAATTACCATCTATGGTGATTATGACGTCGACGGGCTAACCAGTACCACCATTATGAAAGAAGCCATTGAGAGCATTGGCGGCGATCCGGAGATTTACATTCCGAATCGCTTCAGTGATGGCTACGGTCCGAATCTGGATGTTTATAAGCGTCTACAGGCAAACGGCACGCAGCTTCTGATCACCGTGGATAACGGGGTGAGTGGGAAAGAACAAATTGCTTGGGCAATGGCTAACGGCATGGACGTTGTTGTCACCGATCACCACGAACTACCGGATGAGTTACCAGATGCCGTTGCTGTGGTGCACCCGCGTTATCCCGGCAGTCATTATCCATTCGGTGATCTGTCTGGCGCTGGGGTGGCACTCAAAGTGGCCAGCGCACTGCTTGGTGAAGTACCAGTCGAGAGTTTTGACTTAGCTGCACTCGGTGCCATTGCCGATGTGGTTTCCTTAGTGGATGAAAACCGGATTTTTGCCCAAGTTGGTCTGCAGATGCTGCGGGACCAGCCGCGGGTCGGACTGGCGGCACTCATGGAAGTCGCGGGCGTGGACCCAAGCACCGCGGATGAAATGACCGTGGGTTTTGCCATCGCGCCGAGGCTGAACGCGATTGGCCGGCTCGGCGATGCGACTCCTGGTGTGCGTCTGCTCAGTACTTTTGATGAGGACGAAGCCAAAGAACTCGCCACCAAAATTGACGCCACCAACAAAAAGCGCCAGCAGCTCGTCAGCGACATTGCGGATGCAGCCGAAGAGATGGCGGAGACGCCGGAGAACCAAGCGGCCAGTGCCTTAGTGCTGGCAGGCGAGGGCTGGCATCAGGGCGTTGTCGGCATTGTGGCCAGCCGGATTGTTGAAAAAACGGGCAAACCGACGATTATTCTGGCCATTGACCCCGAAACGGGTGAGGCGAAGGGGAGTGGCCGATCGATTCCTGCCTTCCACCTGTTCAAGGGTTTGCAAAAAGCCGCTGGTGTGCTCGATCATTTCGGGGGTCACGCCATGGCCGCGGGGCTCAGTTTGCCAGTTGCCAAGATTCCGGAACTACGTGAAATCCTGAGCACTGCCGCCGCCGAAGTTGTTGGTGAAGGCAGCAAGCCGCCACTGGCCATTAGCGCGCGGGTTGAGGCCAGTGACATCAGTATCGACAACTACAACGCATTGCGGCAGTTGGCACCATTTGGCGCGGCTAATCCGCAACCCGTGTTTAGTGTGACGGCCAGCGCCATTGACGATATTAAACAGATTGGTCAAAACGGTAAACACTTGCGCTTCCGTGTCAATGGTAGCTATGGTGCGATTGCGTTTGGCATGGGCAATTTGGCCAGTGATTTGGCCAGTGCGCAAAAGGTCAAGTTGGCCTTCACCCTTGGTCTGAACACTTTCCGTGGCAATACCAGCTTACAGCTGGAGATTAAGGATATTGGCATTCAGCAAGATGATGTGGTGGATTGGCGCGGGCCGAGCCTTGAACGCCAGCAATTACTCCATCCGCACACTTACGCTTTCTTTGATAAGCGGGTGATGCGCTTGCTGCAAAGTAAGGCAAACTTCGGTGGTCCCGTCATGGCCGTCGACGAACTACCAGCTGCGGCTGCCAACGTCGTCTTGGTGGACATGCCGCGCAGCGAAGAAGAGTTGGTGAACGCAATGCGGACGGTGGAATTGCCGGTGAGCGTGCTGTTTTACGCGAGTCCGGTAGCTACGATTGCGCTCCCAACGCGTGCCGAGTTCGGCGCTGTCCTGCAGTTTTTACGGCAGAACCCGAACTTTGACAAACACAAGCTCGGTGTGGTGGCAAAGACGGTCCATATGAACGTTAACCAAGTCATTTTGGCTGTACAGGTGTTTTTCCAGCTGAATTTTGTTACTATTAATGGTGCATTTATTACGGCGGTAACCAATCCGCAGCGACAACAGCTGCAAACCGCCCCGGCATATGTGCAACGTCAGGCTGAATTACGGCTGGCGGAACACCTGCAAACTGCTAGTCGGGGTGCATTGCGCACAGAGTTACTGGGTTACCGTAACTAGGATTGTGAGGAGTAGTCATGGCTATTGACTTCAGAGATTACATTGCAAGCGTCGAGAACTTCCCGGAACCGGGTATTACCTTCCGCGACATTTCCCCGCTGATGGCTGACGGGAAGGCATACGGTGCCGCAACCGACGCCATTGCTGAATACGCAAAGGGTAAAGGCGTCGAAATGATTGCCGGTCCCGAAGCACGTGGGTTTATCGTGGGCTGCCCAGTTGCCTATAAGCTTGGTGTTGGCTTCGCGCCTGCCCGCAAGAAGGGCAAGCTGCCGCGCGAAACCGTAAGCGCCAGCTACGGCCTTGAATATGGTAAGTCCACTTTGTACCTGCACAAGGACGCCATTAAGCCTGGTCAGCGGGTGCTCGTCTGTGACGATCTGCTCGCAACAGGGGGCACCATCGCTGCCACCATCGAACTGGTGGAACGACTTGGCGGGATTGTGGTCGGAACGGCCTTTATCGTGGAATTGTCCGACCTGCACGGCCGCGATAAGATTAAGAATTATGACATTATGGCACTGACCGAATACGCGGGTGCTTAGGTTAATTAACGCAATACAAAAAAGCTGACCGCCGCATCGTTTGTGTGATGCGGGCGGTCAGCTTTTTGATTTGGACAGCTTTCGGTGATTTAGCGGCGTTCTTGCGTGCGTGGCTTGGTGCTGACAGGTTGGATGGTCATTTGCCAAGCGGCGAGCGGGCAGATGAGCATGAAGGCGGTCGCACCACCAACAATCCAGAGACAGGCTTCCTTGAAGTCAGCACTCGGTGCAAAATTGGCGAGCGGATCGGTATCGCTCCGCTCAATTTTGAGGGTGTTAGTATGGTGGAGAATATTACCCACCATAATCTGATTATTCTGATTAATTGACCCAAAAGTCGTCACACCCCAAACAAGCAGGATGGCGGCAGCTAATACTGAATACAAAAACTTACGCATGTGCAAACACCTTTCATTACTTTCGCTTTCTAGCATACCATGTTAGCGTTTCCTTGTAAGGGGTTTCCGACAAGTTTCACAAACTGCCGCATTTTTCCTAGGATTTAGTAAGCAAATTTGCTAAGCTAGTCTAGTATGATATAGAAACGAGGCATTATTTTGAGTAAGAAAAAAGCAAAAGGCGCTGACAAGACGCTAGTTGAAAAAATTCTGGACCAACACCATATCGCCTATGAACCGGTGTCGTTTGCAACCCACCAGGACGGCGACGTGATGCAAATTAGTGAGGACCAGATGCAAGAGTCCGAGCACGAAGTTTACAAGACCTTGGTGCTCACTGGTAACAAGACTGGTCCCTTGGTCGGCGTGGTGCCACTCGATATGCACATCGATTACAAGAAATTGAGCGCGGTCTCTGGCAACAAAAAAGTGGGCATGGTGCCGCTGAAGGATCTGGTCAAGACGAGCGGCTATGAGCATGGTGCGAACAACCCAGTCGGTATTCGTGAGCGTCACAACTACCCGATTTTCTTTGGCAATGAGGCCAAGGAAGCGGGCACCATCTGCGTCAGCGCCGGCAAAATTGGCCGTTCGGTGCGCGTTGATGCGGTCGCGCTAGCGAAGTTTGTGGATGCACAGTTTGCAGACATTACCGCTGCTGAGTAGGCGTGCACGCGATTGTCGAAAGAGTATAATTAAGAGAGATAGACGGGCGGTGTAATTCCGGCCCAGAGGGAGGCAACTATGTTTAGTGCCAACAGAAGTCGTTTTGCCACGTTTGGCGTCATTTCCAAACTCCCTGGCGCCATTATTGACGAGATTTGGGGGATTATCGACAACAACCTGCAGGGCGTTTTTCCACTGCAGAACTTGCTGCGCTTTGACCTCATTAACAACGATGGCAAGTTGCAGATTCACTTTTCTGAAGACAAGTTGGAAGCAGAACTTGCCTTCGATCAGCAGTATGAATACAGCGACAGTTTTCCGCAGGCCGTCTTCGCCTATGACGATGGGAAGGCGCAAACCATTTTGCTTCAGGAAGAAGCAGACGCACAGTAGCGCGAAACTGCACAATTGAATCGTAAAAGGCCCGCGTGTTCAGTTAAAGTCTGAATGCGCGGGCCTTTTACGATTCGAATCTGCCAGTTATTACTGCGCCAGTTCACGACTGTCCGCGATGGCTGCCATGAGGTTCGCCATGTGGTGCGCCGCGTTCAACTGGTATGACAGCCAGTGCTGCTTGTTCATGTGGTACGCGGGTAGTGCAGTGTGCGCTTTTAATTTGGCGGTAATTGTCGCGGCATCGGCGCGGACAACCAAGACATCGGTTAGATGATCACCGGGTAAGCCCACCTTGCTTGCCGGGATTCGCACCAAGATGGCGTACCATTTGCGATTATCTGCGCGGCGAATAATCGCGTTATTTGGGAATTTTTGCCAGAGGAATTCAAGCTTTTCACCATATTCGGCAGCGAGTGCGGCAACAATCGCCGCACTTTGGCCGCTGGCAAAAGTCGCCCGTTTGAAGCAGCCGCGGGCAATGTCTTTTAGCGCCGCCACGTAGGACTGGCGCACCTCACCAACGAAAGTGCCCGTATTGGCGGGATCAAGATGCAGAACGTAAGGCGTATGTGCATCGGCGTCGGTGACGACTGTCGTCATCGCGGTATCGTGAATGGTCACGGTCAAGATGAAGTTGTGTACGAGTGCCGTGCGATACGTCCAATCGGTCCCAGCACCTTTGAAACCGTACGCCGCCAGTTTAGTCCAATCGGCTTGTAACTGGTGAAAAATTTGATCTTGAATGGCTGTCATGATGAGACCTACTTTCCGGAATTATTCGTCGCAGCGCAATGCATAATGATCTTGGTGCCTGCCGCAATATTAATATTATTGTACACCTCATCGGCGTGCACCTAACACGCCCGCCGGTCATTGTTTGCCAGCCCGGTACTCTCCCAACACTTTTGCCGCGTAACGTAAAAAACAGCCGCACCGAATTACTTCGGTGCGGCCGTTTTTTCTTGCCTAAATTAGCGTCAAGGTTTAACGCCCATTTTTAACCTCGCTGGGCGTAGCGACTGGCTGGTGTTGCATGCTGAAAATTTGCTGACTAAGGAAGTAATTCAGCACCACGACGATAATCTGGTCGATGAATTTCACCGCGAGCGGATTGCCGTGTAGCAAGCTCAAACCGACGAAGAGAATCACGGTGTCGGCAGCTAGGGAGGCCAGACGTAAAGCGAAGAAGGAGACGCCTTCGCGGAGCACAACTGGCAGAGCGCGGGAGTGGGAGGCGAACACGAATTCTTTATTCGCCACGAAGGCGAAGGCCACACTGACGACCCACGCGATTAAGTTGGCCCAGAACCATGCCGCTTGCAGGTGGGTGAGTTCAAAAAACAGAAAAACGTTAATCAGGGTGGTCAAGCCGCCAATGATTAGGTAGCGCAAGGCCTTCCCGTACTGGCGGTATAAATCCAGAATCTTTTGCAAAATGTTGCCTTCTTTCCTTATTTACGCATGACCGTGTAGACGAAGGCGGTCGTTTGGGGATTGTTGCGACTACCTTGCAGTGGGTATGCAGCCAAATGGTAATGATTCGTTGTGACCAAGTCCACAGACTGCGCTTGAGCCTGCGGGTTGCGTACCCGGATCGTGTAGGTGCCAGCGCTTAGCTGGCGGTGCGTCTTGTAAACGGTGTGACTGCGATGCAAGTGGATGACCTGCTTGGTTCCGGCCTTAGTCAGTGTGACCGCAACGTGCGCTCCTTGATGAATCTGCACGGACAAGTAGTTGGCACTAGCGGCCAAGTGCACCTGCTGCGTAAACTGCTTACCAGGCGCTAGTTGCGTTGGTGTGGCATTGTACTGGACAGACATCTGGCTCCGCTGCGCCGAAACGACAACCGGGCTCGGCGGGATTGGTGTGGGTTTCAGGAACAGCAGGGGGAGGGCAAGTCCGGCTGCGCCGAGTCCCACTGCACGCCAGCGGCGTGTTTTGGTTTCTGCGACTGGTAGACCGCTGTAGGCAAGCCAGAGTAGCGGTACGAGCGCCTGGCCGTAACGTGCCTCGGTTTCCCAGACCAGAGTGTGGAATGCCAAGTAGCCTAAAGCCGTCATGATACTCAGCAGCAGGACAACGCTGCGGCCGTCAGCCTGCAGCATTGGCATTGCCAGCAGCCGGGTGGCAAGTGCCAGGAGCAGCGCAATGCTGGCAACCTGGTAGACCAGGGCCAGCCAGAACTGAATCAACTTTGCGTTTTGGATGTACCACTTAGGCGCTGTACGGTAGCCGCCATTGTACCAGCTCTGGATGCCATGCACATCGAATAGTGCGCTGAGTTTGGTCGCCCAGAGTTTCACAATCCCAACGAAGCCCAGCTTTTGCAGGCGTTTTGGTAGTTGCTTAACATCATATTGCTGGCGCGCCTGCTTACTGTGCATGGCGACCAGCGCGCCGGTATCTTTACCGCTGTATTTACCCTTGCTACCCTGGTTATAACCCATGTAGATCCAGTGGGTGATGGGGAAAGCATAGCGATCGTTGGCGGTAAAATCACTCGCGCTGTCAATGATTTTGGTTGCCGGCACCGACAGGCCAATCCCGAGCACAATCAGGAATGCGGGAACAAGGAGCTTGCTCTTCTTAAGCAGACCGTGGGTTCCCAGGATGATGGCGGTGAGTGCTAGTGCTGGAATTAACACGATCAGACTCGGTTTAAGCAGGTAGCCCAGCATTGTGAGCAAAGTGAGGCCGATTCCGCGGTAAATTCGTTGCCGATGGCTGCTTTGCTGCCAGTGGCGCAACAAGTTCATCACGCCGAGCAAAACGAACATGGTGGGTAGATCAGAGTAGAAGACCTGCAGGTAGTAAGTGTAGGCAAAAGGCGTCAAGGCTGCGAACGCAAATGCCGCGAAGGTCACGCTGTTGCGCCGGCTCATTGCGTATACTGTGTGCAAGAGCAAAATAATGAAGCCGTCGAGCGTGAGCAAGCTCAGCAAGTGGATGGCCGCATTCGTGCTGAGTCCGACAACTGTGCCCAAGCGTAGCCACAAGGAAAGCAGGTAAGCCAGCGGCACGTTGTTGGCGTAGCGCCAGAAGTAGGTGCTGGTCCACACGTGGTTGCCTGCTGCCAGCTGATCAGCCTGTGCAAGTACGCGAAACGGATCGTGATAAACGGTCACCGGCATGGCGCTGAGGGACCAGATTTGGCCGACGAGCATCAGTAGTAAGCCGCCGCCAAGCAAGTAGGCAAAATGCCGCCGACTGAGTTTATTGAGTTGCGGCGCGATGAAGTGGGCCGCAATCAGCACCAGCGCACTCAGGAGTAGCATGAGCAAACGGCTGCCCTGAATCAAATTGGCGTGAATGCCAACGAAGAGGCAAACAATGAGTACGCCGGGAAAGAAGTATTGTGCAAACTTGTGGTTCATGATATCCCACCTAATCTAACTTGCGAGCAACTGTGTAACGTGGCCGGTGCTTAACCTCCGTAGTCATTTTGCCAATGTACTCACCGATGATGCCTAGACTGACCATCTGCAAACCGCCCATGAACCAGAGTGAAATCATGAGGGAAGACCAGCCGTGGACGGCCAGCCCTGTGAACTTGGAGATGAGGGTGAAGATAGACATCCCCACCGCCAGCAGGCAGGCCAACACGCCGAGAATCAAGATCAGCCGTACCGGTGCTACAGTGAGACTCGTAATCCCGTCCCAGGCAAACGCGAGCATTTTCTTCAATGGGTACTTGGATTCGCCGGCCATTCGGGGAGTGCGCTTGTAGTACACCTTACCGGTCGTGTAGCCGAGCTTAGGGATAATGCCGCGAATGAAAATGTTGCGTTCCGGGTACTGGAGGAAGGTCTCGACGGCACGCTTGGACATCAACCGGAAATCGGCGTGGTTCGGGACAAGCTCCACTCCCAGCTTCTTCAGCAGGCCGTAGTAAGTTTGCGCCGTGGTGCGCTTAAACCAAGAATCACTATCACGGTTGTTGCGCACCCCGTAAACGACGTCGGCGCCACCAGTGTACTGACTGACCATGTCCGGAATCTTGTTCGGATCATCCTGCAGATCGGCGTCAATGGTCACCGTGACTGCCGCAGTTTTAACTGCCTCACTGAGGCCAGCGATGAGCGCGGCTTGGTGGCCGAAGTTACGGGAAAACTTGAGGCCGCGGACACGGGAGATTTCTGCGTTGAGACGTTCAATAATCTGCCAAGTTTTGTCGGTAGAGCCGTCATCGACAATGAGAATATCGGCGCGTTGTTCAAGGTAGTTGGCTGCGGCAATTTTGTCTTCAATGTTCAGTAGCGTCTTGACGGATGATTCCAGAATT
Organism: Lacticaseibacillus songhuajiangensis; assembly: GCF_003946025.1. Taxonomy (GTDB): domain Bacteria; phylum Bacillota; class Bacilli; order Lactobacillales; family Lactobacillaceae; genus Lacticaseibacillus; species Lacticaseibacillus songhuajiangensis. The sequence continues at coordinate 5,849 of NZ_RHNR01000017.1, read as the reverse complement.
TTTTCTTCGTTATATGCTGGAATGACGATTGTTAGTTTCTGCATGTGAATGCCTGCTTTCAATGAATGTGCTGTAAATTTTGGTCCAGAGTGGTTGTGCCAATAACCAGCCGGCGGTGCCGAGAAGCATGCTGGCAATCACGTCGGATGCGAAGTGGTCGCGCAGGTAAACCCGCGAGGTGGCAACTAGGCCGATCCAGACAACGCCGACGATGACACTGACGACGCGTTGCTCTTCATCGTGGAGGTGCGGTGTGAGTACCCAGATAATGCAGAGCACCAGGACGGTCGTGCAGAGCACGTGGCCACTAGGAAAGCTGTAGCCCGTGTCTGCGACGAGTTGGTGCGTCGGCCGAGGCCGGGCGACAAGCTGCTTAACGATGTAGGCAATCGCCGACGTTCCTAACTGAATACCGCCGCACCAGATTGCGGCGTACCAATCGCGCCGCAGCAAGAGCGCAGAGCAGAGCAACGCGGTGAGGCCAATGGCGACCAGCGGACTGCCCAGTGTCGCGATGATTGAGAAAAGAAAAGTATTGAGCGGTCCGACCGGTTTGATCAGTGCCGAACCGGCAACGGTGCTGTCAAGTGCTTGCAGCCACGCTGCGTGTGCGAGCACGCCGCCTGCCAGCAGCAAGAAAGCGGCCAGTAGCAGACCGCCGCGCCAATAACGCTGACTAATCTTCATTCTGAGCGCCTCCCTTGTGCTTCAGCGCCAAGATGACAGCTGGTAGCAACGACACAAAGACTACCGCCAAGATGATGAGTTCGAAGTGGTTCTTCACAACCGGCACGTTGCCGAAGAGGTAACCGGCACCCAGGCCGATGGTGACCCAGGAAACCGCGCCGATGATGTTGTAGCTGACGAAGCTGCGGAAGTGCATTTTGCTGACGCCAGCGGTGAAGGGGATGAAGGTGCGAATGATCGGCATGAAGCGGCCCAGAAAAATAGCTGCCTTCCCGTGCTTAGAAAAAAACTGCTCGGATTGGTGTAAGTAATTGGGCTTGATGAAGCGTCGCAGTGGCGATTGGGTCGTGAGGTAGTGACCGCCGTGTTCGCCAATTTCAAAATTCAAGGCATCACCGGCAACTGCGGCGATGATGAGGATCACCCATAACAGTGGCAGACTGAGCGGATGTCCCGCCATCGCGGCGAGTGAGCCGCATAGAAACAGTAGGGAGTCGCCCGGCAAGAATGGGAAGATGACGATGCCGGTTTCAATGAAAATCAGCAGAAACAGTAGCACGTATGTGAAGCCGCCGTACTGCGCGAGGAAGCTCGGCAGCAGGGTGCTCATTTTGGGAAATAGTGAGCTAATAAGTAAGAATGACATGTGGGCAAACCCTTTCGTTAATTCAAGTATTGATGACAAGAATTAGGATAGGCTGAAAGCCACTTTCGTCCCACTTAGGCAAAATGAACTTTAGCTCAATTTTCTTCAGAGCCATGATGCCAAATCCCGTCATATCGGCATTTGATTCTGAAAAAAATTCAGAAAACAGTAAAAACTACGCATGAAAAAAAGTCACTCCTTTTTGAGGAGTGACTTTGAAAGCGCGACATATTCAAATTCGGTAATGAAGCCTGTCTTTAATTGGCATCGGGGGATGTTGGTAAGAGTGGCAGAATGAGCCGGAAGGATGTCCCTTTGGGCTGATTATCTGCGACTTCGAGGTGCCCGCCGTTGTTCTGCGCGAGCCGGTCTGCAATCGCTAGCCCGAGCCCAGTGCCCGGAATTGAACCGCGAACATCAGCACTGCGATAGAAGCGTTCAAAAATATGTGCCTTATCTTCATCGCTAATCCCGGCGCCCTGGTCACTAACGGTCAGAACGCAGTTACTGCCGTTCTGCTTAAGGGTAACGGTGACTTCACTGTCAGCAGGGGAGTACTTGGCCGCATTGGTCAAGAGGTTGCCCGCAATTTGTTCAATGGCAACCTCGCTGCTCAGCACTTGCACACCGGGTGCAATCTGTACCTGCAGTGTTTGCGTCATGGTGCCGGCGAGCTTCTGCGTAATCCCGGTAAGAGTGGCGCTGAGATCAAGTGTGTGTGCATCCGCTACGGAGCGGTCCGCCCGCGAAATCTGGAGTAACTGTTCAAGCAGCTGTTGCATGAGGCGCGACTCTTCCGTGATGTAGTGGACGGATTTGGCGACGATTTCCGGATGCTCCGCCGCGCGCCGCTCAATCAATTGTGCATGGCTGCGGATGGTGGCAATCGGCGTGCGCAGTTCGTGTGCGGCATTCATTACGAAGAGCTTCTGCTGTTCTTGACGTTCACCCAGTAATTTGAGCAAAACATTAAAATTGTTGGCCAGTTCCGTTACCTCTGCTGGTTGCTCTGGCACGGGCAATTGCATTGAGCCGGGTTCCGTTGCCGCAGCAGCAACCTGGGTACTCTCGGAAAGCGTTGTGAGCGGGTCGGTAAGCCGCCTGGTGAGTCGGCGCACGTAAAACGGCGTGGCAATCAACGTGATGACGAGCACGGCAATTGTGGCTTCAATGACGCGTTCCAGCACTTCTAAGTGGTAATCCAAACTCTGCCAGAGGGTGTAGTGAATGCCCCGAGCATGACCGGTCCGTCGCAACAACAATCCGCGGCCTGGTCGGTAATAGATGTTGGCAAAAATCGGTAACTTACGTGGCTTTACAGCCAGCAAGTCATGCGCATCGGGTGAGTAGTAGTACTTCACCTTGGCATCCTTGCGCGCGTTATTGACGTAAACGTAACTCGAACTGGTGTCGATGGTGCTGTTTTTACGCCAATTCTCCCAATCATCGTCCCCGTCAATTTCGGCCTCTTTCAAACTGTTAATGACGTTGGCACTGTCGTTGTTGGCTTCTGTCAGTAGTTGCTTACCCACGGCGATGATAATGACAATGCCCAGTAAGAGCGTAATGGTCACGATCATGCCGAGCAGATTGCGAAGCATAATGGCCGCACTTGATTTCTTTTGACGCATGGCGCGCCTCCTCAGACGTTGATTGAGAGCATGTAACCAGTGCCGCGAACGGTGTGAATCAGTTTCGGTGCCGCGGAATCACTGTCAATTTTGTGGCGCAAGTTACGGACGTAGACATCCAGAATATTGGGTTGACCGTCAAAATCGGCGCCCCACACGGTGTCCAGTAGCTCATCACGGGAGCACGCCTCATCTTGGTGGCTAATCAAGGCCAGCAGCAGCTCGTACTCGCGCTGGGTGAGGGGGATAATCCGGTCATCGCGCGTTACCCGTTTGGAATCGGTGTCCACGCTAAGATCACCCGCGGTGTATAGGGACGCACTCGTCTTGTCAGCCTGGCTGTGCCGCAACGCGACTTCGACACGCGCAATCAGCTCTTCCATTTCAAAAGGTTTGGTCATGTAGTCATCAGCGCCACCGGTGAGACCGGCCACCTTGTCGCCGATGTAATCACGCGCAGTCAGCATGATGATGGGCACGTGGCTCGTTTTGCGAATGCGGCGCAGAACGCTGAAGCCGTCCAGTTTGGGCAACATCCAGTCCAGGATAATGACGTTAATCCGCGCCTCATTGCGGTGAAATTCCTCGAGGGCGTCAACCCCGTTGGCTGCCCAGATCACGTTCATGTCTTCAAGTTCGAACTCGGTTTTGAGTGAATCTGCAAGTCCTTCCTCGTCCTCGACCAGTAAAAGGGTGGTTTTCATGTGCTTCCTCCAGTGCCAGAATTTAACATTTCAATCGTACATATTAACAAGAAGATTATAGCGCGCGGGTGACCCGAAAATGCAAGTCTTCACAATTAATGACAATAGCCACTGTTCCCCTGACAACGTAAAAACGCGGTGCTCGCATGCACCGCGTTGTCTTGAACCGTTGAGTTAATTTAGCCGCAGAGTTCGCCGTTTTCAATCCGCAGGCGGTCAATAAACACTGAATCAATGCTGGACAGTGCTTGCGCCTGGTCAGTTTTGGCTACCCCAAACTGGTCCTGATCCAAGCGGTCGCCGTGCATCGCGTCCATGATGTTGCTGATGGCCCGGTCGTAAGCTTCGACGCTGAGTAAAATGTCGGCGTGCAAACGGTCGTATTGTGCAGGGACGTTCAATTTCCGAATTTCCTCCAGAAATGGCCGGAAGCGAACCAAGTTGCGCGTGAAGTAGTTACGCAAGTTGCCCAAATTCTCGCTCGCAAGGCAATTACCACAAATAATATTTTCACAAGTATGGATGTATTCATTGAATACTTGTTTGAATACCAGCAGCCGTTCCAGCTGGCGAGTAACGTCGGTCAAGTATACGCTGTTGTTCATGATAATTCCCCCCGAAATTAATTTATTAGGTTTGGTTTCGCTTACATACATAGCGTAAATTACGTTTATCTTATTGACAAGATTATCTGCCGTTAATGTGCAGATTTTTTTATTTGTATTTTCTTTTTGAAAAATAATTAAAGATACGGAAAATACACAAATTAGAAATATGTAATGGTTGACCACCTATTGGACTAATGTTAGGTGCTAAAGCATACAAGCGCTTGTGAATGTGGGACTTAGGAGGAAGTAATCGCCACCAATGTGGGAACCATGAAGAAGGAGGACGTGATTCTCATGACATTTTGACCCTACAATGTTCGGGTTTCCTGTAAACTAAAAAGTAATACATGGCCCAGTGCCCAGAAAGAGGATGCTATGAAAGCAGCGATTTTCGTTAAACCAGGTCTCATTGAACCCCAGGAACGGCCGATGCCAGAACTTGTGCATCCCGGTGACGCCATCATCCGCGTCGTCCGGACTTGCGTGTGTGGTTCTGATCTTTGGTGGTATCGCGGTGTCCATGACAAGGATGCCAGCTCACCAATTGGCCATGAAGGAATTGGGGTTGTTGAACGGGTCGGCAGTGACGTTAAGAACGTGCAAGCGGGGGACTTCGTGATTATGCCGTTCACGCATGGGTGCGGTCACTGCGCCACTTGCCGAGCCGGGTTTGAAGGCAACTGCTTGAACCCCGTCACTGACGGCATCGAAATGGGCTTCCAGGCGCAGTACACGCGTTACACCAACGCGGACTGGTCACTGGTCAAAATCCCGGGTCAGCCGAGTGACTACAGCGATGACCAGCTTAATGACTTGTTGACGCTGTCCGACGTGATGGCCACGGGCTACCACGCTGCGGCGAGCGCTGAAGTGAAGCCAGGTGACACGGTGGTTGTCATGGGGGATGGGGCCGTTGGTTTGTGCGGAATTATTGCTGCTAAGTTGCGCGGCGCCGCCCGCATTATCGCGATGAGCAGTCACGCTGATCGTCAGGTGCTGGCGACTGAGTTTGGGGCGACTGACATTGTCGCCGAACGCGGGGAAGCGGCAGTCGCACACGTCCTGGCACTCACTGATGGTGCTGGTGCAGACGCAGTTCTGGAGTGCGTTGGGACGGAACTCTCCACGGATACGGCCGTGAAGGTCGCACGTCCTGGGGCAGTGGTTGGCCGCGTGGGCATTCCGGATACACCAGAGATGAACACCAACAACCTGTGGTGGCGCAACGTCGGTTTGCGTGGCGGTCTGGCCTCCGTCACGACTTACGACCGAGCGGAACTGTTGGCGGCTGTTCTGAAGGGCGAGATTCACCCTGGCCGGGTGTTCACCAGCCAGTTCAAGCTGGACGATATTCAGGCAGCCTATGAGGCCATGGACCAGCGCCAGACCGTGAAGGCACTGGTTGTAATGGATTAAGCACACATATTTAGTGGCTGGTGAATTAGCCCTAACTTTCAGGCAAATCCGCGATAACTTTGTAATCAATCTTCACCGCAGTCTTATTCTTTTTGGCAGTAATCGAAATTGGTCTACTTAAAACTGCGAGAAGATTTTCCAAATTCGCCATGACCAC
>NZ_RHNR01000016.1 GCF_003946025.1 Lacticaseibacillus songhuajiangensis | reverse complement strand
AGCTAATCTGCCCCAGGCCCGACCTTCGGTCGATTTTCATAGAAGCCATCCTTGCGGATGGTATTTTCAGCGCTTACACTGACGGAAAGTAACTATGCCTTTTTACCGCGCAGACTGGGTTCGGTGAACCACAGGATAACGAAGTTCAGTAGCAGCATCGCTGCGGTCGAGATGAAAACGACGTTGTAGTCAAAGATCCCGGCCAGCGCGCCACCAAGGAACGCACCGAACATATTACCCAGCGCTTGGAAGGATTGGTTCCAAGAGAAAATGGCACTCGTCGCACTCACCGGCGAATTCTTCGTCAACAGTGTTTGGATTGTCGGGAACAACGCCCCATCGGAAACCCCGACCAGGAACCGCAGTGCACCCAGCGCGACCACGCTGGTGACAAAACCTTGCGGAATGTAAACCAGCACCGCGAAAAGGTAACCGGCAATCAGCACCTTCCCAGAGCCGTGGTGGTCACCGTAGCGCCCTAGACGTGGGGCCATCAAAATGTTGGAAATCCCCGGCAGTGCCGCGATAATCCCCGCCACCACCGTGATTGGACCACGGTAGTGCATGAGTTCCCGGACGTACAGACTGATAATCGGTGAAATGGACGCGTTACCAAGTTGCACAATCAAAGTTGAGCACAACAGGATAATGATTAATTTGGGATTATCAAATTGGCTGAGCAAACTCTGGTGCTTTTCGCCCTTGGGGTGTTCAACCGGCACGAAGTATTCCTGGACCAGCACCGCCGACAAAATGCAGGTAATCAGCAGCAGCACCGCCGTAATGAAGAAGGTGTTGCGAATTGAGAAAACCTGCGCCAGAAAACCACCGACAATCGGTCCCATTAGCATCCCCGACGTCGACCCCGTGACCAGTGTCCCGAGTGCGCGCCCGGCGTACTTGCGCGGCGTCTGCGAAGCGACAAGGGCTTGCGCGTTTGAAATAAAGCCCGCAAACAAACCTTGCAGCGCGCGAAACGCAATGAGCGACCAGACGTTGGTGGCCAGCCCCATCAGAAACATCGCGACCGCGGTCCCGAGGGACGCACGGATTAGCATGATTTTGCGGCCCTTTTTGTCGGCCAGATTGCCCCAAATTGGGGACACAATCGCCGTCACCAGGAAGGTCGCAGCGTAAACCAGACCACTGTAAAAAGAAACTTGTTCCTTATTAAAATGCCCAAGTTGACTCACATAGAGTGACATGAAGGGCATGATTTCACTGAAGGCAATCCCCGCAACGAAAGTACAGCCCCAGAGTATATACAGGTTCCGCCGCCACGGCCCCTTCTCACGTTGCGCATCATCCATTACTTACTGCCTCCTCATCTTTCAATAAATACCGCTAGTATACCGGTTTACCGAAAAAGTGTGAATTTTTTGTGAAGACACTTGTACTCACATCTTTTGCAAGCGGCACCGATTTGCGTGCTGGCGCCATCCACGGACTTTGTAATTTCACGGACGCGGCACCCAATCCCAACGCTTGCACTTACAAGCTAAAGCATAACTTGCGCACCCAGTAGCGTCAATTTGGTGAACGCAAAAGGCCGAGCAACCACCTTGAATTACGGATGGCTACTCAGCCTGACAAAATGCTTATTTCAAAATATTTCCATACTGATCAAAGATGTAATAGCGCGGATTGTTCCCCGAGCTGAAGTCAAAACTGGAGTTCAACTTGTTCTGACGAACATTCTCGTTATCCAGGGTTTCCTTGCTTTCACCCATCTGGGTGCGCAGCATGTCGCTCACGCGCTGCAGTTCCTTGGTTGACGCAATCTGGTAAGAAGCATCACCAATCCAGGCGCCATTTTCCTTAATCTGCGTCTTCGTTACGTGCTTAGCCGCGTTGCGGTAACCGTTAGCAATGCTGACGAGGTTATCAAAAGTCAGGTTCATCTGCAGGTTGCCCTTCAGGGAAGACAGAACCGACTTGTAGTTGGTCAGCGAGTTGGCACTCAGAATGGCCTTCACAATCGCCATGATGACCTGCTGCTGACGCCGCTGCCGACCGTTGTCGCCGTCTGGATCCTTGTAGCGCATCCGCGCAAACTGCAGGGCGCGGGCACCATTGAGGTGCGCCTTGCCCTTCTTGAAGGTCCCGCCATCGTGGCTCGGATCACTCCAGGAGAATGGCACGTCGACGTCGACACCGCCGACCGCATCGACAATTTTGGATAGGCCGCCCATGTTGACGGTCACGTAGTAGTCAATCTTCAGGTTCAGGAGTTTCTCGACAGTCTTCACGGCGCAGGTTGAACCGCCGGCCATGAAGGACGCGTTAATCTTCTGAATATTGTTCGTCGTGCCGTCCTGAATCTGCGCCATGGTGTCTCGCGGAACACTGACAATCGTCGTCTTGTTCGTCTTCGGGTTGATGGTCACGACCATCAGCGTGTCGGAGTTCGCGAGTTTTTCTTTACGCCCGAGGGCCCCAGTGTCAGTCCCGATTAAGAGGAAGGACAGTGGCTTGGTCGCCTTAATTTTCTTCGTTTGCTTACGCCCGGCAATCTGGACGAAACTGTTGTTCACCGTGTTACGGGCATCGTTGTACATCCGGAATCCGTACGCACCCACCACAAATAATAGGCCCGCCAGTGCGAGCAGCACTAAGCGCAACAGGCGATGCTGCGTAAGCTGCCGTTCCGGCTTACGCGGTCTTCTCTTGTTTTCCATCTTCTACCTTCGTTCTCGGGGATATGATTTTTTGAATTGGCAACGGCGCAATCAGCCGCCGCAGCTTGGTTTTCCTGCAAAATGATGCACATAGTCAATGATATTTTAGCAAATTTATGCGGGAAGTGACTCATATTTTCCTTAAAGTTTCGTAATTGTGCTATCATTGGGCCAAATATTGAGATGGAGATGATTGGATTGGTTCAAGAATTGCCAAAACGAGATGAGGTACCAACGGCCTTAACGTGGGATCTGACGCGGATTTACCCAACAGATGCCGCCTGGGAGGATGCTTTCAAGACCGCCAGTGCGGATATTGAACAACTCAGTAGCTTGCAAGGCAAACTGGGCGCAGGCAGCGTTGCCCTGCTCAGTGTCCTGAAGCCAGTGCTAGCAGCCCAGCGGGAACTGGAAAAGCTCTACGTTTACGCCAGCATGAAGAGCAACCAGGACACCGCCGATGGTACCTACCAAGCGATGTACGCCCGTGCGGGCAAGCTGGCCACCAGTTACTCGACCAACTCGGCCTTCATGCAGCCGGAACTGCTCGCCATTGACGAAGACACGCTGACACAGTGGGAGAAAGATAATGCGGAGCTGGCCCAGTACGCCCACCTGCTGACGGTGCTGACCCGCTCTCGTGGTCACGTGCTGTCCGCCGACAAAGAGGCACTGATTTCCGCCGCTGGTGACGCCCTGGACGCCAGCTCTGATACCTTCGGCGTGCTCAACAACTCCGACATGGAATTCGGCATGGTTGAAGACGAAGACGGCAACTGGGTGCAACTTTCCCACGGGATTTACAGCCAGCTCATTAACAGCACCAACCGCGACGTTCGCGAAGGCGCATTCGACACCATGTACAGCGCCTACGATGGTCTGAAGCATACTTTTGCCAGCACCCTCGTGGGGAACGTCAAGGCGCACAACTTCCTTGCCAGCGCCCACAAGTACGACTCCGCGCGCGCGGCGGCCCTGGCCAGCAACGCCATCCCTGAGAGCGTCTACGACACCTTGGTGGAACGCGTGAACGCCCACTTGCCGTTGCTGCACCGCTATGTGGCACTGCGCAAGCGCATTTTGGGGCTGGACGAGCTGCACTCCTACGACCTTTACACCCCAATTACCGGTGAACCATCCCTGTCTTACACCATCGACGAGGCCAAGGTTGAGGGCAAAAAGGCCCTGGCCATCCTCGGCGAAGATTACGGCAAGCACGTTGACCACATCTTTAATGACCGCGTGATTGACTTCATCGAAAACAAAAATAAGCGCAGTGGGGCTTACTCTGGTGGTTCCTACGACACCGACCCTTACATTTTGCACAACTGGCACGACTCCCTGGACTCGCTGTACACACTGGTCCACGAAACCGGCCACTCCGTGCACTCCTGGTACACGCGCCACAACCAGCCATACCAGTACGGCGACTACCCAATCTTCGTCGCCGAAATCGCGTCCACAACCAACGAGGCGCTGCTGACAGACTACCTGCTCAAAACGCAGACGGACAAGAAGACGCGCGCGTTCATCCTCAACTACTACCTGGATGGCTTCAAGGGCACGATGTTCCGCCAGACCCAGTTTGCTGAATTCGAGCACTGGATCCACCAGCAGGATCAGGCTGGCGCCGCTCTGACCGCCGACGCCATGTCTGCTTACTACGGTGATCTGAACGCCAAGTACTACGGTCCCGCACTGGAACGCGACCCTGAAATCAGCCTCGAATGGGCCCGCATCCCGCACTTCTACTACAACTACTACGTCTACCAGTACGCCACCGGTTTCGCCGCCGCCAACGCGCTGTCCGGCCGCATCGTCAGCGGCGTGCCTGGCGCAACGGACGCCTACCTGAACTACCTGAAGAGTGGCAGTTGTAAGGACGCCATCGAAACCATGCAGCTTGCCGGCGTCGACATGACCACCGGCGACTACCTAGACGCCGCCTTCGCGCAGTTTGAAAAGCGTTTGGACGAACTCGAGCAGTTAACTGCAGAATTGAAGTAGCGCGCAAAAAGTTCAAAGAAAGGAATCGGCGTCCACGCCGATTCCTTTTCTAATGCGCTAAAATGAAGGTAAACGTGCAAACACGAAAGGAAGACGGCTCATGGAACGAATTGGTTTTGTCGGTACAGGTGTCATGGGCACCGGAATCATCAAAAATCTGCTCAAGGCAGGCTACGAGGTGACCATCTACAACCGCACGAAAGCCCACGCACAGGGGCTCATCGATGCCGGTGCGCGCTGGGCAGCCAGCCCTGCCAAGGTGGCGGCAGACGCCCCCATCACTTTCTCGATGGTCGGTTTTCCGCAGGACGTCGCGGATGTGTACTTTAGCGAGCAGGGCATTTTGGCCGGCGCTCAGGCCGGGAGCATCGTCGTGGACATGACGACCAGCACGCCAACACTCGCCCGCAAAATTGCCGCGGCAGCTGGTCAGCGCGGTACCGCCGCCGTCGACGCACCAGTTTCGGGTGGCGACATCGGTGCCCAGAACGGCACGCTCACCATCATGGTCGGCGGCGATCAGGCGGCGTTGCCGCAGTTGCAGCCCATTTTTGATGTGATTGGCAGCCAGACGCATTACTTTGGCACCGCCGGAAGCGGCCAGCATGCGAAAATGGCCAACCAAATTATGGTCGCCGGCACCATGACCGGTCTCACTGAAACGCTGGCCTACGCCAAGGCCGCTGGGCTTAACCTCGAGGACGTCCTCGCCACAGTTGGTGGCGGTGCCGCAGCTAACTGGTCTCTCACTAACTACGGTCCGCGCATTTTGGCTGGTGACTATACCCCAGGCTTTTTCGCCAAGCACTTCCTGAAGGACCTGCGCATTGCGCTGGACGAGGCCGAGCGCATGCACTTGGAATTGCCGGCAACGGCGGCAGCTAAACAGCTCTATGAACAATTGGTTGACGCGGGCCACGGCAATGACGGCACCCAAGCGCTCATCAAACTCTACCCCGGCTGGAAGGACAATCCTCATGACTAAATACGAATGGCGTAAAGCCGAAAAAGCGCGCTACTTCCCCAAACAGCCTGAGTTGACCACGATTCCCGCCAGCAAGTACATTTACCTGGAAGGCGCGGGTGATCCGAACAAACCGAATTTCAGTGCCGATATAAGCGCCTTGTATCCAGTCGCTTACGCCCTACGGATGGCTTTCAAGCGCGGCGAAATCACGGGTGAGCCGTTCGAGTACACGGTCTACCCGCTTGCCGGCCTCTGGACGACCAGCGATGGCTCCCGCGGCGACAAGCTGAACAAGGACGCCCTGGTATACCGCATCATGTTGCGCCAGCCTGCTGCAGTGACGCCGGAACTCTTCGCAAAGTACCAGCAGCAGGCGCTCGCAAAGAAAAAGAACCCGCGCATTGGCGATGTCCAATTCGCCGAAGTACCTGCGCAAACGGTCGCACAGGCTGTCCATGTCGGCCCCTTCGCAACGGAGGGTGAAACTTTTGCTAAGCTGGAGACCCTGATCAAGGATGCCGACCTGCAGCGCGGTCAATTCGGCGGCTACCAGCACCAAGAAATCTACATTAGCGACTTCCGCAAAACAGCACCTGACAAACTCAAAACGCTGTTGCGCCTCAAAACCAAGTAAGGAGACTCTTTTTGAAATCTAGACTCAGACTGATTCCGGGCTTTCTCGTCCTGCTGCTCTTTTTCCACCTCGGCCAAATGGGCGGCCTCGATTTGCGGCCCAACTGGATGGACTTATACCTGCTCATCAGCTTCCTGCTAACGGGACCGTACTTCACAAACACGCTCAAGTGGATGCAGCATGGTCTGGTGAATACCACGCCGCGTAAGCTGCAAAAGCAGCGTCAAGAGGCTGACAATCCCGATGAAGAAAAGCCAACGACTGAAGAAATCACCAAGTACCCGAAGTCAAAAGGCTTCATCTTCACCAGCGGCAACCTCGACGCGCTCGGCGATGTGCTGGTCGAGTTCGCTCTCTCCATCCTGATTGTGCTCATTTCGCCAATCTTGTTCATTCCGTACTGGATCTGGCGTTACTTCACCAAGCGTGCCTAACGTTGTCCATCAGCGTAAGCATTTTGGCGACGGAGTCGCGACGGTCTGCTTTGGTGTTTTCACGGCCACGAAGTGGGTGGTGGGGTCGGCAACTCCGGCATGAGTGCGCTTGGGCTGCGCTCTGGTGAACTACGTCGGGCGGGACCGCTCCAGGCGGCCCTACGGTGTCCGTCTCACTACGCGCTAAAGCGCGAGGTCGACTGGCTTCGCCGTCTTCCGCTGGCAGATTTGCCGCAAACCCGCGTCAAATCTGCGCTCCTGAGATAATCTGCGGTGTACACCCGGCAAAACCCACACCGGGCATACACTGCAGATTATCTTGTCGCCCGACTCCGTTCCCTTCGCTGCGCCCAAGCACACTCACGCCTCCATGGCCGACACATTACTAAACAGAAAACACCACAGAGACCGTGACAGCGCACCGAAATGTTGAGGTTAATATTTAACTGTCTACAGATTGCACAATTGAATGCTTACGAAATGCCTGTATTCCGCACGGTAAAGGTATTCAGCGTGTTCGATAAGTTGGATGAACTGCTCACGATGCCAGCCACTACTCAATCACGTCTCCATCCTTGGCCGGTTCTCTCGCCACTGAGGCCAGGAACTTTCACCACCAAACTCGCGTGAATGCGCGTCGGAACTGGGCCGGATTGGCGGCAGCGGACGGGAGGGGTGTGCGTGACCACGAAAATGACAGTGTATGTTTCACACATGAACTTCGTGTGAAATGTACACTGCCATTTTCGTTAGGAGCGTGATTTTGACGCCGGGTTTGCGGCAAAATCGCCAGTGGAAGACAGCGGAGCTGGCTGGAACGGTCCCACGCACACCCTTCCCGGGAGCGTAGCAAATCCGGCCCAGTTCCGACCTTCGGTCTAACCACTATTTTCATCCTTGCGGATGACTTGATTGAAAGTTTCAACACTTACACTGACGAACAGCTTCAGCCTATTTACTCAATAATCAGCTGTACCGTCTCCAGCGCCCGCAGTGGATGTGCGATGCGGATGTCCGCGCCGTCGTGCTGCAAGGCAACGGTCTGCTCGATACTGTTGGCGCCGCGCCGGATGATCAGGCGCGCGCTGTCTGCCGCAACCGGCTTACCAGAATGCCAAACAATCTGCTCGTAGTCATCCAGCGTAAAGTTAGCCAACCACAAAGTAGTGCACGCATGGTCCGCCAGCACGTTCAGTTTGACGTTTGGCATGCCGCGTAGGTAGTCGCTGGCACCAACCGTATCTAGTGCTTGCTGCAACAACGCCTGCCGGAAGCCGACATACTCAGCTTCCCAGCCGTACTTCGGATCACTGCCAAGCGGCAGCACGATGATGTGCCCATCAATGATGCTCATGACATTGCCCAGCTGTTCGTGCACTTCGTTGTAAGCATGACTCCAAACATCCACATCACTACCCGCGTCGTACTTAATCTGGTAGTAATCGCCCACGTGTTGCAACATCGTGATGCGTGGTGCGACCACGCCTTCTGCTGTGTGCCCGTCAGCTGCTTCGTAAGTTTGATAGCCGGTCCGGACTGGCCGCCACTGCGCATTCTCAATATGGAGCAGACGGCCGAGGTTGCGTTCCACGATGACCGCAACACTATCGCCATCCAGCAGCACCGTGTTGTCCGTAAGCAGTTGCTCAACCTGCTCGTTGCTCAAATTGCGTAAGAACTGCCCGCTAACTGCCAACTGCTCACCCTGATAGACGCTATCCTGACGCCATGGCGTGATGGTCGTCGCCATCCCAAACTGGCTAAGCAGCGCTGCCCAGGACGTCTCCTTAGGCAGCAGTTCTTCCGGCACCGCCCCCTTGGCCGTGTGCAGCGTGTAGGCGGAATCCTGACTCACCAGCACGCGAATGCCGCGCAACTTTTGCATCTGCAGACGCTGCTCGCTGATACGGTTCAGGAAGTCCTTACTGTCCGCCAGCATTTTGGCATACCCATAGGACTCGTCGATGCCATTGCCAATCATGTCAAAGAGGTTGAGCAAAATACCCTTGGCACCGACCAACGCAGCCGTTTCAATCTGCATCTGCGTGAACTTGCGGGACTTCACGAATGGTGAGTACATGTAACTTTCGAGTTCTGGCCAGAGCTGCGCGTCATCACCCAGGTACGCTGCTGTGGTGCGGGTGTAGTCCTCAAAGACGCGGCCGTACTTGAGCGGTGCCACTTCGTTGTAAGCCGGCAGATGTGGCCGAGCAACGCGGGGGTGCCCGGCGCCGCGCAGGTTATCGAACAATCCGTCCCAATCGCGGCCTTCCATGGCGTGCCAATCGGGAAAACTCGTCATCTGTGCCAAATTCGTTTCGGGGGACACCGCGTGCACCGCCTGTTCAATCTGGTGCACCGTGACCTTCATCTCTTCACGCGCCACATCCAAGTAGGCCTTGCGGGCCGGTGTTGGTTCACCCGGCTGCAACATTTCCTTAACGAACTCCGCACGCGTCACGTCCCGACCCAATTTTTCCGCGTACAGACGCATGTGGCGGGGGCAGAAGCACGCGAGCTTCAGCGGTGAATGGTTGTAGTGGCGGAAGTCATCTTCTAGCCACAACTCCTTGGGGTGCACGGTCGCGTACTGCGCGTAGCGGGCACTCAGGTAGTCCCGCCACACCTGATCACCTGGGCAAGCCATCGAGTGGGCTTGGTGCCCGTTCACGTCCACCAGGGTCGAAAAGCCGATTTCAGGATTCACAACCTGGCCGCGATCACTGTGCATGATGGTCGTCCATGGATTGAGACTGGTGCTGACGCCTACTTTAGCCAGTCGTTCGCTCAGGGGCCGAATGGCATCGAGCCACACCTGCGTCTGCGCCGCGGTCAGGTGACTGTGGTTTAGTTCCTCTGGATTGATGAAGAAAGCGACGTTGTCGACGCGTCCTTCTTCACAAAACTTCAGTAGCAGGTCATCTTTTTGCGGTGTGTTCGTCCGCGGATCCAGTGTGTAACGCAACGAGTACTCAAAACTCATGTTCATTCCTCCAGCCATCATGGCGAGCCCAATACCAAGCAACAGCACTACTATATCATGAAAGCGCTGTATTTTGTCGTTTACTAAAGCATTTATGCGATTTTTAGTAAACTTCTTGAACAAAATTTTTGCTTTCATATTAGACTCAATGCCGGTACAATGTACGTTATCTAATTGTTTTTGCAATAGCGGGTTCCATTACTGATACTACTATCTTTTGTGAAACTTGTTTTTTGCAGATACACACATTAATATTGTTATTATGAAGAAAAAAGATCCGGAGAAATTCCAAAACATCATCGCCGCAGCACAAGAATTAATTCTCCAGGACGGGGCTGGATCAGTCACGACAACTAAGGTTGCCAAGAAGGTCGGCATCGCCCAGTCGAACATCTACATCTACTTCAAAAACAAAGACTATATGATTGCCCAAGTGTACAGCACGGCGCAAGAGCGCATGCGCAACAGCTTCGACTCTATTGTGGGGCTCGACACGCGCAGTGCCATCAAGTTGTACATCGACAACATGTATCGCTTTGCCGAGCGTGATTTTGCAACCTTTGAAGTGCTCAGACAACTGAAGAGCATGCCGAACCTGGCATGGCTCAATAAAGACAATGAGGATGAGGAGCTCATTGCGCCTATCAGTCTGATCAAAAGGGCTCAAGCAGAGAACATCATGCGTCCGGTCGCGCCATCCGTTATCATGGGCGTCACTTTTGGCGCGCTCCACGCCCACGTACTCGCGGTGCGTGCGGGTGAAGTCACGGACAACTTTCAGCCTGTTCGGGAACTGATTTACGCTGCTATCACACGACCAGTCTAATTTTCAGACGGGCTTAGTTCGTTCTGCAATCATTCAAAGGCCTCAGCGGGTTTAATCATCGCTGGGGCCTTTTGCTTTGGCTTTTTTGAAAGAGGTGTCGGGACTGGGGCGGGTTGGCTTCGCATGCGGGTAGGGTTTTGTGCGTGGGACCGTTTCAGCCGGCTATGCCGTCTTCCACTGGCGATTTTGCCGCAAAACCAACGTCAAAATCTCGCTCCTAACAAAAAAGTGGTGGTACATTGCACGAAAATCGCGCGCAACATACCATCGCTTTTTCTGTATTCACGCACAACCTACCCGCACGCTACACCACCCCACCCCAGTCTCGACGAGCACTCACTACACGCAGGAGTATTACTGGATTCCACCGTCTATCCCCTTCACAACCTGAGTGGTGAATTGAGCACAGAGGTACAGAGGTGCTTGGTTGTAGCGATTGAGGACGGAGTGGCGCAACGAATCATGTTTGGAGATCCGGCCGGTTTTTGCCGGAGCTTCATACATGATTCGCGGGAGTGCGCATTTTGACGCTGGGCTTGCGGCAAAATCGCCAGTGAAGGACTCCAAAGGAGGCCCGAACGGTCCCCGCCACGCAGTCCTCAACCGCGGAAACCAAGCGCCTCTGTGCCGGAATTACGGCTATCCTCGCAGTTAGCCCATTAGGCCATCCGCCACTTATGGTACTGCAGTGCAGCCAGATAGAAGAGGCATTCGATGACGGAGATGAAGAAGGTCACCGGCCAGTTCGTGTAGTACGCCAGCACCAGTCCGAGCCACACACCAATGAGTGCACCCGCAACCGAAATGAGCAACATCTGTGGCAGCGTCTTGCCAAGGTATTTAGCGGCGGAACTCGGCAAAGTCAGCAGAATGAAGACCAGCAAGCTCCCCACAATTTGTGCCCCCGTTGAGACCGCGATGGCCAAAATAATCAGGAAGAAGATTGAAATAAAGCTCGTCTTCAGTCCGCGAGCATTCGCCCCCACCGCGTCAAAACTATCAAACGCCAACCAGCGGTAACTGATGAGCACGGTGATGAGCACGAAGCTCGCCAGCGCCACGAGTTGCCAGACTTCCGCTCGCGAAATGCCAACGATGCTCCCGAACAGAATTGAGGTGGCGTAACTGGAACTCGAACTCGACAGCGACAGAAACAGAATCCCCAAACCAACGAAAAGGCTGGACACAGCGGAGGTCGACGCCTCGCGCCGCGACTGTTTGGTCGACATGCGGCCAACCGTGACGGCCGACAGCATCGTGAACAGCAACATCCCCACAAGTGGCTGAATGCCCACGCAAACCGCAAAGGCCGCGCCGGCAAAGCCGATTTCACTCAAGGTGTGCGCCAAGAAACTCGTCGAGCGGGCCGTCACGAAGACGCCGACCACGCCGGCCGCGATGGCGATAAAGGTGCTGGCCAGAAAGGCATTTTGCATAAACGCGTAGTGCAGCATCACTTCTCCTCCGTTTCCACGACCGCCCGCAGTTCTGCCGGCATCCGTTCAGGATTCATGTTCGCAATCGGCTGCAGTTGCGCGCCGCTACCATCCAGCAGCAAGTACTGCTGGGTGTAGTCCTTGGCCAGCTGCAGGTCGTGCGTCACAAAAAGCACCGTGAGATTAGTCTTCTGGTTGATTTCGGCCACCAGGTCCATCAGTTCAACCTTAGTCGCCACGTCCAGGCTCGCCGTCGCTTCGTCCAGAATCAAGAAATTGGGGTGCGCGATGAGTGCCTGTGCGAGGTAAGCCTTCTGCTTCTCCCCGCCGCTGGCCATCCCCAAGCGCTGGTTCGCCAGGTGCGTGAGGTGGGTCTGTTCCAGCACTTCGTCCAGCCGTTTTTTCTCGGCGGCGTGGTGCCACGGCAAAATACTCCCGAGCTGGCTCAGTTGCACGAACGAGCGAATGGACAGCGGGTACTCATCATCGAGATTCCGGAATTGCGGCACGTAGCCAACCTTCACCGCAGGATCCGTGCCCCACACAATTTTACCGGCCGCCGGCTGCAACTGCCCCATCAGCAGACGAATCAGCGTGGTTTTACCCACACCATTCGGGCCGATAACCGAGGTCATCGTGCCAGGAGTTAGTGCAAAATTCAAATCGTTAAACAGCTGGCGGTCGTTCCACCCGAACTGCATGTGTTCCACAGAAAGAATTGCTTTTGTCATGTCCACCTCAAGTGCAAAGGGGCTGCGCCGTCCAGGCCGCAACCCCATTCAGTTACGCTATTCAAAAGTAAGTGTATCCCAATCACGCGGTGCTGTAAAACTCATTGCTGGCAGGTGCAAGTGCCAACAAGCTGCAACGCGAGACACAGCGCAGTCGCGCAATTCAGGGCAGACGCCTACTGCACAAACTACCAGCAGGCAAAATCCCAAGCCTGGGATTTAACCTGCTGGCAGCTTGTGCTCCGCGTCTAAACGCCCTGAATTGCAGCCTATCTCACAGGTTCTTCAACTCGTCAGGCAAGTCGTTAGCTTCAGAGAAGTCGATGGTGATCGTCTGCGGCCGATCCTTCACAATCAGAATCCAGGCGTGACCAAGGAAGGTCTTCTCGCCGGAGTAGGCAATTGGGAATTCCTGTGCGGGCGCAACGTCGCCCTGAATCATCATGGCGTAGCATTCGTCATCGGTGAAGTCATCAGAGAAAATGATGGCTACTGGTGAGGTGACAATCTGGCCCGCCTTGGCCATCAGGCCGACAACCTGCCAAATCTGTTTAATGACTTCTGCAGGAAATGCCTTTTCAACGGCAGGACTCACACGGTGTTTCTTGGTAATTTCGTACATTAATTTATTCCTCACTTAATGCGGCCACTGTGCCGCGCTTTTACATAGTAAGTATTCTACCACAGCTCACTAAAACACAAAGTGACCTCAAGCGCTTCACAAGCGTCTGAGGTCACTTTTATTTCATTAAATGCTAGAAGTTTGCGGTATCTGGGTCATTTGCCAAACCAGCTACGCCGTGCAGGCTGTCGATAGTTTCCATGTCGTGGTGGCTGATTTCAAAGTCAAACAGCTGGCCATTTTCTTCAATCCGGCCCTGGTGCACAGACTTTGGCAGTGGCAGGAAGTCGTGCTGCAGGCTCCAGCGCAGAACCAGCTGCGCGACGGACTTGCCGTAACGGTCAGCCATCTTCTGCAACTTCTCGCTGGCAAAAATTTTGCCGGTGCCAAGCGGGCTGTAAGCTTCGTTGAGGACGTTGTGAGCCTTATTCCAGGCCGTGACTTCTGGCTGCAAGTCACTTGGGTTGAGGAAGTTCTGGTTGACCATTGGGGTCACGCTCGCCGTCTTCATCAATTCATCCAAGTGCTTAGGGCGGAAGTTGGAAACCCCAATGGCGCGGGCCTTACCAGACTTCAAAATGTCTTCCATCGCGCGCCAGGTGTCAGCGTTCGCTTCCTGCCAGTGGTCGCGGAAACCAATTGGGTTGCCCCAGTGGATCAAGTAAAGGTCCACGTAGTCCGTGCCCAGCTTCTGCAGGGAAGTGTCAATGGCACTCATCGCCTTGTCGTAAGAGTGAGAATCGTTCCAGAGCTTGGTGGTCAGGAAGTAGTCGTGGCGGTTCAAGCCGCTAGCCTTGAGACCTTCACCAACACTGGCTTCGTTTCCGTAGGCTGCAGCGGTATCGATGTGCCGGTAGCCTGCCTGCAGTGCCCATTCAACGGACTGCTTGGCCACCTGGCCATCAGGTGTCTGCCAAGTACCGAAGCCGACAATTGGAATTTCAACGCCGTTACTGAGTGTGTAAGTATCCGTAAGCTTAGTCAAATGTGCCATCTTGTGGAATCCTCCTAATTGAATCATCACGTTTACAAGTATCTACGCTTACTTTAGCACAGTATCAACGCCACGCACGTTCAAATTCACGGACAGATTTGGGCTTCTGCACTTACGCTCGCTTGGCCATCGTTTCGGTTCCCAGGAAAATCACGGCGAGCACCGCAATCAAAATGGCGGCGGTAAACACGCCAAAGATGAGGGCAAAACTGGCACCGCGGGCAAGCAGTGCGCCCACAAATAATGGCCCCACAATTCCGCCAATACGGCCCACACCCGCGGCCAACCCGCTGCCGCTACTGCGGACGCTGCTTGGGTATTGTTCTGGACTGTAAGCATAAAGTGCGCCCCATGCCCCCAGGTTGAAGAAGCTCAGCATGATGCCGCAAGTGATTAGCAACGCGGTGCTCGTTGCGGTCCCAAAGCCAAACGCAAAAACGGCGGTGCCGAGCAGAAAGGTCGCCAGTACTTTCTTGCGCCCCCATTTTTCGATTAACCAAGCTGCGGTGAAGTAACCCGGCAATTGCGCCAGCGTCATCACCAGCACGTAGCCGAAGCTGTCAATCATCGAGAACCCCTTCATGACCATGACACTCGGCAGCCACAGGAACATTCCGTAATAAGAGAAAACGACCATGAACCAGACTGTCCAGAGCATAACGGTCGCTTTGACATAAGTCTTTTGCCAGATACTCTTGAGGCTGCTGAAGAAGCCGGCCCGCTTGTTATTTCCGGTAAATTGCGGCGATTCGGCAATCCCCTCGCGCAGGTACAAGCCGTATAGTGCGCACAGCCCGGTAATGACCAGCGCAATGCGCCAGCCCCAGGTCGGCATCACAAAGTAGGAGATTAGCGCGGCAACGAGCCATCCCGCTGCCCAGAAACTTTCCAGCAGCACGACGCTACGGCCGCGGTGCTGCGGCGCAACGCTTTCGGACACTAGTGTTGAGGCAACGGGCAATTCGCCGCCCAGTCCGGCCCCAATCAGTAAGCGCAGTGCCAAGAAGACACCGAGCCCGGTCGCAAACGCGGATGCGAATGACCCGAGCGAAAACAGCAGTAAGGTAATGAGCAACACTTTCTTGCGGCCAATGCGGTCCGCCATAATCCCAAAGGCAATGGCCCCAATGGCCATGCCCAGCGAACTGACACTACCGATCCAGCCCATCTGGACCGAATTCAGATGCCATTCGCCCTTCACGGCGGCGATGACAAATGACAGCAAGCCAACATCCATCGCGTCAAATAGCCAGGCAACGCCGACTCCCGTCACCAGACGAGCATGTTCTTTAATTGAAATTTCCAAAGTCTCTACCCCTATATGCAGTCATAATAAAATAGCAATGTCCTGCCAATCTGCACATTGAACTCCGCTCCGGCCGGTAGCAGGGATACCAAAGTACACTTGACGAATAAAAAGAAACCCTATCAAATGTGTCAAGACACATTTGATAGGGTTAAGTTCACCGCATTCAGTTTCATTTGTCAAGTTTATTCGTACAGGTACCATGCGGAGCGTAGTGATGCCTTGATGCGCTCGAGTTGCGCTTCGTTGTCATAAGCAATCGTGTGTGTGTGGATACCACTGGTCAAACTGGAGAGCATCATGCCCTTGTTGGCTTCCATCTTTTTGATGAAGTGGTTCACGTCACTGACCGTGGCAATTTCCAGCGATCCGCGCAGCTGCCCATAAAGTGGGTGGTCAATCATGACGTCCTTCACGACCCCGCCCTCGTTCACAATGCGCAGTAATTCATCTCTAGCGTCTGCTGGCATGTGCTTGCAGACAATGATGGCCGTCCGTGCGCTGGGGTGCTCATAGGTATACCCGCGCGGCTGGGCAATGATTTTCTCGCCCCGCGCCCGGAGCAGCGCAATGTCGCCCACCACGGTCTGCCGACTCACGCCCAGTTCCTTCGCAAACGCACCGGCACTAATTGCTTTGCCGCCCGCGAGCAGGCGGTTCTTAATATGGGTCTGTCTTTCCGCACTCGTTACCATAACTATTTCACCTCTGCAGTCATTTTAACCCAGTTTACCAAGTAGTGATAGTATTTCCGCACCCGCTTTGCTGAAAGTATGCTACACTTACAACAGCAAAATTAACTGTCAAGACACATTCGACGTGTTCGTAGCCTCACGACGCGTATTCGAAAAGCTGTCTAAAGGAGTCAGCATGCGTAATTTATCACTTTTAACGGATTTGTACGAATTCACCATGGCCAACGGGTTTCAGGCGGAACTCGCCCACGACCGGGCAACTTTCGACATCTTCTATCGCAACGTTCCCGATCACGGTAGTTTCGTCATCGCCGCTGGCTTGGCGCAAGTGCTAGACGCCCTGCGGCAATTTCACTTTGATGCGGATGACATTGATTACCTGCGCAACCTGCACCTGTTCAGCGCAGACTTCCTAGCCCAACTGACTGACTTCAAACTCGACTGCAGTATCACCGCGATTCCTGAAGGCACGCCGGTCTTCCCGCGTGAACCACTCATCACGGTCACCGGCCCGCTAGTTCAAGCCCAGCTGCTGGAAACACTGCTGCTCAACATTTTGAATCACCAAAGCTTGATTGCTACCAAGGCGCGCCGCATCTGCGCCGCCGCAGGCAACCGACCAGTTATGGAATTCGGCGCTCGCCGCGCGCAAGGGCCAGACGCGGCCATCTACGGTAGCCGCGCTGCTATCATTGGCGGCTGCAGCAGTACCTCCAACGTACTGGCCGCTAAAGAATTCGGCATCCCGGCAGCCGGAACCAGGGCGCATAGCTGGATTGAATCTTTCCCTAGCGAACTGGATGCCTTCCGTGCTTGGGCCAAGTTGTACCCAGACAACTGCGCGCTGCTCGTTGACACTTACGACGTTCTGCAATCCGGCGTTCCGAACGCAATCACAGTCTTCCACGAACTGGCAGCGACCGGCCACAAACCAGTCGGTGTCCGCATCGACTCCGGCGACATCACCACCTTGGCACACAAAACGCGCGCACTGCTGGATGCCGCTGGTTTCCCTGAAGCCAAAATCACGGCCAGCAACGCACTGGATGAGCAGGTCATGTCTTCCTTACTCAGTGAAGGCGCACCCATCGACAACTTCGGGATCGGCGAAATGCTGATTACCAGCGCCTCTTCTCCAGTGCTCAGCGGCGTCTACAAGCTAGCTGCCACCGAACATGATGGCCAGCTGATTCCGAAGATCAAGGTCAGCGGCACCCGCAGTAAGACAACCCTGCCCGGCATCAAGGCGGTTTACCGCCTCTACCACAAGGGGACCACTCAAGCCTTCGCAGACCTCATTGCCCTGGCCGACGAAGACATCGAGGCACTCAGCAGCATGCCCGTCATCAACGCAGACCCACTAGCAACTCAAAAGGACGCGTTCCTGACTGACGTCGAAGCACACGGGTTGCAGGAAGTCTTCGACCTCCACACAACTCCACACGAGGAGACCGATGTCTTCGCTATCCAGGCCTTCAGCAAGCAGCGACTAGCAGAGTTGCCGGCTGCCACTAAGCGCCTGGTCAACCCGGACACCTACTGCGTCTACATCACACCCGCCTTGGCAAAACTGCAGTCTGACCTGATTGAACAGCACAAAGCACGCTAGTTCTTGTCGCCGTTCGTCAGCGTAAGTCGTTAAACTTTCATCCGCAAGGATGCAGGAATTGAAAATAGTGGTTAGACCGAAGGTCGGAACTGGGCCGGATTTGCTACGCTCCCGGGAAGGGTGTGCGTGGGACCGTTCCAGCCAGCTGTGCTGTCTTCCACTGGTGATTTTGCCGCAAACCCACCGGCAAAATCCCGCTCCTAACGAAAATGGCGGTGTACATTTCGCACGAAGTTCATGTGCGAAACATACACTGCCATTTTCGTGGGCACGCACACCCTTCCCGTCCGCTGCCGCGAATCCGACCCAGTTCCGACGCGCATTCACATGACTATGGTGGTGAAAGTTTCAGACCACGCTGGCGAAAACACCAAACACATGGACAAGTACTGGGAAATGTCGACGCAGGAATCAACATGTCTGCTTACCGCACACATTGAGAACCGTTATCGCGGCCTTTAACAGTGTTGGAAGTTCGTCGCCCAGTCTCTGTGGGGGTTGCCACTCAGTAACGTGTCGGCCACGGAGGTGGTGGTGTGCTTGGGCGAAGCCAGTCGACCTCGCGCTTTAGCGCGTAGAGAGACGGACACCGAAGGGCGCAGGGAACGGAGTCGGGCGAAAAGATGATTGTTTGGAGACAGGACGGCCGTATTTGCCGTCGTGGCTGCACACAATCATCTCGGGAGCGCGGAGTTGACGCCGTTCTTGCGGCAACTCTGCCAGCGGAAGACCGCGATAGTGGGCTGAAGCGGTCCCCGCCCGACGGAGTTCCCGAAGCGCAGCCCAAGCGCACCACCACCGGAGTTACCGACTCCACCGCCTAACGGCGTCATGAAAACACCAAAGAGGCCCAGCGTGACTTCGTCACTGAAACGCTGTCGCTGACGGACAGCGACATCAAAAAAGCCACTCTTGCGAGTGGCTTTTGTTGTGCTGCAATTAAGCTTCGTAACGGGATTCACCATTGAGGTAAGTTGCGGCAAGGCTCATGTCAGGGTCCAAGACGATGAAGTCTGCGTCGCGGCCTGGCAGGATGCTCCCACAAGCATTTTCGACCTTGCAGGACTTAGCAGGTACGTAAGAAGCCATCAGGACAGCTTCTTCAGGCGTGTTGCCATTCCAGTCAACAACGTTCTTAATGGCATCGTTGAGCTTGAGGATGGAACCAGCGAGGCTGTGTGCGCCGCCCTTGAGCTTGGCCATGCCGTCCTTAACGACCACTGGAAATTCACCCAGTACGTAGTCGCCGTCTGGCATCAAGCCGGCACGCATGCAGTCGGTGATGAGGGCAACGTGTTCAGGAGTCTTCTCGCGAATCAGGGAAGCTGCGACTTCTGGACGGACGTGGTGGCCGTCGCAGATGAGTTCGTCATCAACGACCTGCGTGAACATTGCGGCACCAACCATGCCGGGTTCGCGGTGGTTAAGACCACTCATCCCGTTGAAGGTGTGAGTGAAGACGGACGCACCGGCTTCGATGCAGGCCTTTGCTTCTTCAAAAGTTGCGCTGGAGTGACCCAGAGCGACAACCTTACCGGCACCGGTAACGTGCTTGGTAAAGTCAACGGCACCCTTGCGTTCTGGCGCAATGGCAATCTTCTGCAGGAGACCCTTGGCGCTGTCTTCCCAGGCATCGAATTCTTCAGTGGAAGGATCCTTGAAGTACTTCGGGTTCTGGGC
Source organism: Lacticaseibacillus songhuajiangensis (assembly GCF_003946025.1). Classification (GTDB taxonomy): domain Bacteria; phylum Bacillota; class Bacilli; order Lactobacillales; family Lactobacillaceae; genus Lacticaseibacillus; species Lacticaseibacillus songhuajiangensis. The sequence goes on along the minus strand of NZ_RHNR01000016.1, from coordinate 24,521 downwards.
ACCCTTGTGTTCGGTTGTGAAGTAAGGACCTTCGAAGTAAATACCCTGAATCTTCGCACCCTTTTCTTCGCCGGCGTGGTCCCCGATGGTCTTGCAGACGGCGTTGAGCTGGTCGAAAGAACCAGTCAAAGTCGTTGGCAGCCATGAGGTCACACCACACTTGAGGAGGCCTTCAGACATCTCGGAGATGGCGTCCCAATCGTTGTCCATAACGTCGTGACCCAACAGGCCGTGGATATGGGTGTCCACAAGACCTGGTGCAATCCACTTATTGCCAAGATCCTTGATTTCGCCTTCAGGCTTCTGGCCGGCTGGCAGGTAGTCACCGAACTTACCGTCATCGGTAATTTCGAGGTAGCCACCGTTTTCGGTGACGTTCTTCAAGAAGAACTTAGCAGCGTGAATGTAGTAACTCATTAATCACAATCTCCCATCTGTGTTTTGACAGTTGCTGGCGCTTTCATACGTCTTATATTGTACCATTTTGGTCTAGACATCTACGGCTAATGCGCAGATTTTTAGCTTTTTTTCATGTCGGTAGCTTAAGTAAAATGTGGCCGGTCCCCACAACGGTTACCGACCACATTTTGCACTATTTGCTTATTGTTTTAGCGTCGGAGTGTTCTTGCGCCTTACTTTGGCAGGACATCGTTGACGTGCACAACGCCGGCCTTGCTTTCGTCGATGATGTTAGGTTCGCTACCCAGCATTGCGGCGTTGATGAAGCTGATGACCATTGGCAGGTTCATGCCGGCGTACAGGTCGTAACTCCCCTTGCCTTCCATCAGAATCCGCGCAGCAACGTTGCAAGGTGTACCACCCATCAGGTCAGCGAACACGGTGAAATCACCGAGGTCAGCAGTTACCTGTTCGAATTTGGCACGGAAATCTTCAGGACCTTCGTTAGGCAGCAGACCCACCGTGTGGATGTTGTCTTGGGGTCCCATGATCATTTCTGCGCTCTTCTTCAGTTCCGTGCAGAACTGACCGTGACTAATCAGTACCAATTCGCTCATATTAATGTCCTCTTTTCAAAATAATTTGCAATTTGTGAGTTGCGGTCAAACTTTTGACTGCGATTACATTGTAACGCGCACGCGGCGTCTGCTTAAGTCCCAACTCACGATTCTTGACTAACCCTTAGCAATTACGCCCAGTGCAGCCAGTACAACGGAGACAATCAGCACAATGAAGATGGCCTTGGTGGAGGTCATGTGCTTCTTACCCAGCATCCAGTAGATAGCACCAACAATCAGTGCTGGAAGGAGCTTTGGCAGGATCATGTCCAGGTTGTTCTGGATGTTCAGTGGCACGGACCCAATCTTTGGTGCCCAAGCGAACTGAACGTTAATCATCGTGGCAACCAGTGCCCCAACCATGAAGGTACCCATCATGGTCGCAGCGTCAGTCAAGCTAGACAGCTGGTGCTGCATGGTCGTCACGAGGGAAACCCCCTGGTTGTAAGCCAGACGCAGCTGCTTCCAACGGAAGACGTTGATTGCGAGTTGGGCAAGAATCCAAATGAAGATACCAGTTGGGTTACCCTTTGCGGCCATGTTGGCAGCAATCGCACCGAAGATTGCAGGTACCAGGGAAGCGAAGATGGAGTCACCGATAGCGGCGAAGGAACCCATCAGCCCGGTCTTGATACCAGTAACGGTGTCTTCACCGGCAATCCCTTCTTTTTCTTCAACAGCCAGGTCAATACCAGTAATGATGGTGTTGAAGAAGTTGGAAGTGTTGAAGAATTGGGTGTGCGTCTTCATCATCTTTTTGAGTTCAGGCGTGTCATCCCCGTAGATCTTCCGCAGCTGTGGCAGGATGTGGTAAAGGTAACCTGAACCTTGCATCCGTTCGTAGTTCCAACCAAGTTGGAAACCGAAGAGGCTACGACGGTTGATCTGGTTGAAGTCTTTGTCAGTTAATTTGTAATTAGAGTTCGTCATCTTCGATTTCCCCCTCTGTAGAATCATTGCTCTGCGCTTCAGCCTTTGGTGCGGCCTTAGGTGCGCTTACAGCACGCTGGTAGGCCATTGCAGCCAGAGCGAAACCGATGAACGCAATTGCGAGCATGGACAGACCGTTGAATGTAGTCGTGAAGGACTTGGAAACAGCGGCGAGGCCGGTGCCAAGAGTCTGAACACTACCGAACAGAACAGTCATCAGCATTGTGAATGTGAAACCAAGAATCAGGTATGGGAAGTGCTTCTTGATTGGCAGGTAACGGAGCAGGATGGCAAAACCAACGGCTGGCAGAACAGCACCAGCAACGGTAAGACCATCACCAAGCCACTTAGCAGGGCCGTTAAGCCATGCGACAACCTTGGAAATGAAGCCACCACCAAGGGTCAGACCCAAACCAACAGGAATCATCCGGGACAGGGCCCATGGCAGGGCACCAGCCAGGAAGTAACGCTCGATACCCTTGTAGTTCATCTTCTCAACCTGCGCATCGATCCGGTGTGCAAAGAAGGTGTTGGTGAAACGACCCAGGATATCCATGTAAATCATCAGACTAGCAACTGGAACGGCAACTGCGGCAATCGCAGCCTGTGGGTCCATGCCGGCACCAATGGAGAAGGCAACCGCGATAACGGTACCGGTGTTGGCGTCAATACGGGAAGCACCACCGAAGGTACCAACCCCGAGAACGGTAAGCTGCATGCTACCACCGATAATCAAACCGGCTTTAACGTCACCCATGACCAAACCAGCAAACAGACCAGCGAATACAGGTGCACTCAATGAAGAGTAAATCTGCAGTTCGTCAAGGATCTGGTAGCCAGCGTACAGTGTAAGCAGTAAAATCTGCCACCATGCAATGTGCATTGTTTCTTCCTCCTTTAAAACATGACGGAGGGCGCGGCGAATGGGCGATTAAGCCCAGCCAAAATTAATAATTTCTGCAATAAATGTTGCCGCGCATCCCCTAAGCAACCTTACTTCTTGAGCAAGCTCATGAACTCTGTTGGGTTGTCCCCTGGTACCATCTGGGCAATCAGGTGAACGCCAAGCTTGTCGAGTTCTTCAAAAGCCTTAACATCATCGTCAACCACGTTGATTGACTTGGTCAAAGAACGAGTTTCGTCGGTCTGAGACATGTTCCCAACGTTGATTTCTTTGATCTCAACGCCGGCCTTAACCAGGGCGAGCAGAGTTTGCGGCTTCTTAGCCACAATGAACATCCGCTGGGAGTCGTACTTGTGTGCCAAGATGTGTGCAGCAGCTGTGTTGACGTCCAAAACGGAAAGTCGAACACTCGCTGGGGCTGCCATCCGCAGACCACTCTTTTCGACAGCGCTCTTTGAAACCTTGTCGTCGACAACCATAATGCGGCTTGCCTGCAACTTGGTCGTCCACAGGTTAGCAACCTGCCCGTGGACCAGGCGACCATCAATACGTGTAGCGATAATTGCCATAACCATTCCTCCTATGGTTGGGCAGTAGTGCATTTTGCTGCGCCGCTACCCTGAATGAATAAGTGAAAGATAATTGTGCCTTTTACGGCGTGGAACCCTTAGTTAAGCAGCTGCGCCTTGGGGCGGTGCGCCCACCGACGCGCGACTAGGTGGAAAACGTGCGCGTCATCACATATTGGCATCAGCTTAATCGAATAATTGCAGTCGCCCGCAAGCGGGCGAGACCACGTTTTAGCCTGCGTAGTCGTGCAGGATAACGCCCTTAACAACACGGTTAACAGTGCCGGATGGTGATGGGGTGTCAGGCAGGTTGCCAACCTTGATGGAGCTGAGCAGTGCCAGTGTCTGGGCAAACATGACGTCTGGCAGTGCCTGGTAACCTTCTGGCAAGTTCTTGTCGCCGGTAGCGAACAGGAAGTTTTCGCCGGAGAAGTCGTTGTCCTGGCTAGTCCCAACGGCCACGATGCGCTTAGCAATCTTGTCACCGTTGATTTCTTCCATCACATCCACGTCGTACTGACGGGTGTACTGGTTATTGCTCAGGAAGTCGAAGACCAAGGTCTTGCCGTTAACGAAGGACTTAGGACCGTGACGGAAGCCCATGGAAGTGTCGAAGATGGTTGCCAGCTGGCCGGCAGTCAGTTCCAGCACCTTGAGCTGTGCTTCACGTGTCAGGCCACCAAGACTGCCGCTACCAAGGTAGGTAATGCGGTCGAAGTCTTCGTCCACCAGGTTCTGGATTTCAGCTTCGCGGCTGATCACTTCATGACCCATGTTGACGATGGTCTTCACGTAAGCAGCCTTGTCGTCTTCGCTGCTCTGGTCGAACACGAGCATTGCGGTGAGGGCCATGCAAGAGAAGCTCCCGGTCATGGCAAAACCCTTGTCGTTGGAGCCGGCAGGCTGGAGCAAAAGCAGGTTGCTGTCTTCGCCTTCAGCGTGCTGAGCCAGGTGACCATCTGGTGCACAGGTGATGGTAATCTGGTGCAAGTTCTTCACAATCTGTTCGGTCAGTTCAACGGCCTTAACGGATTCTGGTGAGTTACCACTGCGGGCAAAGGAGACAAGCACGGTTGGTGTGTCGGCTTCAAGAAAATCGTAAGGCGCGGAAACGATGTCCGTGGTTGCGATTGATTCAAAGCGGAAGGCGGAACGTTTGCCGTTCTTGTTCAGGTAAGGCGTTACCGTATCGCCGGTGTAAGCACTCGTACCAGCACCCGTGAAAATGACGCGGACGGTCTTGCCAGCTGCCGCTTCCTCAACTTTTGCAAGGAAGCTTGTGATGGCGGACTTGTTCTTCGTGTAGTTCGCGAAGGCTTCCTCCCAAAGTTCTGGCTGCTGCTTGATTTCCTTGGTGGTAATCTGGGCACCCATCTTGGTCAGTTCATCTACAGATTTCTCAAACACAATACTTCCTCCTATAATCGGACGCTATCCAGCGCTCTTGCTTTCTACTACTGGGGCTCCCCGCCCCTGTCGGTTCCTAGAATCAGGTGGTTGTCGGCTGCTGCACGTGGTGCTGCACCCGGTAAACAAACTGATCGGCCCGCGTGACACTCAGGGTGAATTCAACGATTTCCCCATTTAATCCGGTACTGGTGCGTTGCACGTTGAGGCTTGGTGAACCCAGCGGCACTTGCAGCAATTCCGCGTCCTTGTCGGGCATCAGGCTGGCGAAGAACGCCTCCTTCGCATCGGCAATCGGTGCGTCATACTTGCGCAGCATCAGCTGGTACAAGCCCTCAGTTTCAACCTCCCGCGCACTAATCTTCGGGAAGCGATCACCCGGCAGAAAAGTTCGTTCAACCATCAGCGGCACCCCGTCGGCACAACGCAAGCGTTTGAGCTTGTACGTTGGTGTACCAGCAGGAATCTGCAACTGCTCAGCGATGTAATCCGTTGCTGGGAAGTTTTGCAGGTAAATGACCTGCGAATACGGGTCACGGCCCTGATCGAGCATCTGCTCGGTGAAGCTGTAGGTATCGGATAAATCGGTGGGTTCCGACAAAGGGTTCGCGACAAAAGTCCCGCGCCCGCGCCGGCGGTAAATGAGCCCCATCATCTCAAGCTTGGCTAAAGCGGCACGCACTGTGTTGCGGCTCACGCCGTACTCTTGCGCAAGGTCGCGCTCAGCCGGAATTTGGCTATGCGGTTCCATGCTCGTGCGGATTCTTTCGCGCAACTGATTGACCAGTCGCTCGTGTAAAGGTTGTTCGCCGTTGTCCACAATGTTCGCCCCTTTCTTGGTACCAACCACAAATGCAGTGTAACCGCATTCTTTTCGAGCGTCAACTATACCAATTACCCATTTGTACATTTACAGAAAAGTTTTCAAGGATGGTACGGGAATAAAACTAGACATTTGTACCCGTTGTGTCACTTGCTAAACGCCTTAATAACAACATTTGTAAGCCCTAACAGCGATTTATGATTATAATTGGTCCTGCTATTAAAAAAATAATCCCAGCTTTTTTAGAAAGCGCTCTTTCTAAAAACAAGAAAACCATCGCGAAAACCCGCCACAACGGGGCAGACGGTGAATGAAAGCTCACTTTGCAAATCATTTTCAAAAGTGGTATAGGCCACCATCAACGGCGTCACATCAAGGCTTTGAGCCATATCGAACCGGCTTGGTTGGTCCACTGAATATCATGAAAAAGTACCACTGAGCATTGGACAATACCAATTTCATGATTATTTACATTAAAACCGCTTCAAATCGGCATTTTATGATTCAAGACTCCCCAGTTGGTCTAGGTACCACGTCCAAAATCAGTATTTTCACTGGCAAAAGCTTTCAAAAAAGTGCTGAACAACTTATAGCCGGATACGGCTGCGTCTTATTCAAATGGATGTTGCTTATGTTCATTTCCACTTGATGTCCCCAGCATAGTGATTAATTGCACGAAGGTCGATAGATTTTGTGAGCAATGCTAACGCGGCAAGTAACTTTATTTTTCGCGAATTGACCGCAACAGCGGATAATATTTGTCCAAAACGGGCCTACTTATAACCACGCAGGCATTAAAAAACGGGCTGTCACATTTTGTGACAGCCCGTTTTGCGGTTTATTTTGTACCTGCCATGACATCAGCAAGTAACTGCCGGCCACCGGCCAGATTTTGTTTGAACGCTCGACCGAGCAACAAACTCTTGTCCACAATGATGCTTTGCGGGTCAATGAGTTCAAAGTCCGGTTGCGGCGCAACGTCGTTTGCTAGGGACAATTCGGTGCAGCCAAGTACGATAGCTTCGGCGCCAAACTGGTCGCGCATGATGGTCAGAATCTCGCGGAACAGGTCCCCATCAACGCGGTTGTGTTCCTTGATGTTGTCGTAGATTAACGTCATCACCATATCCTGAACGCGCTTGTCGCCCAAGATGACCTCGCGGCCAGCCGCCTTAATCTCATCCTCGTAGATGTGATCGGCAATGGTGCCGGCCGTCGCAATCAAGCCAATCTTCTTGGCGTTTGGGTAACGCCGGCACATCTCGTTAATCGCGACGTGCGGCATGTTCAGCAGTGGCACTGTCGTCAGTGCCTGCAACTGCTGGTAGAAATAATGGGCCGTATTGCAAACCATCACCATGAATTCCGGGTTTAGTTTGCTTTGCTGCAAAATATCTTCGCGCAAAGCCGGGTAGAAACTCGGCTTGCTGTGATTGAGGATGTATGCCGTCCGGTCGGGGACGCTGGCATGATTCACCAGGAGGTAATCCATGTAATCCTGGTCTTTCTTTGCCTCCGTACGCTTTGCAAGTAAGTTCACGTACGAGTTCGTAGCTGCCGTTCCCATGCCGCCGATGACGGTGAAGAAGCGTTGCATAATCGCATCCTCCTCAACTAATTGACTATTTTTTCAATTCCTCTGCTACTTCGTGGACAACCACCATGTCCTTTGGCCATGGTGTGTCGACGCCGCGAACCTTCTGGTACGGGTCCGCACCCTTACCGGCAACAACCACGATGTCTTCTGGGCGACTGTCCGCAATCGCCGTCTTAATGGCCTCGCGGCGGTCAATGATTTTGTGCACTTTGACCCGGTCCTCGTCGATACCTTCACGGATCTCGTCCGCAATGGCATCTGCACTTTCAAAGCCTGGGTCGTCCGTCGTCAGGTAAGCTTCGTCCGCGTACTCATTGAGCACCTTCGCAAAATCAGCGCGGCGGGAGACACCCTTATCCCCAGGCGCACCAATTACGACACGAATGTTCGGGTTGTTGTACTCAGCGTTCAGGAAGCTCAGCAGCGCCTTCATGCTGGCGTAGTTGTGCGCATAGTCCACGTAAACGTGACCGTGACCTTCAACGTTGGCAGTTTCCATGCGGCCCGGAATCTGCACGTTCTTGATCCCAGCTGCAGCCTTAGTCGCATCAACGCCGGACAAACCGGCCCCAATGATAGCCGCCGTCGCGTTGCTTTCATTGTAGTCGCCAATGAGGCTCAGGCTGTACTGACCACCAATGTTCAGTTCCACGGCCTTGTCGGTCACGGGAATGATGGTGAACTTGCTGGTTGCCAGGTCGGCTTCGGAGCTATCAAAGCGGAAGTCGATTGGTAGCGTTGGGTCGTCCGGTTTGAAGCCGGCAGACGCGAAGAGGTAAATGCTGTCGCCATAAGTCGTGGTGCGGGCAGCAGCGTACACTTCGTTGAAGTGCTCAGTTTCAGCGTTGATGACCACCTTGCGGGAGTTCACCAGTAGCTGGAGCTTGTTGTGCAAGTAGTTTTCAAAAGTTGGGTGTTCGTTCGGGCCGATGTGGTCAGGCGTGATATTCAGGAAGAAACCAACATCGTAGGTCAGGCCAAACACGCGGTTACGCAGGTAGGCCTGGCTGGAAACTTCCATGACCAGGTGCGTCATGCCGTTATCGACGGCTTCACGCATGTCGTGGAAGAGGTCCAGACTTTCCGGCGTGGTTAAATCAGACTTGAAACGTTCGTCCGGGTTGGGGCCAACAATGCGGTCAATTGTGGAGAATAGCGCCACGTGCTTAGGGTGGGCAGCTTCCAAAATGCCGCGGGTGAAGTATGCGGACGTGGTCTTCCCCTTGGTCCCGGTGAAGGCAATCACGTGCAGATCGTCCTGCGGGAAGTCGTAGAACGCAGCACCCAAAATGGACATCGCCTTCGTGACATTAGTCACAATAAGTGCGTTGAGGCCGTTACCTTCAACGTAAGGCTTTTCGGCAACGTAGGTCGTTGCCCCGCTGTCCTTAGCCATGGACAGATAGATAGGACGGAACTTGGTCCCCTTACAGAAAAACAGGGTGGGACCTTCAACCTTCCGTGAATCAAAGGAAATCCCGGTCATGAGGGGTGCGTCATCGCTCTGGACGGCGCTACTCTTCAGCAGGTGGTGTTCCTTCAGTAACAAAATGCATGCAGTAAGTGAAATTGCCATGGGTACGTCTCCTCTATCCAGCTTTGCTAAGGCATTCTTGTCAATTATAGCACACCGAAATGTCACACAATACAGTGGCTGCTGACCGGAAACGGGCCGGATTGACTCCGTTATCAGAAACGGCGTTGGCGGGGATCGTTTCAGCCGGCTGCGCCGTCTTCCACTGGGAATTTTGCCGCAACCCACGTCAAAATCCCACTCCCAATAAAATTAACGGTGCACACGACTAAAGTCGCATGCACTGTTAATTTTATTCTCGCCAACGCCGTTTCTGACCACTACGTCAATCCGGCCCGTTTCCTAGTGCTTCAAATTCACGTTGTGTCGATAATCAAAAACAGTGTCCGCTTGCATTCGTCTTCATAAGATTAAACGCATCAAAGCGAAATTAGGCATCCGCCACCTTTGCTTGCGGCGTCAGCGTCACTGACTTCACAGTGACCTGATACTCACCTGCTGGTGCCTGCACCGTGGCGGTGTCGCCTGCCTTCAGACCCATCAGTGCACTGCCCAGTGGCGACACGCTGGTCAGGTTGTTGTCGGCCATCTCGGCCTCTGCTGGACCAACCACCTGGTAGGTTTCAACATCGTCGTCATCGTCGCCGTCAAACAACAAACACACCGTCTTGCCGAGCGCGACCACGCCATCGTCTTTGACGGTCACTACCTGGCCGTAGCGGGTCTGCTTGTCCATATAGCGCATACGGCTCTCAAGGTGCCGCAAATCACGCTTGGATTCTGTGTATTCCGTATTTTCGGAGCGATCCCCCAAGGCCGCCGCCGCGGACAAACGCTTAATGAGCGCCGGCCGCTGCTGCTTGCAGCGCTCCAGTTCGTCGTGTAACCACTGCATCCCCTGTGGGGTAATGTCAAAATAGTCCATAACTCAAGCCTCCACCTCTTTAGTTCATGCGAGCATTTTGCACTATCCCCTTGCCGCATGCAAGCGCTATGACTGACGGTCGGTGCGCCTTGAGAGAATCTTAAGAAGATATAAAAATAGCGGACTACGTTTTATCAGTAGTCCGCTATTACACGATTAATTTACTAGTATCTCTAGAACAAGTTACTAAAGAAATGGCCAATGCCACGGAACATCAGGGTGAACCAACCCGCCTTTTGGACGGACTTGGTGGTTACCAGGTCGCTCGTGTTGTTGGCGTCTTCCAGGTAACCGAGGTTGTCGCCCTTGGCGCTGGCGCTAATTGTGCCCACGGTGGTGCCCTTCTTAGTCGGCGCCGTCAGCTGCTTGCGTTGCGCCTTGTAACTCAAGGTCACGTCACTAGACGTCGTGCTGCTTGGCACGAGCACGGTAATGGCCTTGTCGGTCTTCAGCGGCACCGTCTCCTGCTTGCCTTTATCAACGGCGATGCTGCTCTTACCCTTGATGGTCGAATCGGCGGAGAGCACCTTCATGGACTTCCAGTTGGCAAACGTCCAGCGCATTAGCTTCGCGGTCTGGACGAAGCGCTTGGTCGTACCGCTCCCGCCCGCGTGGAGGACAACGGTGATAATGCGCATACCGTTCTTCGTTGCGGTCCCAGTGAAGCAGTCGCCGGCGGTGTCGGTGGTCCCAGTCTTCAGGCCATCCACATTCAGGTCCTTCTGTGCGGAAACCAACCCTGGCAACATGAAGTCCCAGTTGTCCATCTTGGTGGCGTCGTTGGTGCCAGCTTCAAAAGTCTTGCTGGCAATGCTGGTCGTCTTCAAAACGTCAGGGAAGTCGGTGAGCAGCTTACGGGCCACCACGGCCATGTCGGCCGCGCTCATGACGTTTTCGCCGTTCTTACCACTACCTGGGTAGATGTAACTACCCAGCGCGGAGTTGCTCAGCCCATTGGCGTTGACGAGCTTAGCGTCCTTAATGCCCCAGGACTTGACCTTGGCGTTCATCATGTCGATGAACTTGTTCTGGTCGCCGCCCGCCACGATGTCGCCCAGCATCATTGCCGCCGCGTTCGCGGAGAAAATCAGTGTGGCTTGGTAGAGCTCGCGCACGGTGTAGGACTTGTCGCTGCGCAGTGGCACGTTGGACAGGGAACTATCCTGACTAATCTTGACGATTTCCTTGTCAGGGGTAACCTTGTCCGTCCACTTCACCTTGCCCTCTTTAATCGCTTCGAGCAGCAGGTAAACGGTAATCAGCTTGGACATGGACGCGATGGGGAGCACCTGATCGGCATTCTTGGAATACAGAATTTTGCCGGTCTTGGCGTCGACGGAGATGGCAGCCTTGGCGTCAACATTCAGGCTGTCGGTGACACTGGTGGTGGACGCCGCATTCACTACGGACGGCACGGTGCTGGCACCAATGGTAATTGCGGCCATCAGGCCAATAATTGCGGTGAAAAATCTCTTCATGACTACGAAATCCTCGGTTTCTATGGACAGGCTGCGCCAAGGGGCGGTTAAAACCCGTCGCATAAGGTGATACCGACGGAAATCCCGAACTTAGGATTTCTGTTGGTATCACCTTATGCGCTAGGGTTCTGCCCCTTGGCGCGCGACTACGATGAGGCTGCGACAAAAGGCGGTCAGAGTCCGTTATACAAGGTAGGGACAGCTAAAATCCCGGTTTTAGGATTTTGGCTGTCACTATCTTGTATATTAGGGTTCCCTCCGGTGTCCATAACACTAGCATTGCTAAAGCAATGAGTGTTATGGCTGCCCCTTGGCGCGCGACTACGCTATGTGTTACTTACTCTCACCTTGCGGCTGCGGCGCATCCCCCTCGCGTTTGAGGGTCACGCCAATTTCCAGCGGCAGGTGCATGACAAAACTGGTTAGCTCGTCGTTGCTTTCAGCATAAATGTAGCCACCGTGAAGTGCCACAATGCTTTGGGCAATGGCGAGGCCAAGACCGGAGCCGCCAGTTTCCTGGGAGCGGCTTTCCTCAACTCGGTAGAAGCGGTCAAACAGCTGTCCGAGCGAGCGGGTCGGGATTGGTTGACCGTCGTTGGAGACATGCACAACGACCTCGCTACCAATTTTTTCAGCAGTGAGGAAGATGTGCTTGGCGCCCTTCCCGTACTTCAGCGCGTTGATGACCAGGTTGTTGAAGACGCGGCTGAGCTTCTCCGCGTCCGCGCTCATCATCAGTGGCGTTGGGTCGGCGTGCACCTCAAACTCAACGCCGCGCTTACCGGCTTCCAGCTCAAAGCTAGCGGCAAGTTGTTCCAGCATCGCCGCCATGTCGAACTGGGTAGCGTTTAACTTCGTGGCCTGGGAACGCACCTTCGTGTATTCGAACAAGTCCTCAACCAGTACCTTCATCTGCTTGGACTTCAGGAAGGCGGTGTGCACGTACTTGCGCGCCTCTTCCTCGTCCTTATACTGGTGGTCCTCAATCAGACCCAAGTAGCCGATGATGCTGGTCAGTGGCGTGCGAATATCGTGCGAGACGTTGGTGATCAGCTCATCCTTGCTCGCTTCGATTTTGCGCTCTTCTTCCATCGACTGCACCGCGCTATCAACCAGCGCGTTGATGCTGGTGACCACGTGCTGCAGGTCGGAGTTCACTTCGAGGCGGATGCGGTGGTTCAGGTGGCCACTAGCGATGTAGTGCAGCTCGCCAATGACGTGCCGCAACTGCATCTGCCGGTAACGGCGAATCAGGCGCCAGTACACGACAATGACGTCGGCGAGCGCCATGAGGCCAACAAAAAGGTACTGCCAGCTCCACAAGTGGGTGCCGTTCGGACCAAAAGTCAGCGTGGTTTTGATGGTCCAGATGGTGTTTTGCCATTCCCGACTCGCGGAAATCATCTGGTTGATCATGACAACCAGCGCCAAGTTGAGCAGTAGCAGCAAAATAACGGTGACGACCCCTTCAATCCAGAGTTCGGATTTCTCGCGGCCCGTTAGGTGAATTTTTTCACCGGCCATTGCTATGCTTCAACCTTGTAACCAACGCCCCAGACGGTCTCAATGACCTTCTCGCCATCGGTTGCTTCTTCAATCTTGTCACGCAGGTGGGACACGTGCACCATGACCGTCTTAGCGGACACAATGGATTCCTGCTGCCAAACGCGTTCGAAGATTTCATCCGCGGAGAACACACGGTTCGGGTGGCTGGCCAGCAGGTACAAAATGCCGAACTCAAGCGCCGTCAGCTGGATCTGCTTACCAGTGAGCGTCACAACTTCGTGGCTATCCTTGGTAATCTTCAGCGGACCCACTTCAAGTACGTCTGGCGTGTCGCTCTTGACCTGGTTCTTGCTCCGGCGCAGCAAGCTCTTCACACGCGCCATGACTTCCAGTGGGTTGAATGGCTTGGTGACGTAATCGTCGGCACCAGTAATCAGCCCCTGAATTTTGTCCATGTCGCCGGTCTTGGCGGACACAATGATAATTGGAATCTGGTTATCCTTCCGGACTTCCTTCACCACATCAATCCCGGACATGTTCGGCATCATGATGTCGAGAATCATCAGGTCGATGTCAGGCGTGGTGACCAACTTGGTGATGGCTTCCTTACCTGAGTAGGCCGGAATTGGCTCGTAGCCTTCATTAGTAGCGTAAATGCTAAGCAGCTGTACGATTTCTTTGTCGTCGTCTACAATCAAAATTTTCATATTATCTATCCTCGCATTTGTTTGAGAATTACGCGTATCTAGGTATCAGTTTAGCAGACTGCGGCCCGCTTGCGTACGCGCAGGCGCACTTTAGCAGAAGGTTAAGATACGTTTTCTCTGTTTCTTATTACAATACCCCACTTTGCGGCGTGCACAAGACGCCGTAAACATTGCTTAAGTAAATCGGCGCAAAAGGTTCACAAACTGACCCATTTTAATTCATGCACCGCCGGTATAGTTATCAGCATAGAAGGCGGCAAGGAAAACCGTTCTTCCTCCCAAAACAAACACTTCTTCTTCATTTTCTACTCCTCATACTGTCCGTAGAGGCCGCTAACTCTGCGAACACCAAAAACACCGGCCCGAGCAGCCGGTGTTTTTGTGTCGTGGTTATGCCGGGGAGATGGCAGCGTAACTCCGTGAGCAAGGGTTCCGTGGCGGGGACCGTTCGAGCCCCAAGGGCTCTCACTGGCGATTTTGCCGCAAAGCCCGCGTCAAAATACGCGCTCCCGCGAATCATGTGTGCAGCCAGGGCATAACCCCCGCCCTGTCTCCAAACATGATTCGTTTCGCCACTCCACCCTCGCTCACTCCGCCACGCTGTCCTCTCCCCTACATAGTAAATTTACGATGCACGCCGTCACACGGAGGAATGATAACTTAGCAATGAGATACCAGTTTGTGACATGCCCCACAATAAAAAAGAATCAGCACATGACGTCTCGTCACATGCCAATTCTTTAGCAAATTTACTCGCTAATTCTATAAAAATAATTTTCACAGTCTGTGCTGTTTGCCACCCATCATCAATACTATACCGCTCCGACAGCGCAGTTTCGCAGAATGTAGGGTCTGGAGTGGTTTAGTGGAGCGACCAGGGACGTAGTGGCGAAAGGAATATTGTTTGGAGACGCACAGCGGCTGCACACAATATTCCCGGGAGCGCAGATTTGACGCGAGTTTCGGCAAATCTGCCAGCGGAAGACCGCATCGCGGGCTGAAGCGGTCCCCGCCACGAAGTCCCTGGTCGCGTAACTAAACCGCTCCAGGCCCGGCCTCCAGCCCACAAAGTCAAACCCAACCTACCGATTCAGCAGAAAGTGCACTTCCGCGCGGAGTTGGTCAATCTGGTCGGGCGCGAGCGTGCGGTTACTGCGCACGAGGAGTTCATCGTACAGGGTCCGCTCCATGATCGCAATGATTAGACTCGCTAGTTGCGGCGCGTCTTCCGGCTCACAATCGAGCACGTCCGTCACCGCGCGCAAGGCCTTTTCGATGTTGCTTTCGATTGAAGCCGTGATGTTGTGGAGCCAGCTGGATTCCGCATCCGTCAGCAGCATGCGCTCACGGATGGTGATCATGAAGGACTGGTAATTGTCTTCGCGCGTGAAGAGTCCCCAAACCTGCTGGATGAAGGCCAGAATTCGGTCCTCAACCTCAGCGCGATTGGTCACGCCAGTCATGTCCAGTTGCACCTCACCCTCGGTGCGGGCAATACCCTGCTGGACGATGGTATCGAGAATTTCCTGTTTGCCGTGCGGAAAGTAGTAGTACATCAGCCCGTCCGCAATGCCGACCGCCTTGTTGAGCTGGCGCGTCGTCGTTGCCTCGTAACCGTTTTGCGCAAACAGATCGCGGGCCACATCTAAGATATGTTCGCGCTGCTGTTCACTCTTTGCCATTTGTATCCTCCATTGTCTACATAAAAAGGCCGCGGAAAACCGTAGCCCTTTTTGATTTTTCAATAGTTCAGTTCAAGTCTTACTTCATGATGCCCAGTGTCTGCAGAATCAGGTAAATGTTCAGCAGAATCAGGACAATCGTGGACGTCCAGGCACAAATTTTGACCCAGAGCTTGTTGGTGAATTCCTGCATCAACTTCTTGTCACTAGTGAAGATAACCAGCGGAATCACCGCGAATGGTAAAGCGACACTCAGGAACACCTGGGAGAAGGTCAGCAGGCCTTCGATTTTTGCCTCATTGCCGTGGTAGATGATGGCGAAGACCAGCACTGGGGAAACGGACAGAATCCGGGTAATCAAGCGCTGCGCCCAAATTGGGGCCTTGATGCGGATAAACCCTTCCATGACAATCTGCCCAGCCAGCGTCCCGGTAATGGTGGAGCTTTGGCCGGAAGCCAGCAGTGCGACGGCGAAGAGCATGCTCAGCACTGGACTGGCAATGGCACCGACAATCTGCGGGTTGTTCAGGGAAGCGAACAGGTCGGCGAAACGGCCGAGGTCACTGTTAGTGCCGTAGAACAATGCAGCCCCCAGAATCAGGAGCAGGCTGTTCACGATGAACGCGAGGAACAGCTGCACGTTGGAGTCGATGGTGCTGAAGCGAACGGCCTGAGCCAGTTCAACGCGGTTGTCGCGGTCAACCTTACGGGTCTGGGAGATAGAAGATCCAAGGTACAGGTCATGCGGCATCACGGTCGCACCAACAATCCCCAGGGTCAGGTAGAGCATCCCGTGGTTGGTGATGATGGCGCTGGTTGGCATGTAGCCGGTCAGAATCCCGCCAATGTCAGGCTTAGCCAGGAACACTTCGTAAGCGAAGACCACGAGAATCACAATGACCAAAGTGGCAACAATCGCTTCGATTTTGCGGAAGCCCAGCTTCATCAGCAAGAGCAAGAGCAAAACGTCCAGGGCGGTAATCATAATCCCGACGATCAGCGGAATACCGAACAGCAGTTGAATCGCAATCGCGGAACCAATAATTTCAGCAATATCCGTCGCCATAATGGCGAGTTCGGCAACCACCCAAAGGAAGAAGCCCATCCGCTTGCTGGTGTGTGCCCGGGTCAACTGGGCCAAATCCTGCCCGGTGACAATCCCGAGCCGTGCGGCCATGGATTGGAGCAGCATGGCAATCAGGCTGGACAGCAGGACCACCGCGAGCAGCGCGTAACGGTACTGCGCACCACCAGCGATAGAGGTGATCCAGTTACCAGGGTCCATGTAACCCACGGCAATCAGGACACCGGGGCCACTGAAGGCCTTGAAGGTCTTCCAGAAGCCCGCATTCTTTGGCACTTCGATTGTGCCGTTTACTTCACCCAGGCTAGCGCCGGTACCGCCGCCAGCAGTTTCCTTGTCCGCTGCCTGGTTCTTCATCTTCAGTTCTTCACTTGCTTGCATGTGAGGATACCTCTTTCCTATTGGCTTAGAAATTCGGTGACCAACATGGCGTTCATCGGCGTTAGTACCGTCATTACTCTGGGTAATCGACAACTCCGACTCACTTCAACCGCAATGGCTTCCGTGTTAATCAGCATTTAACTGAGCGCCCGCTCAATATTATTTCCATTACTCAATATACACCGTATTTTCTGAAAAACAAGCTAATTAAGGGGCTTTCGCAAAATTTTGTTCGGCCTACCTAAAAATTCCATGAATTCCCCACGGGCGCCTCACGGAGCGTTCCGTAAACAGCCAATTAGCGCTTTGAAACTAGCCGTTGCCGTGCGCTACACGATTGCAAGGAGAATGGCCAGAGTCGCGGCAAACAGCACCCACGCGAGCGGTGCACGCAGCCGCCGCTGCCGGTGAAACAAGCGCAGGCTGCGCATGTAGACGATGTCCCCGAGTAAAATGACGGCGCACAGTGTGATGTAGACCCAGCGCATGGTACACGCCTCCTATTATGCGAAGTAACCGGATTACGACATCATCTTAGCCTTGGCCAACCAGTGGCACAAACACCGCACAAGCAAATGCCGCCGCGCCGCATTTTAGTAGCAGGGTAGCGAACAGCTTGTTGTTCATTCACCTGATTAAGTGCAAAGTTCGCAACCACCTCCACCACTACTTGTGCCACGCAAAAACGCGCCGTATCCCGAAGGACACGACGCGTTTCATCTATAATAGTTTATTCCACAGAGTAGTTAGGTGCTTCCTTGGTGATTTGCACATCGTGTGGGTGGCTTTCGCGCAGGCCCGCACCAGAGATCTGGATGAACTGCGCATCGTCAGCGAGCACGCCGAGCGTTGGTGCGCCAACGTAACCCATCCCGGAACGCAGACCGCCGACCATCTGGAAAATCACGTCGCCGACAGCGCCCTTGTAAGCCACACGTCCTTCAATCCCTTCAGGAACGAGCTTGTTGGCTTCGTTAACGGCACCCTGGAAGTAACGGTCGGATGAGCCGTGGGATTGACTCATCGCGCCGAGGCTACCCATGCCCCGGTAGGTCTTGTAACGCCGGCCGTGGAAGAGTTCCATCTGGCCGGGGGCTTCGTCGGTCCCGGCGAGCATGGAACCAAGCATGACGGCGTTACCGCCGGCTGCCAGCGCCTTGACAATGTCACCAGAGTACTTGATGCCCCCGTCAGCGATGATGGTCTTGCCGAGTTCACGGGCCACACCAGCGGCTTCGTAAACGGCAGTCAGCTGCGGTACACCGACACCGGCAACAATGCGGGTCGTGCAGATAGAGCCAGGGCCAATCCCGACCTTCACGATGTCGACACCGGCATCGTAGAGGGCACGGGCACCTTCAGCCGTGGCCACGTTCCCGGCAATGAGTGTCGCCTTCGGGAAGTGGTCGCGGATTTCGGCAATTTTGCGCAGCACACCGGCAGAGTGGCCGTGTGCCGTGTCGATGACAATCGCATCAGCACCAGCGTCGAGCAGGCCAGCGGCCCGTTCGAAGGTGTCGCTGGTCACCCCAACGGCAGCGGCAACGAGCAGGCGGCCCTTGTCGTCCTTAGCGGAGTTCGGGTACTTGGTGAGCTGTTCCAAATCCTTGATGGTAATCAGGCCGGCAAGGCGGCCTTCTTCATCAACGAGTGGGAGCTTTTCAATTTTGTGTGCCTGGAAAATCTTCTGTGCTTCAGGCAAGGTGGTGCCCAGCGGTGCGGAGACCACTTCATCGGTCATGGCGCTGGAGATGGCAACGGACATGTCGCCAACGTAGCGCAGGTCGCGGTTCGTGATAATCCCGACCAGGCGCTTGTCGTCGTGGCCAGCTACGATTGGCACACCGGAAATGTGTTCCGCGTCCATGAGGTCAGCGGCTTCCTTAACGCTACGGTCAGCGGTCAGGTAAACGGGGTCGCCAATGACGCCGTTGACGGCGCGCTTCACCTTGGCCACTTCTTCGACCTGAGCGGCGATGGACATGTTCTTGTGGATGACGCCGAGGCCACCCTGACGCGCCATGGCAATCGCCATTTTGCTTTCGGTCACGGTGTCCATGCCGGCACTGATAATTGGGACATTCAGCTTAATGTTCGGTGCAAGTTGGGTGGACAGGTCCACCTCATTCGGTAAAACATGACTTTCTGCTGGTACGAGCAAAACATCATCAAAAGTAAAACCGCGACGTGCAAACTTGGAATCCCAATTATTCACGATCAATCCTTCTTTCTTAGGCTGTGGCGACGACGATAAACGAAAGCGGGGCGTCCTTGCGAGCGCAGCAAGATTCCTTCTCGCCGCTAAAACTCGCAAGCGGCGCTCCGCTTACTAAAAGGCTGTGACAAAAGGCGGTTAGCATCCGGTATGCAAGGTAGGGGCGACAGAAATCCCGGTTTTAGGATTTCTGCCGACGCTATCTTGCATATTAGGATGCTGCCTTTTGGCGCGCGACTGAGATATAACATTCGCGCGCAGACAGCGTTGCGTGCCGTGGAAAAAGGCCGCACAAAGCCAATTTCCGCTGTTCACGCTTTTTTTGTTGTTTGCAAGTTTAGCACCAGATTCGCGTGTCGACAAGTATGCAAATACGAACGAAGCGGATTTGTAAGGGCATTCAGTCAGGAAGTTGCAAAAGTTTACCTTCCTATCTTTGTTTCCACATTGAATTGCAATATTTGCGCTGAATTTTTTAGTGGAGCTCCGCCGAGCACGAATTTGCAGTTAACACGCTTCACAACAAGGATAAAGGCGCGCCCTTGTTGCGAAGCCCGTTAATCCTCAATTCTTAACCGCTCGGCTCCGCTCTGTGCAAAAAAAAGCAGCTCCCCAGCTACTTGATTCCAAACCTATATGTGATGCACCTAAAACTTAAATCCCCTAAATAAAACTTTTCCACTATTTGTTGAAACGTGCTGACTAGGCAATGTTGCTCCCAGCAGGTGTGTTGCTCAGTTCCCATGTAAGATCAGCTTGATAGGTACCAGCAACGTTCCCTGAAGGGACCACGAGCTGAACTTCATCAACAGAGAACTTGTCTGAGAAATCCCCAACGCTAACACCCTCATCGGAAGGTTTCAGAACATCTACTGCAGCGCCCCCAGCGCTGAGTGTCACGTCCTGCGCAGCCTTAGGCGTTGCGCTAACATTAGAACTCAGATTAGCACTCACCTGGCCGCTACCCATCTTGATTTCAGCGCCCTGAATTGTGCGCTCACTGCTGTCACCCTGCTTAACAAAATTACTAGCAGTAACATTAACGTACCAGTTGGTCGTCAACCCAGGATTGGAAATTTCCAATGCCCCTGGTTGTGCCACAGCCTTGATACTTGTTGTCGTCGCGCTGACAGATCCTGTACCGAAATCTAAGCTTGGAGCATTCTTAATACCAATTGCCGCATCATCAGAAAGAGTCAAACCCACATGGGCGGTTGTCGTCTGTCCATCACTTGCAGCACTTGCCACATGACCGCTTGTAAAAGCTAAGCCACTAACTGTCGCACTGATAATCATGAAAGTGCCAAGTACTGACTTGAAGTTGTTAAACATGACGTCTTCCTCCCTTAGTTCCACCAACCAGGTCGTTCCCCCAAACTAACTGGTTGGCTTGTGTTTCGCTCTTCTTGATGTATTAAGAGTATCATCGAACGTTATGCTTAGCAAATTCGCGGTAATTGGCAGAAAAGCCAACACGCTGAAATTCAAGCGGCTCAAGGGTTGTACGCAACGTTATGATGTCCATTAGAAAACAGTAGCGGTAGTTCAAAAGATTTCGACGTTATTTATAAGTGAAGAACCCTTTAACCACGGGCTTTTAATTTAGTTATTGCTTATGGAAAGCTCAATTATGGTAAAATTACGCGCCATCTTGTCACGAACTTCCCGCGCAGTCCTCAACCGAGTTTGTTAAGTGCAAATCTGCATTAATGCGTTTCCATCCGTATTTACTGATTTTACTTTGTCGAACGATTAATGTTAAAATTCTCACATTTTTGCAAATATTGTCAAAACCAATTTGGAAAATTTTCAACTAATGATCATTACGTCCCCTATCAACGCCCATTCTGCAGTCTATTAAATGCGTTAATTACGTATATACCAATTTATAAGTAATTCAAAAAAATGCCTAAATATGGCATTTGCAAATAAATGTGATGGCAATCATTAGTATTTTTTTCGGACGGAAACAAATTTCATTGTTGTTACCCGCCATCATCCCTTTAGCACCAAGGTCTCAGGCTATTTTCGAAGATTATCGTTAGAATCAAAAAAAGACCGATTAACGTGATAATCACGTTAATCAGTCAATATTCACTGGATTATTCACTTATTTCGGTCGAATTTTGGGGGGCATTGTAAAGTTCCCAGGTCAAATCCGCCTGGTAAGAACCGGCCACGTTACCTGCTGGGACATCCAAACGGACGTTGTTTGCACTAAAATCAAGATTCCAAACACCGACACCCTTGCCTGCATCCGCTGCAAAAATCTCAGCTGCACCCACATCGGTACTCATTGGAATGACAAAGTTACTTGCGTCGCTCATCAGGCCAGTTGTTACATCCGCTGTCGTGCTTGTATCCGTAGAACTCGTAGCCTCAGAATTATCAATCAACGGTGACTGCGGTGCCTCGTCTGTAGTCTGATGCGTGTCGCCAGTCCAGATGCGTGCATCCCCATTAGTACTCTGATCCGAGTTGTTGGTATCAGTTGCACCTGTCTGCCGATTACTCATGTTCTTCTTAATGGAAAGAATCGCACCCTGTAACACACGGATATCGTTTGTTCCCGTTTGAATGAAATCGCTGGCGTGTACGTAAATTGACCATCCAGTGACGCGACCAGGATTACGAACTGTTAGCTGCATACTACTATCCGGAACTGCAGTGATGGTACTCGTCCCATCTGATTCATCGTCATCACTAGTCGGCGCATTAACAGTTTCCGAGTCATCATTCACGCGATTAGATTTCGCCGCATAATTTTTGTTCTCAGCACTTGTCGATTGCGTGCCAAATTCAAAATCTGGTACGGTCTCCAGTGTTGAGCTTGTGCCTGCAGTTAGGGAGATAGAGCCCGCGACCGTTGCGGTTGATCCACTTGTGGTCGGCACAATTTGAAAATCATCAGCAGCATGAACTGCTAGACTTGGAAATGCAAACCCCTGTAACAACAAAACCGCTGTTCCCACTATCGATTTCCACTTACTCACGACTCCATCCCCCCTTCTTCATTATAATAAAAAAGACCCGTCCTAACAGCGGGTGATGTTCCCCTGCAGACGGGTCGTCCCCCAAAAGTTGTTTAATGCTGGGGGGTGAGCAAACTTTTATCTATTTACTCAGCCATTGTATCTAATTACGCAAGCTATATCAAGACAATCAACTAAATAATGTCGAATTACCTTAGTTACTTGTCGTCGTGCTTGCTAAAGGCGTATTGCTGAACGTCCAAGTGATTTGACCAGTATAACTTGTCGAACTAGTATCTGACGCAGTTGCATCTGAGAAGAGATTCAGGTACAGACCATAAGGGTTACCACTTGCAAAATCATCCTCCGCAAAATCGTCATGCTTCCACTTGCTTGTAATGTCGAATTCCGATCCAGATGATTGTTCCAGACCGCTTGTTCCATCATTACTGTAAATGGTATTTGGACTATCGTTCAGCAAGTAGGTTCCGTCCGTGGTGCGGTAGACAAGTTGACCCTTTAGCGCATTGGAACTCGCATCCGTAAACTTGGTCGTTTGCACGCTCAATGCCCAATTATCCGCATCTGCGTACTTCACAACCATGCTGAATGGACTATCGTCGTCCTTCGTAGCAACGTAACTGGAATCACCAGTTAACTGTGTATCCTTAAAATGAACGTCGTGATTGATGACCAATGTTGGCGTTGGGTCGATGATAGTGAATTCAACGTAAGGATACGGATTCTTCTTCGTATCTCCGTCTCCAGGTGGGGCCATCGCGCTACCACCTTGTACAAGTCTTCCAGTCTTCGTGTTTAGAGCATATATCTTAATATCGTTGATACCAGTATGCAACGGGCTTGCTTTGTAAACAGGATCACCGCCGGCTTTGACACGGTCAGCCGTTGCACCTTCTCTAGTAAAAATTAAACCAAAGGAACCTGGCTTTGCGCCTGTTTCAGTCTTCACACCATTAATAACCGTGTATATGTCGTAGTCATCAGCATTACCAGACCCCCAGAGGCCACCATTTAAGACAACATTCGTATCGCCTGACTTTAACGTGTAATTATTTTGGCCGGTATGTTTACCGTCTTTAACCTTGTCAGTCTCTTCGCCACTAATTGTTTGAGACTCGGGCACCTGATCTGCAGACTGCTTATCGTTGTAAACTTGCATGGAACTAAAATCTAATACCATGCTCCGATCTCCTGAATCAATCGGAATTTTAGGATTCGTCGTACTTTCTGAATGACCACCTGAAGTACCAGTTCCATCAATAGTCGCTTGAGTCGCATCCAAAAAAGTTATTCCATCAGTACTTGCAAGTTCATAATCTAATGTAACCGTCTTAGTAATCTTACCATTGGCATCAGCATCTGAAGCTTTTAAGTCACCCCATATCTCATGCATGTTGATTGCACCAAAACCGCCGTCATTATCAATTGGATTTCCGTTGATAGATGTTTTTCCATTGATAGCGCGAATATGCAGATTATCTTGCAATCCAGTCGTTAGAACCAAATTATTCCAACTTGTATCAGTACTATTCCGTACGTCAAACGTCAGAGTATACGTGTACTGCAGAATGTCTTGTTGCGCTGCTTTATGATTATCATTCGGCGCTGGCACACTGTAATTGAGATCTTGCATTTTTACACTCAATGACGCCGAAATTGCCGGTGCAATCTTCCACGGATTACTCTTGAACGTTTGGTAACTCGTGTCACCACTCAGCAGCTCCACTACATCAGGCTAAATAATATCGCCTTCTGAACCATTCACGGTTTGATATAAACCAACCGTCAAGGTTCCCTTAACGCTGTAATCATCAAGCGCAAAAGTATCCGAGTTAAACGTAATAGTTTGTTCACCGGTCATATTCTTTAGATCATCTGTCGTAATACCTTGATGCAATTCTTTGCCACTATCAGCATCATTTGGCTGGAAGGAAATAAACCCAACGGTACCCCCATTTTCAGACAAAGTAGTCCCCGTCGGTAAGGTCACTTTAACCTTCCCGTCCTTAAGAACAGCGGCACCAACATCTTTGAGTGTGTACTCATAGCCGACAGTTGATTTAGCCTTGATTGCGCGCGCGTCGTCTCCGGACATATCGCTCTTACCATTAGAATTGAACGCATCAATAGTGTCACCCATGACGTTGATGTTTGGGCTGGTCGTCGTGCTTAATTCGGGACCAGTTAGCCCACAATCTTCATCATTAAGTTTTACATCAAGTGCATCCACTTTAGTATCCGCGGCTGCAATGACAGTCGTATTCAAATGAACTGCGAGTGTACCACGCACGTAACCAGCACTATCAGCTGTACCAACGCTCTGGAAATCGTTGCTCAATTTCAACTCATTCGCACTAGTTAAATCACCGGATTTAATTTGTTGCGACTTTGATTGTTTCCCATCAGCACTTGTGTAAGTTACTGTACCGTAAACACCGTCTTTATTTGGCGCCCATTCGACACCCTTTGGCAAGTCAAAAGTCAATTTACCACCATTAATGATATCGCGGTTAAGATTGGTTAATGACATATCATACTGCAAATCATCGCCGACACCGACTTTTACTGCCGAGTTAGATTTATCGTCAGAATTGTATTCGTTTTTACCATCGACAGCCAATTTAGCTTGCGACTGGTATAGTTCGCTATCGTAATCAATGACGTACTGGTTAGCGTCTGACGTTCCGCTATTTAGTGGCTGGTGAATAATTTGTCCAAGCTATCTGTAACAGTTCCTTAACCCGTTATCGTTGTATAATAGATGCATAGG
>NZ_RHNR01000015.1 GCF_003946025.1 Lacticaseibacillus songhuajiangensis | reverse complement strand
TGATTTTGCCGGGTGTACACCGCAGATTATCTCAGGAGCGCGGATTTGACGCCGGGTTTGCGGCAAATCTGCCAGCGGAAGACGGCGAAGCCGCCTGGAGCGGTCCCGCCCGACGTAGTTCTCCGGAGCGCAGCCCAAGTGCACTCACGCCGGAGTTGCCGACCTCACCGCCTAGCGGCGGTATGAAAACGGCACAGAGGCCGTGCGCGACTTCGTCGCCAAAACACTTACGCTGACGGACAGCGAAAAAACCACCAGCTCATTCTGAGCTGGTGGTCCTCGTTAATCACTGCAATTAGTCACCCAACTGTTCGGGTGCAATCTCACCCTTGGCAGCCTGTTCAAGCAGCTCACGCAGCGGGATCAGCCCCTGCGCATGGTACTTCTTGACGAATGCAGCCACCGCGTCTGGATCCTGCGTCTTCGTGTCGAGCACCAGCTGCTCTACAGGCAGTGGGCGCTCGTTGTTGGTGTGCACATTGATAACCACTGGACCGTCGGCATCCTTAGCAGCCGCAAAAGCCGCCTTCAGTTCATCCAGTGTGGTCACTTCAAAACCAGTTGCTCCGAGCGCAACCGCCGCGTCTGCGTAACGCATCCCCGGCTGCAGTGCAACTCCGCTGTGTACCTGCTTGGTGTCATCCTGCTCGGCCTCAATGAAGCCAAGGCTTTCGTTACTAAGCACAACGTTGATAATTGGCAACTTGTACTTCACCTCGGTGATGATGTCCTGCATCACCATCGAAAAACCACCATCACCCGCAATTGCCCACACCTGTTTGTCTGGGTAAGTCATCTGCGCACCAATGGCCGCTGGTAGTGCGTAACCCATGGTGGCGTACCAACCGGACGTACTAAACTTCTGCCCCCGGCTGGTGTCAAGGAAACGCATCCCGTTGATGGTGACATTCCCAACGTCAACCTGGAAGATTGCGTCGTCCGTTGCCATTTTGTTGATCTGGGCAAAAATTGGTTCCACCCGCAGCGGCGTTACTGTGCTCTCTGCGAAGCTGTCCACCCACGCCTGCCAGTTAACCTTGTCCGCCAAAGCTGCCTTATACCACGCATTTTGCGGGCGCGGGGTGCTCCGGTCGAGCATCATCCTCACGACCTTCTTTGCGTCCGCGAGGATGGCAACATCAACCGTGTGCCGGCGGCCAAACTGGGCGGCGTCAATGTCGACCTGAATATACTTGGCATCTGGGTTGATAAAGTAAGCTTGGAACGGGAAGTTGGAGCCTAAGAAGAGGACCGCGTCCGCTGCGCGCGCGATTTCAACCCCTGGTTTGCTGGCAACACGGCCGGCACTACCCATGTTGGCCACATAGTCATCCGGCACAACGTCTTTGGCCGGTGCCGTGACGACAATTGGCAGGGACAGCTTCTCGGACAGTGCCATGATGTCCTTAGTCGCACCGCGCGCCCCCTGACCGACGTAGATAATTGGCCGCTGGGCATTCTTCAAAATCGCCAGCGCCTGGTCAACGCGGCCGGGATCAGGTTCCGGCATGATTGGCTTCTGGTAGAGATGAGCGGAACTCACGTAATCGTCAGCGATTTCCTGCCACCCCAAGTCCTTCGGGATGGTCACAACGGCAACGCCCTTGTACTTGTATGCCTGACGGATGGCCTCGTCGATCACGTGCGGCATTTGCTCCGCGGTCATTACCGTTCGGTTATACACGGACACGTCCGCAAACATCGGATTTTCGTTCATTTCCTGGAAATAATCGGTGTTCATTGCACCAGTCGGCACTTGGCCCACGATTGCCAGCACTGGGACGTGGTCATACTGCGCATCGTACAGTCCGTTGAGCAGGTGCACTGCACCCGGCCCAGCGGAACCCACGGTAACCCCAATTTGGCCACTGATTTTGGCTAAACCGGAGGCCGCAAGTGCACCCACTTCTTCGTGCCGCACCTGCACGAATTCAATCGTTGACCGCCGGTTCGCAAAGGCGTTCATCGTCGAATCGAGTGAGCCGCCGGGCAAACCGTAAACCTGGGTCACACCCCAATCTTCCAGCACCTTCAGCATCGCGTCTGCTGCGTTAATTTTCTGAACCATATGATGACCTCCATTCAAACCGTTTACTATCTATTAGTAAGTTCTATTGTTATTGTAACCGATTGCAGGCAAAAGTAAAAGCGTTGGCAGGCAGATTTTTGAACAAAACTTGGCCGTTGTAAGCATGCACCGTCAGCGGACATCAAAAAAAGTGTGGCCACGACGAAATCGTCACGGTCACACTTATCATTGCATTATTTAATTGTGTACTGCCGTTCCTGATTTTGGACGCCGGTCAAGCGGAATTTACCCGTCTGCATGCTGGTATCACTGACGTAATCATCTGCAGCATATGGCACCTTGTTCAGGAAAACACGCTCGTAGTCAGCAACGCTGAGCTTACTGCGGTTTGCCAGCAGTTGCTGGTGCGCCGCCGCGTGCAGCTGATCCGCATAGCCAGGTTGCAGTACGCCGCTGAAGAATTCACCCACCGCACCGGAGCCATAAGAGAACATCCCCAGACGATCGCCAGCCTGCAAATCCGTACTGTGCTCTAGCAAGCTCAGGAGACCCAGGTAAAGCGACCCGGTGTAAATATTGCCAATCTGGCGACTGTAGATGGTCGCCAGCGCGTAATTATCCGTGAGGCGACCCTGAGTGGCCACGTCTGCTTCCGGCAGCACCGTGCGTAAGGCCTTCATGCCCATCTTCGTGTATGGCAAATGAAAGTTAATGGCCGCAAAATCACTGAGCGACCGGCCCGTTGCCTGCGTGTAATTACGCCAGACGTCCTGGAAGAACTGGATGTACTGCTCCGTGGAGTACTTCCCCTTGGCAAGTGCCAAGTCAGTATACACGGGCCGCCAGAAGTCCATAATGTCCCGGCTAATGAATTGAGAGTCATCCTCAACGGTCATGAGGCGGGGATTTGCGCTAATGAGCATTGCCACGGCCCCAGCACCCTGAGTGACTTCACCGCCGTCTTCAAGGCCGTAACGTGCAATATCCGCTGCAAAAATCAACGCGGTTTTATCCGGATGCGCCGCCACGTAATCCCGTGCGGTCATGAGGGCAGCCGTACCACCATAACACGCCTGCTTGATTTCATACGTCCGGATGGTTTCAGGCAGTTCTAGCAACCGCTGGGCAATCACTGCGGCCGACTTACTGGCGTCGATTCCGGTCTCGGTTCCGACAATGAGCAGCCCAATTTTGCTGGTGTTAATTTCGTGAATGAAATCCTGCGCGGCATCCGCGGACATGGTGACCACATCTTCAGAAGAAGGCGGTACTGCTTGCTGACTCTGACCAATTCCGATGATGAATTTGTTTGGATCAACACCGCGGGCAGTGGCGAGTTCGGCTAAGTCCACATAGTAGTGCGGCGAATACAAGCCAATTTGATCAATCCCAATGTTCATTATTTGTCCTCCTCTTGTCGCAACTGTTGCAGTAGCCGCTGCGCATTCCGTAATGTCTTTTCGCTATCCTGCAGACGGGCCGTTAACTGGTCAACCTCGCCGCCCGAAGCGCCAGCGGCAATTGCCAGTGCCCCGGCCTGCAAAGCCATGTGACCCGCCTGAATGCCAGGGCCAACCAGTGCGCGCAGGGCGGCCAAATTTTGCACTAGGCCGAGCGCGGCGAGCACTTCCTGCTCATCGCGCACGCATTCAATGCGCGCCAGTTCCCGACTGACACGCGCCAGCGGCAAAGCGCTAATCGCGCCGCCGACAGTCCCCAGTTGGAGCGGCAGGCTAATCGTGCCGCGCAAAAATTCGCCATCAACGCGCCAGTTAGTGAGCGGCGCGTATCCCTGGCCACGGCCCGCATAAGCATGCACGCCGGCCTCTAAGGCCCGATAATCATTTCCCAGCGCAATCGCGGCGCCGGCAACGCCATTCATGACGCCCTTGTTACTCGTCGTCGCGCGGGCGGTGCTGGCCTGCGCGTAGCGACTCGCCAGTTCAATGCGGGCGGCGACCGCCGCGCCATTGCCGGAAGCAGTTGCGACCCCCGCAACGGGAATGGTCACACTAGCTTGCGTGAGCTGCTCACTATAATTACTCAAAATGGCAAACAATCGACGTGTCTGTAAGAGCACGTCCAGGCGGTCAGCAATGGCTTCAGCGATGGTATTGACGATGTTGGCCCCCATGGCTTCTTGCACATCAACGGTCACAAGAACCGTGGTGAACTGTTCCTTCACAATGCTGCGGATGTCGCGAACCCCACCGCCGCGACGAACAATGGAGGGATGGGCGCGCTGCGCCACTGCCAAAAGGTCGTCATGCGCTTCATCGATGCGCTGCAAATTGGCCTTGCTTAAACCGGCATAAACAATCTCGGCCGTGACCAAGTGCGCTTGCGGCGCCTGGGCGTACACCCCGCCGCCAAGACTCGCCATCCGGGCCCCGTTACTCGCAGCTGCGACAACGCTGGGTTCCTCGCCCACGATGGCGACCTCACGCGTCAACCCATTCACTCTCAGGCGGTGCACCACACCCAGCGGCAAGGGAAACTGGCCCAACTGATTTTCGGTCAGGTGCGCCGCGGTCGCTTCCGGGAGCAGCGGCGACTGCCGCAGCAGGCGCGCTGCCGTTTCGTTCAATTGACCCGCCTTTTGCAGTTGCTCAATGCGCTCTTCACGACTTAACTGGTAGAATTTGGCCATCTTAATCTGCCACGTGCAGCTGCAGGCCGACACCCAAGCCACCACCGATGCACAGTGCGGCCACTCCGGTATGTCCATGCCGCTGCTGCAGTGCGTGAATCAGCGTGACCACAATACGGGCACCAGAGTCCCCAAGCGGGTGGCCCAGCGCAATTGCGCCGCCATTCACGTTCACACGGGCCGCATCCAGTTCGAGGTCACGCACCACCGCCACACTTTGCGCGGCAAATGCCTCGTTGATCTCGTAAAGATCGACGGCCGACTTCGCCGTTGTGGTGCGGTCCAGCAGCTTGTTCACCACGTGGTACGGTGCATAACCCATGTAGTCAGGGTCCGTGCCGATTTCCGCGTAGCCGTCGAGTACGGCGAGGTACTGCAAGCCCAGTTCATCCGCCTGCTCGCGACTCATCATAATTAGCGCGGAGGCACCATCATTAATGGCACTAGAATTACCAGCGGTAACACTGCCGCCTTCTTGGAATGCGGGGCGCAAGCGCGCCAGCTTTTCTAAGCTGGTGTCCGCGCGTGGACCTTCATCCGTCGTCACGGTCACGCTTGCCTTCCGGTTTTGCACGGTCACCGGCACAATTTCATCGGCAAAAGCCCCGGCTGCGGTGGCAGCGAGAGCGCGCTGGTGCGACCGCAAGGCGAACGCATCCTGCTGCTCGCGACTGACGGTATACCGCGCCGCCACGTTCTCCGCGGTCACACCCATTGGCAGACCATTGAAGGCATCGTTCAGGCCATCGCGACCAAGACCATCAACGAGTTGCTGATTGCCAAATTTGGCCCCCCAGCGCATCCCGGTGTTGTAGTATGGCACCGAACTCATACTCTCTGTGCCGCCAACGAGCACGACATCGGCGTCGCCCATGACAATCGCGGTCTGGCCCAGGCGAATCGCCTTGAGACCAGAGCCGCACACCTCGTTCACAGTCATGGCACTGCTCTCCTGGCGCATCCCACTGCCCAGCGCGATTTGGCGGGCAACATTTTGGCCAGAACCAGCCTGGTAGACGTTACCAAAAATCGATTGGTCAATTAGTTCCGGCGTAATGCCGGCGCGTTTAATGGCCGCTTTGGCCGCAACAATTCCCAAATCGACCGCATTTTTGCTTGCAAGCGCCCCACCAAACCGACCGATTGGCGTGCGCACAGCTGACACGATGACAACTTCCACTCTAATTCCCTCCGTGATTGTTTTATCTAATGAAGATGTTCTGCAATTAATGTACTTAAGAATTATACATGAAAATTATCCCGCCGCGTAGCGCTTTGACCGCCCTTAAAAAATGCTTATCCTCAAATTCCGAGTAAAACGATATAATCGTTATGGAGGTATAGCATGCGTGTTATTGATATGATTGCCATCACGGCAGATTTAAGCAAAAACGCCCCCCTGATGTCTCAGGAGGACGATAAACTAGTGAATATTGGGTCTTATGAACTCAATGATGCCATCATTACCTTGAAACCGGCCGCTACCGGCCGCAAGCCACTGCGTCACTGGGAACTAGCGGTGCTGTTAAACAAGCCCGAATACCGCCAATTCGCGGTGCGCATTGCCACTAGCGACGGCTCACGACCGATTTTTGGGTGCAGCTTCAAGTCCGGCGCCATTATTTTGCACTAACATTAGCTCGGCAAATGCTTCATCAGTTTGCGCAGACCATCCCGGTTAATCAGCTGTACACCCAGTTCCGTGGCCAGTTCTTGGGCGGAGTCTGAGAACTCACTATTGCTGAGGACAATCGCTTCGTCCAAGTCGTAGTAGTCACAGCCACTCCAGACTTCTTGAACGGCGTGATTGCCGACAAAGCCGTTATACCGTTTGCACTGGATGCCATACTTCTTTTTATTCTTACTGGCAATAATGTCGACACCCTGATCGCCACTCTCCTGAGTGACGCTGACGTGCCGATAGCCATTATTCTTGAGGACAAAGGCGCAAAAGCGCTCGAATTCGAAACCGTCCATGTTGTCGACCTTCTCCATTGACAGGTCGCGATAACGAAAATGATGGATAAACACCCATGCCCCAATCCAAATCGCGCAGGCACTAATGAGGCCGAACGCGGTTGGATCCAGCGCCGCGTGCCAAGTATTGGGCACGACATCACGCAAATAAACGGCATACGCTAGGGCAAGCAGCGTGCACAGCAGCAGTAAAGTAAATATCCTTTTTATCAAGCGGTGCATATAACCAACCCTCTTTACTAAACATTTCTTCTATTTAAGAATAGCAAACATTGGTTCGCACCGCTACCACGGATGGCTAAAGCTTTGGTAAAAATCGGCAGACGCAAAACACGCGGGGACATTTTACCTGTCCCCGCGCGTTTTTAGTTACCTCAGCGCATCATTAAAAGTCCTGCACGGCTTTGTTCAGTAGCAACTGGGCAATGGCCGCGTTCCCCGCATCATTGGGATAGCTGTTGGCCGCGACGTTCGTGCTATTACTAAACACTGAACTCAGGTCAACGTACTGGGCACCGTTGCTGCTGGCAACACTTTTAGCAACCGCACCGTAGGCACTTTCACTGGCAGACTGCCATGGGCTGAGCACAATGATGTGCGCTTTGGGTGCCTGATGTTTAATGTCCTGCACGAGCGTCGTCAGGTTCGTCTGGTATTCTGCCGTCGTTGCGGCGTACAGGTTACTGCTATTCTGTTCCGCATTCCCGTACTGAATCGTGATGAGATCAGGCTTGCTAGCCAGCACGTGGTTCAGCACTGGTAGCGCGCTCCCCTTAACCGTCCCGTCAGTATTCCACTGACCGGAAAGCGTCACTTTGGCGTTCAACTTCTTACGCAAGTTGCTGGCGAGCAAGTACTGGTAGGCGTTATGGGTGCTGCTTGCGCCGGTACCACTAGCAATCCCGTCACCCAGCGCGGCGTACTTGATGGTCTGCTTCTGCTGCGACTTTTTGCTACTACTGCTAGTCGTCTTAGCAGCGCCACTGCTCTTGGTGCTGGAACTGGCAACACTGGCGCTAGTGCTATTGCCCAGGTGCTGCTGCCCGAGCGTCACAATGCCCCACGCCCCGCCGGCAAAAATCAGTAGGGAAAGTACGGTTAACCAAAATTTCTTCATTATCACTGCGTCCTTTGCATACTATTAATGTAATTATAGCATGAGGGACAATTCTTGCCATTTACAATTATGCTCACTATTAGTAAGCATCGCTGTTGAATTTATGAAGATTGCCGCGGTGACTACCAAGTCCCGCCCGCATCTAGTAGAATGACAGTATCAATAATGATTAAGGAGAACGTCAAAATGAAAGTACGCAAGGCTGTTATTCCTGCTGCTGGGCTTGGGACCCGTTTTTTGCCAGCCACCAAGGCGCTGGCAAAGGAAATGTTGCCAATCGTTGATAAGCCAACGATTCAGTTCATCGTTGAGGAGGCTAAAGCTTCCGGTATTGAAGACATTCTGATTGTCGAGGGTAAACAGAAGCGCTCGATTGAAGATCACTTCGACTCCGCGCCTGAACTGGAAGCCAATCTGAAGGAAAAGCACAAGGATGCACTGCTTGAACTCGTGCACTCCACCACCGACATCGGTGTTAACCTCTTCTTCGTCCGCCAGCCATACCCGAATGGTTTGGGTGATGCGGTGCGTTTGGCCAAGTCCTTCATCGCCGACGAACCTTTTGTCGTGATGCTCGGTGATGACCTGATGAGCGACAAGGTACCACTCACCAAGCAGCTCATCAACGAATACGAAAAGACCCACAGTTCCATCCTGGCCGTTAAGCGCGTGCCTCATGAAGAAGTCTCCGCATACGGGGTGATCGACCCAAGTAACGAAGTTGAACCAGGCCTCTTCAACGTTTCCCGCTTCGTCGAAAAGCCGGCCGTTGAAGACGCACCTTCTGACCTGGCAATCATCGGGCGCTACCTGCTGACCCCCGAAATTTTCGACATTCTGGCCAAGCAGAAGCCTGGTAAGGGGGGCGAAATTCAGCTGACCGATGCCATTGACACACTAAACAAGACCCAGCGCGTGTTCGCCCACGAATTCACTGGCGACCGCTACGACGTTGGGAACAAGTTCGGCTTCGTCCAGACCACCATTGAATACGGTTTGACGCACCCTGAAGTTAAGGACCAGCTTCGCCCTTACATCGAAAACCTCGCCAAGCAGCTGGCTGCCGAAGACGCAGCGGCTGCCAAGAAGACAAAGAAATAATCTCTAGCAAAAAATCCGCCGTTCATCAGCGATGAATGGCGGATTTTTTTGTTGCGCGTAACTAGAATGACGTCACCAGTTAGTGCTGAAACACGGGCTGCAAGCTGCGCAAGACAAGTAGCAAAATAAGCAGTACAGTTAGTGCACGAATCCACAAAATGCCAAAACCCACCGCGCCAAACGCAAAAGCTTCAAAGCCGAGGCCAACAATCGGCAAGTACACACCCACGGCGAAGATGAGCGTGGCGAACACCGCCGCGTACGGAAGTGGCCGCGTCGCCACGATTGTCGCCAATTGTTGCAAC
Organism: Lacticaseibacillus songhuajiangensis; assembly: GCF_003946025.1. Taxonomy (GTDB): domain Bacteria; phylum Bacillota; class Bacilli; order Lactobacillales; family Lactobacillaceae; genus Lacticaseibacillus; species Lacticaseibacillus songhuajiangensis. The sequence continues at coordinate 36,395 of NZ_RHNR01000015.1, read as the reverse complement.
ATCCAACCCACAAAAGTGATGCCGCATAGCAGCAACAGCGTCGGCCAGAGAATGCTACCCGTGTACACGTACGCCATTTCTGGTTTACCGGTGAACATATTGATTGACAACGGCAGCGCGTTACCGAGCAACTTTTGCTGCCAAAACAAAACGAGTACTTCCGCTCCCAACCATAAGCCGGTCAAGAGTGTTGCCAATTGATGTTTAGCCATCTCGTGCCTCCAAACAACTGCAACGCCTGAACCATACCGTGATTAGTGTAGGTCTGCGGTACAATTTGTACAAGGAAAAAGCGGCGGGGATACCATCTAATCGGCATCCCCACCGCTTCATTCGCACTCATTAATCAATCTCGTGCACTCGTAAATCCAGTGGCTCAATTGCCGCCTGCCGCCACTGCTGCAAGAGGGGGGTGACGGACTTGGCGCGATCAATAATCACAATCCCGCAGTCCCCACCACCGGCACCAGAGAACTTGGCGGCACCGCCGAAGCTGTCGGCAATCTGCCGCAGCCGTTTGAGCGGCTTAGTTTCAATCTGCACGCCGGAGAAATCCGCGAGGCGCGCCAACAAGCGCCGGTTCTCATTAATGCCTTTTTGGATGATCTCAAGACTCTGCGCCCGAAAACCCGCAATCAGATTTTCAATCGTTTGCTCGCTGTCCGCCAGAAACTGAGCGTATTCTTCATGCTTCTGCGCTTTAGCCAGGGCAATCTTGTCGACCAACTGGGAAGTCGATGCCGGCGAACCGGTCCACCCAACCAGGAGCCGCAAATTGCTTGGTGGTGTCAGCAACTCAATCTGCAAGCGCGGCCAGTCCATTGTCAGCAGTTCACTGAGGCTGTACTGCTTGCGTGCAAGCGCCAGCCAGTCCTTATCAAAGGACCGGTAGGCAATCCAGCCACCATAAACAGAGGCCGCAATGTCGCCCAGTGAGCCATTCCCCTGCACTTCCAGATGCGCAATCGCCGCCAGCTTGTAAAGCTGGGGCGCACTCATCTGCAAATCGTAGAATTCGTTGAGTGCCTTCACGGTCGCCACGGTCACCGCGGCGGAACTGCCCAAGCCGTACTTCTTGCCGTCAATGGAATCCAAATCGGAATCCACCGCCAACTTGTACAAGCCGAGTTCCTTGCCGCACTGGGTGGCGTATTCTTCCGTCAGCCGAATTGCGGACAAAATGTAATGGAAGGGATTGTCCCGGTTGTCGAAAACCAGATTACCGCCTTCGCGGCGCCAGTAGATTGAGTTCTCCTGGTACTGTTTGGACAAAATGCTGCCGTATTCGGCCGCCTTTTCCACCGTTACGGTCACAAATTGATTCATCGCCACAACTATGGCTGGATAACCCGTTTCCACCACCGCATATTCGCCGGCGATGTACAATTTTCCGGGTGCTTTTGCTGTAACCACCTGTGTTACTACCCCTTCCACTGGTCCACTAACCATTTCCGAAACTTCAGTGTACACCTTTGTGTCAATTCCGCTTCACTCTGGTTGTGCGTTTTTACCAAAATACAATCATTATGCTACCCTGGGCACGCAAAAATAGGAGCATCCGCTCCCATTCTGTGCTTCAGCCTAGCGCCGTTGCCGCTTGGGCGCATCCAGTTCGTCAGTCGTGACCAAGTACTTCGGGCGCGGCCAGAACGAAATGATGAGTCCCAGCACTAGCCCTGCGGCCGCGCTAATTAAGCCATTGCGGAGCAAGTGAATGTCCGCATGTTTGCTGGCCGCTGGCGCACTCAATACTTTGACGCCCGCTTCCTTGCGCAGTTGCTCTGTCAGGCTATTCTCCGCGGCCTTTGCGGCGCCGGACTTGGCCAATTTTAGTTTGAGCGTCACCACGCGGCTGCCCTTGTGCTGCTCAATCTGCAGACCCTGCTTAAGCGCACTACGACTGACACCCGCTGCATCCGCAGCCGTTTGCTGCACGGCGCGGGTTGTGAGCAAGTCACGTGCAGTTGCCGCATCCTTTTGCAAAAGCAACTGGGTCTCGGTGCCATAACTCGGTTTGATCACAAAGTAGCTGGCAGCAAGGCCAATCCATGTGCAAATGATAATGCTCCACAGCGTGATGAACCACTTGTGGGTGCTCTTTGAGCGCCGTTTTAATTCTGACCGCTTTCTGCCATCCATAGTAATTCTCCCAACATTTCACTAATTCATATTCTTAAAGATATTGACGAGCCGCCGCCCGAAATCATAAAACTTGCCCTGGGTTGGCTCCGCCTGACCGTAAAAGTACTCGTGTAGCACCGCATTCAAAATGGCGCCGATAATCATGATTGCAGAGCTGAAGAACAACCACAGAAGCAGGACGATGAACGCCCCAAGTGTGCCGTAGGTGTTGAAGGTTTTGCCGAAGTACTGCATGTACCAGGAAAACACCTGCGAGAGTACCAACCAGCCGGCCGTTGTAAAAATGACCCCTGGTGTGATGGTCCAGAACTTCATGCGAGCGTTGGGCAGATAATAATCCACCACGATGAGCGCAACCACCAGGATGCTGACGGTCGCCGGCCAGCGCCACGTCATGAAGACGTTCAGCCAGGCGGTCGGCAGCGTTAACTGCTCCGTCAACCACTCAATGAATTGCTGCCCGAAGGCGAACACAATCATCGTGCCAATCACGGCAATGACCAGAATCACCATCATCACCATGGAAACCACGCGCGCGAGGACAAAATTCTGGACGTTCGCCTTAATTTTGTAGGCGCGGTTATAGGCGCTCTTCAGTGACGCAATTCCCAGACTGGCCGCCCACAAGGTCAGCACCGCCCCGATTCCCAGCCAGGTTGTGCTCGGATGGGCAGCTAAATCGTGCAGGACTGGGTGAATAGTCGCCAACACATTGCCCGGAATGAGTTGACTCAGCACGTTGCTGAGTCCAGTGAACCGCAGCCCCAAGTGGGGCAAAATGTTAATGACCAGCAGGGCCGTTGGAAACAGCGACAAGATGGCGTAATACGCCAGCGCCGCGGCTGCCTGGTCAATCTGTGCTTCACCGAGGCGGCGGAAGAACAGCCGCACGGTCGCCAGAAACCGACCGCGGGCGGTCAGGTGCCGCTTGTAAATTGGTATATTTGGTTCCTTTTCAACGTGTTTATGCCGCATCGGCAAACGTAAGGACCGCTTCGCCATTGGAGCGGCCTCCCCTCATTTTAAATGGTGCGAATTAAAGGTATTTCGCGTCGAATTCAGGATCTTGACTCGTGAGAATCTTCGGCCCGTCGTTCGTAATGGCCAGCGTGTGTTCGTACTGAGCACTCAGGGAGCCGTCCTGACTGACGTAGTACTGCCAGTCTTCGTTAGGCACTTCCTTGACCCCAATCCGCCAAGTACCGGTGTTAATCATCGGTTCGATGGTAATGGTCATCCCCGCCTTGAGGCGCAGACCCTTGCCCGCCTCACCGTAGTTCGGCACGTTAGGCGCTTCATGCATCGTCGGCTGAATGCCGTGACCAATCAGGTCGCGCACGTCGCCATAACCATTTTCTTCTTCCGTGTACTTTTGAATCGCCGCGCCAATATCGCCAATGCGGTTGCCAACAACCGCCTGGTCAATCCCCAAGTAAAGGGCCTTCTTGGTCACGTCCATCAGCTTCTTGGCTTCGGCGCTAACTTCGCCCACGGCGTAAGTCCAGCAAGAGTCGCTCATGTAACCGTCTTTGTTCACGACGGTATCCACCTTCACCAGGTCCCCTTCTTTGAGAATGAGGTCCTTGCGGGGTTCGGCGTGCGCCACTTCATCATTGACACAGACACAGGTGGCGTACTGGTAGCCTTCAAAGCCAATTTGTTCAGCAATCGCGTCGTGATCGGCGTAATACTTGCGGGCGAACTCTTCAATTTCCCAGCTGGAAATACCAGGCTTGATAATGTCGCGCAGTCCGCGGTGCATCCCTGCCAGGATGGCACCAGATTCCCGCATACCGTCGATTTCACGTTCTGATTTAATTGTAATCAAGTTAATCCCTCCATAATATCCTCTATAACTATACACTACGCCAAAATGTTTAGCACGATGCACCGTCCTAAATCGCCAAAATCTGTCATTTTTCTAACCAAGCGTCACTTGTCTGCTATAATGACGCTAGCAAAGTGGCGCGTCGTCATTACTGACATCGTGAAACGTGAGGTGCGCCCAAACATCAGGAGGACATAATGGCAAGTGCACAAATTGTTTACGCAAGCATGACCGGCAACACCCAGGAAATGGCCGAGACCATCGAGGACACACTCATTGACCTCGGGGTTGACACCACCCTCACCGAAATGACGCAGGCAGTCGCGAGCGACTTCGAACAGGCGGATATCTGCATCATCGCCGCTTACACCTACAGCGATGGCGGCCCCGGCCTGCTGCCCGATGAGGCAGACGGATTCTTCGAGGACCTCGAAGAACTCGACTTGAGCGGCAAAGTTTACGGGGTCTGCGGCAGTGGTGACACCTTCTACGACGACTTCGCAGTGGCCGTCGACATGTTCGACAAGGCTTTTGCCAAGACCGGCGCCAAGCGGGCAACCGACTTACTCAAGATCAACCTCGCCCCTGAAACCGATGAAGACTTCGATAAACTCGACAAGTTCGCGCAGGACCTCGTCAGTGCCGTTCAATAAGGTTCCATCCATCTGAATTCGTTACTTAAGAAGCTTCCGACTTTATTCACAAAGGCCGGGGGCTTTTTAGCGCTTCACCCCTGTTGCGCATGGTTCGTGTGCGCCTGCAACAACCGTTGCGCCGCTTTTGCCAGGAACGCCCCTGCGCCATCAAGTTGTGGCTTATCGCTCGTTTCAGGTAACAGCTGGTAAAACTGGCGGCGGTAATTCGGGCCCAAATCGCGCTGGGCCAAACCGCCGGTCAGTCGACTCGAGACAATCGCACGGCCGTAGCCTCGCCGCAGTAAATCCACAATCAGTGCGTTATTAGCAATCTCAAGCTGTGGTTCCTGAACGTTATGCTCCGCGAAGTACCGTTTTGTGAAGTAATTCACACCCGAGTCCACTTCGCGAACGAGCCATGGGCCCGGATTCTCAACGAGCACTAGTTGATCTGCGCCCAAAGTGTGGCGGCGCAGCTTGGACGCCACCAATGGTTTCTCGATAAAGCCAATATCGAGGCTATGATTTAAAAGTCCGGTCACGACCGCCTGGGAATTCACGACTGTCACGTGCACGTCCAGCTGCGGAAAGCCCGCAACTAGCTCCGGCAGTAATTGCGGTAGCACCGTCGCGGCAAAAGTATGCGAACTGGCGATGCGCAGGCTCATGCGCGCCGCCGCACCATTATTCAGCCGCCGGTGCAGTTCCTCCCAATCATCCAGCAACTTGACCGCCTCATCGTAAAGTTGTTCCGCAGCAGGCGTGATACCGAGTTCCCCCCGCCCGTTGCGAATGAACAGTGTGCTCCCAAACTCTGCCTCGAGCTGCTTAATTTGAGCAGACACCGTTGGTTGCGCAATAAACAAAAGTCGTGCCGCTTGCGAAAAGCTGCGGGTCTCGTAAACCATTTTGAAAGTCGCCAAATTTTTAAGCATGGGGTCGCTCCTCATTTTGCTATCAATATTTCTGATAGCAGTTATCATAGCAATCAATCACGTTAATGAAAAGACTCCCGTATACTGAAAACATTCGGAAAGGAGTCCTGATTTCTTGGACACAACAAGCACACGCACTCAGCTTCAAAAGTACAGCGCCATTATCCCTGGTCTGCTCACGGCCTTCATAGTGACACTCATGGCCCGCGGCTTGGCCATTTTCGTGCCCCAGGTTGGCGCGGCAACGCTCGCCATCCTTCTGGGGATTGTGTTCGGCAACACTATTTGCCGCAATCCTGCTCTCGGCGTCGGGACCAAGTTTGCGGAGAGTAAACTACTGGAATGTTCAGTGGTACTGCTCGGACTCACCGTCACCTTCCAAACAATCGGGCAAATTGGCTGGCAAGGCATCCTTTACGTGCTGGCCATGATGAGTACTGTCATCGCAGTTGCTTACCTGCTCGGCCGGCGCCTAGGTTTTGGTCAAAAAATGGCACTAATGATGGCCGGCGGCAACGCGGTTTGCGGCTCCTCAGCCATCGGGGCCATCGCGCCAGCTATTCGCGCGGATGACGAGGAAAAGGGGCAAATTATCACACTGGTTAACCTGCTCGGAACCGTGATGATGCTAACGCTCCCCTTCCTCGGCAACGCCGTCTTCGGTGACAACCTGCTCGCCAAAAGCGCCTTACTGGGCGGCACCTTACAGTCCGTTGGCCAAGTCGTTGCGGGTGCCAGTCTGATCAGCCCAGCGACCGTGCAGATGGCGATGCTTTTCAAAATTATGCGTATCATGATGCTCGTCGTGGTGGTGGCACTCTTCACGCGGCTAGCGGGCACTAAGACCACCGCCCGCACCGCAACCTCAGATGCGCGACCCCGGTGGCACCTGCCCATCCAGTGGTACGTGCTGGGCTTCCTCTTGCTGTGCATCTTGAATAGCACCGTCGCACTCCCCACGGCACTTGCTTCCGGTGCCCATGGCATCAGCACGTGGTTCGAAACCATTGCCCTCGCGGCGATTGGCTTGCGGCTTGATTTTGCCAAATTCATGCAACAAGGTGTTCGCTTTGCGCTGTATGGCATCGGCGTCGGGTTGACCCAAACCGTTGCGGCACTTGTGCTAATCAATCTACTCAAGATAAACTAAGCAATCAATTGAAACAACGTTGCACAGCAGTCCAATTTTTGGCTATACTGTTTTAATGCAAAAAAAGTGCTTGGAGAAGATTATGAAAAAAAAGTTGCTATCACAACACTAGGACTCTTAACTGCAGGCGGACTTGCTGGATGCGGTCCAATGGGTACAAGTTATTACGCAAACACCGCAAGTGACGATGGTTTCGAAAGCATCAAGTCTACTAAACACCATGATAATGGTGACTTTTACAGTCAAACTACATTTAACAACGACGGCACATACTATCGTTATGAGCACGGTCGAAGTTTCGATTACTCAACCACACCGAAGCGTGTGGACACGCTGTTTTATGAATATGAAATTGGCACATGGAAGAAAAAGGGAAATAAAATTACCACCACTTTGAGTTGGAACGGACTGATTGACAAGCACGTACAAATAAAATCTAAGGACGGAAAATCACACTACAAATATCAATCCTCAAAATCAGGCACTTCAACTATCTATCGATTTAATAAAAATAAACAGTTGGTGGGACGTACTTACAAAGATCCCCAGTCCGGTGCGACGACTTCGGAGACAAAAGCAGAAAAAATCCAACCAGAAAAGGCAGGACTAAAAGGACTCAAGTCTAAGTTCAAAAAACAAATAAACATACTTCATGCCGAAAAATGAACTTTGAGACTGCATTAATGTGCATACAGATAAGATAGGGCATAAAGACTCACAGCCTCTACCTGAAATACGCAATAATCCTCTCAATTCACATCGTATCCAGCTTAAAAAGGCTGGATAGACGAAGTAATTTCCATACATTAGATTCAATCATTTTATAAATAAAAAAGGGACCCCGTCACATCACGGGGTCCCTTTAATTGCACTTACTTGAATTCTTCTGGCTTGTCCTGCCGCTGACCAAAATGGTAAGCAATGGCGTCCAGAATCCGGCGGGAGGCTTCCCCATCGCCGTATGGGTTCTTTGCTTCCGCCATGCGCTTGTACTCAGCCGCGTCGTCGAGCAAGCTAATCATGTTGCTGCGCACTGCATCCGGATCTGTCCCGACCAGCTTCAACGTGCCGGCCGTAACACCTTCTGGACGTTCAGTCGTATCACGCAGCACCAGCACGGGCTTGCCGAGGGATGGTGCTTCTTCTTGCACACCACCAGAATCGGTCATGATGAAGTAGCTCCGGGCAGCGAGGTTATGGAAGTCCACCACGTCCAGTGGGTCAATTAAGTGAATCCGCGGGTGGTTGCCCAGAATCGACTGTGCAGCTTCCTGCACAACCGGGTTCAGGTGCACAGGGTAGATGATTTCAACATCATCATGCGTCTGCACAACGTCCAGCATCGCCTTGAACACGCGGCGCATTGGTTCGCCCTGGTTTTCGCGGCGGTGCATGGTCACCAGAATCATGCGCTTATCCTGATCAATCAGGTCCAGGACATCATGGTGGTAGTCACTGTCAACGGTTTGTTTCAGCGCATCAATCGCGGTATTCCCAGTCACGTAAATGTGGTCAGCCGCGTGGTTCTCCTGCAGCAAGTTCGCCCGGCTCTGCGTGGTTGGTGCAAAGTACATGTCCGCGAGCACGTCAGTCAACTGGCGGTTCATTTCTTCAGGATATGGACTGTACTTGTTCCAGGTCCGCAGTCCCGCTTCCACGTGCCCAATCTGGGTTTGGTGGTAGAAGGCACTGACACTAGCTGCAAAAGTCGTCGTGGTGTCGCCATGAACGAGCACAATGTCCGGTTTTTCCTTATCCATGACATCAGCGAGCCCCATGATGACGTTGCTGGTAATCTGGTCCAGGGTCTGGCGCTGCTTCATAATGTCCAGGTCGTAATCCGGCGTGATTTTGAAAATCTCAAGCACCTGGTCGAGCATCTGCCGGTGCTGGGCGGAAACGACGCAGACGCCTTCAAACTCATCACTGCGTTCTTGCAAGGCCTTCACGATGGGGGCCATTTTAATGGCTTCCGGGCGCGTGCCGAAAACCGTCATTACTTTAATCTTTTTCATCTGTAATCTCTCCAATACTCTAACGTTTAACATTATACCAGAGACCTAAACAGAAAGAGACCGCCTACACCAATATCGGCGCAAGCGGTCCCAAAATTTAGAGTTTGTTTAGTTTTTAAGCCTGACGAGATGCCCGGGTCACCTGAGCAATGATATCTTCACCACTGTGCATAGACAAACGGTCGTTTTCAATCAATTCCTTAATGACAACGTTCAGGATTTCGACCATCTGGGAGTGGGACATCGTGATGAAGCCAGAAGTCATCAGGTCCGCAATCCCGGTTGCAACAATCCACAGTCCGGAAATGACATTGCCCTTCTGGGTGTCAGACAGGTTCTGCACGGATTCGTACTGGTCCAAACGCTTGAGCGCAGCGTCGATAGCAAAGGTACGCATGTCGTCAACACCGAAGTGGTCTTCCACGAAAACGGCCTGGTACAGGTTGTGGTTCTCAAGTGCGAAGTCGATGTACGTGAGCGCCAAGTCAATGACAGGATCGTTTGTGTAAACCTTATCAAACTTCTCAGTCAGTTCGCGCTTAATCTTGTCCATCACGGCCTCACGTAATTCGGCCATGTTACTGAATTCTAGGTAGATAGGCTGGGTTGAGCAGCCGATTTCTGCGGCGATGTTACGGGCCGTAAACTTCTTAAATCCTTGTGAAACTACGAGCGCATATGCAGATTCGAGAATCTGCTCGCGCGTAATTGTTTTGTGTCGTGCCATTTTTGGGTCCCCCTATATCTTTGACAGCAGCGTATCCCCCCGGAAAGCTACTTGTTATTAATTGTATTTTAACAAACCTGCTAAGAATAACAATACCCTTGACGTAAAAGTTTAGCCCTATTTACTAAGCTTCCCTTAAAACGCGACCAACACTTCTATGCTAGAATGTTCTTAAAATAGAAAGCGAGGTTATTCTCAATGGCCACTACAGATTTCGCAATGAATCTCAAAAAATATGCAGATTTGACAGTCCAAACCGGGGCTAACGTTCAGCCCGGCGACACCGTTTACGTTCAGGTTGCGGTAGACCAGGCACCCCTTGCCCGCCTCATCGTCGCTAGTGCTTACAAGGCCGGCGCCGCTGAAGTACTCATCCAGTGGCAAGACGACACCCTCTCCCGTCTAAACCTCACCCACATGGCAGACGACCGCCTCGAAAACGTTCCCCCTTACATCAAGGGCATGTTCGACTACTGGGTAGACAACAACGCTAAGCGCATCACCGTCATCAGTGCCGATCCCGATAACCTCGCCAGTGTTGACCCCGGCCGGGTTGCCAAGTACACGGCCGGCTTCCAGAAAGCCTACGCGCGCCTGAGTGACGCTATCACTACCAACCAGATTAGCTGGACCATCATCGGTGCAGCCAGTCCCAAGTGGGCACAGAAGGTCTTTCCTGACTTGTCCGCTACGGACGCGCTGGCCAAACTGTGGGACGAAATTTTCACGACGACCCGTGTTTACGCCGACGACCCTGAGGCTGCCTGGCAGAAACACGTCGCCACGCTGAACGAAAAGGCCGCTTGGCTCAACGATCAGCAGTTCGACGCCATTCACTACAGTGCGCCCGGCACTGACCTCACCGTCGGCCTGCCTAAGCATCACATCTGGACGGCCGCAGGCTCGCGGAACCCTAAAGGCGAGTTCTTCATTCCGAACATGCCGACGGAAGAAGTCTTTACGGTTCCTGACCACCACCGCATTGACGGGACGGTCAGCTCCACCAAGCCGCTTTCATACTCGGGCAACGTCCTCGAAGGCATGCATTTTACCTTCAAGAATGGTGAGGTGATCAACTACAAGGCTGACCGCGGCGAAGAAGTGCTTAAGCAGTTGTTCACCATTCGCGGCGCCAAGTCCCTTGGTGAAGTCTCTCTGGTGCCAGACCCATCCCCAATTTCGCAATCCGGCATCATCTTCTTCAACACGCTCTTTGACGAGAACGCTTCTGACCACATGGCCTTTGGTGAAGCTTACCCATTCTGCGTTGAAGGTGGCGTTGAAATGAGTCCTGAAGAACGTGAACGCGTCGGTTTGAACGATGCGGACACCCACGTGGACTTCATGATGGGCTCAGCACAAATGGATATTGACGGCATTACCCAAGACGGTCAGCTGGTGCCAATCTTCCGCAATGGTGATTGGGCCTAAGCAATAACATTTTTTGACATTAGCTTGCTAAATGAGTCCCCTGAATGCAGAATTCTGGGGGCTTTTTTATTCGCAGGACAAATTCTAAAGGGCATTTTAACTCGTTATTTTGGCCCCTTTATTCTCAATTTCAAACTGTTATTTGGAAATATTTGCATACATTTGTGAGCACCGCGAACCCCTGATGGCACCCGTTTAATGGCCACTTTTTGCGTCTAGCGCTGATGCTAGACGCGCGAATTTTTTATGAATACATGTTGACAGCGGTTAATCAGCGCGCTATGCTCTGGTCAATTAAACAAGTTCAAGCAAACCGATGAGGTGGAGATCAAACCTGTTGTGCACGTACAGAGAGTTGCCGGTGATGAGAATGGCAGCCGAACGCAGACAGGCAAATGGACCACCGAGGGATCCGGCAAAAGCATTTGCAAGTCACCGGGTACGTGTTGGCATACGTCAGTTGCCGGGAGAGTGTTGGCTCTTCGCTAAGTGTGACTACAGGGACCGTTGCAGGCAATTGCTTCTGCGACGTGTCCAGTCGCTTAACGTCGAGCCCGCAGCGGAATGCATCCGTTGCGGGCTTTATTTTACGCAACTGTGGTCGAATTAAGGTGGCACCGCGGAAAATCCGTCCTTAATCTGAGTCTTTTTGACGCAGATTAAGGGCGGATTTTTTTGCTTGAACGGAAAAGAGGTCGTATTTTGCAAACAGCAGCACAAGCGGGCATCCGCGGTGCACCACCGCAGCACTAATCGCAGTCACTCGCACATGAAGGAGAAGTTTCAGCATGTTATTGGGAACCCGCAACACAGTTAAAACCATCGGCACACTCGGCAGCATCAGCGTAGCGGTACTTTTGCTCGCCGCCTGTGGCCAGCAGCAAAGCAAGCCATCCAGTCATATCAACGTCGCCATCAGCGCCGAACTACAGACGCTGGATCCCGACCACGTGGTGGAGACCACTGGCGATGAAGTGCTCAAGAACACTCAGGAAGGATTGGTGGTGATTGGCAAGCACAACCAGGTCACGCCGGGAGTTGCTAAAAGTTGGCAGGTTAGCGCCGACGGCAAGCAGTACAGCTTCACGCTCCGCCGCAACGCTAAGTGGAACAACGGCAAGGCCGTCACCGCCCGCGACTTCGTTTATGCTTGGCGGCGCGCGGTCAACCCGCAGACCAAATCCGAGAATGCCTACCGCTTCTCCGGCATCACTGGGGCCGACCAGATTAGTAGCGGCAAGCTAGCTACCAGCAAACTAGGCGTCCAAGCGGTCGGCAAGTACAAACTAGTCGTGCACCTCGACCACCCGCTTACCGCATTCATGCAGGAAGTCGCCGAACCCGCTTTTGGACCCCTGCAAAAGGCGACTGTCAGCAAGTACGGCAGTAAGTACGGGACGGACGCGCGCTATGTTGCCAGCAACGGTCCCTTCGTCGTCAAGAAGTGGCATGGCACTAGTGATTCCTGGACTTTGGTTAAGAATCCGCAGTACTGGAACCACAAGCAGACCAAACTCACGGCGGTAACCTACCACGTTTTGAAAACTGCTGAGACCGGATTGAACATGTACGAATCCGGACAGCTCGATCAGACGACACTCACCGGCAGCCAGGTCGCTAACGAAAAGCGCAACAAGGGCTTCGTCAACGTCCCCAGCGGCACCAACGTCTACGTTCAATTCAACCAGAAAACGCCAACCGGCGGCGCAAGCGTCAAGAAAGCACTTAACAACGTTAACATTCGCAAAGCTTTGTCGCTGACGCTCAACCGCAAGGAATTCGTGCAGAAAACCCTCGATGATGGCTCAATCATGGCCAAAGGTTTAGTGACCAGCGGCATGGCCAGCAAGTCCGGTACGGATTTTGCCGACGCGGCTTACGTTCAGAATCCGCGCAATAATGGGGTCGCTTACGACAAGCAGCTCGCCAAAGCGCTGTGGCAAAAAGGCCTCCAGGAAGTGGGACTCAAGAAACTCGCCCTGACACTCACTATGGATGACGATGACACCCATGACACCATCGTGCAGTACCTGCAGGGCGCATGGACCAGCGACCTGAAAGGTCTAGACGTCACCATCAAAAAGGTGCCCAAGCCGACACGAATCAAGGACATGCAAAGCGGCACCTTCGACGTCATCGTCGCCGGCTGGAGTCCTGATTACGCCGATCCAGCATCCTTCCTCGATATTTTCACCAGCAGCAATCCTTATAACATTGGCGGTTACAACAACGCCGCATCCGATAAACAGATGCAAATTGCCGACACCACCGCGGACACCAACACTCGCTGGAACGCCATGGTCAAGGCCGAACAAATTATCATGCAGGACCAAGGTGTCCTGCCGCTCTACCAACTGTCTACCGCCTACCTGCGTAACCCAAAGATTAAAGGCGTCGTCCATAACGCGGCGGCGGCCGATCCAGGTTGGCGTGGTGTCAGCATCAACAAATAACTCGTTAACATTGACTCACAATCACAAGGAGATTTTATGATGACAAACACAAATCCGTCTTACGATCCAGAAACTTCAATGAACAACGGCCGCTACATGGAATACGGCGGCCAGTACCTGCCCGAAGTGCTGGCCCCCGAAATCCAGCGCGTCGCGGACGCCTATGCCAAGTACAAGGACGACCCCGAGTTCCTGAACGAATTTCACACCCTACTGCGTGAATACGCCGGCCGGCCATCGCTGCTCTACTATGCCAAGAACATGACTGAAGACCTCGGTGGCGCCCAGATTTACCTAAAGCGTGAAGACCTCAACCACACCGGTGCTCACAAAATTAACAACGTCATCGGTCAGGCGCTCATCGCCAAGCGCATGGGCAAAACCCGGCTGATTGCCGAAACTGGTGCCGGTCAGCACGGCGTGGCCACCGCCACGATTGCCGCCCTCTTCGGCATGGAATGTGAGGTCTTCATGGGCAAAAAGGATACCGACCGCCAGCGGCTGAACGTCTACCGCATGGAACTGCTCGGTGCCAAAGTGCATGCAGTCACTAGCGGCTCCATGGTGCTTAAAGACGCCGTGAACGCCGCCCTCCAGAACTACGCCCAGCGCAGCGATGACACCTTCTACGTTATCGGTTCCGCCGTTGGTCCGCACCCTTACCCCGCGATGGTGCACGACTTCCAGAGCGTGATTAGTAAAGAATCCAAGCAGCAAATTCAGACCGTTGCCGGCCGCCTGCCAGATTACGTCGTTGCCTGCCTTGGTGGCGGGAGTAACGCCATCGGCAGTTTTGCTGATTACATTGGCAATGACTCCGTGCAGTTGATTGGTGCCGAAGCGGCCGGCAAGGGCGTCGACACTGCCATGACCGCCGCCACCATGAAGCTCGGTAGCACCGGCATTTTCCACGGCATGAAATCCCGCTTCCTGCAAAATAAGGATGGCCAAATCGACGCCGTGTACTCCATCTCCGCTGGCCTGGACTACCCTGGCATTGGCCCTGAACACGTTGCCCTGATGGACTCTGGCCGCGCGCAGTACGTCGCCATCACCGATGATGAGGCCGTTGACGCCTTCGAATACATTGCCAAAGAAGAAGGCATCATCGCTGCCATTGAAAGCTGCCACGCCGTCGCTGAGGTGAAGAAGCTCGCACCAACGCTGAGTCGTGACAAGATCATCATCTGCACACTGTACGGACGTGGTGACAAGGACGTGGCGTCCATCGCCAAGTACCGCGGCATCGAACTGAACGAAGATTAGGAGGAAAATCATGACAACAACTAAATTAAGCGCAGCGTTCACACCCAAGGCCTTCATCCCTTACCTGATTGCCGGCGATCCAGATATTGAGACCACTGTCAGCAACATCCAGGCACTCACTACTGGCGGCGCCGACGCCATTGAACTGGGTATCCCCTTCTCTGACCCCGTCGCTGACGGCCCAGACATTCAGGCTGGTGACCTGCGCGCCTTTGCCGCGGGTATCAGCGTCGCCGGTGTCTTTGACATCGTGGCTGCTGCACGCAAATTCACGGACGTACCCTTCATCTTGGTCACCTACGCCAACATCCCCTTTAAGTTTGGCTACGATGCTTTTTGCGCCCGCTGCAGTGAATTGAACGTAGCCGCCTTAATCATTCCCGACTTGCCGCTGGAAGAGCAAGGCGAAATTCGCCCCAGCGCCGACAAGTATGGCATCAGTATCATCGCAACCGTGCCGCTAAACAGCGAGCCCGCACGCATTGCAGCGTTGGCAGCACCCGCGGAATTCGCCCTCTTGCAGGGTGACCCCACTGGTGTTGATCTCAGCGCTCTGACAACAAGCCTCAAGCAAGCTGGCGTTCGCAGCATTGTGGGTCTCGGCAGCGCAGATGCTACGCAAGCCGCAACACTGGCAGCCAGTGCCGATGGTGTCAGCATCGACACCACTACCGTGCAGCTGATTGCCAAGCAAGACGCGACGACAAGTCAGAAGCTCACCGAACTGGCCGCAACATTGTCCGCAGCGGTGCACGGCGCCTAAAGTCACCTTTTGCTACTAGCATCTGCTGGTCGCCGGCCTTATGCTGGTGGCGGGAGGGATGCACATGTTAACAAAGGAATGGCTCGCTAAATTACCACTCGCCGGGATCACGCTAGCTGCGCCCGTTGGTGGTGGCGACGTGAACGCGGCTTACCACTTGCAAGCAGACAGTCAGGATTATTTTCTGCTCGTCCAAGCGCAACAACCCGCCAGCTTTTACGCTGGTGAGATTGCCGGTCTGCGCGCCTTTGCGGACGCACAGGTTTTGGCTCCACGGGTCATCGCCAGCGGCCAAATCCAGGGCGACGCGTACCTGCTCTTGAGCTATTTGACGAATGGTAGCGGCAATCAGGCCGACCTAGGCCGTCTAGTCGCCAAGTTGCACAGCCACCGCGGACAGCGCTTCGGCTTTACGCAACCCTACGCCGGCACCAGCGTCAGTTTTGCCAATGACTGGACGGATAGTTGGGCGCAATTGTTCATCGAACAACGCCTCGACAAACTGGCCAAACACATTGTGGCCAAAAATCTTTGGCAAGCAACCGACATGGCCGCTTATCAAGCAGTGCGCAGCATCATCAGTCGTGAACTCTCTGAACACCGCAGCATCCCCGTGCTCCTGCATGGTGATCTGTGGTCCGGCAACTACCTGTTCACGGCGGACGGTGCCCCCGCGTTGATTGACCCTGCTGCCCTGTATGGTGACCGCGAATTCGACATTGGCATCACCACCGTGTTCGGCGGCTTCGGAGCTGATTTTTATAGTGCCTATCAGGAGGCGCTGCCACTGGATTCCGGCTGGCAGCGGCGACTGCACTTTTACCGGTTGTACTATTTGATGGTGCATCTGGATAAGTTTGGTGCTACTTACTACGCGGCCGTGAGTGCGGAAATGCAGACCATCCGCAATGGATAAAAAGAGGACCGTAACGAAAAATCGTTACGGTCCTCTTTTGTTGCAGTGACAATGCGCCAGGCGAGACTCGAACTCGCTACCTACAGTTTAGGAAACTGTTGCTCTATCCAGGTGAGCTACTGGCGCACAACACGCTTAATTCTACGATAGGCCAAATGCGCTTGCAAGTGGCAAAGCTAATCCCCCGCCGCGAGCAGGTGCATCGGTAGCGGCAATTGTAGCTTCGCCGCTGCACTGACACGCGTCACCGGCCAACCGAGCGCTTCATCCGTGATGATGAACTTGGCGCCATTGACGATGTGCATGTTGATCATCGTATCCATCAGCGGGGAATTGAGACTACTGAGGAACTCCCGCTGCCGGTGCAAGTTGAACAAAATACTGCGCCAACTGGCCTTCTTTTTGCTATTGGTTTCAATCTGAATTGGCCGCGGCGGCTGGGCAAACAGCCCCGTGGCGTACAGATAGGCAAAGACGTGGTTAATAAAGCGGGCGACCTCCTGCTGATTACTACTACGCAATAGCGAAATCAGCAAGCCAGATAGATAGGAAGTGAGCTGGCTGAGCAACTGGCCCGCCGAATTGGCGCGTTCGAGCCGCTGCAGCGCCTTATCCACGATGAGCATTAGCAGTTGCAGTTCCCGCCCACTCAGAAAATTGCCCAAGTGGCCGTTGAATGGGTAGTGCCAATCACGCAAGGTGTAGCGCTCGCGCCGGGCGAACACCACGGTGCCCGGTGCAAAATTGAACAGCTCAGTGAAGTCACTGGCAAATGAGCGGTCAACAATCTGCGACGCCGGTTCACCCCACTGCTGCATGACGTCCTCCAGATCCAGTGCGCCGCGATTCTTGTGGTCGGCGAGTTTAGCGAGCACCCGCCACTGGCCGGCTGTAAAGCGCTTGGGCGCCGCTAATTCGAGCTGTCGCACTTGCAGCGGCACGGAGTTCACGGTAAAGCCACCAACAAACGGATGCCGGAGCAACTGCACGGCCTGCACCAGTTGGCCGCCCAGTGAATGACCCAAGGCGTAGATTGGCGCAGATGGCGCGGCGGCTTGCACCAGTTCAACAAACTGCAACGCATAACGCAATTGATCGTTCTGGTTCTGCTTCCCGAGGAGCACCGACCGCAACATATAATCCCAGTCGCGGGCAGTTTCTTGCCACTCGCCATTTTGGCCGCTACGCTCGGCACCTCGGAAGTTGATGATGACTTGCGTTTGCCCACCCGTCTCGAGCAAGTAGGCATTACCCGCGATGCCGCTTGGCGCAGCTTGGGGCAAGCTCGTGCGCACGTCCATGATACGTACGTCATCCAGCAGCACGTGCGCATAATGATAACTCAGGAAACGTACAAAGGCCGCGGGGGTGACGCCCGGAAAATCATGCGGGTACGCGTCAAATTCCATCAGGATGCAGAGCAACTCCCGATTTGCAAACACCTCAGCCGCTGAACCACGGTGCGCCAGACGCGGCCGGTACAGGGGACTGGCAGTAATGTTCAATTCGAGCACCATGACCAGTTCACGCATTTTGGCCGGCAGACTGTTGTGCAAAATGCCCGCAAACTCCTTGCTCATGGCCGCCAGTGGCGCGTCCACATCGACACTCAACCCCGAAACGTGACTGGCAATTAATTCATCGCACGACTGCAGGCAACGCGTCTTGACGGCAGAATCCGTCAGAACGTGGTGCCGGGAAATAGTCAAACGAACGTGATTGAGTAGCGCGGCGCGGCGTCGACAGAGCAACTGCAAGAAAATGCCAATGCGGCGCTTGTCTGCCTGCACACGGGTATGTTCAGCGGGCTGCTGGGCAAGCGGAATCAGTGCGTTGAGCTCAAAGTTCACCTCGTCAAAGCGTTCACAAATAGCCCAGAGCGAGCGCGTCTGGGCTAACAGTTCTTGTACTCTTCCCTTACTCCGGTCGCTCATCACACACCACCCCAAGAACTCAACTAGAAGTCTGCCACCAACATTTTGCCTAATTCATCCAGACTGTCGACCTCGTAGTTGGGGTGCAGTTCGGTGTTGTTCTGACTGCCAGCCAGGTTGACCCAGACCGTCTTCAGGCCGTAGTTCACGCCGCCACGAATGTCGGAGTTCAGACCGTCACCAATCATCAATGTGTTCTGCCGCGTTAATTCTTTTTCGGCAGCAAAAATGGCGTCAAAGAATTTAACGTCCGGCTTGTCGTGGCCCAGCTCTTCAGAGATGTACACCCCGTCAAACAAAGGCGCGAGATGACTGTCCCGCAGGCGCTGGTGCTGCGTGGCACTGTTGCCGTTCGTGCCGGCCAAGATACGAAAACCCTGGGCGTGCAAGTTCGTGAGCAGTGTCTTTGCGCCCGGTTCACGCTTGTGACCACTGTTGAGCAGCTGGCGGTACTGTTTTTCCATGGCGTGCGCAGGCAACTCCGTGCGGGCAATCGCCTTGAGGAACGATGCAAAACGCACGTCCAGAAGCTGCTCCCGGGTGATTTCACCGCGTTCTAGCTGCGCCCACAAGCCGTGGTTAACCCGTTCGTAAATTGCGCGGGTCTGCGCATCATCGGTGATCCCGTAATCCGCAAAGACCTGCGTCAGGCCATCCGCTTCGCTAGCGGAGAAATCAAGTAAGGTGTTGTCCAAATCAAAAATCAGGTTCGCGTGCATTTTGCATCCTTTCCGTTAAGCAGTTGTCTATTTCTTGGCGTCGAGCCGGTTTTCCAGCTCGGTCAATTCGCGGTAAGTGTCCACGAATTGGTCCGCCATGTCGATTATCGTGAGCGCATTACTCAGGTGGTTTTCAGCGTGCACGAGCAGGACGCTAAAGTCCGCGCCATCACCGCGCGCCTCTGCGCTGAGCAGGCTGTTGTGCGCAACCTGCGCGTTCTTCACGGCGACCCGGGCATTGTTCATGCAGGTGGCTGCGGCTGCGAAGTCGCGGGCCTTGGCTGCTTTAATCGCCGCCATTGCTGCACTGCGCGCCTCGCCGCCATTCATGATAATGCTCATCACTTCACTTGGGTTGTCTTCTGGAACTGTACTCATTCTCCCCACCTATTTCTTTTTCGGCTTGCCCTTGTTCTTGCGGGCCTTCGTCCGAATCTTTTTGTGTGGCTTGCGTTTGCTGCTCGTTTCCGCGGCCGGCTTGTGTGGCGTCCGTTCAGGGCGTGTTTCACCCGCAGCCGTCCGTGTCGTCTTGGCCTTCGCTTCCGTTTCTGGCACTTCTTCATGCTCAGGACGCTCGGTCGTCAGTTTGCCGTCAACCAGGTAGGCGCGCTCAATGTCGTAATCACCAGCAAGTTTACGCAGATCCCGCAGGTCATGCGCATCCCCCATCGTGATGACGGTCCCCGGGTTACCCATTCGCCCGGTGCGCCCGCTACGGTGGACGTAAACCGTGCTATTGCGCGGCACTTCGTAGTTGATGACAGCGGGGAGCTTCGGAATATCCAGGCCGCGACCCGCCAAATCAGTCACGAGCAGCAGGTTGATTTTGCCCTTGCGCAGCAGAGACAGTGCCTGCTTGCGGGCCATGGAGCGATCCATCCGGTCCAGAGTGGCAAACTTCACCTTCTGGTGCCGCAAAATGCCGGCAACTTTGTTCAAACTAGAGTTCTTGTTGAAGAAGACCAATGCGCGGAAATTATCCGTCCGCGCCAACTTGCCGAGCCACTCGACTTCGCGTTCGCGTCCGCCCTGCATGAAGTAATGCTTGACCGGACCACGCGTCTTATCGATGGCCCGGACGTCAATAGTGCGCACTTCCTGACCGAACCACTTCGGCAAGTCGCGCAAGATGGGACTGCTCGTCGCCGAGAAGAAGCTGAGCTGCACGTCGCCAGGTGCTTTGGCAGCAATGGCGCGCACCTGCGTCAGGCCCGGTTCACGAAGCAGTTCGTCCGCTTCGTCAATCACCAATGTAATTAAACGGGAGGCATTCACCCGCCCGGAATCAAGCAGCTCCAGCAAGCGGCCAGCCGTGGCCACGATGACCTCGGGGTGCTTCTTGAGTTGTTCCTTCTGCCTGGCAACGTTCGCGCCCCCAGTCAGGCCAATCAGTTTGAGGTCAACAGCCTGCGCGTATGGCAGCAGCACATCGCGGGTCTGGATGGCCAGCTCCTGTGATGGCGCAATCAGCAAAGCTTGCAGCCCATCTCCCGGCAGCAGTTTCGCCAGGATTGGCAGACCAAAGGCCAGGGTCTTCCCGGAACCGGTTGGTGCCAGTCCCACAATATTCTCATCGTGCATCAGCGGCTCTTGCACGGCCTGTTGAATGGCCGTTTGTTCGGTAAAGCCCGCCTTTTGCCATAAATCCTGAAACGGTGCCGGAATCGTCATTTTTAATATCTCCTAATCGTGTTGCGTACTCTGCTATATCTTACTATATTTTGCCCCCGCCGTTTGCACTTTCCGCGCAGTGCAAACACTTTCGCTGCAAAATAATTGCGCAGGTTCACGACAACACACACGCCGCTATCGCAAATGCTTCTCCAAATCAGATTCGCCCATCAAAAATCCCCCAACACCAATGCGCTGAGGGATAGGCAAAATACTAATTGCTGTTCTTACCGCCTTGCTTAAGCAACTTGCCAACAGCTGGCAGCTGACCAAGCGAATCGATGGCGCTGCTTGGCATCACAACGGTGTTGCTGTTGCCCTTGGCCAAATCACTGAGTGCTTCCACGTTCTTGTACTGCAGGAAGAGGTCCCCGTTATTCACAAGACCGGCGTTGATGCTTTCAATCTGGTCCTTAACGGATTCGGCAACCAGACGCTGACTTTCGGCACGCCCCTGTGCTTCCAGAATCTGGGTCTGCTTGTTGGCTTCAGCCTCAAGGATGGTGGCCTGCTTTTCACCTTCAGCCTTGGCGATGGCGGCTTGCTTGTGCCCTTCGGCTTCCATGATGTTGGCTTCCTTTTCACGCGAAGCACGGAGCAGTTTGTTCATGGATTCCTGGATGGTCTGGTCAACCTGGATGGAATCAATGTTGACCCGGTCCACGTTCAGCCCGTAACCGGCGGTAGTTTCGGAAATCTGGGCGAAGAGGGTGCTGTTGATGGTTTCGGTGCCGTTCAGCACATCGTTCAGATCCATATTCCCGATGATGCCACGCAGGTTCGCACGGGTGTCCTGAATCATGGAAAGGACGGAATCTTTGTTTTCGTAAACATAGGCGTGGACGTCGGTGATGTGGTATTTAATGGTTTCGGCAATTCGCACCACAACGTTGTCTTTCGTAATCACTTCTTGTTCATCAACTTTCAGCGGAATTTGCTTCATGTTGACGATTTCGGTAATTCGGTAAATGAATGGCGGTACTAAGTGCAGTCCTGGTTCCAGAGTCTGCGTGTATTTCCCCAGGCGTTCCACAATGCCAACTTCACCAGTGTGAATGATGGCCAGGCAACGACCCAAGATAACAAAAACGACGATTAAAACAACCAAAATACCAATAATTGTAGCGATGGAACTAAATAGTGCTGACATGATACTTCCTCCTTTTGCTCCGCCTCGCGTTTTGCCGCGTGCAAGCAACTAACCCAACCTAATAATCTAATAGATCTGTTGCTGGCAAAACGGAAAGCTTAAGCGGCGAGACCCGCACGACGGTAACCGTGGTACCGGCTGGGGCGGGCAATAATAGCTCGTAGTGATAGTCGATTCCATACAGGCGCACGGTGCCAGTGTTGTCCGCACTGGTCAAGGTGAATTGCGTGCCAATTAGACGGTCATCCAACATGTTCATCCCTCCATGCGCTAATTATCAGCTCAAAGCAGTAAAAAAACAATCGCTTAACATGCAAATCGGTCTAAAGACGTAGCAAAAAATTAATCGATTTAGTTAAAATTTTGCCACCTTCGGCTGCCTTTACACACGCACTCGTGGCTGCCTTGGTATAATGAGCTTGATTTAGTGAAAAGGGGATTATTGAATGCCGCGGGTTCGTCCAATTTATAGTGATACATTCAGCCGGCGACGGCGTCAGTTAATTATCGGCATCATTGCGCTAGTCGTGGTGTGCGGCGGTTTTCTGACTTACTGGTTCAACTTCCGGACGCAGCGGCCCAGTGCACGCACGTATCCGGTTCTTGGTGTGCGCCTAGATCAGACTGATGGCTATCAAGACTTCAGCGCGCTGCATCAGGCGGGTGTGCGCTTTGCCTACTTGAAGGCCACCGAAGGCGCGTCATATTTTGACGACGACTACATGGCCAATCTCCACCGCGCCAACGGCACGGCGGTGGTCACGGGAGCGATGCACTTCTTTAGCTTCAGTAGCACGCCGAATGCGCAGGCGGATGCCTTCATCAAGCACGTTGGCAGTGACGCCGGCAAGTTGCCCGTTGCAGTCGAGGTGAACGCGTACACGACGCTCCCGAGTAAGCAGACGCTAGCGGCGAACCTACTGGTGTTCATGCGCCGAATTGAAGCCAATTACGGCCGGCAATGTGTCGTCATGGGCTCAAGCAAAATGCTGCGCTATGTGAAGTCCGCCATCGGAACACGCAAGACGATTGTCGTCGGGGCCAGCCGGGTCGGCAGTTCGCAAAATGAATTCTGGCAGTTCGCGGACGCCACGAAGATAGCCGGCGCAAAGTACCGCGGCATGGTCTACGTTGGCAGTAAGCAGGATTTTTCGGCACTAACCAGTGAATAAGCATAAAAAAAGTCACCGCAAATTTTTGCGGTGGCTTTTTAGCCTTCGTCGGCACTCTGACCATCTACATTAACATCAGGGTAGATGATGGTATAAGTTTGGTCCTCAGCCTCGTCATAAATGGTCACGGGAAATCCGTCTCGACAGGAGATGATGAGCTCGTAACCATAATGATCCAAGAACGTAAGGGCGTCAGTGGTAATCCCGACAATTTTGCCTGGCAGCTTCTTGCCGTCGATGGCGATTGCCAGTTCCGCAGAAACGGCCAGCTGGTGCTTCTTGCTGGTGGCAGCATCGATGAAATCGAAGGAACCACGGTACAAATCGGCAAGCACCTGCGCGGGATTATTAATGGGGCTATGTTTTCTGGAACCACGATCAAAATGACTAGTCATTGAAGTAATCACTTTATGAAATTTACCTGCCATTATTATCCCTCCGCCCTTCAGTATCCAGCTGCCACTTGTTCGTGTGGCAACTGGCCTTCGAGATTAATAATAGCACTCGCAAGCGGCTTACTGTGCGTCATTTTTGTAAATTTAACGCGCGAATTATATTTGCAATATTTTGGTCGCAATGTAACGCAAAATGCCACAAATATGGGCGTCAGGTTGGTTTGGCACTCACGATAATGGCTAAATGGTCGACCACTTAAGCGGGTTTTAGCGAGACGCCAAGCTGAGCGCTTACAATCCGGTTCTCGTCGCAAATAATTTCGCGAACGCAAACTTTAGTTAACTGCGTGTAATCCCGTCATGAAAGCTGTTACAATGTTGGTAACGCAATTATGAAACGGAGGACTTATCGTGTTGAAATTAGGAATTATTGGAACCAACTGGATTACCGCTCAGTTTGTGGACGCCGCTAAAGAAAGCGGTCAGTATGAACTAACCGCTGTATACTCCCGCCATGTGGAAACTGCGCAGGAATTTGCTGGTAAAGAAAATCCAGATGCCGCGCTCTTTACCGACTTGGAGAAGTTCTTCGCCTCAAGTGCATTCGACACGGTTTACATCGCCAGTCCGAATAGCCTGCACGCTCAGCAAGCCATTGCGGCACTCACCGCGGGCAAGAACGTTATTGTCGAAAAGCCAATGGTTGCCAGCCAATCTGAACTTGAAGCCGTCACTGCTGCACTGAAGGCACACCCAAAGCAGTTCCTCTTTGAGGCCGCCCGTCACCTGTACGAACCAAACTTCCAGCTCGTGAAACAGTTTGTCCAGAAGAATGACATTAGTGGCGCCACGCTGGTGTACATGAAGTACTCCTCTAAGTACGATGCCTACCTGGCAGGCAAGCAGCCCAATGTCTTCACGACCAAGTTTGCCGGTGGCGCACTGATGGACCTGGGGGTTTACCTCGTCTACGCAGCACTCGCTTGGTTCGGGGTACCTGAGAAGGCAAGCTACGCACCCGCCATTTTGGCCAGCGGCGTGGACGGCTCCGGTGCACTGCACCTGGACTACCCAGACTTCAGTGTGAACTTGATTTGCGGTAAGACCACCCAGAGCCACTTGCCTTCCGAAATCTACACTGGCAAGGACACGCTGGTGATTGACGCACCCGAGAGCATCAGCAGCATTGAACACATTGTTCCCGGCGCTAAGAGCACGCAGTTGGCCGGCAAGCAGGACAAGAACCCGATGATCCGCGAAGCCCAGTTCTTTGCCGACGCAATTCAAAACGCGGATTACGCCGCACGTGACCGCCAATTCGCCCTCGCACAGCAGGTGCACACGCTGATCACACAAGTCCGGACACAGGCTGGCATTCAGTTTCCGAATGACGCTCAGTAATACCTAGAATGGCAAAGGCCCCCGTCAACTGCGGTTTACAGCTGATGGGAGCCTTTTTCAACGTCCTTACTGCCAGACAGCGTTTGCATCCCAGTCCTCATTACGGCTACAATGACGGTAATCAACAACCTTGGAGGTTCAAACATGCCCGATTACATTCATGACTTACGTAAGCTCACCGGTCACATCCCCCTGATTCTCAATGCCGCTGCTGGCGTCATTCTGAACGAGCAAAAGCAGATCCTGCTCCAGGAACGTGCCGACGGTGGTTGGTGTTTGCCTGGTGGTTACCTCGAATTTGGCGAAACTTATGCCGAAGCAATCATCCGGGAAATGAGGGAAGATTCTGGCCTCAAAGTCGAAATTGTACGCGATCTTGGCCTCTATGATCATCACTACATGATGCACTATCCTAATGGCGACACCGTCATGAACATTGCCAAGCTATTTCTCGTGCGGCCAATCGGTGGCGCACTTAGCGAAGCCGCCCCGAACGAAACCGCGCAGCTCGCCTACTTTGATTTTGACCAACTGCCCCCCATTATTTTTAAGCAAAATGCCGAGATGGTTGCCGACGTCAAACCACTGCTCGCGGCCGGCAAGCTCTAAGATTGCTTGACTTTCTAACTCTCGCCGCCATCGCGATGACATGGCGTTGACCATTTTACTCAGGGCAGCATAGCCGCACAGGCAAAATGACTCGCGATGTTAGCGCAGCAGCCACCACAGACACCCCTAACACACAAACAGGCACCGGCCAGAATCCTAAGTTCGGGATTCCGACCGGTGCCTGCTGTATATCCGGAGCTCACCAACTTTTGGCCCAGCCCTTCTTGACGTTCTATGCAAATGTTTTCCCTAATACCACCAAATCGCGCGGACCATCCGTGAATTCCATGACGCCTGGCAGCATCCCCCACTGCTCGTAGCCTTTTGCCGTGAACAGGCCGATGCTGGCCGCATTAACGCTAATGATGCGCGCGAGCACATGCGTGATGCCGTAATCCTGCACGTGCGCCGCCACAAAATCAATCATCTGCGAGCCGAGGTGCTGGCCACGCGCGGCTTCATCCAGGTAGATGCTGATTTCGGCAGTGCCGCTGTACGCCGCGCGGTCACTATACTGGGACAGGCTCAGCCAACCCAAAATATGACCGTCGGCGGTGGTTGCGACCCAGAGCGGCCATTTTTGCGGATCATGCGCCGTAAACCACGCTTCACGCTGGTTCACTGAAACTGGCTCGGTGTCTGCGGTTACACTGTGACTCGCCACCGTTTCGTTATAAATCTGCACAATTCGGCCCAAATCTGCATGACGCGCTGCGCGCATATTAAGTGTCATCACTTTGCCTCCGTTAAACTAATGGCATTAGCTTAGCACGCCCGCGCGTGATTACCAATAATTTTTGTTAGCAAAAGTGACACGCAATGCCAATTCCTATTTCCAGCCTAATGCCGGCGCGATTTGCTTCATGATAACATCCAAAATGTGAACGTTATACGCCAGCCCCAGCGTTGACGGCACGGTGATTAGCACTGTGTCTGCTTCCTGGATAGCCTCATCCGTGGCGAGTTCCTTGACCAACTTGTCAGGTTCACCCACAAACATTTTGCCGAAAATCGTCGGGTTCTGGTGGTAGGCCAAGTAGCCCACTTCATCCTCGGTCTGCTGACCATGGGCGAAGTACTCGCGGTCCTGGTCATTGACGATGGGCATAATGGAGCGCGTGACGAGGGTGCGCGGCGTGAAGTCATGGCCAGCCTCAGCCCATGCTGTCTTAAAGGCGCGCAGTTGCTTAGCCTGTTGCACGTGGAAGGGCTCGTTACTTTCCATGTTAACCAGCGTCGAGGACATCAGATTCATGCCGTTCTGCGCTGCCCAGATGGCCGTCGCCTGACTGCCGGCGCCCCACCAGACGCGCTGCCGCAGCGTTGGTGAGAATGGTTCTAGGCGGCGCAAGCCTGGACCTTGCGGGAACATCGGTTGCGCGTTTGGCTCTGCAAAGCGCTCGCCCTTGAGCAGATCCATGAACTTCAGCGCTCGGGCACGCGCGATGGTCTTCATATCCTCTTCACTACGGTCATAGCCCCAGTACTTCCAGCCGTCCTGCACCTGTTCAGGTGAGCCGCGCCCAACACCAAGCTGAACCCGCGAATGTGTCAGCAGGTCTGTGGACATCGCGCTTTCCGTCATCTGGAACGGATTCTCGTAGCGCATATCCACTAAGCCGGTGCCAATTTCAATCTTGCTGGTTCTGGCACCCACCGCGGCCATAAGTGGGTAGGGCGTGCCGAGTTGGTCAGCAAAGTGATGCACGCGGTACCAGGCACCATCCACGCCGAGTTTCTCGGCCTCGACCGCGAGCTCAACGGATTCATCGTAGCTTTGCTGCGCGGTGGTGACGTAACTGTTATTGGGTTGCCAGAAACCGAAACTGAGAAAGCCAATCTTTTTGGTCATGAGACTACCTCTTTTCTGGATAGACACATCAGAGACAGGGTCAGCAGTTGCTCTGGGGCTTCCGTTGTCCGAGAGTCTTGCTTGTCCTCATTATGCAACCTTGTTATTTCTATTTCCAGTGACACAATAATGGCTGGAAGCCAGTTGTGGTGCGGATAACATAACAAGCGTTTGACTATGCACGTTTTTTCTACCACCACGACCACAAAGGGTACAAAAAATACGCCTCCCCAAACGGGAAGCGCATCTCTAAGCCAGCTATTCAGTGCTGACTAGGGCCGGCTCTGAATGCTATCAATCATCTCGCCGGTCTCTTCGTTGAACACCGCGATGTTCCCCTGGTTCTCTTCAAAACCAGAATGCACCCCGCCATCGATAAAATAGCGCGGGCACTCGTTCTCGTAGCTAATCTTGAGAATTGGACAACGCGGAAACTTCTCCTTCACCTCAACGGGACTGTCATCAAAGCGGCCCTTGATGAGACCCGTTGGCGTGTGTCCGGTCACCAGCGTGTAGTCCAGCGGATTGTGGGCGAAGATGGCTTCGGAGCGGTCACTGCGGAAAATGTAGTCTTCCCGAATCCAAATCCGGTCCACCGCCTTGGTGTCGCTCAGCGGATTAGCGGTGCTAAGATCCAGCCCGGCGTGGATAAACAGCATCCGCCCGTACACGCAAATCGTCGGCAATGTGCGCACGAATTCCTGAATATCTTGATAACCATCAATCATGTCATGACGGGCCTTGTCGCTGCGGGGATCGATGTTCTCAATACCGCTGGACTGGTAAACCATGTGCCGCACGGTTTCGTCGCCACCGTTCATAAACCACAGTTCCTCATTGGCCGGGTCATCCATGTACGCAAGAAACATCTCATCGTGGTTACCCAGAATCGCGATGGCGCGCTTGTCCTCAACTTGCTTTTTGATTTCGCGGAGAACCGCTGCACTGTGGGTGTGGCCATCAAAATAGTCGCCGCAAAAGATGGTGTAGGCGTCCGGATACTTCGCCTGCATTTTGGCTAAATTCTTCAGAACCGTGGTGCTCCCGTGCAAGTCAGAAACGGCAATTACTGTCATTATTCTCCTCCTAATAACTGGATACAGGCTTAATTTTAGCACTGGATTCACCGATGGGAAAGCGGTAACACTCACTTACGCTGCTTGCGCTGCAGGTCATCACGCCGACTGCCCGGAATGGCAGCGTTGATCACCGCCCCCACGAGCAGGAAGGTACCTGACAAATTGAGCCACAGCAATAGCGCCATGAAGGAACCAATCGTGCCGTAGGAACTGTAACGTGTCCCAAAGTAGCGCATGTACAAGGAAAATAACTGCGCCAGCCCCAGCCCCGTCGCCATGGTGAAGGCGGTGCCGGGCAAAATACTCAAGAAGCGCAGGTGCGCATTCGGCAAGAAGTAGTAAATGAGCAGTAAGGCCACCAGCAAGGCAATTAAGGTCACCGGCCAGCGCAGGGTGTTGAAGGTGTCCAGCCAGGCAGTGCTTAGGTGAATCAGTCCCGATAGCCATTCAAGGAACTGTGACCCCACCGCAAACGCCAGCAAGATAATCCCCATGACGACCACAATGACAAACATCAGAAATAAGGAAATGATGCGGCGAATGAGGAAATTTTGCCCCTTCTTGACGCCGTAAATACGGTCAAAGCTGGTTTTCAGCTCATTAATTCCGCGACTGGCACTCCAGAAGGTGACCAGCACCCCGATGGACAGCACACCCCCGTTAGCCGAGCTCAGCAAGTTGCGGATAATCGGCTCCAGCCAGTTAAGAATGCTGGGCGGAATTACCTGGGCAAGATAAGCAAGTGCCGACTGGTACTTGATACCCAGTAGCGGCAGCACGTTCCCGATTGCGATGATAAGCGGAAAGATGCTGAACAGCGCGTAGTAAGTCACCGACGCGCTGCGCGAAGAGACTTCGGCATCGCCGTAAATGCGCACAATTTCCCGCAAATAGAGGATGAAGCGCCCAAAGCGTGACTCCGGCAATTTGGCCACCCGCCGCGCGCGCACCTTTCTGGCTCGCCTAACCAGTGCGTAAGCCTTCTGCTTGCTTTTTTCCACCTTTTCATCCCCCTTCCGTGACGTGCTCTTACTCTCATTATACTGGTTTAGCCCCTGCAGCAAAACTACGGCGTATGCGGCCGCCGCCGCGCACAAAAAAGCGCGCGCCAAAGTGAATTGACACACGCGTGAATGCCGGCCGGCCCTCTGGTGTCCGTCTCTCTACGTGCTGAAGCACGAGGTCGACTGGCTCCTGACCAATCTGAACTACGGTGAGGAGCCGGCCACCTCCGCTACGCTACGGATGTGGGAGGGTACGTGCTGAAGCACTACTCTCCCAGCATACAGACGTGGCCCGCAGTGCCGCTTCCGCTCCGCTGTCTGACACTCTAAAAGCTAAAGCATTAAGAGTCTCTAGCTGCGCCTAACCCAAAACGGAATCAACTCCCAAAGTACGGGAATTGATTCCGTTTTACGTTAGTGCTCAGAAGCTAACCGCATCTCGAGCCATTCTCATTCCTAGAATTCCAGTCCCCAGCCGTTGCGGACGCTGTCCATGATGTGACTCACATCACCCGACATCGCCAGCTGACCATCGTCGTGGCCGGCCGCGACATAGCGCTGCATGTCGCGCACTTCGTAAACCAGTGCGTCGTTGGCATCGCCAGCGGTCAGCGTCTCTTCAGTTGTCGCGTGGGCGTCGGCCGTGTAGGTCACTTTGGCCGCAGTGGCACGCGGGTAGTTCTCGATTTCAATGTAGCCTTTAGTTCCGGAAATCACGCCGCGCTTAGGCTGCTTGGCCCGCATCGACAGCGCCATGACGGCCATCTGCTGCTCGGGCGTCTTCAAAATGATGCCGGACATCTCGTCGACACCCGTCTCAAAAAACTTGACGGAGCTCAGTGAGACGTTTGGCTGGCTGCTCAGGAACTGACGCGCAAACGCGGTCGCATAGCCACCAATGTCATAGAGCGCGCCACCAGCGAGTGACTTGTTGAAGAAGCGGTTGGTCGGGTCGTAGTCCT
This sequence comes from Lacticaseibacillus songhuajiangensis, assembly GCF_003946025.1. Classification (GTDB taxonomy): domain Bacteria; phylum Bacillota; class Bacilli; order Lactobacillales; family Lactobacillaceae; genus Lacticaseibacillus; species Lacticaseibacillus songhuajiangensis. The sequence continues at coordinate 6,186 of NZ_RHNR01000015.1, read as the reverse complement.
TCAAACTGCCGAAGTTGACCTGCACCATTTTGACTTCGCCAATGCCACCGTCCGCAATCAATTGGTGCACACGCTGGTAAATTGGCATGTGCAGCAAGGTCAGTCCCTCGGTCAGAATCAGGTGTTTTTCCTTAGCCAGTGCCTGCACTTCATCGAATTGCGCCGCACTCACAGTGATGGCTTTTTCAGCGAAAACGTGCTTACCCGCAAGCAGCGCCTGCTTAATGTATTGGTAGTGGAAAGTGTGTGGCGTCGCGATGTACACCACATCGACTGCTGGATCCGCCAGCAATTCGTCGGCGGTCGCGTAAGTGTGCGCAACGTGCTTGTCTTTGGCAAAAGCTGCCAGCCGCTCCTGATTTGGCGCTGTGGCTGCGTACACCGTGCCATTCGCTCGCAACAGTGCGTCCGCCATCTCGTGTGCAATGACACCAGTACCAATCAATCCCCAGTTTAATTTAGTCATGTTGTGCTCCTTTACGCAAAATTTGGACCTGCCCGTCTTCTTCTTCAGCAATGAGGACGTCCGCTGCCGCCCGCAAGTAGGAGGTGTCCACGACACCTGTTAGTGCCCGCAGCTGCTTATCTACGCCGGCGATATTCCGCCAGTCGCTGCTATGGACGTCAATTAGTAAGTCGCCGTGATTCGTGCGCACGTAACCCATGTAGTTCACGGCCACGCGTAGCTCTGCGCCTAAGCCTTGCCCCTCGATGCTTGCCAGCACTGCTGCCGCCTGCTTCGGCTTGACTGCTACTGTCAGCGGCACATCGGCATTGAAGGTTTCACCATACTTTGCCAGCGGCGCCATGATCACGTACTGGCTTGCATGCTCGGCGTAGGCCCGCTCGTCCACGAAGATACCGCCGTTGCTCTTGAGCAGGTTAAATTCAGCATCAATCCCGTCGCAACCATCAAAGGCCAGATCAGCGGTTTGCAGTTCATCACTGACCTGCAAACCAATCTGCCGGCAGTATGCCCGCGTCAGTTCGCTGGGACTGATGACCGTCCCCGCAAAGTTCGCCGCCCGCATGGCATCGGCAAGACTGGCCACGTGGCTGCCCCCACCCAGACTGACGGTCATCCCCGCCTTAATCATCGCCAAAGCGACCTCAATTTGTTTGCTCATTTTCATCATCCTTAAAATTATGAAATTTATTTACAAGGACAGCATAACTCTGTAAATTAATTTCGTCAATCGGATCATCCTGTAATTGATTTTCAGCGTCAAACTACTTAAACTGGTGTTAAACGAGCACGAAAGGAAGACGCAATGATGGCGACCCCCAGCAATATTTTAAACGAATTGAACGGGATGCGCGCGCACTTATCGGCGACGGATGGCAAAATTGCCGACGTGATTCTGGCCAAGCCCCAGGCCGTTGTGAACATGACCATTTCACAGCTGGCAAGCCAGGCCGAAGTGTCAGACGCCTCGGTCTCGCGCTTTTGCAAAAACATCAATCTGCACGGTTTTCACGAACTCAAAATCGCACTTGCCCGGGTCGCTGAAGATCAGGATAGTTACTATCAGGAAATCACGCCGGATGACCTGCAACAATCCCTGCGCAGCATTGGCGTCAACAAGAAGGCTGAAATTGACGGCACCCTGGGCATGAACGACACCACCACCGTGAGCGGCATCCTGGATATGCTGCAAAATGCCAGTGTCATCCAGGTCGCGGCCGCTGGGGGCACCTTCCCCGTCGCGGCTGATGCCGTCTACAAGTTCAACCAGCTCGGCTACCTCGCTTTTGCCGACTCGGTGTGGGATAGCGCCGTCGGTCAAACCATGAATCTCCCCCGCGGCAGTGTCCTCATGGTGATTTCTAACTCTGGTGAAACCGCCGACCTCATTAAGCAAATGCAGGTCGCCCGCGCGCGCGGGGTACAAATCATCGCCATCACCAATCGCCGCGACTCCCCCATCGGTCAGGCCGCCGACTGGTGCATGCTCACCGCAGTACGCCAACGCATTCTGGAGTCAGAGTACTACTTCTCGCGCGTGTCTGCGATGACGGCAGTTGAAGCCCTGTTTTTGCTCCTGCTGGCGCGCGACAAGGACCGGCTCACACACATCAAGGCCCACGAGGACATCGTCGCCCGGACAAAAGTCTAAATCACATCATCAACGCCAAAAAGGCACCCTCCGAATGAGCAAATCATTCGGAGGGTGCCTTTAGTTAGCTTAATCTTGCTGTAATTCCAGCGCGGTGACACTTTCCACGTGCAGTGTCTGCGGGAACATGTCCACGGGCTGCGTCTGCTTGGCCACGTAGCCGAATTCAGCAAGCGCCTTGATGTCGCGTGCCAATGTTGCTGGGTTGCAAGAAACATACACAACCTTCTTCGGCAACATGCTGCCAACGGCGGTAATGAATTCCGGTGCCAATCCCTTGCGTGGTGGGTCGACCATCAGCACATCGGAGGCGAGCTTCTGTTCACCCCACTGCTGCATCACATCTTCAGCCTTACCCAGCTTGAAAGTGACATTGTCGATGCCATTCAATTCAGCATTCACGCGCGCATCGGCAACGGCAGAAGGCACAATTTCCACCCCGTACACGTGCTTGGCGTGGCGGGCCATGGTCAGGCTAATCGTCCCAATCCCAGAATAGGCATCGATAACAGTTTCCTTGCCGGTGAGGCCAGCGGCGTCAATGGCCTTACCATAGAGGTTTTCCGTCTGCTGCGGGTTCACCTGGTAGAAACTCTGTGCAGAAATCCGGAAGGTGCTACCGAGCAACTGGTCTTCAATGTAATCCTGACCCCAGAGCGTTTTGCTGTGGTCACCGAGGATGACGTTCGTGCGCTTGGCATTCACGTTCTGCATGATGCTGGCCACTTCGGGGAGTTGTGCATTGATGCCAGCCACAATTTCTTTGGCGTGGGGCAACTGCCGCGTCCGGGTCACAATGACCACCATCATCATGTGGGTGAAGTAACCGCGGCGCACCATGATGTGGCGGACAACGCCGGCGTTACGCTGCTCGTCATAAGCGGGCACGTTGTATTGGCGCAGCAGATCGCGTACGACCAAAATGGCCCGGTCAATCTCAGGGTCTTGGATGTAGAAATCCGTGATTGGCAGTAGCGTGTGGCTACGGCGCTTGTAAAAGCCGGTTGCCAATTGGCCCTGCACGGTGCGCACAGGAACCTGCGCCTTGTTGCGGTAGCCGCTAGTCTGCGGGCTCGGCAGGGTTGGCAGCACTTCAATGTCCAGGTGCTGCTTCTTGTACAGCTCCGTCACCTGCTGGCGCTTGAACTTGAGCTGCGCTGCATAGCTGAGGTGCTGCAATGGCGCAATCCCGGTCTGGGTCAGCGTCCGGTCTTTAGCCTCAACGCGGTCAGGTGACTGCACCAGGATTTGTTTTGTGAACGCGAAGCCGTACTTCTTGTCTAGTTTGGTAATGTGAATCAGGACTTTTTCGCCAGGCAAGGCGTTATCGATGAACAGCGGGAAGCCGTCCACCTTGGCGACCCCGAGGCCTTCGTAGGTTAAGTCCGTAATTGTTACTTCAAGTTCTTGGTTCTTGGCAAGTTGTGCCATTATATACCGCCTTTCATCGTGAGCCACGCCCACTCGTCACGTACGTCACCCTACAGTATACCTTAATCGGCAGCAAAAGTAGCGCGTAACGCAAAAGACGTGCTCATGGGGAGCACGCCTGCTTTCAACGTTTTTTCAAAATTCCTGTTACCGGAACAGTTCGGTCTTCTTCATTAATTCTAGGGCAGCACCAATGACTTGGTCCATGTTGTAGTAGCGGTACATGCCTAGGCGACCGCCGAAGATGACGTTCGGGAACTGCGCATCCGCGTAATCCCGATACTGCTTGAAGAGGTGGTTATTGTTGCGGTCGTTAATGGGGTAGTAAGGCGCCACCCCGCGTGACCACTGCTGTGGGTACTCGCGGGTAATGACAGTCTTCCCCTTCTCCCCTACGCCGAATTCAAAGAACTTGTGCTCGATGATGCGGGTGTAGGGCGTGTCCGCATCCGTGTAGTTGATGACGGCGTTGCCCTGGTAGTTGTCCTTATCCAAGGTTTCAGTCTCAAAACGCAAAGAACGGTATGCCAATTCGCCGAATTTGTAATCGAAGAACTGGTCAATCATCCCAGTGAAGATGACCTTGTCGTAATCCGCCAGGTACTGCTCGCGATGTTCAAAAAAGTCCGTGTCTAGCTGAACCTTGATGTTCGGCTGATCCAGCATTTTGGCCACCATTGCGGTGTACCCGCCAATCGGAATGCCTTGGTACGGGTCGTTGAAGTAGTTGTTGTCGAAGGTGAAGCGCACCGGCAGCCGGCGAATGATGAACGCCGGCAAGTCTTTAGGATCCCGACCCCACTGTTTGGCGGTGTAATCCTTGACGAGCTTCTCGTAGATGTCGGTTCCGACCAGGTTGATGGCCTGCTCCTCCAAGTTTTCGGGCTGCTTACCATGTAACACAGCGCGCTGCTCAGCGATTTTGGCCTGTGCCGCGTCGGGAGTCGTCACACCCCACATGCGGTAGAAGGTGTTCATGTTGAAGGGCAGGTTGTACAGCTCCCCTTTGTAATTGGCCACGACCTCGTTCGTGTAGCGGTTAAACTGCGCAAACTGCTGCACGTATTCCCAGACGGCCGGATTACTAGTGTGAAAAATGTGTGCGCCGTAGCGGTGCACCTGAATCCCGTGCACGTCCTCGGTGTAAATATTGCCCGCAATGTGTCCACGCTTGTCAATCACATCCACCTGGTGCCCTTGCAATGCCAATTCGCGCGCTGACACGGCACCGAACAGACCGGCACCGACTACCAAAATTCTCATAAGCCGTCTCCCTGATTTTCCTTCTATTCTAGCATCGTTCAACAATATTGAGGGCAAAACAAACGGCCGCGTCACCGCGACCGTTTAGCACTTAGCGTTTTGCGGCGGCTTTTTCCCAGTTCCGAACTACCTTCAGATTGGAACTGCTTGCAGTCATGAAGCCTTCATTATCGTATATACGGCTGAGTGCCTGATTACCCGACTTGCTCTTGGCCACCTTGATGAAGGCCTTGGCAAACTTATTTTCAAATTTGCGACTCAAGTCACTGCGCATGGCGAGGTTGCTGTTCGGTACCTTCTTGGTGTAAGTCAGCGGTGTCACCTGGTCAAGGAGCTTGGAGTTGCTGGCAATGAGCTTTTGCAGTTGTCCTTCGTAAAGCAATGCGGCATCTGCCTGTCCAGTAATCACTTTGCTGAGCATCGTCTTGGCGCTGCTTGTTTGCATCGTCTTCGCATCTGTTGCGAGATCCAATCCCTTTTGCTTCAGACTAGCTGCCGGCCAGATGTACTGCGCTGCGGAGGTTTTGGAAGCCGTCGCAATGGTCTTATCCTGCAGGTCACTCAGACTCGTCATTGTAGCATCGTTTTTGACCAAAACCACACTGCGGTAGGTTGTTGCCTTACCTGTTGTAGTACTGTCACTATCACGGTCGTAATTGTAGCGTTGCACGCCCTTACTTGCTGCGTTGGCCAAGTTAAGGTCCGCCGCCGGGAAGAAACCCACGTCCACTTTTTTCTTCTTCAAGTCTTGCAAGAGTGTCTTGCTGTTTTTGACAATCTTGGTCTTAACAGGCATAGCCAACTTTTTGCTCAGCTTCTTGGCGGTCGTTTTGACTGCAGCTGTTTGCTTCTTGGTCTGATCAGACGCAACCACTGCAATTGTCAGTTTACGCGGCGTCACCCCGCTGTTACTAGAGCTACTACTGCTGCCATTAGTGCCACCACCACAAGCGACTAATACAAGACTCAGCGCCACACCGACACCGGTCATCGTCAATTTTTTAAAGAAGTTCATACCATTACCTCCTAACAACACCGCTGCGGTGCTGCACTTTGATATTAATGCGCATTACGTCTTAGTTTGCTCGAATATCATAACACTTAGCAGACCGATTTTCTAGCGGAAAATATGATTTAATTTCATGAAGTCAGCGGTTGGCAATCACATCATGCGTTGATTTGGCAACATTTTCGACCGGCCACGTGATTTTTTAAAAATGTAGTTTGGAAAAAACTAACATTTTATAAATAACAATATGTACGTAAAAAGAAGCAACACCTCCTTTATTAGAACCTGGATTATTCACCTCGGTATTTGGGACATGAAATCGCATCTGGCCGGTCTGAAAGCAACGTTTGGAGCGTTGCGAATACT
>NZ_RHNR01000014.1 GCF_003946025.1 Lacticaseibacillus songhuajiangensis | reverse complement strand
CCGACCTTCGGTCTAACCACTATTTTCAATTCCTGCATCCTTGCGGATGAAAGTTTCATGACTTACGCTGACGGACAACAAAAGCGGCCCGGACGAATGTCCGAACCGCTTTTTGTGTTTCTATAGCACTGGTGACAGCAAACGCGAGAACATCTGCTTGAAACGTAGCCAGTGCGACCAGGACGAGATAATGTCGTCGGTCAGAAGTTCGCTGTGCTCGATATCATTCAGGTAGATGTCGGCAAGCTGCTTGTTGATGTCGCCGTCATACATAAAGGTGTTGACTTCGAAGTTCAAACCGTAGGAACGGAAGTCTTGGTTTGCACTACCAACTGTGGACAGGTCGTCGTCAACCAGCATGGTCTTGGCGTGCAGGAAGCCGTTTTGGTAAACGTAAATTTTGACGCCGTAACCGTGCAACAGCTTGGCGTAGTACTGCGTTGCCCGGTAAATGAAGGGGTGATCCGGCATGCACGGAATCATGATGCGCACGTCGACACCTGCTGCCGCTGCCATGCGCAGCGCCGCAATCATCGAGTCATCGGGGACCAGGTATGGCGATTGCAGCCACACCCGTTTCTTGGCTTCGTTGATGTACTTGATGTAGCCCAGCTTGATTTGCTCAGTTGCGGAGTCTGGCCCGCTGGTGACTACCTGCAGGCTGGTGCTGCCGCTAACGGGCAAATCGGGAGCAGGGAAGCAGTGCGGCGTGTAGACTAGACGCTTGGTGTCGGGAACAGACGCATTCCAGTCCATCATGAAGCGCATCTGGAGCAGTTGCACGCCGTGGCCGACAATGCGCAGGTGCGTATCGCGCCAGTAACCGAACTTCGGATCCTCGCCGAGGTATTGATCACCGACGTTGAAGCCGCCGGTGTAACCGACCTTACCATCGAGCACCACAATCTTACGGTGATCATGGTAGTTCAGGCGGAAGCGGGCAACCGCGTTGGTGGAGGTAACAAAAGGCACGGCTTGACCGCCGACATCTGTGAGTCGCTTCCAGAACTTGGGCGTGGTGCCGTGGGAACCGAAGGCATCGTAGACCACGCGCACTTCAACGCCTGCTTTGGCGCGTTCGACGAGGGCCTCACGCAGCTTCGTCCCAATTTGGTCGGGGTAAATGGTGTAGTACTCGATGTGGACGCTATGTTCGGATGCCGCGATGTCTTTCAGCAATTCTGCGAATTTCTCGTGGCCATCGGTAATGATGCGCACCTCGTTGCGCCGGGTGAGCGGAGCCCGGTCGATGCGGCGGAACAACTCGACAATCTGTTGCCGCTGTTTGATGATGTCATCGACTGGTGTACGTTCGAGCTTAGGCACCGCTGCACGTTGGGCGGTGATGACTTCTTTTAACCCAATTCGGTCAGCCTCATGCATTTTGAACAGTTTGGCATGCGCCATGCCGCGACCGGTAAACATGAAGAGGATGAAGCCAACCACCGGCAGGAGCACGAGCACCAGCAACCAGGCCCAGGTCGCCGCGATGTTGCGCGGCGTGTGGAAAACCAGGACGATGGCCCCAATTGTGTTCAGAACGAGTACGAGCTGGAGAATGTTGTAACCGTGAGAAACGATAAAATCAATCATGTCTGCTCCTATTGTTTGACGCCGAGATGGTTAGCGGGGGTCGCGTCCTCCAGCCCGAGGCGGTTGAAGAGGTAGCGCACATCGGTCATCACGTCCTCCGGTTTAGTCGTCACATCATTGCTGATGTAGTCAGTGAGAATGGAGACAATCATGGTGGCGGCCAGGCGAATGAGCCGTTTGCGGTCCGGTGCTTCCAAAATGAGGCGGACGAGCGGCGTGACGGCGTTATTCTCGTCGATATTGTCATTGAATTCGGTCAAAATGCGGGTGACCACGCGCACCAGTTCCTGGAAAGAGCTGAACTGCTGGTTCTCAATGAGCAGGTTCTTCATCAAACGGCGATTATTGGCAACCCAGGTAATGATGCTTTCAAGCCGGGAACTGGGATGCATGCTGTCAAGGGCGTGGAACATTTCCGGGGTAATAATCACTGGCATGCTGGACGACAGGGCTTCATACTTATTGTGGAAGTAGCGATAAAAGGTGCTACGGTCGACTTCAGCGGCACGGGAAATATCATCGATTGTGATTTTTTCGAAGGGCTTATGCTTCAGCGTTTCGATTAAGGCGCGCTCAATAACGTAGTCGGTTGCTTGTGTAGACATCGTGGACTCTCCTAACTATTGTACGCAAAGTTTAGCGCCTCAAGGTGGTTTCTGCAAGTTGTTGACCGCAATACGTGACAGGTATTTGTTATTGATGAGGCAAGTCAACAGCGCGGGTTCAGGACAGAATGGTCAGAAAAAGCCAAGGTGTTCCAAATTCACTTCAGAATTGGCATCGCCTTGGCTTTTATAGTGCTTACTTTTGCGCACGCATCATCGTGACGGTTGCGCGTAGTGCCTTACCTAGACCGCCTTCGCGATAAACCAGTACATTCGCACGGTAAACACGAACGGCGAAGTAGGTGAAGAGCAGCAGGAAGACCAGTGATTCGGCCAGCGCAATCGGCACCTCGATTGGGCTGGTGTAACCCATGGTGGCGCGCACTGGCATGATTGAAACGTTGAGAAATGGAATGTAGCTGCCGACACGCACCAGGATGTTGTCGGACGCTTGAGCGATGAGGGCGCCGAAGTAGCCCAGCAGTCCGAGCATGGACAGCGGCATGACTGCTTGCTGGACTTGTTCCTGGTTAGCAACCAGCGAGCCCATGAGCGCGGCGAGAACAGCATAGGTGAGCACGCCCAGAATGAAGAAGGCGACGATGCTGACGCCGGCCCAGGAACCAAGGGATGAGAAGTCGAACTGATCAAGCAGGCCCATAATCATTTTTTGCTTCTTAATGACGGACCACGCGAGGACAAAACTGACCCCATAAATGGCAATTTGGGTGACGAGTAGCATCATGACACCGGCTAGCTTACCAAAGAACTGGGTGGTGGCACTGACCGAGGACAGCAACATTTCCATAATGCGGGAACCTTTTTCCGTCGCGATTTCTTGGGCAAGCATGCTGCCGTAAACCATCATGAAAATCATCATCAAAATGGTGATTCCCACGGCGATGCCGCGATTGGCGGCGTCGGCAGTATTCTTGCGGTTAACCTTCTTGCCATCGCGATAGGCCACTGAGTTGGTCTTGATGGTGACGGGGTGGAGTAAGGTCTGCAACTGCGCACCCGTGAGCTTGAGGCGCTGCGCAGCCAGCTGCATGTTGAGCTGACTGAGTGGTGCCTGCACACTGCTACTATCAATTGGTGTGCCGCCAACGCGGGTGGTCAACTTGGCGGTCAATTGGCCAGACTTGGTGGCCGTGACAATCAAAATACCATCGACCCGCTCTTTCTTGAGTGCGGTCTGCGCTTTTTGCGTGGTGGTGTAGCGCTGCACGGCCAGGCTATCGCTGTTCTTCTTAATACTCTGACTGATTACCGGTGTTGGGGCCACGACGCCCAGTTTAGCATCGTCCATGGTTTTGCTCATGAATACCGAAATACCGATGATGAGCGCGCCCATGATGATGGGGGAGAGCACTAGGAAAATCCAGGAACCCGAGCGGACATTCTTCTTATAAACCTGTTTTGCAACAACCCAGAATTTAGTCATTTTGCGCACCTGCCTTAATTCGGAAAATTTCATCGAGAGTTGGCGCCTGCTGGCTGAACTCCTGAATGTAACCATTGGCGGTCGCAGCGGTAAAAATTGCCTGACCTGCTGCCGGATCATCCAGGGTGATGACTTTGCGCCGGCCATCATCACGCACGGCGCGAACACCGGCCATGGCTTGTAGTGTTGCGGTGCTTAGTGGGGACTCAAGGTACACCTTGGTGCGCCCAAAACTGTCGCGAATCTCGTCGACGGTGCCGTTCAGGACGACTTCGCCACTGCGCAACATAATCAGGTGGTCAGATAAGGCCTCCACGTTGCCCATGTCGTGACTGGAATAAATGATGGCGGCCCCTTCGGCGCGCATCATGCGGATGCCTTCTTCCAACACGCTGGCATTCACGGGGTCCAAACCGGAGAAGGGTTCGTCGAGAATCACGAGCTTGGGCATGTGAATAAGTGTGGCGATGAGCTGCACCTTTTGCTGGTTCCCCTTGCTGAGGTCCTTAACCCGATCCGTGCGTTTGCCCTTGACGTCAAAACGCTTCATCCACGTATCAAGCTGGGTGATGGCGTCGCGCGCCTTCATGCCGTGCAACTGCGCGAAGTACACGATTTGGTCTTCCACCTTCATCTTGGGGTAGAGCCCGCGCTCTTCGGGCAAGTAGCCGATGCTGTTGTAATCGGCCGCCGTGAGTGCGTGACCGTCCAGTAATACGCGCCCCTGATCGGGTTTCAAAAAGTTGAGAATCATGCGAAAAGTGGTAGTTTTACCCGCCCCATTCTGGCCAATGAGGCCCATGATTTCGCCATTCTTCACGGTAAAACTTTCATCGCGCACGGCCTGCATGCTGCCGAACCGCTTACTGAGCTGCTGAACTTCTAACATTTTGACTCCTCCATCAAAGTGGCAGTCGCCGCTTCCATATTACCCGGGAAATGTGGGGTGTATACTCAATTTAGAATTTTTTCTAAATTGAGTATACACCGTCGTTATTATTAAGCCAATCAATTCCCATAAGTATCTTCATATTTGAAAAATTACTGGTGCTGAATTGAGCAGAATGGGCAATACAAAAAGGACGCCCGCAGTGGACGTCCTTAGTGAAGCTATGCAGTTATTCGTCAATCTTAATCGAGTTAATGCCGCGGGAGCGCATGTTGGCCGTCAGGAACTGAACGCCCATGAAGATGACGGTCCAGGCAATCCCCCCGACTGCTGGCCAGAGACCGTCACCGGTGACAAACAGGCTGAGGTACACGACCGAGAAGAAGCCGATGACCAGCGGACTGGTGAGCTTGTAAGCCGGCATCAGAAAACCTTGCGGATCAAAGTCGGCAGACTGACGATACTTACGGTGCGCCATCATGGTGAGCAAGTAGACGATGATGTACATGTCACTGGAAACTGAAGTGATGAACGCGAACGCATCGGCAATCTGGGGGAGGGAGTTCAGGATGGGACCGATGAGTACGAGTGCCGCGGAGATGATGATGGCCCGCGCCGGAATCCCGGTGCGCGCAATTTTGCGGAAGGGACGGAAAGGCTTGGCCTTGCTGTCGAGGGCAATCTGGTAGAAGTGCCGTCCGGCTGAGTATAGGTAGGAGTTCAGTGCGGAAGCAGCAGCAGTGAGCACGACGAAGTTAATTACCGCGGCCGCGGCCTTGAGTCCGGCCAACTGAAAGACCTGCACGAAGGGGCTGGTGTGTGGGTCCAAACTGTTCCACGGGTAGATGGCCATGATGACGATGATGGCGCCAACGTAGAAGATCAGTACCCGCAGGAGAATTTCGTTGATGACCTTCGGCAGCACCTTGCGCGGGTTGGCGGTTTCGGCCGTCGTAATCCCAATGAATTCCATTCCCTGGAAGGAGAAGAACACCATCGGGAAAGCGGCGACAAAGCTGCCGAAGCCCTTAGGAAACATGCTGAAGCCACTGGTGATGTTGGCAAAACTGGCGTGACCAACCGGTGTCTTGAAGTTCATGAACACCATGCCGAGACCCACGACAATCATGACCACGATGGCGGTGATTTTAATCATCGCGAACCAGAATTCCGCTTCGCCGAAGAGGCGCACGGCAATGAGGTTGATGCTCATCAGGATGGCGAGGACGACAAGCTGAATGGTCCAAGTATGCCATTGCGGGAACCAGAACTGTACATACTTGGATACCGCGGTAAGTTCCGCCATGGCGACGAAGAGCACGCCCAACCAGTAAGTCCAGAGGGCAAAATACCCAGTGCGTTTACCCAAGTACTTTGAAATGAAGGAAATGAAGGTGTGCTGACTTGGATCGGCGTACATCATTTCCCCGATGCCGCGCATCATGAGGAAAAAGATGAAGCCGAGAATCATGTAAACCAAGACAATTGATGGCCCGGTCTTTTGAATGGAGGAACTGGCGCCGAGGAAAAGCCCCGTCCCAATCGTGCCCCCGATGGCAATCATCTGCACGTGGCGATTGCTCAGCTCACGGCGGGTGCCATCCTCGTTTTCTTTGAATTCTTTCTGATCGGCCATGCATGTACTCCTTAATCTATTAATCGTTTGATGCTTCCTATACATTTAACCGTTAAAACGCGCGGCCGCGCAAGGGGCGCGGGCCATACGCTGCAAGCAGAGCGGCGCAAAAGCCTATTCTGCCGGCATAGTGAGCACCTGCGAAACATTTTAAGGCTTAGGTGAATTTTATTCACCTAAGTGCGAAAACGCAGTTGCTGATGCATTTACGCACCTTTTACGGGCATTCGCCTGATGTTCGTGTTTTACTGAACAATTTTGACCTCGGCCGCTTACAGGCGTTTAATAATATTAAGCGTTGATTAATGCGGACGGAACCGCTTCACTCCGTAAAACTGCGACGCCAGAAAGAGGAATATTAACCGATGGAATACCTTAAATTACTCGGCATTGCCATTATTGTGATCGGTTTTACATTCAAATGGGATACGACCGCCGTGGTTGTTGTCGCCGCACTGGCGACCGGCTTCTTGTCTGGCATGTCCATTCCCGATTTGCTCAGTACGCTGGGCAAAAGCTTCGTCGACAACCGCATGGTGTCGCTGTTCTTCCTGACCCTGCCCATGATTGGACTAGTGGAGACCAACGGCCTGAAGCAGGTGGCGGTCAACGCGATTCAGCGGCTGAAGAAGCTGACGCCGAGTCGCATCCTGAACCTGTACTTACTCATTCGGGAAGTGGCGAACGTCTTCGGTATCAGCCTGTCTGGGCAGGTGCAGTTTGTTCGGCCATTGATTCAACCCATGGTGCAAGCTGCAGCTGGTGCGAACCAGAAGCTGACAGACAAACAAATTGAGCTCACCAAGGCACGCTCTGCCGCGGTGGATAATCTTGGTAACTTTTTCGCCCAGAACCTGTTTGTGGCGTCTGGGAGCGTGCTGCTGATTGCCAGCACGATGCAATCCTTGGGCCACAAGGTGGATACGATGCAAATTGTGACGGCCTCGATTCCAATTGCGATTGTGTCGCTGGTTGTCGGCATGATTTACAACATCCTGTTTGACCGCAACTTTAAGCTGAAGGGGGACAAGAAGAATGATTAACACCATTTTGACCGTCATGTATGTCCTCATCGGCTTCATGATGGCCTTGGCCGCCATCGGCTCTTTCCAAGATAAGCAGAACCCCGCCCGCCTGGGGACTGGGACCTTCTGGACTTTGCTGGCGATTACCTTTGCCTTCGGGAGTTACATTCCCAGCGCCATTGTTGGGGTGATGATTGTCATCATCGGGATTCTGGCGCTGTTCAAGCAGATTAAGGTTGGCCACGTGGAGGCTGTAGACATTAAGCACGCCACTGCCGCCGCGACGCACTTGGGCGCTTGGGTCTTCATGCCAAGTGTCGTTCTCGCCGTCGTTTCCGTCGGCATCGCCCAGTTCACAGACATGGGTGGCCAGGTCGGTATCGGGATTGGGGCGGTTGTTTCATTAATTGCCGCCATCATCTTGACCCACGCCGGCACGAAGACGGTTTACAAAGACACCCAGCGCATGGTTCGCTCTGTCGGGGCCGCCGGTGTGCTGCCACAACTGCTGGCAACTCTGGGTGCTGTCTTTACCGCTGCGGGGGTTGGGGATTTGACCGCGAAGCTCATTGCGGGCGTATTCCCTGCCGGTAGCCACCTCGGTGGTGTTATCCTGTACTGTGTAGCGATGGCTGTGTTCACCGCCATCATGGGGAACGCCTTCGCGGCTTTCGCTGTGATTACGGCTGCTATCGGGGTGCCATTCGTCATTGCCCAGGGCGGCAGTGTGGCTGTCGTTGCGGCAATCGGGATGACCTCTGGCTACTGTGGCACGCTACTCACGCCAATGGCAGCGAACTTCAACTCACTGCCAGTGGCACTGATGGAAATGAAGGATGAGATGGGTGTTATCAAGCAACAGGCACCGCTCGCCATCATTTTGCTCGTCGTGCAGATTGGTTTGATGTACTTCTTGGCATTCTAAGCGCACGTGTGCGCGGAAGGGGAGACAATTATGAAAATTCTTGTGACTGGTTTCGACCCATTCGGTCCTGACAAAATTAACCCAGCAATTGAGGCGGTCAAGCGCCTGCCTGACACCATTAAGGGCGCCACGATTGTGAAGGTGGAAATTCCAACCATCTTCAACAAGTGTGCCGAAGTGGTTCACGATGCAATTGCACGCGAAAAGCCTGACTACGTGCTCAACATTGGTCAGGCCGGCGGTCGTTTTGGTCTGACCCCAGAACGGGTGGCCATCAACTTGGATGACGGTCGCATTGCTGACAACGCCGGCTATCAGCCGCTGAACCACACCATTCACGAAGACGGCGCAAACGCCTACTTCACGCAACTGCCAATCAAGGCGATGGCGCACGCCATCCGTGAAGCCGGCCTGCCATCTACCGTGTCCAACACGGCGGGGACATACGTCTGCAACCACATCATGTACCAAACACAGTACATGCGCGACAAGGAATTCCCACAGATTAAGGCGGGATTCATGCACATTCCATTCTTGCCTGATCAGGTAACGAACCGGCCCAACACCCCATCGCTGTCCTTGGCCGACGATGTGCGCGGGATTACCGCCGCGCTTGAAGCGATTGTTGAATTCGACGGAAAAGCTGATCTTGACACCGTTGAAGGCACCATTGCCTAAAGTGTAATTCGCATAATTAACACCAAAACACCCAGCTAGTTGCACTGCTGCAGCCTGTCTGGGTGTTTTTGTGTGCTGCGGCGAACCTGTCTGTTAACGAGCAGACAACTGAAAATATTTTTTTATTTATAAAACTCGTTACTTACGCACCGTCGTGGCGGCGTTTTCAACAAATACGACATCACTGAACAATAAAAAAACGCTTGCGAAAAATCATACAGAACGGCATGATAGCGGTAACAACTTGTTCGTACACGTGCCAACAACCGTGACTGCCTCAATATTCGTTCGCTTGACGAACATGTACGTACAGGCATACACTAAAAACGTAGAAAGCGATTACAAGGACGATAAGATGACAAAACTTAATTTGGTTTACCAGGATATTAAGCAAAAAATTGACGAGGGTATTCACAAGACCGACAGCTTACTGCCGAGTGAAAACCGTCTTTGCGAACTTTACGGGGCGTCGCGGGATACCATCCGCAAAGCCTTGCAGCGCTTGCGCGACCAGGGTTATATCCAGTCGCAAAAGGGTAAAGGTTCCGTGGTGATTAATCGCCAGCAGTACGTGTTTCCAGTTTCCGGCGTCATCAGCTACAAGGAACTGGTGCAGCGACTGAACTTCAGTTCCAAGACGACACTGATTAGTAAAGACCAGTTGGAGCTGCCAGTTGAGTGCTTCAAAACGGTTGATCCGCACGCCAAACCGAAGCGGGTGACCAAGCTCGTCCGCCTGCGCGATATGAATGGTGAGCCGGTCATCATCGATATTGACTACATCGATACCGAAGTCGTGCCGGACATCAGTCAGGAAGTCGCCGAGGATTCACTCTATGCGTATTTTGAAGGCAAACTGCACTTGTCTATCGCATACGCCAAGAAGGAAATCACCGTCGAACCCGCCACTGAGCAAGACCAAGAATTGTTGCATCTGCAGCCTGGCAGCGTGGTGGTCGTCGTCAAAAGTGTGACGAGCCTCGAAGACACAACTGCCTTCCAGTACACCGAGTCGCGGCACCGTCCCGACCGTTTTCGCTTTCAAGAATTTGCCCGGCGTTCGTAGCCGAAAGGAGTGCCACCATGGATTTTGCAGACAAAGTCATTTATCAGCTCTACCCGAAATCATTTTACGACAGCAACGGCGATGGGATCGGTGATTTGCGCGGGATCATCGCTAAGCTGGATTATCTCCAGGCTTTGCACATCGACATGATTTGGTTCAACCCTTTCTTCGTATCACCGCAGAACGATAATGGCTACGACATTGCCGACTACCGCCGCATCGACCCCCGCTTTGGGACGATGGCGGATTTCGAGGAATTGGTTCGCAAGTTGCGGGCGGCCAACATCGGGGTGATGCTCGACATGGTGCTCAACCATACCAGCACCGCGCATCCGTGGTTCCAGCGGGCGCTCGCTGGTGACAAGAAGTACCAGGCATACTACTACTTGCGCGACCCCAAACCGAATGGCGATTTACCGACGAATTGGGAATCCAAGTTCGGTGGCGTTGCCTGGGCGCCTTTTGGCGATACGGGGAAGTACTACTTGCACCTGTATGACAAAACGCAGGCCGATTTGGATTGGCACAACCCAGATGTCCGGCGCGAGGCGGCAGACATCGTCAACTTCTGGCGGGACAAGGGCGTGCGCGGTTTCCGCTTCGACGTCTTGAATGTTATCGGCAAGGACGAGCAGCTGGTCGATGCACCGGCGGGTGTCGAAAGCAAAACGCTCTACACCGACACGCCGGTTGTTCATCAGTACATCAAGGAACTGGCGGCCGCGTCTTTTGGTCAGGAAGACGATAGCATCACCGTCGGCGAAATGAGTTCCACCAGCTTGCCAAATGCGATTGGCTACACGAATCCGGCCAATAAGGAACTGAGCATGGTCTTCCAGTTCCACCACCTGAAGACGGACTACGAGGACGGCAACAAGTGGACCCGCGCCCGCTACGATTTTGACTACCTACGCCAGTTGCTGCACGACTGGGGCGAGGGCATCTCGGCTGGCGACGGTTGGCAAGCCCTGTTCTGGAACAACCACGACCAGCCGCGGGCATTGAACCGTTTTGGAAATATTGACCATTACCGCGTGCGGTCTGCACAAGTGCTCGCCGCCAGCATTCACCTCTCGCGAGGCACTCCTTACATTTACATGGGTGAAGAGATTGGGATGTCCGATCCCGATTACACGAGCATGCAGGATTACGTGGATATCGAGAGTCACAATGCATACGCCGAACTGCTTGCGGCCGGTAAGACTGCGGATGAGGCTTTTGCCATCGTCCACGCCAAGTCGCGTGATAATTCCCGGACCCCAATGCAGTGGGATAGTAGCCAGAATGCTGGCTTCACGACCGGCACGCCATGGCTGAAGCCGACGAACCAAGACCTTGTGAATGTCCATGATGAACTTGAGCACGGCCGCATTTTCAACTTCTACCAGCGCCTGATCACCCTGCGCAAACGCTACGCCGTGATTGCGCGCGGCGATTACCGGGCTTTCGGTACTGACGTTGACTGGTTATATGCTTATAAGCGGCGCTTAAATCAGGAAGGCCTCCTGGTCTTGAACAACTTCGCGGACCACGAAATTAAGTTCACGATTCCAGACGATTGGTGCGGCGGCAAGGTCATTATCGACAACGTCCCTGGTTTCCAGCTCCAGCCGGAAATCACCTTGCCAGCTTTTAGCACCGTCGCCATTTACCGCAATGATTTGAACGACTAGGACGGACATTACCCCGCTGCGCACTTGATAGACAGGCTCTGCGGGGCAGACTTCTGCGCTTTGCCCAGCTACGAAACTGGCGCAAAAAGCGCGCCAATTCCGTAGCTATGCAAATGCTCAAAGTCTAAACGCCCCGCTGCGCACACTGAATTAGGAGGAACAGATTATGACGAAGAAAGAAGAATTGCTCGCTCCGGCAACCGGATTGCTCATGCCGATTACAGATGTCCCAGATCCCGTCTTTTCCCAGAAAACGATGGGTGAAGGCTTTGGGATTGACCCAACGGACGGGACGATTGCCGCACCCGCTGATGGCCGCATTATTTTGCTCGCGGACACCAAACACGCCATTGGGATTCGCACCACCGACGGTGCGGAACTGCTGATTCACATGGGGATTGATACCGTCGAAATGGGCGGCAAACCTTTTGAAATTGACACCCAGATGGATGCGCAGGTGCACGCTGGCGACGTGCTCGGGTCAATGGATTTGGAAGCCATTAGAGCTGCTGGTAAGAAGACGACCATCATTGTGGCCATCACCAACACCAACGACGTCTTGGCTGACTTCTACATGGAACCCGGTGAGGTGCGCCGCGGCGAACTGGCCGCAACGGTGACCATGAAGGACGCCAAGGCACTCGCCGAAGCGCCCGTGCATGACGCCAACCAGTACGCTAAGACTGCACGTTTGGTGCTGGAAGAGGTCGGCGGCGCCGAAAACACCAAGAGCCTGATTCACTGCATCACTCGACTGCGCTTTTACCTCAAGGACGAAGATATTCCGGATGACGACGCGGTGCGCGAGATTCCTGGCGTTATCGACGTTGCCCGCGCTGGTGGCCAGTACCAAGTAGTGATTGGCCAGACCGTCGGTGACGTGTACGACGAAGCCATCAAGCAACTCGGCCCTGGCTTCGCAAATCCTGAAGAAACCGCCAAAATTACGGCGGAAACCGCTGCAGCTGCGCAAGACCCAAGTATCTGGGGCAAAACTAAGCGCGCTGCTTCCAGCCTGATTGGGGTCATTACCGGTTCCATGATGCCCGTTATCGGTCTGCTGGCCGCTAGTGGGATGCTCAAGGGGATTATGACCATCTTGACCACTTGGGGCGGTGTTTCCACCACTTCCCAGACCTACATGCTGATTAACGCGATGGGGGATGCGACCTTCTACTTCCTGCCCGTTCTGGTCGGATTCACAGCTGCACAGAAACTAGGCTCGAATCCAGTGATTGTTGCCATTATTGGGGCCTTCCTGATCTACCCATCGCTCGTTGCAGTGGTCGCGTCCGGTAAGTCGACCGGCTCATTCCTCGGCATGGCCATTAACTCCAACTTCTTCGGCATTCCGGTTCACATTCCGCAGTACACCTACTCCATCTTCCCGATGATTTTTGCCGCCTGGATGGCATCTAAGGTTGAACCGTGGATTAAGAAGTGGATGCCAGTGATGCTGCGGATGATCTTCAGTCCGCTGGTTGAAATCTTCCTCGTGGGGATGACCGTGCTCGTGATTGTTGGCCCTGTCATCACCCTGATTTCCACCGGGATTTCCGGGGCACTGCAGTGGCTCCTCAGCTTGAACGCCGCACTGTCTGGCATGATTATCGGTGGGTTCTACCAAGTTCTGGTCATCTTCGGTCTGCACTGGGCCGTTATTCCAATCATCTCCGCCCAGCTTTCCGTTCCTGGTGGGAGCAGCGTCCTCAACGGGATTGTCTCCGTCACCATGATTGCTCAGGGTGCTGGTGCTCTTGCCGTTTGGATTAAGACCCGCAACAATAAGAACCTCAAGGGGCTGTCCCTCTCTGCTGCTATCTCCGCCTTCGTGGGGATCACCGAACCCGCTATGTACGGGGTTAACCTGAAGTACGGGCGCGTGTTCATCACCTCCAGTATTGGGGCCGCTATCGGTGGCTTGGTCAACGGGATTCTCGGTGTCAACATGTTTGGTTTCACCGGTAGCCTGATCGGCTTCCCATCCTTTGCAAGTGCCGCACACCCAGAGAACCTGATGAACTTCTGGATTGTGTCCGTTGTCACGTTGGTCGCTGCATTCACCTTGACCTACCTATTCGGTTACAAGGACAGTGACAGTGTCAAAGCCAAGGTTGCGCCTAAGAAGCGTCACCTGGGTGACAAGTAATATCGACTGTATTATTTAAGAACGTCGTCATTCCGACTAGAATGGCGGCGTTTTTTTGATTTTTCAGTGCAAAAAGCTCAGCAATGCCGAAAAATCGCGCAAAGAGATGATTAGTTGCGACCTCTCTATAGATTTGTGTTACATTAAAAAAGATTACATATTACGGAGGATTTACTATGAAAATCTTGGGACCATACGTCCGGAAACAGTGGCACAACGAACTGATTGCGCTGCTGGCGACGGTTGTGATGGCAGCGGCCGCCCTGTGGCAGCCGCGCCTTTTGCAACACATGATGGCGGCCATTATCGCTAACCAGCAAAATCGCGTGCTGAACTTGGGGATTCAGCTCGTTGGTTTTGCTGTGCTCGGGATTATTGCTGGGGTGCTCAACACGGTCTTTTCAGCGCGTGCTGCGATTGGCATTGCGACAGAATTACGGGCGGATATGTACAAGCAGGTGCAGTCGTTCGCTTTCGCCGACATTGAGCAGTTCGCCGCCAGCAAGTTGGTGGTGCGCATGACCAACGACATTAACCAGGTGCAGGGGCTGGTCATGGCCATCTTGCAGATGGTGGCGCGGGTGCCGATTATGTTTATCGGGGCACTGACGCTGGCTTTACTGACGATTCCGCAACTGTGGTGGACTTTACTACTCATGATTGTGTTCACCGTCATTTTGGCAATCATCGGCATGCGGCGGATGACGCACTACTTCGGTGAAGTGCAAGGGTACATCGACGACGTGAATAATATTGCCCGGGAAAACTTAATGGGTGTGCGCGTGGTCAAGTCCTTTGTGCAAAAGCCGAGTGAAGAGCGCAAGTTCGCGGCGTCCTCTGACAAAATGGCGGATGTCACCGTGAAGATTGGCTACACCTTCTCCTACATGATGCCTGGTTTCTTCCTGATTTCTTACTTTGCCATTGGCTTGGGCGTGCTGGTGATTGGGCGCAACATTGGGGCACATCCGGCTTATCTGGCCGCGATTGCGAGTTTCGTAGGCTATCTGATGCAAGTCTTGATGTCCATCATCAACGCCAGCTTCATCTCGACTGGGGCGACCCGTGCCTTCGTTTCCCTGCACCGTATCGGTGAGGTACTCGCGCACAAGTCGTCCATGCAGTATCCGGACGGGCCGGCGCAGCGGCTGCCGGGGAGCATTGAATTCGACGACGTCAGCTTCACTTATCCTAATGACGAGCAGCCCACCCTGGAACACCTGAGTTTCAAGGTCGCGCCTGGGCAGATGCTCGGTATTGTGGGGGCAACCGGCTCCGGCAAAACGACGCTGGCCCAGCTGATTCCGCGCTTGTTCGACGCCACGACTGGCAGTGTGAAGTTGGGCAATCAGGACGTGCGGACGCTCAGCGCAGGTACTTTGCGCGAGACCGTGGCGATGGTCATGCAGCGGGCAACCTTGTTCTCCGGCACGATTGCCGGCAATTTGCGGCAAGGAAAGCCTGACGCGACGGTTAGCGAGATGCAGT
This sequence comes from Lacticaseibacillus songhuajiangensis, assembly GCF_003946025.1. Taxonomy (GTDB): domain Bacteria; phylum Bacillota; class Bacilli; order Lactobacillales; family Lactobacillaceae; genus Lacticaseibacillus; species Lacticaseibacillus songhuajiangensis. The sequence continues at coordinate 32,186 of NZ_RHNR01000014.1, read as the reverse complement.
GGGCGGCTGGCGTTGCCCAGGCCAGTGAGTTTATTAACCGCTTGAGTAGCGGTTTTGATGCGGAAGTTGCAGAGCGGTCCGCTAACTTTTCTGGTGGGCAAAAGCAGCGGCTCGCCATCACCCGCGGGGTGATCTCGCAGCCACCCGTGCTGATCATGGATGACTCGACCAGTGCGCTGGATGCGCGCAGTGAGCGCCTGGTGCAGGAGGCATTCAACCGCGACCTGAAGTCGACCACGACGGTTGTGGTGGCCGAGAAGATTGCGTCGATTATTAACGCGGACCACATTTTGGTCCTCGATCACGGCAAAATGGTGGGCTACGGCACTCATGATGAGCTACTCAAGAGCAGCCCAGTTTATCGGGAAATCTACCTGACGCAAAAGGCAAAGGAGGCGAACATCTAAGATGAAGAATTTTAAGCAAGCAGGTCGCTTCTACTGGCAGTACCTGCACGTCTACCCTTGGCAAGGCCTGGGAATGCTGGTGTTCGTGATCCTGTTTACTGTCACCTACGAACTGGCGCCAACTTACCTGGCGAACACCGTGCAGGATTTAACCGCTGTGGTGAAAACTGGTGCGACGCTGGACAAGTTCTACGGCGACCTCAGCATCATGGTGCTCCTGTACGTTCTGTCGGCCATTGGCGACTCGGCGACCTCTTTCTTCATGTCTTGGGTCGGCGGGAAAGCCACCGGCGAGATGCGCACGGGCATGTTTAACAAAATGCAGGACATGCGCGTCCAATATTTTGATAGCCACAGCGACGGGGACATCCTGGCCCGTTACACCAGTGACCTGGATAACATCTTCAACGCGATGAACGAAGCCTTCGTGCAGGTCATCTACAGTATTGCCCAACTGATTGGGGTGCTGGTGGTGATGCTGCGGATGAACGTGCCACTCGCATTCGTGACGCTGGCGACGACACCACTGGCGCTGATCATTGCCGTGGTCAACATCCGCAGTGCTAGCAAGGCGGTTGACCACCAGCAAGAAGAGGTCGGCAAGCTCAACGGCTACATCAACGAGCAGATTACCGGACAGAAGATTATCATCACGAACGGACTGCAGGCGGATTCGATTGCGGGTTTTGAGCAGCAAAACGAGAAGGTGCGCGCAGCCAGCCTGCGTGGTCAGATTCTCGCCGGCATTTTGCAGCCGCTGATGAACGGCATGATGCTGCTGACGACGGCCGTGGTCATCTTCTTCGGTAGTTGGCTCGTGCTACGGGGCAACATGGCGACTGGGGCCGCGTTGGCGCTGGTCGTGGTTTACGTCCAGTTCGCGCAGAACTACTTTCAGCCGCTGGTCGCAGTTACCAGCCTGTACAACCAGTTGCAGCTGGCCATTACTGGTGCGCGGCGGGTCAGTGAGGTGCACGATGAACCGAACGAGCTGCGGCCGGTTAACGGCAAGCAGGTGAGTGCGGTTGACGATGCCGTCCGCATTGAAGACGTGCACTTCAGCTATAACCCTGGAACTGAGATTCTGCACGGCGTCAGCATGAGCGCCGCGCGCGGCGAGATGGTGGCGCTGGTGGGACCGACTGGGTCTGGTAAGACCACCATCATGAACCTGCTCAACCGCTTCTACGATGTGGACAGCGGCCGCATTACCATTGATGGGACTGATGTGCGCGAGATTGACCTAGACTCACTGCGACACCTAGTTGGCATTGTGCTCCAAGACCCGCAGTTGTTTACGGGCACGATTCGCGAGAATATTGCTTTTGGTGAGCCGGATGCGCCGCTGGATGCAGTGCGCGCGGCGGCCAAGCAGGCCAACATTGACGACTTCATCATGAGTCTGCCGCAGGGTTACGACACGCCAATTAGCGATGAGCAGGCACAGTTGTCGGCCGGGCAGAAGCAACTGCTCAGCATTGCCCGCACGATTCTGACGAATCCGCAGGTACTGATTATGGATGAGGCCACGAGCAACGTTGACACGGTGACGGAAGCCAAGATTCAAGCAGCAATGGACAACGTGATTGCCGGGCGCACGAGTTTTGTCATCGCGCACCGACTCAAAACGGTGTTGGGGGCTGACAAAATTGACGTGCTCCGCGACGGTCGCATCATCGAAGAAGGCACCCACGCGCAGCTGCTGGCGGAGAAAGGCTTTTACGCCGGTCTTTACCGCAACCAGATGGTTTTTGACGCTAAACATTAGCGGTTTATAAGAATGAATGTTATTGAAAAATAGCCTGGTCACCGCAACCGCGGTGTCTGGGCTATTTTGACGCGTTCTTAATTCCGTTAGTCAGTGAAAGCGGTGTAATGTTTTGCCGAAAAGCCGTAAAAGTTCTGTACTTTTGGCTAAGGGTGTTAAAATACTCTTATCAACAAATCGCCCGGCAGAACGCCGGACTGGAAAATTTGAGGGTGAAATCGTATGGGAAAGTTGGCAAAAACGCCGCAGGAGCTCGCTAAGCTGAGCCACGACGCGGTTCTCGACGACCTTCAGACCAGTAATGATGGCCTGACCGCCGCTGAGGCAAAAGCACGGCTGGAGAAATTCGGTCCTAATGAAATTCAGAAGGGCAAGAAGAAGTCGCAGTTACTGGCATTTCTCAAGAACTTTACTAGCCTCATGGCAATTCTGCTGTGGGTCGGCGGGATCATCGCCATTGTGGCGGGGATGCCGGAACTCGGGATTGCCATCTGGTGTGTGAACCTCATTAACGGGGTCTTTAGTTACTGGCAGGAATTTGCCGCCCAGAAGGCGACCGATTCCCTGATGAAGATGCTGCCGACTTACGTGCACGTTCGGCGTGAAGGTAAGCTGGTCCAGATTGATACTACCGAACTGGTGCCTGGGGATATTTTTGCGCTTCAGGCTGGGGACAGTATCTCTGCCGACGCGCTGCTGCTGGAAGCCAGCTCGATGCAGGTCGACCAGTCCGCGCTGACTGGGGAATCCGTGCCTGAAAGCAAGAGCGTCAAGTACGACCCCGGCGAGGGGCAGTTTGCTGAAGCCAACCTGATTTACGCCGGGACCACTGTTGGTGCCGGGACCGGACTGGCCGTGGCCATTAGCACGGGGATGGACAGTGAGTTTGGTAAAATCGCCAAGCTCACTCAGAACCAAGAAAGTGCCGACGGGCCACTGCAGATTGAACTGAACCGTTTGACCCAGCAGCTGTCGATGATTGCCATCGGGATTGGGATTCTGTTCTTCGTCCTCGCGGTAACAATCGTGCACTACCCCGTTGCCAAAGCCTTTATCTTTGCTTTGGGGATGATTGTGGCCTTCATTCCAGAAGGTTTGCTGCCAACTGTAACGCTGTCGCTGGCCCAAGGGGTGCAGCGGATGGCCAAGAAGCACGCGCTGGTGAAGGAACTGAACTCCGTGGAAACACTTGGTGAAACCACGGTCATCTGTTCTGATAAAACCGGGACCCTGACGCAAAATGCGATGACGGTGAACCACATCTGGTTGCCGTTCCGCGAATTTGGTGTTACCGGGAATGGCTTTGTTGCTAATGGTGAAATCAAGTTCCGTGGCCGCAAGGTGGATCTGAGCCTGCAGCCAGAACTGAAACTGCTTCTAGAAATCTCCGCACTGGATAACGACACTCGTGTCCAGCAGGGCGATGATGGCAAGCCGAAGCTACTCGGAACGCCAACCGAAGCCGCCATGATTATTATGGCCGAAAAGGCCGGTATGGACGCCGATGAACTTGGCAAGCAGATGCCCCGGCTTAAGGAACTGACTTTTGATTCCGACCGGAAGCGAATGACCACCATCAACAAGTTGCCTGATGGTAGTGCCCGTATCTGTGTGAAGGGGTCATTGGGCGACATGCTGACTCAGTGTGACACCATCCTCGATAAGGATGGCGTCCGGCCACTGGTCGACAACGATATCGAACGCGCCGGCCGTGCTGAACACGACTACGCGAAGGCTGGTCTGCGGACGCTTGCCGTTGCCTACCGCGACGTGCCCGCTGACCAGGTGCCTGACGACTTGAACGACTGGAACATTAAGAACGTTGAAATTAACCTGACGCTGATTGGGCAGGCCGCCATGGCAGACCCAGCCCGTCCCGAAATTTTTGAGGCCGTGCGCAAGTGTCACGAAGCTTCCATCCGCATCATCATGGTCACTGGGGACAGCCCAGTGGTCGCAAGTAACGTGGCCGCCCAGATCGGGATTGTGTCTAGCAACAAGGCGCGCGTTATCACCGGGATGGAATTGGCCGACATGAGTGAAGACGACCTCAAGGCCGCCTTCAAGGACGAACTGATTTTTGCCCGTGTTGCGCCCGAACAGAAGTACAAGATTGTGTCCACCTTGCAGGACATGGGCGAAATCGTGGCCTCCACCGGTGACGGTGTGAACGACGCGCCAGCTCTGAAGAAGGCTGATATCGGGGTCGCCATGGGTGTCACCGGTACTGACGTTGCCAAGGATGCCGCCGACATGATTCTGACCGACGACAACTTTGCTTCCATCGTTGCCGCTATCGAAGAGGGGCGGACGGTTTACAACAACATTCAGAAGTTCTTGACCTACATCTTGAACTCCAACGTTGGTGAAGCCGTACCATCCATTCTCTTCCTGCTGAGCCGTGGTTTGATCCCACTGCCACTGACCGTTATGCAGATTCTGACTATCGACCTGGGGACCGACATGTTGCCAGCTTTGGGGCTAGGTGCTGAACGTGCTGAACCCGGGATTATGAGCGAAGCGCCACGGTCGCGGAAGGCGCACTTGCTGACGAAGAACGTCCTCTGGCGGGCCTTTGCCTGGTACGGCCTGATGGGCGGTGCCATTTCGACCGCCGGTTACTTCTTTGTCAATCATATGCACGGGTGGCCAAATGTCGCCCTGGCAAGCAGTGGCAGTATCTACATCGAAGCAACCACGATGACCCTCGCGGCCGTTGTGTTCTGCCAGATTGCCAACGTCATGAACTGCCGGACTAACCGGGCCTCTGTATTTAGCCTGGGTCTGTTCCGCAACTGGAAGATTAACACCGGGATTATTGTCGAAGTGCTGATTCTGGTTGCGCTGATGCACGCGCCAGTGCTTCAGGGCGTCTTCCAGACTGGCCCTCTTGGCTGGGCTGAATGGCTGTTCCTGATCTGCATTCCAATCCCTGTCTTCCTGATTGAAGAATTCCGGAAGTGGGTTGTGCGCCGGAGTAGTAATAAGCCAGCGATTTAAAACGTGAATATGTTAAAAAGGGCCGTGCGAGAGCACGGCCTTTTTGTGTGCACTGATTAATCTTAAGCAAAGCATAGGTGCTATTTAATACCTCCGTTTCTTCGTAATTCCCGCTCTGACAGCAACCTTAGCGAGTATATGTTACTGATGCTGGTTGCTGACGATGGCTGAATCACACCATTTTGGCCGAAAAGTTTTGTGGCATGCGCATGTGCATTTTTGATGATTCGTAGACCTAACCTGACAGTTATAGAAATGACCATAATTAAGTTATTACGGTGCACCAATCCGAACCCACAGCTTAAGCATACTGATGCCCGTTGAAGTGTTCAAAATCTTAAACTAAAGGTGGATAGTATTAGAACTTAAATACTTAGCGGAATCACCACATATGAGGAGAATTGCTTATGAATACGGGACGCAAAACGGTGCGGCAAACGAAGACGCACTTCAAAATGTACAAATCAAAGCACGGCTGGTTAGTTGCGGGTATTACCCTGCTCACGATTTCTGGTGTTGGTTTTGCGACCGGCAATGAAGTCCACGCGGCAACGACTGATCAGCCAGACACGGCAACAGTCGATACGACACAAACTAATGCTGCCACGGAAACTAAGCCGTCGAACTCCGCGGCGCCAGATGCGCAGACTAAGACTGACACTAATAGTGCAGGAGATGCTACCAAAGCAGTTGTGAGTTCGAATGTGGCGAGCGACAGTGCAACGCAGACCAATCAATCGGCAAGTACTGGCGCCACAGACACCAACAATTCGACGAGCGCGGACAACGCAGTGGCGAAGGCGGCAGATGCAACACCAGAGGAAGCCAACACCAACGCGTCGGTTGAAGCGAACACCCCATCGCAGGCCTCGACAGTGAAAAGTACCCCGGCTGCGCCAAGTTCAACGACCACGGCGAAGTCGGCACAGACAACCGATGTGCACGTCAGTACAGAAACCGCAACCAGTCTGCAGACACGCAAACGCGTTGACGCCGTGGCACGCACGCTAACAACACCAACTGTGCAAGTGGGGGCGAATTTTGATGGCACCAGTAGTAGTGTCAGCGACAGTTACACTGACGGCAAACCAGTTAGTGGTACTCCCGCCATGCACAAAGTTAACTTGTCGGTGACAAATCTGCAGCAAAATGACGTGTTGACGATTACCACGCCGAATTTCAAGACCATCAGTTCTGCTCCGAATGTTGATGGGATGACTAAAAATCTGGACGCTACTGGTCAGACTTTGAGCTACACCGTGACGAGTAGCGCGTTAAATGCGGGGCTTCAGCTATACTTGGCCAGCGTCAACATGGCCACGGGAACGTACACGGGTGATTTGACCGTGGCTGTTAATGGCAAGCAGCTAGCCAATTTGGCAATGACGGCGCGGTATGCAAAGAGTGCTATCAAAGCGTATGTTCGAGTTACGGCGTATGATTATTCTGTTGGTGACTCTAATCAAATAAATGTTGCCCTCAACAGTAATTTTGCTTCAGCCGTGGAAGCTAATCCGAGTTATTTGAGTAACGCACCGACCTTGGCGAGTGATTACAAGTCACTTCAGGTTGTGGTACCTGTGCCCGCAGGATACGTCCTGAATCAAAATATGACTGCGGAATACAACCAGAGTGTGTTGAGCGTGCCGGAAGCGTGGACAGTTAGCCAAGCTAGTGCAGGTGCAGACGTCATTTTCAACGCAAATCTGGACGCATACACTGCAGGGCAGACAATTGTTACCGAAATGTACATGGTTGGGACGTTAACGTCGGGTAGCGGCAGTGTGAGTGGTTCTGCTAATACAAGCATTGACATGAACACCATTTATGGCGATTACACTGCTCAGGGCAACAAGTTCACGGTAACTGTGGCGCCAACTACCGAAGCCTTGAAAGGATGGGTAAGTCAAAGTGCCATTGTTTATGTGACTCCGAGTGACGTTAATGTGTTTAACGTCAACCAGGGGACGCTGAATCTGAGTGCAGCTGCCGATCACGTTGATAAAGCGATTATTAATATTGGGGTGCCTACTGGGACTAGTAGTACTGGACTAAAGTTCAGGTTGGCGGCCAAAGCGAACCTGCTTGGTGAAACCGCCACACTCAGCGCATTGGATGCTGACGGCGAGGTTTTGGAAACTGTCGACACTGCCAATTTGGTTAGAGATACAAATGGCGACATTGTGTGGGTGCCGACGGTCAACACTCCTATTGCTAGCTACAGAGTAATTGTGACGAATTTGTTGAACAGTTCTTTTGGCACAACCAATCTTGCCCCAATTTTGACGACCAATAGTGTGCCCGACGGCCTTGTGACTACCGTGATTCCGGTGAGTTACTCTGTTGATGGGCAGGCATATGATATTAGCAACTACACGGTGCAAATGACGAGTGAACATACCATCTACACGGGTAGCAATCCGCATTTGCAGTCATACGATAACTCAATCGTCGCGTTTCAACCGGGTGATAAACTGACAAGTGAGAACGATGGTCAAGACGGCGAGTTCACCTACTACATTTACCTTTTCGATGATTATAGTGGTGTTACAACTTATCCCTACCTAGATGGGACAACTGCTGTATACGTGCCGCTTCCTAATAATGCGACCCTAGTCAGCGTGGGCAACTACAACAATATTTCCCAGATAACTGATAATGGCGTTAGTTACGCGCGGATTGTGCTGCCAGCTGGAACCAGTGTGCAACCATCGAAAAACCCCAATTACACAACGCAAAATATTTTCACGAAGGTACCAGTACTCGTTACTCTAAATTCTGACGTGACAGCTGCAGATACAATTTCCATGCCGAACGAGGATGAATCCCCGGCTTTCATCGGTGTTAATAATAACCAGATTGACGAAGCAAGCTGGCAAGGAAAAATTTGGTCGATTGATAAAATCCGCAGTGCTGGTTATGAATTAATTGCGAACCAATTGGCTGCTGCTGGATTTACCCAAGCTTACGTGTCGACTGACTTTAATAGCTTTGACACGACGAATTTCCCACTCATGGTGCCAACAACTTTCACAATCCATCAGGCTATTAAGGGGGATACTGATACCGAGTACGTCAGTGGAACAAACGGGGTGGCGAATTTCTACCCAACAACTGGCGCACTAACAGGGACTATTCGGGATTACGTGGGTAATGGTACACAGAGCCCGGTCACAAACTACACAAGCTTGATTACGTTGCCAAAGAAAGCTGCAGGCGATGCATATTCACTGAATTTGCAAGGTGCTGTTACGGCGCCGACAGACATGACCATCACTTACAGTACTAGCAAAATTGAGGGGACAGATGGTATTGCACTAACTGCAGCGCAAAAGAGTGCCTTCGTCTCTGCAGAACAGATTGGGAGTTGGGAGAGCGTGCAGAGCATCTTGATTACTGCACCAACACTGGCTGCCGGTGAGTTAAAGCAGGTTGTTTTGCCAATTGAAGTTGCTGATTACGGTACTGAAGCGGCAACCGCGAATGCACGTAGTTTCACCTATGTTGATGACGAGGGTCAAATTATTGGTGGCAACACCGTTCAATTGCAGACGCGCGTGGCGGAAGCGCAACGACAAATTACGGTACACTACGTTGATGCTGATCAAAATGAGCTAAGTATGCCGGTTACGTACGCAGAGGATGCAGGAACAAACTTAACGCTCGTACCGGCGACCGTTACTGGGTACGTTCCAACTCAGAGTAGTCAGGTTTATACAGTTACTGATGCTGCAACGCAGGATGTGTACTTCACGTATGACAAGATAGCGCTCAACGTCACGGTTGTGTACTACAATCAGGCTACGGGTGCCCAAATCAAAAAGTCGACAGTGACTGGCAAACTTGGCGATGTCATTGATCTAACGAGTGTTGCTTATACTGAGCTACCAGGTTACACGGCGAACAGTGCCAATGCGCACAGCTATACGGTCACGAACGCGCAAGTTCAGGTTGTTGGCCTTTACTTCCTGCCTCAGTCTGCGCAATTGACGGTGCACTACAAGTCTACGAGTGGCGTGACCCTGCTTCCAGATAAAACGTTGACGAGTGTATTCCAAGGGTCAACTTACCCGCTGACAGCGCCAGTTATCACGGGTTACACACCCCAAAAGTCCACAATCAACGTGTCTATCTCCCAGAAATATCAAGAAGTGACTTTCACCTATACACCGCAGGATGTGGTCTACACGGTTCATTATGTCGACGTGCAGGGAAACGCGATTCATGCCGCTAACCAACTGAGCATGGCATACGACGGCAACCAGAATATTGATGCGCTGCCCATTAGCGGTTATATTTTGAAGAGTGGGGAAGCTTCGAGTCACCAGATAAACTTTGCAGCGGATAGTGGAAGCTATACCTTTGAGTACGTGGCGACCCGTGACCTAACGCGGACCATTAACTACGTGGATGTTGCTGGCCAGACTGTGGCGGAATCTAAGGTACAAACGGTTAAAATCACTCAAAACAATGACGGTAGTTGGCCAAGCGAACATTTTGCCGAGGTGCCATCACCGCAGATTGCTGGCATGCTGCCAACGCTAACTAATGTTCCTGACGTTGTTGCTACCGAGAAGACGACTGATAGCGTTGTGAACGTGATTTACTACACACCACAGCTTGACAGTGGCATTCATGATTACAGTAAAACTGTCACCAGAACCATCAAGTATGTGGATGCGAACGGAAGCAAAGTGGCCGATGATGTCGTGCAGACGGTAACGCTCACAAAGCGCAACAACGGTGAATGGAGCGCGGCAAAATTTGACGCGGTCAACTCACCAGCTCTTAGCGGCAAAACAACGACGGTGAAGGCCGTGGCGGGAGCTGCTGTAACGCCAGACAGTACAGATAGCACTGTCGTCGTGACATACCAAGACGCCCAGCTTGGCGGGGGTATTCACGATTACAGCAAGACCTTCACCCGCACAATCAAGTTTGTGGATGCCACGGGCGCGGAGGTTGCACCGAGCGTAATTCAGACCGCGAGCGTCAGCCAACGCAACGCGGGTCCATGGAGTACGGCTAGCTGGATTGCAGTGAGCTCGCCGCGCGTCGCTGGCATGGTGCCGTTGCAGCAGACAGTTGCGGCAGCGGCAGTAACAACTGATTCGGCAGATACCACAGTTATCGTTCAATATCAGAATATTGCGCTTGATGCGGGCATTCATGATTACCGCAAGACTGTCACCCGCACGATTCAGTACGTGGACATAAACGGCAAGGAAGTCGCAGCAAGCACGCCGCAAACAGTCACAATCAACAAACGTAACGACGGCACATGGAGCGCCGCTAACTTTGCGGCAGTTGACGCACCACGAGTGAACGGACTTGTCGCCGGGCAAAAGTCGGTTGGAGTGGCAGCGGTGACGGCTGATAGTCAAAATAGCGTCGTGACAATCACATATTACGCACCGCAGGTCGGTGCAGGTATCCGTGATTTTAGTAAAACTGTGACGCGCACAATCAATTTTGTGGACGCGGCTGGCAATCAGCTTGCGGATCCGGTCGTGCAACGGGTCACTTTGAAACGAAGCGATGTCGGGACGCAGCAAGGTAGTTGGACCACTGGTGTTTTGACTGCCGTTGCAGCGAAGACGATTGATGATTACACGACCGCAAGCGGCAACGTTGCTGCACAGCTAGTGACGGACGCGGATACTGATGTGACTGTCAACGTGCTGTACGTGCATGTCAACCAGCCAAGTACCACGCCGGACAATGGTGGTAGCCACAATTCTGGCGACACGGGTACTACGCCAGATGCGGGTGGCAACACAATCGGTGGTAATACCGACACAACGGCACCTAACTCTGAAGCGGGGGGCACTGCCACAACGCTGCCAGCTACTGACGGCAGTACAAGTGGTGGTAGCCATGTTGCAACGACGCCAGGTGGCAACATGGTAAATACTGCCGGCTCGACTAATAAGCAGCAACAATTACCTGCTACTGGTGGGCAAACAACTAGCCAAGCGGTGGCTACTTCCAGCCAGGCACCGCTGAGCCGCAGCGTGGCAGTTGGCAATCATGAGCTGCCTATTACCGGCGGGGTGAATGCAACTGCTAAGGTGCTTCCCCAAACGGGGGATGCAGCTGGCAACAAGCTGTCCGTCCTTGGCCTTTTGGGGCTGGCACTGAGCGGAATAAGCGCATTGGCGTTCAAGAGTAAGCACAAGGAAGATTAGTCTCTAGATACAAAAAGTCGTGCGAACAATCTCGCACGACTTTTTGTGTTGTTAGGATTTGAGTGCTTGTTGCACCTTGGTTTGCAGTACCGGCAGTACGTCGGCGGCGAACCAGTCGTTCTTTTTCAGCCACCCATAGTTTAGCGGCGAAGGGTGCACGAGTGGGAAGAACTCAGGCAGGTAGTTCTCGTAATGGCGGACCGTTTCGGTGAGTGTTCGTTCCCGATTCTTGCCCAGGTAATAGTTGATGGCGTACTGGCCGATGAGGAGTTTTAGCTGCAACTTGGGCATCGTGGCCAGTAGCGGGGCATGCCACTTCTCCGCAAAGCCCTTGCGCGGCGGCAGGTCGCCATGCAGCCCCTTACCTGAATAATAGAAATCAATGGGCATCACGGCGATTTTGCCCGAGTTATAGAAAGTGTCCTTATCAATGCCCATCCAGTCGCGCAGACGGTTGCCACTCGGGTCGTTCCAGAACACCATCGATTCTTGCGCCTTGCGACTCGGGGCCTGGCTGATAATCATGATGGTCGCTTCCGGCGTCACGTGGTAAAGCGGTTCGATGCCAGCGCTTGTGAACGCTGTGTTCTGCGGATCTTGCTTAATTTGCTCAAAAATTTGGTCTTCGCGATTCATGAGTGCCTCCGGGTTGGGTGCCAAATGCAGCGAATATTAACATATAAGTAATAATGATTCGTAAGATAAGCATTATGTTTAGCAATATTTTTGGCGATGCCGTCTGGTCTAGACAGCGACGACACGTGTTTATAAAAATGATTGATAACGAAAAACTACTTGATTAATACTGTAAAACCATGGTATAAATAGATTGTAAAGAACGGAAATTGAAATGTCTATATTAATATCTTATGGATAGTATTAATTACTTCTTGGGGAAGAAGACACGTTCTTGATACATGTACCGTAGCAAATGCCGGCGGTACGGGGAAGTTTAGGTTAAATCTAACGAAAGAAGGATTTGACTGATGGCTGATGGGATTATTAAGTGGTTTAACCTGGATCGCGGTTTCGGAATGATTACGAGTGCGGATGGGGCGGATGTTTTCATGCCTTACTCTGCAGTTCGTGACAAGGCTCTGCGCTACCCGCAGGCCGGACAGCGAGTCCACTTTGAGATGATGCGCAGCACGCACGAGTTCTTGGAACAGGATTGCGGCTGGCGGGCAAGTCGCGTTTTACTTGCTAACGCATAGAGACATTTTTAGTAAACAAGTAACGGGCAAGTGCGCTCCTAACAATCGCCCGCTAAAAAGATAGCCCGATTGAAACCAGCAGTGGTTTTGATCGGGCTGCTTTATTTTAAGCGCACGCGCGCATTATGATTTGTGATTGAACAGCTGCCACACTTCGTAAACAACGGCAACAGCGGCGGCCGCAATGATAATTTTGGCCAGCAAGGGAATCAAGTGGAGAAAGAAGATACCGATGACAAGCACCATTACGGCGAGAATGATTTGGTTGATTCTGATTTGGTTCACGGAAAATCCCCCTCAAAACGTTGTATGCCAATAAGTATAACGCATTCACGTGCAAAGCGGCGACGCATCTGCTATTCTAGCGGCAAAGAAGAAAAAGAGGCGCATTATGTATTTGAAGCAACGCTTGGACACCTTCGTCGATGCCATTATTGCGATTATTCTGACAATTATGGTATTGGCATTACCTGTTGATATTACTGGTAGCAATATTAATTACCTGTCCCTGGCTAAGTCAGTCGGGGTTTATGCGGTGAGTTTCTGTTTTGTTTCGAATATTTGGTATCAGCACGCGGTCGCGTTTGGCCAGATTGAGAAGGTCAGCCGCAACCTCGTCATCTGGGATTTAATCCTGATGTTTGTGCTGAGTTTGATTCCGGAAGTCACCAAAATTATGGCGAGTGTTGAGGACAACTACGCCGTGATGCTCTATGGCGGTGTTTACCTCCTCGTGACTTTTGTGCAGTCGGGAGTAATTCGCCAAATCGTCAACAGTCGCTTTAGCAGCCATGATGATCGGAAGCGACTCTACCAAGCAATCTATGGTGATTCCAACCTGGAGATGGGCGGATTAATCCTGGCCAACATCGTGCTTGCGTACTTTTTCCCGCGGGTTGCCATGATTTTGTTCATCGTCATCACCGTCCGGTCCTTCTTCGCCAGTGCTACCGATGAGGAGAAGCTGAACGACGTTGGCAGTATGTCCCAGGATGATCGCAAGCAGTATGTCGAATTAAACGCCCGCGATAAGCGGGATTATCTGAATTTGTTGCGGTCGTATGGCCGGCAAACCCGCCGCCCTGGCCAAACAGAGACGCAGTACCAGCAGCAGCGCGACCAACTGGCGCAGAAGTTGCAGCGCTACGGTGTGACGCCAGAAATGCTGCAGCAGTGGGAAGAACGCAAACGGCAAGCAAACACGCGCTATGGTAATGGCGTGTGGGGCGGTGGCCGCAACGCGGATGCCATCGCGAATGACCGTCACGCTAGTCATCGCAATTAAATAGCTCAAGAAGTGCGTCGCGCAGTTACGCTGCTGACGCGCTTTTTTAATGCAACTGTCGCCCATTTTCGTTTGTGCACGTTTTCCCCCCCAGCCTATAATTAGACTAAACGGTACATAACGGAGGTATGAAGATGGCGTACATCGAAGTCCGCAACGAGTTCAAAAAATATCAGATGGGTGAAACGGAGATTATTGCGAATAATGACCTCAGTTTTGACGTCGAGAAAGGGCAACTGACCGTCATTTTGGGACCCAGTGGTGCCGGCAAATCGACAGTTCTGAATATCTTGGGCGGCATGGACACGCCGACGAGTGGTTCAATCCTGGTGGACGGCACCGACATTGCCAAGTTTAGTGAACGCCAGCTGACGGGCTACCGGCGCACCGACGTCGGGTTTGTGTTCCAGTTTTACAACCTGATTCCTAACCTGACGACCTTGGAAAATGTCGAAATGGCAACGGCGCTGACCCCAGACGCGCTTGATCCCGAAGAGACGTTGCGGGCGGTTGGCCTTGGCAGTCGTCTAGACAATTTTCCAGCGCAGCTGAGTGGTGGTGAGCAGCAACGTGTCGCCATCGCGCGGGCTCTGGCCAAGATTCCGAAACTGTTACTCTGCGATGAACCGACCGGCGCTTTGGATTACGAAACCGGTAAAGCGGTGCTTGAACTACTGGTGAAGGCATGCCGGGAACGCGGCGCAACGGTGGTCATCATTACCCACAACGCCGAAATCGCCAAGATTGCAGACCGCGTCATTCATATTAATGACGCGCGGGTGCGCGACGTGGTCGACAACGCGCAGCCACTGCCACTAACGCAACTGGAATGGTAGGCGGGCGTATGCAGAGTAAAAAAGTAAACCAGCCGCAGATACTAAACAAAATGCTGTGGCGGATGATTGGCGAAAGTCGCGGCCGCTTCATCGCGATTACACTCATCATCATGCTCGGTGTGATGATTTTTGTCGGGGTGAAGGGCATCGGCCCGGGTTACCGCGACAGTGCCGAGCAAACCCTGACGAGTGCGCGGCTGCATGATATTGAAGTGACGAGTACGGGCGGCTTGACCAAGACGGACCTGCAGCGCCTGCAAAAAGTGTCCGGCGTGACGGTCAGTCCCAGCAAGAGTACTTTTGCCCTCGCTCGTAGCGATGAATCTGTCGTCCAGGTGTACGGCTACCGCAATAATACCGGCCTCGACCGGCTGATTATGCGCAGTGGTCGTTTGCCGCGGAGCAAGAACGAGATTGTGCTGGACGAGCGCGCCAAGGAGTACGGAAAGTACAGGTTGGGGGGACGTTTTCAGCTGAAGACGAGTGAGGGGCTGCGGCGCCGCAGCTACAAGATTGTTGGTTTCGCCGACTCCCCGCGCTACATTAACAATAATTACGACCGTGGTAATGCCAATATCGGTAGCGGCACCGTGGCTTACTTCGCTTATGCGCCGCAGGCCAACCTGACGGCAACTGCATACAGTAGCATTGATTTGCGCCTAAAGGTCCGTCCGGCTGGTGATAGTTACACAAGCACCTACAAGCAGGCGGTCAGCCGCAAAATGCGGGCAGTTAAGCAAGCCCTTCGCGGGCGCAGCAAGGCTCGCGGCACGGAACTAGTTGCGACGGCCAGCAAACCGCTGAACCGACAGGCGGCGAAGCTTGACGCTGCTCAAAAACAGTTGGCTGCGGCAAAAGCACAGTTAAGCGCTGCTAGTGGTGGGGCAGTCACGACCAACGCCCAAATCAGCGCACAGGAGCAAAAGCTTGCCGCTGGGCGCAAACAAATTGCGACTGCCAAAGCCAAACTGAGCGAGCTTGCCAAGGTGACTTACAGTTATGATCGCCGCGGCGACCTGGTTGGTTTTAGTGATTACGGCGACTCTGCGGACCGGATTGCGGCCATTGGGGATGTGTTCCCCGTGTTCTTCTTCCTGATTGCGGCTCTCATTACCTTCACGACGGTTAGCCGGATGATTTCTGAAGATCGAGTGCAGCTGGGAACAATGAAGGCACTGGGCTTCTCGCGCGGGGCGATTGCGCGCAATTACTTTCTGTACGCATTACTGGCTGCCGTCATTGGCACCGTCTTTGGCGCTGTGATTGGGATTGAGGGTCTGACGCGCTTTGTGCTTGTGATTAGTCAGGCAAATATTTTCACCAGCCAAGTGCTGATTCCGCAGTGGGGTGACATCGCGATTGCGACGGCGTTGGCACTCGCCGCAACCATTGGTGCGGTGCTGATTGTTGCGCCGAGCGAGTTGCGGGTGAAACCGGCCGAACTCATGTTGCCGAAAGCCCCGAAAAACGGGAAGAAGATTCTACTTGAACGCATGCAGGGCTTCTGGCGGCACCTGTCCTTTAATCAGAAAGTTAGCCTCCGCAACCTGTTCCGCTTTAAGTCACGGATGTTTCTGACCATCATTGGCATCGCCGGTGGGGCGGGCCTTATTCTCACCGGTTTTGGGATTCGCGATTCCATTCTCGGCACCACGAATGCACAATTTGGTAACAACGGGGTTGCCCGCTACCAGGCAGTGGTGCGTCTCAGTGATGATGATTCTTTAAGCAAGGCCCGCGGCGTGCTGAAGGCAGATAAGCATTATCAGCAATCCACACCGGTTGTTTACGATGTGGGCAAAATCAGCCGCAAGGGCAAGACCGTTAACAACGTGAGCGTGGTGGCGCCGCAGTCCAGCAAGAATTTTGCCAAGTACGTGCACCTGCAGGCGCGCGGGAGCAGTGAGGTGCTCAAGCTGCCGCAAAAGGGCTTGATTTTGAGCATGAAGGCCGCGGATGTGCTGGGCATTCACTGGGGCGATGAGGTGACCGTCACCAGTGCGGCCGGCGTGAAGCGGCAAGTGCGGGTCGTTGGTGTGGTCACCAACTACACCGGTCATTACGCCTACATGTCAAAGCCCGCGTACGACAAGGCCTGGGGTACGACCAAGGCCAACAGCCTGCTGGTCAAAACCAGCAACATGAGTAAACCGGCGCAGCGTAGTTTAGCACAACACTTGCTCAAAGATGGTGGCGCGGTGAACACAACTTACACCAGCAGCTCTGTCGACATGGTTGGCGACATGGGCAAGAGCATGAACGCGGTTGTGCTGATTCTGATTGTGCTGTCAGGGATGTTGAGTTTCGTTGTCATCTACAACCTCACCAACATTAACGTGTCCGAGCGGATGCGCGAGCTGTCTACCATTAAGGTGCTCGGCTTCTATGATGGCGAAGTCACAATGTACATTGTGCGCGAGAACATCCTGCTGACGCTGGTGGGCATCTTGTGCAGTTTTGGCGTTGGGCGGGTACTCACACAGTACATTCTGAACCAAGCGGCGAGCGAGAGCATCGTTTTCCCGTTCATCATTCATTGGCCCGGCTATGTCGCTGCAGCGGTACTAACGCTTGGCTTTACAGCCATCGTCATGCTGGTGACGCACCGGCGACTGAAGAATGTCGACATGCTGGAAGCATTGGCGGCACGTGAATAAGTCGATCCAAAAAGCAGGCTGAGGCCTGCTTTTTTTGACGCCCGAGTTTAGAAATATTTCTAAATATCTCGTCCGTTTTGCACCCGACGGCGTTATAATGTATTTAGAGATAGTTCTAAACAGAACGGAGGCGCCGCGATGGCCATTAATAAAACGCTGAAGGCAATTGCCGATCCGGTACGCCGGCAGATTTTGGATATGCTGAAGCAAGGCGATCACTCGGCTGGCGAAATTGCCGCGCAGTTTGAACTCACGCAGGCAACGGTGAGTTACCACTTGAAGTTGCTGCGCGAAGCCGGATTGATCACCGTACGCAAAGAGCAGAATTTTATCTATTACGGCCTGAACACCTCGGTTTTCGAAGAGGTGTTGGGTTGGATTTACAGTCTTGGAGGTGGCGAAGATGAGTCAAAATAATGACCGCAAACGTTGGCAGACACTACTGATGACATTGCCAGCAATTCTACTGCCGATGGTCTACGGTGTGGCAATGTACAGCAAACTGCCAGCTCGCATGGCGACGCACTGGGGCGTCGGTAATCAGCCGAACGGCTACATGAGCCGGCCAATTGCTGTGTTTGGACTGCCGCTGCTGATGGTGGTGCTGCAGCTCGTCATTTTGTACACCTCTCGCGGTAAGCAGGCAGCCCCGCGGTTTGAACGCCTTGCGAACTGGATTATCCCTGTTATCACCATTGTCATGTATATCACCACCATTCAGTACAACCTCGGGACGAAGCTGAACATCTGGCGAATTGCGGTACTGCTTATGGGCATCATGTTCACTCTGATGGGTAACTACTTACCAACCGTACCGCAGGGTTACAGTTACGGCTGGCACCCCTACACGAAACTGTTCAAGGGTCAGGATTGGCGTAAGTACACGCGTATTTTTGCTTACGTGATGGTCGGCGGCGGGATTGCGCTGCTTTTGTCATTGTTCTTCAGTGGCGCAACATCCGTTGTGGTTCTCGCCGTCATCGTCGCAGTGATGATAATTTGGCCGCTCGTTGCCTATCTGCGGCGTGCGTAATAGACACGTAAAATTTTCTGCAAGCACCCGTTAAAAACGTGCAAACTTCTCGGCAGTTGATACTTTATTGCGCTGAAATGCTATATTAGACAATAGAAAAGTATCCGGTACTAACAATGAGCCTGAGCTGGTTGTTCGCGTGTGGTCGCGCGGAAACCTGGCATTTTGGCACTAGGCTCATACCAGCACATCGAGAATGGAAGACGAAAACGTGGGAAAACTTTGCTATTTCGCGCAACCAATTGAAAATATTCGCACTCAGCACGTGATTGCCTACGAACTGCTGCTGCGCCAGTGGCATGAAGATGCGCAGCAGTGGCGGGTGCCCGCTAATTTTGACATTGACGCCCAGACAATGATCAGTCTGCTCGGGGATGCACTGGCGAAACTGTCGATTCGGCGGGTTAGTATCAACCTGACGAACGCGCAGTTTGCGGACGTTAACGTCATGCGGGCGTTGACCGAATACGTCGAGATGCATATGCAGCCGCGGCAACTGACCGTTGAACTCGTGGACAGTCCGGACTTGGCGACCTTGCGGCGAGTCGGCGTGGGCTACCGCGCTGCCGGCATTTTGATTGCCATCGATGACGTTGGCTCGGACAACAAGTTCAATGAAATTCGCGGGTTGTTGCCGTATGTCAACACGATTAAGTTTGCACTGCAGAACATGCGCAAGCCGGGCACTACTGCTTCACCGGAAGCCATTGAATCCTTACGCTTTTGGTTTGAGCAGGCTGAAGAGCAACAGATGCTCTTTACTTTTGAAGGTATCGAAGACGGCAATGACATTCAACTGGCGACGCAGTACGGTATCACCCGCGGCCAGGGTTACTACTTCTCGAAGCCCCAAGAACCCGCGATGTTTAGTGGCAGCAAGTAGCCAAGAGGGGATTGCCAAGTGGCAGTGCCCTTTTTATTTTGAAAGGAGCAGGCAACATGCAAAAGGTAGTGGTGTTAAACGCAGGTGTTGTTAACTATGACGGCCAAGCGGGGTTCGATGGGATTGCGGATGACGTGACGGTATATGCGACCACCGCCCCAGAGCAAATTGCCGGGCGGACGGCCGGTGCCGCCATTGTGGTCACAAAGGAAATGCCGATGGGTGCCGCCGAAATTGCGCAGTTGCCGGAGACGGTGCAGATGTGCGTTGAAGGGGGGACTGGCTACAATAACTATGACCTGGCGGCACTGCAGGCGCGTGGTATTGCGCTGACGAACATTGCCGCCTACTCGACTGACCGCGTGGCGGATACGGCACTGATGTTGATGCTGAGTCTGGCCAGCTCGCTGCAGGTCCAGTTGCGGATGCTCGCGGCTGGCAACCACGACAACTTCACCAAGCACTTGCAGGTGCCGCACATTGAACTCACCGGTAAAACGCTGGGGGTCGTCGGCTTTGGCCACATTGGTCAGGCACTGATCCACCGGGCGCAGGCGCTGGGGATGCAGGTACTGGTTTCCACCCGCACGCCGCGGCCGGATCAGCCGGGTATTCACTTCACCACGCAAGCCGACATGTTGCAAAATAGTGATTTTGTTTCCTTACACGTGCCACTGGTGCCGGCGACGACGCACTTGATCAACGCCGCAACCCTGCAATTGATGAAGCCAACGGCCTTCTTAATCAATACCGCGCGCGGCGGTTTAGTCGATGAGGCTGCCTTAGTTGCAGCACTGCAGGCTGGTACGATTGCTGGGGCTGGTTTAGATGTCCAGGAAGTGGAACCCTTGCCCGACGATTCGCCGCTTTATGACATGGCGAATGTCATCGTGACGCCGCATATCGGCTGGCGCGGGTTGGAAACACGGCAGCGGCTGGTACGGATGGTGCGCGACAACATTCAGGCCTGGTTTGCAGGCAAGCCGATTAACCGGGTAAATTAAGCAACACATGAGTAATCATCAGAAGTTCTCCTGAGTATAAAAAACGAGGCAAGTAAAAATCCTGATTCAGGATTTTTACTTGCCTTTCTTTGGATATCAGCTGTTTTTGCCACAGTTTCCTGTTTTGACTGGAGCTGACTCTTATGGACGCAAATCGCCATGGTACATGCCGGATTTCAGGTGGGTCACAATCAATGTGGCTACTTCTGCCGGCGTTGTCGTTGGGGTAACCTCCAGCCACCACTTAACAACTTGCATTGCAGAACTAGCGAAAAGGCGGGCGTGGAGTAAGTCGTAGGGATTTTCCGGTGAATTCGGGTGCGCTGATTGGAGCACATTGAGCACCTTGTCGACAAAAATTTGCTGCATTCGGTCGAAGACATTGCTTTCCATGTTTGGTGACCAGAACGTCAGAAGCTCTTGACGATTTTCATGAATGGGGCGCAACGCGGCTGGTAACTCCCGCTCGTACTGCACAAGTTCGATTGGGGCGAGATTGATGTATGACACGTCAACAACGCTGGCAAAATGGGCAAGGGCACCGTCAATCACGTGTTCACGCAGGTCGTATTTGTCCTGGTAATAGTGATAAAACGTCGATTTGTTAATCTGCATCGCCGTTGTAAGGTCTTTGTTGGTGACTGAGGAGAACGGCTTGGCCTGAACGCAGGCCAGGAATCCCTGACGGATGGCACGTTTTGTTTTGATAACGCGTAAATCTGTTGTCATATCCATACCTCCCCTAGTTAGCTTGAGAATACAGTTCATCCGCACCGTTTTCAAGCGAAGCGTTGGTTAAGCAACTTTTAAGGCTAATCTGTTGCATAAACAACTTTTCCGAAATAACCGCTGGTGCCGAAGAAAGCGCTCGCATGCTATTAATAGAGTATCAAGTTGAAAGGCGAGGTTAGGCACATGGATTATGAAGCAATTGCCACTGCCGTGAAACGCGGTATTGGTGGAACAGAGAACATTCAAACCATGACACACTGTTCGACGCGCCTGCGCATCACTGTCGTGGATAAACAGAAGGTTGATTTTGACGCGTTGAGGAAAATCGAAGGCGTCATCGAAGTTGTTGACAAGGGCGGCCAGATTCAAGTTGTCATTGGACCAGCGGTCGGTGAAGTTTATGCATACTTTCAGGATGGTGCCCAAACCGCGGCCACGGCCACAGCCGCACCATCTCAGCCGCAAAAAAACGTGTGGAGCCGCATACTGGATTTCATTGCGGGTAGTTTTACCCCAATTCTGCCAGCAATCATTGGGGCGGGATTGCTGAAGGGATTTATGGCGATTTTCGTTGCGCTGCACTGGTTGCCACAGACGGGTCAGACATATGAGCTGTTGTCTGCAATCGCGGATGCATGCTTCTACTTTTTGCCTGTCCTTCTGGGGTTCTCCGCGGCTAAAAAGTTGCGGGCAAACCCGTACATTGCAGTGGTGATTGCGGGCGTGCTATTACACCCGACTTTTACCGCAATGGTGACGAAGGGAAACGCAATTAGCCTGCTGGGACTGCCAGTAAAGCCAGTGAGTTACGCTTCAAGCGTAATCCCGATTTTGCTCATTGTCTGTGTGCAGTCCTACCTAGAGCACTTCCTGAAGAAGCATCTGCCGCAAATTGTGGCGATGTTCGTAGTGCCGACGGTGTCTATCATCGTAATGAGCGTGCTGGCGTTGACGATTCTCGGCCCACTAGGGGCGTACATTGGGGTCTACCTCGGTGACGTAATCCGTTTCCTGAACGAAACGGTGCCTTGGCTTGCGCCAACCTTGATGGGTGCGTTCTCACCACTGATTGTGATGCTGGGAATGCACTACTCACTCTTCCCAATTGCCCTACAGTCCATTGCGACGTTCGGTTACGATTCCTTCTTCACCCCATCCGGGTTGGTCGCCAACTTGGCTCAGGCAGGTGCGGGGCTCGCAGTGTCCTTCCGGGCTCGAAATCAGAAGATGAAAGCGACCGCGCTGTCCACAGGGGTTACGGCGGTACTTGGTATTACCGAACCCGTGCTCTACGGGGTCAATCTGAAGCTGAAGAAACCGCTCTATGCCGCAATGGTTGGGGGTGCCGTAGGGGGACTGTACTTTGGTTTGACCCACGTAGTTGCGACTGCATTGGCGAGCCCTGGTGTGTTGGCGCTAGCGTTATTTGCTCGCACTGGGACGAATTTGCTGAATGCCGTCATCGGGATGGTGATTGCGTTTGCTATCGCCTTTGTGATGACTCTAATTATTTGGAAGCCGGAGCAGGAAGACAATCAGAACGTAATTGGGGCAGCCGTTGAAGGTATTGTAATGGCATTGAGTGAAGTTAATGATGCGGGTTTCTCATCCGGCGCAATGGGACCGGGTGTGGCCATCAAACCTCAGAACAAGCAGGTACTTGCACCGGCTGACGGGGAAGTTGTGATGGTGTTCGGTACGAAGCACGCGTACGGACTGCGGACAACCGCTGGGGCAGAAATTTTGATTCACATCGGAATTGACACCGTTGATATGAACGGCCAGGGTTTCACCACGCAAGTGCAACAAGGCGACCACGTCAAACGCGGTCAGTTACTTGGAACATTTGATCGGCAGGCTATCGCTGATGCGGGACACGATGACACCGTGATGGAAATCATCACAAACGCTGACTCGTTCAAGACCGTTAAGCCCACGCAGAAGAATCAGGTGACTGTGAATGCGGCGACATCAGTTATTCGTTTGGAAAAATAAGGAGAAAACACAATGAAGCAACTACGTATTTACACCATTACGGACCAGGCACAAGCAACGCTTTACTACGAAAAACACTGGCAGCGCCACTTAATTAGTCTGCCGAAGTACCACATTGCAGTTGATGGGGTAACGCTCGAACAGCCGGAAGATGCTGACGCTAACTGTCGAGTTTTTGCGCTTGTGCACGTTGAGGAAGGTTGGTCACTTGAGAAGCAGAATGACCTGTATATGGAAAGCGACGATTTTAAGGCGGACATGGCAGGGTTTCCGATGTCGGCTATTGTGTCCGTTGAACAGATTGCTTGTCGTTAGTTATCATGAAGGAGGACAACCGCATGTTTCCTGACAACTTCTTGTGGGGCGGCGCAATTGCCGGCGCCCAGAGTGAGGGAGCCGTACACACTGACGGTAAGGGACTCAGTATGGCCGACTTATTACCGTCGGGACCAGATCGCTTCAAGTGTATGTTAAACGGGCACTATGCATTAAGCCATTACCAGCCAGATACGACTTATTATCCCAGTCATCAAGGCATCGATTTTTATCATCACTACGCCGAGGACATCGCCCAGCTTGCCGCGATGGGGGCGAAGGTCTTCCGGTTCTCAATCACCTGGTCGCGAATTTTTCCCGAGGGCGATGAGCGGGAGCCCAATGAGGCTGGATTGGCATTTTACGCGGACGTTATCGCCTGCTGCCGTAAATACAACATCGAACCTTTAGTAACTATTGATCATTTCGATACACCAGTTGGGCTCATCAAGAAGTATGGTGGTTGGCGCAGTCGAGAAATGATTACTTTGTATTTACGGCTCTGCCGCGTATTGTTTGAACAGTTTCGCGGTCAGGTGAAGTACTGGATTACGTTCAATGAAATGAACATGATTTTGCACCTACCCTTCGTTGGTGGTGGCCTAAGCTTCGCACCGGGCGAAAATCGAACTGCGATCAGTTATCAGGCGGCTCATTACCAACTCGTAGCCTCTGCGAAAGCCGTTGCGCTCGCACACGAAATTGATTCGCAGAACATGGTTGGAGGGATGCTTGCTGCGGGAGACGTGTATCCGTATAGTTGTGACCCAGATGATGTGTGGCTTGCGCTGAAGAAGAATCGGGAACAGTACTTCTTCAGCGACGTGCAAGTTCGCGGACGCTATCCCCGCTATATTTTGCAGTCGCTAGCTGCGCAGGGCATCACACTCGACATTACAGAAGCAGACCGTGAAGCGTTGCGGACGACGGTAGATTACATGTCGCTATCCTACTACGCCAGCCGCTGCGTGAGTGCAGATCCGTCTGTGAGTGCGCACAAAACGAAGGGAAATGCCTTCGATACGGTCAAGAATCCTTATCTTAAGACAAGTGAGTGGGGTTGGCAGATTGATCCTGAAGGTTTCCGCATTACGCTGAACACTTTGTATGATCGGTATCAGTTGCCACTCTTCGTTGTTGAAAACGGGTTGGGGGCGGTCGATGAGTTGACCGTCGACAATCAGGTACATGATGACTACCGCATCGCCTATCATGACGCGCACATCCGCGCCATGGCTCAGGCAATTGCAGACGGCGTTGAGATTCTGGGTTACACCGTTTGGGGATGCATCGACATTGTCAGCGCCTCCACCGGCCAGATGTCGAAGCGCTACGGTGTCGTCTACGTGGATCTTGATAACGATGGTCACGGAACAGGCCGACGAATTCGCAAAGACAGTTTTTACTGGTATCAGCGGGTGATTGCGGCAAACGGTCTAAAGTCACTTGCCACGCCAGAATAGGCTGCTAGAAAGTCTGCACGCTCTAATTGGGCGCCATCACAAAAGATGACGGTGTCTGGCGATTGCGGTAGTGTGCAGGCGCTTGTTAGAATGACGTTCATCCGTACAAAAAGCCCCCGTAATCCTAGCAGTTATGACTGGATTACGGGAGCTTTTGCTTACACTTGCCGAATATTATCGAGAATCAGTTGGCCATCCTCACGGTGCATTTCCCAGACTTCGACGAAGCGTTCAATCATGGCTTCATCGTGGATATGCTCATTGTAGGCGGCGTTTTTGTCGAAGTATTCGAAGTAGTCGCGCGCCTGAGCGGTGACGGCGATGTGCACCTGGTCGTCGCGCCCGGTGAGCTCTTCTTCAACTGTGACGATAGCGACACTTTCCATCCGGTCGGCCTTGCGTTGGCGCCGGTAGCCGTCGAGAATCCGTTTTTGCTTGGCAAAATAATGTGGGGACATCACCTGCTCAAGCGTTGCCTGGTTATTTTGGCTCCAGGCCTCTTCAACTTTGTAGAAAAGCGCACTGAACTCGTCTTCGAGTTCCTTACTGGCCGGTTCGGTTTCCCGTGGCGCCGCGTACTCCGCGCGCTTGCGGCGGATGAAACGCTTAGCATTTGGGTACAGAATAACGCCCAGGAATACAAAGCTCACCATGATACTAACGGGACTGCTGCCGTAGTAGCCATAGCTACGGCCGAAAAAGTAGACCCGGTGGTAAGTGCGACTGGCACCGTAACCCCCGCCGCCGTAGCTACTGCCACCAGTACCACCACCGCCAGTCGCGCCGCCACCGCCACCAGTACTGCCGCCGGCGCGCGCCAAAACCGCGGCGCTAGGGCTAAGCAGCAGCACCATCACGGTCAGTATGAATAGTAATCGTCCGAGTTTACGCAACCTGGGGCCTCCGTTCCGAGGTCGAACGCGACCTCTTGTGATTGAGTCATTGTAGCATAGGTCTGTGACTTCGATATGCCCGCGAACTTGATTTATATCATTTTAATTTTAAATACACGCGACAAACGCAAAGAAAAAACGTCCGCGGGTAAGTCCCGGCGAACGTCTTGTTTGCGTTTACTGATTGATTTTTGCTAATGCCTTATCGGGAATGGCGCTTTTAGCGACCGCTTCCCACTTGGTAACGCCCTTGTTCTTGTTGTAAGTCAACTTCAGATAGGCGTTGCGCCGGAGCGGACGTTCCCGGTTGGCGTTAAAGTCTAATTTCTGAGCGGATCCTTTGTCATCGTACCCAGTTAATTCGTACTTGTAATCAAGATACTTGTTGCCCTGATCGTCCTTGCTGTAGAACTTCTGGCCGTCAGTTGTGATTTGCGTGTAGTAGGTGCTGCCACCATAGTACATGGTCTCGAAAATTTTGAAACCACCGACCGCAATTAGCAGGAAGGCAACTAACCCAATTAGCAATTTTTTCATCTTCATTCACCTCGCTTATTATTGTGCCGGAAAGCGGCGCTGGCGACCACGGACTAAAGTCTGATTACGAAATTCTAAACTGACAAAAGTGACGTGGGTGCACTATTTTGCTGACAAATAATAAGCACGGGGGTACAATCACGATAGAGGTGATGAGTATGGATAAAGACCAGGCAAAATTGCGCAAAGAACTAACACCGGAGCAGTACGCGGTGACCCAGGAAGCGGCCACTGAGCGGCCGTTTTCCAGTGAGTATGATGACTTTTACGTTCCCGGTATCTACGTTGACATTGTGTCGGGTGAACCATTGTTCTCATCGCAGGATAAGTACGACGCGGGTTGCGGCTGGCCGTCATTCACGAAGCCAATCGCCAAGCTCACGGAGAAGCGCGACACGCGCCTGATGATGGAACGCACCGAGGTCCGCAGCGCACAGGCCGATTCACATCTCGGCCACGTCTTTACCGATGGCCCGCAGGACAAGGGCGGCTTGCGTTACTGCATTAATGGTGCCGCGTTGCGCTTTGTGCCGCTAGCGAAGTTAGATGCTGAAGGCTACGGTGAGTACAAGCAGTTGTTTGAGTCGTAAACAAAAAAATTATCGCAAGAGGAAGGTCGCCGCAGCGCATGCTGGGCGGCCTTTTTGATGATGTGTGGTGTGCGCACAGACCGGCAAAGCCAAAAAGGGGACTTGTGTTTTTACGGTGTACTACGCATAATAGTACACGTAAGACGGAGGAGATGAGCCGATGGATTGGCAACAAGGCAGTAAGCGGGCTTACTATGAGCGCCTCGTGCTCAAAATTAAACGGGAGATCACCCAGCAAATTTTGCAGGCGGACGAGAAGCTACCCTCGGTGCGCGACATGGCGCTCCAGGAACAGCTAAATCCCAACACAGTGGCCAAGGCGTACAAGCAGCTAGAGGCTGACGGGGTTGTGTATGTGCGGCCGGGGCAGGGCACGTTTGTCGCGCCGGTGGTTGACGGCAGCGCCGAGCAGCTTGCGCAGTTGCGTGCGCGCATGACAGAGCTGGCGATTGAGGCGCGGACCCAAGGTGTCAGTGCTGCGACCATGCACCAATGGGTTGACGAAGAGTATGGGGAGGTATCGGAATGACAGGGTTAACAGTTGCGCGCTTGGACAAGTGCATTGACGGCAAACGGATTTTGCGTTAGCTTGGGTTCCAGTTGCAGAAGGGTGAAATTGTGGGCTTGGTTGGCCGCAACGGTGCCGGCAAAACGACATTATTTCAGACGCTGGTGCACCAGTATATTGCGGACGGCGGCGTAGTGCAGATTGATGATCAGGATACTGTGCAACGGCCGGAGTTGCGGGCACAAATGGTATTTATTGACGGGCAGAACTTGTTCTTCGGCCATTACACATTGCTGCGACTCGCGGATTTCTACCAGCAGGCGTACCCGCAGTTTAATGCCGCGCGTTATGCCGACTTGTTGCGGGAATACAAGCTTAATGGTCAGCGCACTTTCGGTGAGCTTTCCAAGGGCTACCGCGCGCTGGTTTGTATCTTTCTGGCGCTGGCCAGTGGTGCACCGTACGTCCTGCTTGATGAACCGTTTGATGGCCTGGATGCCATCGTGCGTGAGCAGATTGTGAAACTGGTGATTAGTGAAGTGGCCGAGCACCAGACGGCTTTCCTGATTGCCTCACATAACTTGGAAGAACTAGATGGCTTGGCCGACCGCGTGTTATTTTTGAAGGGTGGAACCATCACGCACGACTACAAGTTGGAAGAACTGCGACAGCAGGCCGTGAAGTTGCAGCTGGTCTTCCCAGTCGGGCAGGTGCCAGACATTGTACAAAGCGCCGGTAAAATTATTGCGACACAAGGGCGCGTGCTGACGGTTGTCTTTGCCAACTACACGCCGGAAGTTGCGGCGGCGGTGAGTGCGGCGCAGCCAGTCTTGCAGGAAGAGTTAGCACTCGACTTGGTGGACCTGTTCAAAGCGGAATACATTCACCCCAAGAATGAGGAGGTGCTGAAGAATGCATAAGGATGAGTTAGGCAAAATGTTGTGGCTGCGGCACCGCTGGGTGTACGCACTGCTCGTGGTGCTGGCGCTGGGCAGTGCCCTTTATAGCACAACGACAACAATTGACAATTATCATCAGTCTGCAAGCTATGCCCGGTCAGCCGCGACAAAGCACAAGAACGGCAAGCGCGGCGCCTTCAACGACCAGAAGTACCGCAAAATCATGAAAGAACAAGCCGTGATTTTTACGACCGAAAACGCGGAAGGGACCAGTGGCACTAAAGCAATCCCGTACAATGTCCAATCAAGTGGCGCGGTCACGAGTTACATGATGTTGATTTTGGCTGCTACATTGGGCATTGCGCTAGTTTCCTGGGATCGACTGGGCAAGTTTGAACGTTTCTTGTACGCCAGTCCTTTTGCCAGACGGCGGATTTACTGGCAACGGTTTGGTCAGGGGTTGGGTGCATTGTTGTGTGCGACGACGGCGTTCTATCTGCTGACCTTTGGCGCGTTGTTCACCATGGTGCCAGCGCAGTACGTGAACATCACGGTGTTCGGAATGCTGCAAATATGGGTTTACAACCTCGTGGCGGATAGCGCACTGTATGCGGCGGCATCGTGGCTGGCGCTGATCTTTAGCAATCCGCTCGTTACCAGTGTCATCGGCATCATCGGTTTTGTATTATTGGACGCCTTTCAGGGTGCAGTACAGATTATTTTTGCCGCGATTAAGCATCCGACTTGGAGTCGAGCGATTGAATTCGGCGGTATTGCACTCCGCAGTCCGGGACGGTATTGGCTAACGGGATTACTGGTAATGATTATTGGTGCAGTTGTATTCGCATTCTGGGGTGCGCCGATTTTTGCACGCAGTAGTAGTGAGAATACAAGTCATATCCTCGCATTTCCGCCAATGAAGTGGCCGTTAATTGTCATCATGGCGGTACTAGGCTCGTCCTATGCGTTTGATTACTACGATTTCCGTACTTCCGGTATACTTGTCGGTGCGATCTTCCGCATGGTTCTCGTGGGGCTGATTATTGGTTTTTGCATGTGGGGTCTTCTCAGCTTCGGTTCAATTCGGCGGCGGTGGATTAGTCGCCGGAACGCAAAACTGAAGCTTAAGGCATAAATAAAAATACCCCCTTATCATCTGAATTTGGACGATAAGGGGGTATTTTGTATAGGTGGCTCAGTCTTCCTGCCGAATTCGTGCCACTAGATCTGCTTCAGCGTCGGCGGCAATGGTCTTGGCCTTACCACTGAACGTCACCAGACCAGGTTTGGCGCCCTTAGGCTTGCTCATCTGGCTCACCCGCAGCAGGTCCACCGGCACACGGCGGTTGCCGCGCGCCTTACTGTAGTAAGCGGTCAGAATGGCCGCTTCGGTCAGTGTTTTTCGCGATGGATTCGCGCTGTGGATGACCACGTGGGAACCCGGTAAATCACGCACGTGCATCCAATAGTAGTCCTTGCGCGCGTTCAGCGTTAGCTCGTCATTTTGGCGACTGTTTTTGCCGACTTCAACGAGTACGCCGTCGCTGGTGTAGAAGCGGTGGGGATGAGCGGGTTCGACCACGTGCTTGGGTGCGTGCACCTTGATAATGTCAGCGGCCCGCAACTGCGTAAAGAGCGCTTCGACTGCGGCAGCGTCATCCGGATTGAACTCGGCGAGTTGCCCTTGCTCGCGTGTTAATTCCGCTTCAGCTGCATGCAAATTGCCCTCAACCGTGTCGAGTCCGCGTTTGGCCTTGCGGTAGCGGTGGAAGTAATCCTCTGCGTTGGCCATCACTGACTTACTGGGGTCCAGGCGGATGCCGAACGTTTTGCCCTGCGCGCGGTAATCGGGTAGGGACACGGTTGCGGGATGTCCCTGAATTTGACTGGCGTAAGTTTTGAGCAGGGTGCCGGCCACTTGGAGCTCTTCAAAATCGTCAACTTTGGCGACGGCGCGGGTGAGTGCGCGGATTTTCTTTTGCGTGTAATTAATCTGGTGGGTGAGCGCGCGCTGTACTTGTGCGGCGTGCGTTGCTGCGGAATTGTCTGCCATGGTGTGTCCTTCCTGATGCTTACTGATATTAACGATAGGGGTATCGGCGCGTCAGGTCAAATCGCAGCTAGTTCAGTGGCGTGAGGCGCACGGTCTTGGTTGCGACTTTCTCCAGAAAGTCGGTGTCGTGCTCCGTCAGCAGCATGGTGGGCTTGACCGTGGTGAGCAACTGGCTGAGTTGATCCTGGTTGAAGACGTCCAGATAGTTGAGCGGTTCGTCCCAGATGTACAGACCGCTCGGAGTGGCGAGACTGCTGGCCAATTCGACCTTCTTTTGCTGGCCGGCGGACATGAGTTCAATCGGTGTGTTAAACACGCTGCGCTCAACACCGAGTTTTTTGAGGTTACTAAGCAAGTCTTCGTAGTTCAGATGCCGCTTGTCAGCAAAATCCTGGAGTCGCCCGGTGTTGTCCGGGTACTGCTGGCGGACAAGTGAGCGCGTGGCAGTTTCTGCGAGGTCAATCTCACCGCTAATCTCGCCGCCAAAATGCCCAAGAATGGCGGCAATAATGGAACTTTTGCCGCTGCCATTGGGGCCGACCAGGGCAAGCCGGTCGCCGCGGTGCAGTTCAAAAGTGAGCGGCGCAAAAAGTGGCACGCCGGCGTAGGCCAGCTGCAGTTCGCGCACCCGCAGGAGCACTTCATGGTGGTTGGGTTCATAGTTCATTTTGAGTGGATCAATGAATTCGACATTCTTGAGCAACTGTTCCTTATTCGTAATCTCCTTGTCCATGCGCCGCTCTAGGTTCTTGGCCTTCTTCATCTGGCGTGCGGCGCGTGCGGTGACAAAACCAGAGTGGCCAGTGCCACCGCTGCCCTTGACGTGCGGATCACCATGAATATCACCCTCACGGCTCATGGCCCAGTCGCGTTTGTTTGCCGCGGTTTGCTTGAGCCGGCCGATGTCGTGGCGCAGCTGCTGCTGGTCGGCGAACTCGCGCGCATCGGTGCGCTTTTTGGCCGTTTCATAGGCACTAAAATTCCCTTGGGTGAGCACCAACTGCTGTTTTTCAATGGTCAGCGTGTGGTCGGTGGCAATATCCAAGAAATGCCGGTCGTGGGCAATCACGATGAAGCCTTGTTTTTTGGCGTGCAGGTAGTCAGCGACTTGCTGGCGGCCGGCAGCGTCCAGGTGGTTAGTCGGTTCGTCTAGCAGCGGGAACCCGGCTTCATCGGCAAAGGCGACCGCCAGTAGTACCTTGGTCTGCTCACCACCAGAGAGGCTGGCAAAAGGCAGGTACAGAATGCTGTCGTCCGCACCGAGCAAAGTGAGTTCGCGTTGCACTTGCCAGAGCTCAGTTGAAGACACCTCGTCAATGACCTCCCAGGTCAGTTGTTCGGGGTGGGTAACGGTTTGCGGAAAGTAGAGCGGTTGCACCGGCATATTAATGTTGCCCGTTGCGGTGTGCAGCTTGCCGCGCAGCAGGTTCAGTAGCGTAGTCTTGCCGCGCCCGTTGCGCCCGCCGAGCCCCAGGTGCCAGCTAGTATCGAGCTCCAGATTTTGTGCGGTGAACAGGTTGTCCTGACCAGGGTAACTGAAAGTCAGATTGCTAATTGTAATTGTGGACATATGCGTACCTCCTTGTGGTGAGCACCGCGAAGGTGTCGCTAACGTTGAGGCGGCGCGAAATGCAAAAAGCGCCCCCGAAAAGTCTTCGGGGGCGCAGGTGGACACTGGGCCGGGCCGAAGAACTTAGGTCAACGTCAAAACGGCACACTGCACCCATAATGGGCTACTTGCGGTGTAAGCTTTTGACGGTTGACTTAGTTCTTCAATGGCCGCGGCCTCCTTGTTTACTTGATGTTTAGGTTTTACCATGACTGCACAGTGGGTGTCAAGCTTTGTCGCTGTCCGTCAGCGTAAGTCATGAAACTTTCATCCGCAAGGATGCAGGAATTGAAAATAGTGGTTAGACCGAAGGTCGG
>NZ_RHNR01000013.1 GCF_003946025.1 Lacticaseibacillus songhuajiangensis | reverse complement strand
TGAAACACCAAAGCAGCGCAGTCCCGTGTGAATCATGGGATTGCGCTGCTTTTTTGAAATTCTATGAATAATCCAGGTTCAATTAACTTCAGTTTTAAAACTGGCGATAACAAGTCCAAGACCTTGCGCCTGACCGCCTACGAAGGCGACCTGACCCAGGAAGCTGCCAAGCGTTTCATGCAGGCACTTGTCGACGCCGACCAGTTCTACAACGACAAGCAGGTGAAGCAGTATGCGCTGCCCGTCGCTGCCCGCGCCGTCGACACCGAATCCGAAGACATCTTCGTGAACGAGTTGTAGGCTTTATTGTTCGTCACTTACGTACTTTTATAATTTCCTGAATATGCTGCCGCGGCCCTCAACCCGGTGGTAAAAGAAACACCCCCGCAGGTGGAAGCGCGGGGATGTTTTTGCGTGCATTTCTCAGAATCCGTATCTTCCTTCACCGTTTGTAACGTCCTTGGAACACTCTCGCAACCTCTATTTCTCGTAACAGTTGTAAACTAAATATTAAGGAAGTCTAAACCTGCAGACAATTCAAACATAGTTAGGACGATTACCATATGCACGAACGCAACTACGCCATCGACGTTGCCAAGATAGTCGGCTGTCTTTTGGTAGTAATGAATCATAGTACCGTTGTCATGACGCGTTTTGACGGCAAAGTTAATGCCCCCTGGGTAGCTTCAATTCTCGTATTCTTTGCAGTCAAGATTGGCGTACCCCTTTTTATCCTTGCCACGGGTACTCTGGTTCTAACGCACACTCGTAATTATCGCTACAGCTGGGGGCACGCTGCCAAATTCGGAATACTACTGCTGCTGTGGAGTTACTTCTACTGGCTTCTCAAGACACCTCAGCCCACCTGGTGGCGTCTGGATCAATTCCTTCTTGCTGCTTACCAGCGCCCGCAAGCCGTCCATCTGTGGTATCTCTACATGCTGGTCGCATTCTACTTCATGCTGCCCTTCTTCAGCCGGATGCTGGAGAACTTCCAAAAACGTGACTATCAGTGGTTCATGGCTGGGTGGCTGGTGTTGGGGGCACTGCCACTCACCATCCGGAATTTGAATGGCCCGACACTATCGGGGTGGACACATCTTGAATTGTTCGCTGGCTTCTTGGGCTATTTTGCCTGCGGTCAATATCTGCAGCGCTACCCATTGAAAAAACGTTGGGCAGCCCTGCTATTGCTTACCGGCATTGCCTTTGACGTTGCGGTTACCGTCCTCTATAGCGTTCGGAGCGGACAGGTCTTCATCGGCTTAGACAACGTCATGCTCATCCCCAGCATCATTGCCGCAGTTGGGGCTTATGCACTGCTATTGGATCTGTTTAAGAATAACCATTCTCAAGTACTCGTCCACATCAGCAAACTCACCTTTGGCATCTACCTCATTCACTACGCACTGATGGAACCTGTTCAGCAACTTCCCTTTTTCGCCAACGCACTTGCCATAAAAGATGATTGGTCGCTGTTGCTGATTCAGTTCGGCATTGACCTCGTTGTCTTCTTCAGCGCCATGGTCATTTCGCAAGTGCTGAACTGGATTCCACTCGTGCGGAAGCTGGTCAGCTAAAACAACACGGGCCCGTCAATTAATTTTGGCGGGCCTTGTTTTTGTTATAATAGGATTTATTTAATCCCCCTACAAAAGACATATTCGAGGCCTACTATGGAAAATGTAACAACGATTAACCCGCAGTTTGACTGGCTCACAGTCCGTAAAGACGAACAGGCCAACCAGGCTGAACTCACGACAACCTACGCCATTACCGACGAAATGTACCGTTACGCTACCGACCCCGCTGAACGGGCGCGCGTCGAACGCGACATGGAGGCCAACACCGGACTGATTGTGTTCAACGCGCTCACCGACGACAGTGTCGATTCTGCCACCGCGCCTATTGGCCTACTCATTAAGGACAACCACCTGTTGACCTTCTTCGCACCGGAGACGAACTACCTGGGCGAATACGTGCTGGCCCCGAGCTCCGCACTGCGCATGCCGGCCAAGAGTGACCTACAACCCATGGACGCCGCCATCAGCCTGATGTACCGCGCAACCTCCGCCTACCTGGACCGCATCAACCAGATTGACCAGAAGCGCATCAAGGTCCAGCGCTCGCTCAAGGCCAACCCGCAACACAGCGCCGTGGACGAACTGATGGATCTAGAAACGCGCCTGGTTTACTACCTGAGTTCCCTGCGCGCCAACACTGCGATGCTGCAAGAACTGCAGCGCCTGCCCGTTGTGCCGCTGAACGATGCGCAAAAGGAGCACCTGGATGATATTTTGATTGAATCCAAACAAGGACTGGAGATGGCGCAGATGGCGTCCGACATCGCCGAACGCGTCTCCAGCAGCTACGCCAACCGCCTCGACAGCAACCTGAACAACACGATGAAACTGCTGACGGCTTACTCGGTCATCCTCACCATGCCGTCGATTGTGTCCGGCTTCTTCGGCCAGAACACCGGCGTTCCCTTCCAGAACAGCACTTGGGGCTGGCAGATTTCCATCGGCATCACGGCCATTCTGGGCTACATCGCCTACCGCCTGTTGCGGCGGGCGCACCTGTTTGACCGCTAATTAGTTATCCGACTCCGTGATAAAGAAGAAACCGCCACGCATAGTTTATGTGGCGGTTTTTCTTTGATGATTCTGCGTGCTACGTTTTGCTAGTCTTCATCCGTGTTGACGTACACCAAAATGTCGCCAGGCTGACAATCAAGCGCCGCGCAAATCTGCGCTAAGGTGGAGAAGCGAATTGCCCGCGCCTTCCCGGTCTTAAGAATCGATAAGTTGGCGAGCGTGAGCCCCACTTGTTCGGCGAGTTGCGTCAGAGTCATCTGCCGCGCCTTCAGCAGACTGTCCAAGTTAACCTTAATCATTGCCCGCCCCCTAGACCGTCAAGTCACTATCTTGCTTGTAATCCAGCGCCGCCTGCCATAGTCGTTGCAGAATCGCCAGGAACACCGCAATGACCAGGAGCACCATCATCAGCATGATCATCAGGTAAAACAGTGGCGGAATGTCATCCATGGCTGCCATCACAAAATACTGCGGCCAGCAAACGGCAACACCAATAGCAACGAAGCCGACCGACCACTTCAAGCGCCGCAATAAGTCGACCGCGCGTTGGCTGAACGCCTGTCCCTTATCAATCGTGCGCAGCATTACCCATGCCTGCACGCAGCCATAGGCAAACGCGATTGCCCCGAGGAACATCCCCGCACCCATGAGCGTCGCGGTCCACGGGTTGTGATAATACTTGATGAAGTCGCGAGTGAGCGGCACAAAAATCAAAGTTGCACACAGGGCATCGAATACCAGGCCACCGATTAAGCAAAGATACAGAAACAACGTCCGGATACGCATAGCGCACACCTCGTTTCGATTTGATGACTTGAGTATAGCAGATTGTTTATCGATAAACGATAAATATTTGGTTAAGGCGCAGTGGCGGCATATGTGGTTGGCTGGAAACATAAAAACCGCCTCGCGGGGTGGCGAGACGGTTTTGACTAATAATGGTTGCGACACGATATGATGTACAAGGTATCGCCCGCAACTTCATAAATAATACGATGTTCCTGAGTGATTCGGCGTGACCATTTCCCCTGAAGTTCGTGACGTAACGGTTCGGGTTTACCAATGCCCTCAAACGGATGACGTTCAATATCCCGCAGAAGTCTGTTAATCTGCTTGATTATCCGTTTATCATTTTGATCATGCCAATACATGTAATCAGCCCATGCGGCATCAGTCCAATTCTTATTCATCATCGTAGTCGGTTAGCAATTCGTGCTGTTGAGTCGTACCGGCAGCAATTTGTGCATCACCTTTACGAATCTTATTCATCAACTCAGTGTTACTTAAAATTAGCATTGTTTCCTGCATTGAGTCGTAATCCCGTTTGCTCATCACAACTACAGTGTCTTCTGGATTTTTTGACGTCACCATCAACGTACTGGCATCCTGATTGACTTGCTTCATAAAAGATTTCAAATTCTGACGAAATCCGCTGTACGAAACTGCATCCATGCTAATCACCGTCCCTTTTATCAGCATTGTACAACATGTGGTACGAAATTTCAAAAATACGTCACATTCTTAATTCCGGTAAATGAAGAGAATTTCCCTTTTGAGAACAAAAATGACGTCACCCGCACTAATACTCAATTCCATTAAAAAAAGGCTCACCCTAACTGGTGAGCCGTGGAAACAGTTCAGTTAGTCTTTGCTAACCCACAATTTATTTTCGTACCAGCGCCCCATACTTCTCTTCCAAAAACGCGGTCAGCTTCGCATTCACCTTCGCCGCATCGTAATCCTGCGCAGTTGCCAACGCCCCCGCGGCCAGCTTTGCCCGCTCTTCATCGCTGAGCGCGGCAAAGCGCCTCACACCATCTGCGAGTGAATCAGCACTGTGACGGTCAAACAGCATGCCGTTGACGCCTTCCTTCACGTAAGTGGCGATGCCCCCGAGGTTGGCGCCGAGCACCGGCACCCCGCAAGCCATGGCTTCCAGGCCGACCAGGCCGAGGCTTTCCCCGGTCGCCGTGCCCGCACCAGGGAACACCAGTAGATCGAGCTTGCTGTACTGCCCGAGCAGGTCCTTTTGCGGCAACATCTTGATGCGCGTGACCACCTGCTCAAGGTGCAGATTCTTAATCATCTGTGCGCAATCGGCTTCGGACACGCCACCACCAACCATGGTCACATGCAGATTCGGCATCTGCGGCGCAAGCTTAGCAACCGCCTGCAAAGTGACGTCCCAGCCCTTGTTGGCGTCGATGCGGCTGATGTAGCCGATTTCGAGCTTGCTGGGGTCTTTCTGCACATTTTGCGGCTTGAAGTAAGTCGTGTCGACCCCACCGGATGGTGAAATCACTGCACCACTGTAGCCGTATTTGCGTTCGGACATCTCCTTGAAGGACTGCGACGGCACGATGACCAGGTCGGAATGCTTGATGATTTTGGCCGTGAGGAAGTTCATCTTCTGGGCAAAACTACTCTCGGTCGTCACGTCGGAGCCGTGCAGGTTTGTGATAATCAGCGGCCGGCGTCCCAATGCCCGCGCGACAAGCGTCGGGAAGGCATTATAACTGGCGTAGCTGATGAAGACTACCTGCGTCTTGGGACTCATCACCGCGAAGAATGAGCGGGTAAAATAACTCAGGTAGGCCGCAATTTTGCGCGCCTTACCTACGTGTTTGTAGAGCACGACCTTACGCATCGGCAGCTGCTTATCCAGCGCGTTATAGAGGTTGCGCACGAAGACACCGTAGTTCGGGTACTTAGCGGATGGGTACATGTTGGATAACATCAGAATCATGAGTGGAACCTCCTACTTGCTGGTGAGCTGGGCGTACACGGCGCCGTATGCGCGCGACTGCTTGGCGTAGCGGCGCACCGCACCATCCATTAGGGCGGGCAACACGAGTGCGGCCGCCTTGAACGGGTTGCCGCCCTTGAGCGCCTTCTTACCCGCGGACAGGTTGAGCACGCGCTGCGTAAATTGCGCCCGGCGGTTGGCGTCATCCTGACCATTTTGCTTCAGGTAAGCCGTCAGTTCCGCCACTTCGCCGTCCGCATCTGGGAACTGGCCCGATGCATAGGTGCGCTGCAGGTATTCGGACACCAGGAAGACCTTGTAGCGGTCGCCGGCGGTCATCGAGTTGCCGCGCAGGCGGTAGTGCAGCAGTTGTTCATTGGTCGCACCGATGCGGGCGCCGGCCTGGAGCAGGCGCAGCCATAGGTCGTAATCCTCCGCCGTTGGCAATAGGCGGTAGCCGCCCACCTTGGCGATGACCGCGCGGCGCATCATGATGCTGGGGTGCACGAGCGGCGAGCCCAGCGGCAGCAGCTGCTTGAGCGCGTCTGGGTCCTCGGGAATGTAGTCGTGGCTGCCCGCGGACTGGCCCTCTTCGTCAATGAAGGCGGCGCTAGTGCTGAGCACATCCAGCTGCCGCTCGTCCATCAGTGCCAGCTGCCGCGCAAAACGCGTCGGCACGGCAATATCGTCGGCGTCCATCCGCGCCAGGTACGGCGCATCCCCGGCAGCCATGCTGCGATTAAGGCTAAAGGGCAGACCAGAATTCTGCGCGTTGACCAGCACCTGCACCCGCGGGTCGCTGGCCGCGTAGTCATCGAGGATGGCGTGCAGATTGTCAGCTTGCGGCTGATCGAGCACGATGTTCATCGTAAAGTCAGCTTCAGTCTGCGCCAGAATGGAATCAATCGCGGCGTGCAGCTGCGCGGGCGTTTCGTTGTAGACGGACATGAGGACGTTGATTTTGGGCATGAGGAGAGGGTTCCTTTCGTGAGGCTGAGCCGGAAGCGGTTAGGCGCGCGACTGTGTATCTGCTCCGCACGCTATCTGTTTCTGGCTCCGGCCGCCGTTAATTGCTCTATTCATTATAGCGCAAACAGCGACCGTGCTGGGAGCACGGCCGCTGCGGTTGATGTTGACTTAAAACATAGTAATGGTTCGGGCAGGTTTAGTATTCACTCACTTCTCTTAGATAATTCTCAAGAGACCCATGTTTCGCTATTTT
This sequence comes from Lacticaseibacillus songhuajiangensis, assembly GCF_003946025.1. GTDB lineage: Bacteria > Bacillota > Bacilli > Lactobacillales > Lactobacillaceae > Lacticaseibacillus > Lacticaseibacillus songhuajiangensis. Next base: position 43,560 of record NZ_RHNR01000013.1, on the reverse strand, counting down.
GCCAAGTTTAACATTGGTGATGGCACGGTCAATTGGCGGAATCTCGGCATCAATTGTTCGTGAAGTATTCTGTTGTTTGTTCGCGTTTTTAGATGTTGTCTTCGCTTTCGCGGTCATTAACATCACCTCGTTTGTTTTATAAACAGCCTAACACCAGTAATCAGCCATTAAAAATCACGAGGTTCACCATCTTTATCGTTAATAGTTCGCAGCATGGCGAATTTTACCAAGTTCGACATATTGGTAAAATTGCAAGCAAAGTTTCAGTTCAATTTTACCAATTCGGCTGTTTTGGTAAAATGCGGAGGTGAATCTCTTCGTTAATTTGACCAAAATGGCATTTTTGGTAAAATGTAATTGTCATTATAGAGTCGAATTTAACCAAACCAGCTGTTTTGGCAAAATTGATTACATCAATTCTAAACAACCAATATTCAAAAAAATAGGTGATACTCGTGGCAAACTATAAATTACTCAGCAAATTCAAATACGGCCAAGACGGCCGCTCCCGCTTAAGTGACGCAGATGTGGCATCTGAATACCAAAATCGCATCAACAGCTATTCCGCCGTTAAAACCAACATGTACCCACGCTTAGATTCTAAATCTGAACTAGACATCGGCTTACGCACAGGAAAGAGTCTTTCTACCGCCCCGTTTCCAGCATTCTGGGTGGTCACTCCAACCCATCTGCAAAAAATTGACAAGTTGCGCAACCAATCGATTTACATTTCCGAAATCACCAGTCCAACGCATATTCCTCAAGTTGCGGTTGAAAGCTACCTGTCCTCGTTACTGACCAACGAGATTTTCTTCACCAATGAAATTGAAGGCGTCCACACGAATTTTGAGGAAATCAGTACCATTGTTTGGGATTCAGATACAGACTCCAAATCCGCTAACCGACGTCTAGAATCTACCATTCGTCAGTATCAGACTGCCTTAAAAGGTGAGCAAAAACAAATTAACAGCCTGCAGGATTTTCGTCAACTCTATGACGAATTGCTAAAGGGAGAGATTGATCCTGAAAATCTACCCGACGGTAAACTCTTCAGAAACAGTTTCGTTTTCATCGGTAAAGGCCAGGGTGCAAACACGCAGGCAGTGCATCTTCCGCCAGATAATGAAGCCGCAATAAATATTGCACTCTCACAACTCATTGACTTTATGAATAACGAAGATATTACGGCGATTGATAAGGCCCTCGTCACTCACTTCATGTTTGAGAATACACATCCCTTCAAGGATGGAAATGGTCGTACCGGTCGCTATTTACTCGCAACCTACCTCGCAAAAAAAACCGATACATTTACCGGGCTGACAATTTCAACCTCAATTCATAATCACATTCAAAAATATTATCGACTGTTTCAAGAAGCAGACGATATTGAAAACAAAGCCGACTTGACACTGTTTATCGATGGAATGCTTGATATTATCATTGACGGTCAGCTTGAGGTCATCGCACAAATTACACGCCGTATCCAGGAGCTCAAGGACAACATGGATCACATTCGTACGCTTTATCCCGCGTTTGATGACGACTACAAGAATGTTATCTACCTCTTTTTACAATCGAAGTTGTTTACCAACAGCAAAAAAGATGGTATTCAAGATCGTAAATTGTTCGAAGTCGTAAACCGCGCGAACAAAATTTCGCGGCGCACGTTCAAAGATATTATCGACGACCTCGTTGCACAGCACATCATCATCACTATCAAGAGCAATCCAATGCAGCATGTGCTTGCTGACAATTTGCTCATCCAGTAACAAAAAACAGGCCCGACACCTCGGGCCTGTTTTAGAATCAATCACAATCACTGACGCACGTAACTCGCCTCACTCCAGTCAATCACTGTATCCGCCAGCCGGGATGCATCTGGATGGTCAATCCACCAAACAATCGCCACCCGCCGCCGCGTTGTGTCGTCCGCACGGTAACCGTAGCCAATCACGTATTCGGCCGGCTCGCTATAACCATACAGTGGAATGGCCTCCCGTTGGATGTCGTCTGTCGGTTGATCCGTCACCACATAGGACACTCCGTTCACCATTGTTTTGCTCAAGCGCATCACCTTCACCTCGCTCATCAATTGCTCGGGATACAAAACGCCAGGCTTGACGCATTGTGCGTTAACCTGGCGTTTCGTTTCATCTTTTAGGAGTTAAGCTGCATGCTTACAGCTCGTTTGCGCGCCATGGGTCCATGCCGTAGTAGAGGGTTGCCTTGCCAACAGAACCGAAGAGTTCGTTCTTGTGGTGAACAACTTCCTTGGCAGCGTCGATGCAGGCAGGGAACAGGTTGTTTGGATCCCAGCCTTCATCTTCAGCGAGAACCTGGCGAGCCTTCTTGAAGAAGGCGTACTTGTAGTCAGAGGAGATATTAACCTTGGAGATACCAGTCTTAACGGCTTCAGCAATCTGGTCGTCAGGGTTGGAAGAACCACCGTGGAGAACCAGTGGTACGTCGACAACATCCAGAATCTGGTTGAGAATGTCGATACGGATCTTTGGGGTAACGTCGGAAGGGTAAATCCCGTGCGCGGTCCCGATACCAACAGCCAGTGTGTCAACGCCGGTTTCTTCAACGAACTTCTCGGCGTCTTCAGGCTTGGTGTAAATCCCGTTCTTCAAGTGTTCCTTAACCTGGTTACCGGTCTGGCCGATGGTCCCCAGTTCGCCTTCAACGGAGACGTTGGCCAGGTGGCACATCTGAACGGTGGCCTTAGTGATGGCGACGTTGTCTTCCCATGAGCTCAGGGAACCGTCAATCATGACGGAGCTGAAACCATCATGGATAGCGCGGGCAACGCTACGCAGGTTATCACCGTGGTCCAAGTGGAGAACGAAAGGTACCTTACTGTTCTTGATGCGGGTCAGAACATATGTCCAGAAGTCATCCTTCGCGTAGGCCAATTCGGTTGGGTGGACAGCGATGATGGCAGGTGCATTGTCGGCTTCACACTGTTCAACTGCGGACTTCAGCAGTTCAGCGTTGGACACGTTGTAAGCACCAACGGCAAAATGGTTCTTCTTAGCAACTGCAAGCAACTGGTTCATATTGAGTAACATAATATTTTCTCCTTTTGGTTAATATCCAAGTGAAATCCCTACTGAGACAAACAACTACATGGTTTCTAGGTTCTTCCCCGCTGAGCCGGAAATTTCGATGTACTTGGTGACCATGTCCATCGCTGGTTGCAGCGTACCGTGCATGAGATCTGGGTACTCAATTGCCCGGTTTTCCTGCTGTTGTGCGTAAACCGCGTCCGCCTGGGCCTTCATCACGTCAGACCCGACGTTGACTTTACTAATGCCGGCCGCAATCGCCTTCTTAATGTTGTCAGCGCCACATCCGGATCCGCCATGCAGAACGAGCGGAATACCGGTGGCTTCCTTAACTTTGCGCACAATGTCGAAGTCAAAGACTGGTACGAAATCTTTGGGCATCACCCCGTGACTCGATCCGAATGATAAGGCCAGGGCGGTAACACCTGTGCGCTTAATAAAGCGAATCGCATCGTCGGGATCGGTGTACATATCAGCCTGAGTGAAGTGGTCACCCTTCACGGCGCCCATATTCCCCACTTCGGCTTCAACACTGATGCCCTTTTGCCGGGCAACTTCCACAATCCGGCGGGTAATCTGGACGTTCTCGCGGAATGGCTTCTCCGATTCGTCAATCATGACGCTGGAGAATCCGGCCTCAATGCTATCCATGACGTAATCTTCTGACTTCCCGTGGTCGAGGTTAATGGCCACTTCAACTTTCGCCTGCTTAGCCATCAAGATGACTGGTGGTAATACGTACTCCCTGGGAATATGTTTCTCCAGGTGCTCCATGAGCAGGTCAATGATGATTGGGGCGTTCGCCTTTTCCGCAGCGTGGATCGTCGCGTAGGCGCTTTCAAGATTGAAGCAGTTAATTGCCATGACGCCATAATGTCCAGCACTCGCCCGCTCCAACATGTCCGTCATCGAAACATACATATTTGTTTGTCCTCCTAGCTAATCTTGAGGTCACTTAAATCGATGTCTTCTTCTGGTTCATCTTCTTCAACCTTTGCCAGCTCGTCTTCTGGTTTGACAACTCGCTTCCAGGCGAAGAGGACAAGCCCGGTGACACAGGAGCCAATCAACAATGCTAGGCAGAAGAGCAATGGTTTGTTCATCGCGGGAACAATGAACATCCCCCCTGATGGTACTGGGCTCTTGATGCCCCAAGTCATGGACAACCCACCACCAACAGCGGCACCTAGTGCGGAACTGACGGCCACACGGATGAAGTCTACGGCGGCGATTGGAATGACACCTTCAGTGATCATGACAATCCCCATTGGGAAGGCAATCTTGATGTTGTCTTCTTCAGACTTGCTGTAGATGCGGCGCTTGAAGACGCGTGCCAGCACCCAGGAGATTGTGACACCAAATGGTGGCACCATTGAGGCAAGAATTTTGACGGCCTCTGGTTGCTGAATGCCTTGGAGCAACATCCCATCGGCAAACAGCGAGGCAACTTTGTTGACAGGGCCACCGAAGTCGATGGCTGCCATGCCGCCCAGGATACCGCCAAAGACGAAGCGCGCGGATCCTTGCATGCTGTTCAGGAAATTTGTCAGTGCGTTCGTTGCGGCAACGATTGGTGTCCCAATGACGTAGAACATGACGAGTGCCATAATCAGCGATGACAGCAGTGGCACAATCATCATTGGCTTCAGGCCTTCAGCCCACTTCGGTACCTTAACGTAGCGAACCAATGCGGCAACAACCCAACCAGCAACGTAACCACCGACCAGACCGCCCAAGAACCCGGCGCCGATGTTATAAGAGATAATCCCGGTGAGCAGCCCTGGGGCAATCCCGGGCCGGTCAGCGATTGAGTATGCAACCGCTGCGGCGATAACTGGTGCCAGCAGACCCATGCCCCACACACCCAAGGTGGTGAAAACTGAGGCAATCGGGTAATTCCCGTTAAACTTAGTGAGAACTTGACCACCCATCAAGTTACCAATCGCAATCAGCAACCCGGCTGCCACAACCAGCGGCAACATGTAAGAAATGGCGGTCATCGCGTGCTTTTTAATCTGTAGTTTTTTTAACATGTCCGCGCCCCCTAGCTCAAACCGAGCTGGTTGACGATGGTTTCAATTAACTTCGTTGGTGCTTTGATGGCGGTGTTAGTTGGTACCTCCACCACCTTCTTACCTTCAAAACGATCACGTCCGCCGATTTTAATGTCGATAGCCAGTAATACAAAGTCCGCTTCGGCAATCTGTTCCGGCGTTAATTCATCTTCCGTTCCAATCGTGCCCTGAGTTTCCATGTGGATCTCGTAGCCCAACTTCTGGGCACCCTTCATGATCTTTTCCCGTGCAATGTAGGTATGCGCGATACCTGATGTGCACGCGGCAACTCCGACAATTTTCATGGTTATTCTCCTTCCGGCTCTTTACGCAAAAGGGCAATTAACTCGTCTTTGCTCTGGATTTCGTGGAGTGCACCGATAAACTCATCGTCTGATAGAAGGATTGCGACCTTCTGCAGCAACTTGATGTGAAGCGTATTTGCGTCCGTATCACGAACGGCAAACAGGATGATGACGGTAATTGGTTCACCGTCTAGCGTCTCCCAAGGAATGGGATGCTTGCTCAGACCAATTGCAATGGTAGTGTTCGCAACTGCCTTAGATTTCCCGTGCGGAATTGCGACGCCCTGGCCCAGACCGGTAAAGCCTTCGCCTTCGCGCTTAATCACGTCGTCGATGAAACCCTGGCGGTCACTGACATCACCGTGCGCAACCAGCAAATCGGTTAATTCTTCAATCACGCCCAACTTGTCGGTCGCCTGCAGGTCCAAAGTAATCAAATCTTTTGTAACAACTGAACCCATATCAAAATTAGTCTGCATCGTGCTCATCGCTGCTCAACTCCTTTATTTTCTCTGCCACCCGATTCTGATCACTAGCCGTAAACATCACGTTTACCAGGATAATCGGACGCGTACTGTCAATTTCATCTGTTCGTACAGTGGTAATAATCAGGTCTGTTTTCGCGTCGTACTGCGCGCGATTCTTTTGGTACTGCCGAAGCGACAGCACATCTTCAATGTTGAGTTGTGGAAAGTACTTGTGCACTTTCACCTTTAACAACTCTGATGTGCCGATTCCGCTCGCGCACATAATTAAAGCATTAATTTGACGCGGGTTCTGCTCAAGGTACTTAATAAAGTAGAGTGCCATAAACCCGATTTCGTCGTCCGATACTTCCTTGCCTAAGTACTTCTGGAGCACCGTGTTGACCGCCTCGCGCGTTTCAGCGAAGACTTGCGGGTACTCGGAACTAATGTCGTGGAGCATGGTGTTCTCGATATGAATACCGTTCTCCAAACGGTTCAGAAGTGGCTTAACGTGCTGTGATAAATCAACTCGCAACTCATCGCTATCGATCCGCTCGCCAAACTTGTGACTCATCTGCTTTACGATGTCATCAACAATGGCTTGGATTCTTGGTGAGTACTTGCTTGACGTTGTTTGTGTCGATAACAGTCGCGATGAAATCAAGTATTGGAGAATGTAATATTTTTCAATCGCGGGTATTTCGCGACTGAGATACGCCCCAAGGTGCCCAATGACTTCGGCCGAGATACTGTAGAGCACCGGGTTTTCTTGAATCTGTCGTTCTTCATCCTCATCAAATTCCTCGTCGCCAGTGTCTGCGCGCAATCCCTGACGATAACGTTTGATTAGGATGTAGATATGGGTGAACAGATTAATGTTGTATGGGGCTGGTATAGTTGATCGCAACTCCTCTTCAATGAAATCAATCTGTCCGATGATGAACTGCATGTCGAAAGTGCTCAGGTCGGTGAACTCTTTCTTCATGCTCTGGTAGTCGGTGATGCCCATTTTGCCAATCGCGCCGATAATCAGCTGGCGAACAGCGCGTTCGCTACCGCTGACACTCAGCTCCTGGTGGTGCTTGACCAGTCGCAGACCGTGGCGCTCAATCTGTTGACTGAGCAGGAGCACGTCCTTATTCACGACCGTCTCACTAATGAAGAACCTGCCAAACAATTCATCCAGGGCAACTGGCTGTGGCGCCCGGAACAAAAGATTCAAAAGCACTTCGTTGCGGCGTTCTGTCGGGGAGTAGGAACCCAGATCGTTCATCTGATTGCTAAACCGCAAGTAGACGTCGTAATCGAGTTTGTATCCGCGACCCTTCTCGGAAATAATCAGTTGATCGGGCTGATCCGCTTCGTTAATGCTCTTGATAATCCGCATCACCGTTCGTGGTGACACGTTAAGGTAGGCTGCAATTTCGTTTGAGGTTCGAAAATCATTTTGCTGAACCATGTAACGAATTGTCTTCAGGTCTCGTTCGTTCATCATCTTTCTCACCACCTTCCTGACTACATTTATTATTATGCATGATATTTTTGATAGCGCTTACCAACAAGTGTCAGGAGCAGTTGCCATGTCATTTGGCAGGTGCACCTGACAAATTGGTCTACATACAGGCAGGATGTTGATCCTGTTCGTTTGGTAATTTGGCGTCGATGCTTTCAATATAACGATCTCATTCCGGAAGCGCAATCAAGTTTCTAGACAGTTGAACCAATTCAGTCCGCTTATTCATAAATGAAATAAAAAAAGTTATTGAAGCCAAACATCGTTCTTTATGTGAGATCATTCGGTAAATACGGGCCCGTCTCACTATTAAGATTTTCATTTCTTTAACTGCCCTTCCTTCAGCAAAACAAGGCCAAAAACTTTAGTTCTGTAACGCAAAAAGCGTCGCGTAACTTCACTGTGACGAAATTACGTGACGCTTTCTTCTATTGTAATTAGTGTTTACGTTTTAACGTGCAACCTCGGCCGCCAGCAACAATGCCCCAGTAATTCCGGCGTCATCTCCAAGTGCCGCGTGCACCAGGTACTCGTCAAGATTTGGCACCTGCACATAGTTGTTCAAGTATTCGGCAAACCGCTTGCGCATCTTCGGAAAAATCTGGCTCTGGTTCGACACGCCACCACCGAAGATAATGCGCTGCGGGGCAAAAGACAAGGTGTAACTCATCGCTGCCTGGGCCAGGTAGTCCGCCTCGATATCCCAAAGTGGATCATCCTCAGCCAGCGTATTGGCTTTAACGCCAGCTCGTGCGCCGATTGATGGTCCTGATGCCATGCCTTCCAGGCACCCATCATGGTATGGACAAACCCCATCAAAACCATTGAGCTCATTCTGTGCACGCTTGACCATGATGTGGCCAAGTTCAGGATGCGTATCCCCAACATAGATTGCGCCGTCATGAATGACGCCACCGCCAATCCCCGTACCAACTGTGAGGTAAACGGCATTCTGCAGGTTTTGCGCGCTCCCCCGTTTGAGTTCACCGTAGGCTGCCACGTTGACGTCGGTGGTCAGGTAAATTGGACATTTGATTTCCTTTTGCAGAGCCCCCAGTAGGTCGAAGCCACTCCAACCTTCTTTTGGCGTTTGACCGATAAAACCGTAATCGCTGCGCTGCGGGTTCACGCCAATCGGGCCGAACGCCCCTACTCCGAGTCCGTCTAATTCGTACTCGCCAAAGAACGCTAGCATCTCCCGCATCGTGTCTTGCGGATTCTCCGTACTGATTCGCGTCCGTGCCTTAATATTTAAGTCTTCGTCACTAACCGCGCACACCATCTTCGTGCCGCCAGCTTCAATTGCACCAATCATGTGTATGACCTCCAGAATTTAATAGAAAGCGGTAACATCCTGACATCATCGTAGCGCATCCTGATTCCAGCCACTGCGCGAATGATGGCAGGTACTTATGACAGTAAGACTCAAGAATGGGTATTTCCAACCGCTTATTTTGATTTTTTGCGCACAGCAATTCATGCAGCACCAAAATTCGTTTTCCTAGTCGGCTCCCCACATGCATCTTTGCACCCCTTTCGCCCCAGTGTCTATTGCCGCGCCGATTCCGCGGGGCTATCATAAAGCTATCATTGATTTTTCACCCTACATATTCTGAGAAACTAGGCGCAATTATGCACAAAGCACGTAACTCCAACATCGAACTGCTCCGCATCCTGGCGATGCTGCTGATTCTGGCACACCACTTCGCTGTGCACGGGGTGCTCCTGTCGGCCGATTACTCGCAGGCCACCGCGCAGCTGTTCTTCACCCAGATTCTGGTGAGTGGCGGCAAAATGGGCGTCGACATTTTCATCGTGATTACGGGCTACTTCCTCTGCAAATCCGAGTTCAAGTTGCGCCGCATCACGCCCGTCATTCTGGCGACCTGGACTTACTCGATGGTCTTCTTCGTCCTGCACGCGCTGCACACCCACAGCCTCAGCTTCTGGGGCACGATGATGTCACTATTTCCCGTGCAATATGCACAGTACTGGTTCGTGTCCGCCTACATTTTGCTAGTGATCCTCAGCCCAGTGCTGAACGCCTTCATCCGGCAGGCCGACGGCCGTAAGCTGGTCATGCTGACGCTGGCGCTGTTTACCTTCTTCTTCATCCTGCCGGTCTTCCTCAAAATGCGGCTGGATAATGACCGCACCCTGCGCTTCATCGTCCTCTACCTGCTCGGTGCCAACCTGCGCCTCGGCAACTTCGCCTTCCTGGAAAAACACGCGCGCGCTACCTTCTGGAGCACCATCCTCATCATGCTGCTGAGCATCACCGGGCTCGACCTGCTGGGCAACCTGCGCGACTCGGCCGCTCTCGTCGGCGGGGCCACCCACTTTGTCCTCGACAACTCGCCTTTTGCTGCCCTCGCAGCAGTGGCACTCGTCGCCGCGACCGCCAAAATGCCGGCGCGCTCATATCCCTGGGTTAACCGCATCTCCGGCTGCATGTTTGGCATCTACCTGATCCACGATAACGCCTACGTTCGGCCATACCTGTGGGGTAACCTGCTCCACGTGGAGCGCCTCTGGCAACTATCCGCCGGTAAGTTCGTGCTCGCCGCGCTCGTAATTATCCTCGGCATCTTCGCCGCCTGCCTGCTCGTCGAATTCATCCGCGGCATCGTGATGCAGCCGCTCACCCGCTGGCTCGCCGATGACAATTCCTGGCTCAACCGCAAGTTTGCGGGTCAGCGAACCCGCTTTGTCACCGCACACCACAAAGCATAAAAAAATCCCAGCCATCACGGCTGGGATTTTTGTTTGGACTTAACTGGCATCCGGCAAACTCGGCTTACCGAAGTAGTAGCCCTGCATGTAGCGAATCCCGAACTTATCGCGCGTCACTTCCATGTCGTCGCGATCTTCGACCCCCTCCAACACGAAGCTGAGGTTGTTGTCGCTGGCCACCTGCTGCCAGAAGCCAATCCGCTCAAACATGCGCTCGCGGGTATCGCTGCCGCGCAGATTCTGCATCGCGAACTTCACACCATCCGCAAAAGGCAGAACGTTCAGCACCTCGGCATAGCGATTATCACTGCCGACATCATCAATGAACACCAGCACGTTGGCCTGATGATAGATGGTGGCGACGCGGCGCACAGACTGCAGGTGCGGCACCTGCGTAATTTCGACAATGAGTTCCTCTAGTTCTGGGGTCGCCTGCCGGAAATCAGCAATTGCGCGCGCCACGTCGACGTCGGCAAACTGCTCCGTTGTCAGGTTCAGTGTGAAGCGGCGGCAAGTCGAATTGCGCAGCGCATCCCGCAACAAGCCAATTTGCCGGCGCACGGAAATATCGAAGCTTTCCGGCAGCACCCAGCGCGCCTTTTGCGGGTCGTACATGCGCAAGAGTAGTTCACTGCCCCACGGCGTCTTATCTTGAGTGCTGGCGTCCACAATGCCCTGGGCAAAATACGCGTAACGCGTATCACGAATCCCATCATCATCCATCTGCATCGGCATCCCTTCAACAGTAATGGCGTCACGACCGCGCCGCTTGCTGGCGTAAAGACTATCATCGGCGCGCTTAAAGACATCATCAATCGTGCGGTCAATCGAGCGCAAGGTGGTAATCCCTACTGACAGCGTGACGGCGATGTGGAAATCACCATATTTGAACTGCTTGTGGCGCACCGTCATACAAATTTTGTTGACCACCGGCAGCACCTGTTCCGGTGTGAAGCCAGAGAACGCGAGCGTGAACTCTTCGCCACCGGTGCGGTAGACGTGCTGGGTGCCGGTCTCGTCATTGGCAATCTGTTCCAGCAGCGTCGCCACCCCAATCAAAATCGCATTGCCGGCCAGGTGCCCGTAAGTGTCGTTAACCTGCTTAAAGTGGTCAATGTCCAGCGCCACGATGGTCAGCGGCTTGCTCTTCTTCTTGGCGTCCTCAAACAACTCCGTCACTTCAGTCTGGTAGAGCGTGAAGTTCTTGGCATTGGTCAGCGTATCGTAAGTCGCGAGCCGCTCCATGTCCTGGTTGCGCAAACTAGCGCGGTAGGACGCGGTCCAGGAGAGGTTGGCAAAAATCATCATCATCACGTACAGACTGAACGCCTGCACCTGCATGGTGCGGTCCAGAATGAGCATACCGGTTTCGCCGCCCCAGTCAAACCAGTACAGCGCCGCCAGCACAATGCCGGTGGCCGTCATCTGCCAACTGACGCGCATGAAACTATGGAAGCGCCGCACGAGGTACAAGGTGACCAGCAAAATGACGAGTTCAATCACAAAACGTGCACTCAGGACTTCCGTCTGCGTTTTGTACCACACTAAGAGCACCACGGCCGCGCGCGCCCAGTATTCCGGCAGGCGGATGTGCTGGTCAAACAGGCCGATGGTCATGATGTACAGGCCGACGTTCTGATAGGTCATCGTGCCCATCCCGTCGACATAGTTACTGCCCACGGCCAAACCTAAGCCTAGCCCAACACAAAGAATCGTCAGCAGGACCCGATTTGCCTGGCGACGCTGTGGTTTATTGCCCTGATCAAAAGCGCGGTCCCACACCCGTTGGTGCAGGCGAATGTAACCAGCGCTGAACACGCTGACCACGAATGCGCGGATTGTCCACGCAATCACCTCGTCCATCTTACTTGTCCCCCCTGCGGATAGTAACGTTTCCCCCCAGAAACGCTGATGCGCATCATTTTTTCGGTGATGCGTATCTTCAAAATTCGAGTTAATGCATACCTTACAATAATACCGCAATTATACAGGTAGCGGCTACTACTGTTGTGGGAGTTGGCTGCTTCGGTGTGGGGCGTTTGGGCTACGCGATTGGGGACTGCGCGGCGGGGACCGTTCGAGCCCACGGGCTCTCACTGGCGAATTTGCCGCAAAGCCCGCGTCAAATTCGCGCTCCCGAAAATGTTGTGTGCAGCCACGGCAAAATACGCCGTGTCTCCAAACAACATTTTTTTCGCCGCTTCATCCCCAATCGCTCCGCCCAAACACCCCACACCTCCGTGGACAAACGGCAAAGCAGCTTCAATTTCGACGTCATGAACCTTTTGAAACACCGCAACGTCATCGGATGCCAATGACTATTCAATGTGTTGTCCAACGATACATTCCATGAGTTCAAGATGTACTTTTGTCCATCACGATATATCGTGAGTGCACACGGAACTGAGGCGGATTGGTGGAGTTTGAGAAACGGAGCCGGCGACAAAAAAATGAGCAGTGTACTCAGCTCACACGGTTTTCGTGCGCTGAGTACACCGCTCATTTTTTCGGGAGCGGGAATTTGACTCACAGAGGCAAATTCCCCAGTGAGAGACTCCGGCAGGAGGCTCGAACGGTCCCCGCCGGCGGAGTTTCTCAAACGGAAGCAATCCGCCTCAGTCCCGCCACAGTTTTACTTGTTCGTCACACCGACAAAGTCGATCATGTTGCCTGGGCTGTAAAGCATGCCCTTGATGGACTTCTTGGTCAGGTGCGCTTCACCGGTCTGGTAGAGACCGATGACACTCTGGTCGCGGGCGATGATCTCATCAGCCTGCTTCAGGTCGTCCCAACGCTTAGCAACATCCGTTGCATCGGTCGTCTTGGACTTCTTGATGAGGGCATCGTACTGCGCGTTGCTCCAGTTACCCATGTTGTAACTGTTACCAGTTACCCACATGTCGAGGAAGGAGATGGCGTCAGGGAAGTCAGCCTGCCAGGATGAAACAACCACGTCAGCCTGGTGGTCAAGACTCAGCTGGACACGGGTCTTGAATGGTACGGACTTGGTGGAAACCTTGATACCAGGAAGTGCCTTGGACCAAGCACCCTGCAGGTATTCGAGAGTCTTCTTAGCAACATCAGTATCGTCAGACAGCAGGGTGAAGGAGATGCTGGACTTGCCGAGTTCCTTCAGACCCTTCTTGTAGTATTCAGCAGCCTTCTTGGTATCGTAATCGGAGTTGCTAGAGTACTTCTTGGAAGCGTCAGTTGCGAAGTCATCACCGGTCTTGTCGTTGGTAAACAGACCGTAAGGTACTGGCTGGGTGATTGGCTTGGAACCATCACCGAGGACCTTCTTGATGAATTCCTTACGGTTGATGGACATGGACAGCGCCTTGCGAATGTTGGCGTTACCCAGGGCAGGTACCCGCTTAGCGTTCATTTCGAGGTAAGTGGTACGAGCCTGCTGAACCGTGTTGTACTGGGAATCATTTTGCATCTGGCTTGCGCTATCACCAGAGATGATGGCGTCGTTGAGCTTGCCGGACTGGAAGAGGTTGAGTGCAGTGGTCGTTTCCTTAACAACCTGCGTCTTAATCTTCGTCACGTGGACGTTCTTGGCGTTCCAGTACTTCGGGTTCTTGACTTCGGTCCAGGTGTTGTCGGAACCATTCCAGTTCTTCAGCGTGTATGGGCCGTTGTTGGTCAGGTACTTGGAGCTCGTGGCGAACTTCTTGCCCCACTTATCAACCGCGGACTTTTCAGTTGGGTTGAAGACACAAAGGGTAATCATCTTTTCAAAGTATGGCATTGCCCGATCCAGCTTAACCTGGAAAGTGTACTTGCCAATGGCCTTAACGCCCAGCTTGCTCTTGTCCATCTTGCCGGCCGTGATGGCGTCGGTGTTCTTGATGCCAGAAGCAATGTAAGCGTATTCGGACTTGGTCTTCGGGTCAACCAGCCGCTGCCAGGAATAAACGAAGTCCTTGGCGGTGACTTCCTTGCCGTCACTCCACTTGGTGCCGTGGCGCAGGCTGAAGGTGTAAGTCAGCTGATCTTTAGAAACCTTAGGCAGTGACTTGGCGACGTCAGCTTCAAGTTTGTTGCCGTGGTACCGCAGAAGTCCGGCGTTGGTGTCGTCAAGCACCTGCCCGGAAATGGCGTCGGTCGCCATCTGCGTGTCCATGGTCGAAATGACGTCCTTGGACATGCGGGTAATCGTCTGCGTCTTGGAACTAGAGCTGCTATTGCCGCCGCAAGCTGCAAGCAAAAGGGCTAGAGACGTCGCTGCGACGCCCAGCCATAGTGGTTTCTTCTTCATGATAAAATTGTGCCTCCACAAATAATTAGGATGTGACTAGAATACCGCACGTTTTGTCATTTGTATACTTATTTCCTAATTTTTTGTGACTTTTTTCTAACCAGATGGCCATGATGACGCAAGTTTCAATAGATTGAATTTCGCTATCAACGCTGTCATATCAGCATCTTGTTATGATTCGCCATTATTTTTGTTCATATTTCGCCGCATTGCCGTTTATGCGGCGTAAACACCATTATGAGTTGCTTGCTCATTTATGTCACAATGAATAGTCAATCCGTTCCGTTTTTTCAGCATACCGGTGCATATTTCGCGCTTATATACAAAAAGTTCCGCTACCGATATTGGTAGCGGAACTTTTCATCTACAGCGCTGTTACGCCGGCGGACTCCTGACCAATCCGAATTACGGTGAGGAGTCCGCCACCTACGCTTCGCTGTCCGACGCTCTAAACGCTAAAACATTAAGAGCGTCTGGCTCCGCTTAACCCAATAAGACCACTATTCCAAAAACCGGAATAGCGGTCTTATTACGTTAATGCTCGAGAGCTAAGCGCATCGTGGCCCGCTCTTCCCTACTTCGTGATGTTCGTGGTGCCGACGAAGTTGATCATGTTACCAGGACTGTATGGCATGTCCTTGATGGTCTTCTTGGTCAGGTGCGCTTCACCGGTCTGGTAGAGGCTAATGACACCCTGCTGCTGGGCGAGGATTTCGTCGGCCTGCTTCAGGTCAGCCCAGCGCTTAGAGATGCTTGCCGCATCCTTATCCTTGGAGTCCTTAATCAGCTGGTCGTACTTAGCGTTACTCCAGTTACCGGAGTTGTAAGAGTTACCCGTTGTGAACAGATCCAGGAAGGAAATGGCGTCTGGGAAGTCCGCCTGCCAGGAGGAAACCACGGCGTCAGACTGGTGGTCCAGGCTCAGCTGAACACGCGTCTTGAACGGTACGGACTTGGTTGTGACTTTGATACCAGGCAATGCCTTGGCCCAAGCACCCTGCAGGTATTCGAGCGTCTTCTTGGCAACATCGGTGTCATCCCCAGTCAGCGTGAAGCTGATGGTGCTCTTGCCGAGTTCCTTCAGGCCCTTCTTGTAGAGGGCAGCAGCCTTCTTCACGTCGTACTTGGAGTCCGCGGCGTTGGCCTTGGAAGCCTCCGTTGCGAAGTCCTTGTTGTTGTCTTCGTTGGTGAACAGACCGTAAGGGACAACCTGGCTGATTGGCTTGGAGCCATCGCCGAGCACCTTCTTGATGAATTCCTTCCGGTTGATGGCCATGGACAGCGCCTTGCGAATGTTGACGTTGGCCAGTTCTGGCACCCGCTGGGCGTTCAGTTCCAGGTAGCTGGTCCGGCCCTGTTCAACGGTGTTGTACTGGGAATCATTTTGCATCTGGGCGGCGGTGTCACCGGAAATGATGGCGTCATCGAGCTTACCGGACTGGAACAGGTTCAGTGCGGTCGTGGTTTCCTTAACCACCTGCGTCTTGATTGTCTTCACGTGGACGTTCTTGGCGTTCCAGTAGTTCGGGTTCTTCTTTTCAACCCAGGTGTTAGAGGAACCGTTCCACTTAGTCAGCACGTATGGCCCGTTGTAAGTCTGGGTGTTCGCGCTGGTCCCGAACTTGTCGCCGTGCTTATCAACCGCAGACTTCTGGGTAGGGTCGAATACACAGAGTGTAATCATCGTCTTGAAGTAAGGCATTGGCCGGTCGAGCTTCACGACAAACTTGTACTTGCCTTCCGCCTTCACGCCGAGCGTGCTGGGATCCTTCTTGCCGGCTGTAATGGCGTCAGCGTTCAAAATACCCGAGGCGATGTACGCGTATTCGGACTTGGTCTTCGGGTCCGCCAGACGCTGCCAAGCGTATACGTAGTCCTTAGCCGTGACCTGCTCACCATTACTCCACTTCAGGTTCTTGCGCAGCGTAAAGGTGTAAGTCTTCTGGTCCTTAGAAACCTTAGGCAAAGCCGTTGCTTCATCTGGCTCCAACTTCTTGCCGTCATAACGTAGCAAGCCGGCGTTGGTGTCTTCAATGACCTGCCCGGCAATGGCGTCAACCGCCTTCTGTGGGTCCATGGTCGAGATGACATCCTTCGCCATCCGGTTAATCGTCTGCAACTTACTTGTGTCCGCGCTCTTGCCGCCACAAGCCGCGAGTACCAGGGTCAAGGCAACAGCTGCCAGCCCGGTCCATAATGGTTTTTTCTTCATATTTTCGTTCTCCCCATGCATATTTATTACTCAATTAGATTAACTCATTGTTTTGCTTTTGTACACTCATTTTTGCCACTTTTTATAATTTTTCTTCAGAAATGCGCATAATGTTGTTTTTGCTGGCTGAACAAATTAACCGGCATGTCGGCCTTTGATCACGGCCGTTGCGTCTTGAAAATGTCAATGAAACGCAGGGCGTCAAGCTGACTGCTTCACTTTCCGCCACATCTTAAAGCTCATTTTCGCACCGTTTGTTCACATTTTACGGTCATCATGGTGTGGCTTTTACTTTCGCCACAGTTGCAATTAATTCCAGTTAAAATGCATATCGCAGGTCATTCTGCATGTCATATACATTCTGACCAACAATGTTCAGAAACTTTCCCTCCTCACGTCAAAAAGTCAGCGATTTCAATCACTTGGCCTATCTTTAATGGTAAGATGCTCATTGGGGGAACCACTAAGCATTAAGTCATCAGTTCTGGGGGGAATTGACCGTGACTATACATACGTTTTCACTTAGTTGGCAGATGTTGCTGGCGCAGGGGCTGACGATGCTCTTCTTCGCCACCGGCTTTGTCAGTTATTACTCACGCGCCTGGCAGTACGCCGCGCGGCAAAAGGCCAGCGATTGGCGCCGCGGGGCGTGGATTCGCCTAGCGATTCCAGCAGCCGGCATTCTCGTTTCATTCTTACTCGCTTGGACGGGATCAGGACACTTGCTCCCCGTCGGCGGTCTGGTGCAGCAAGGGATTGCACTGTTCATTGTCAGCTACATTGCTCTGGACGCGCACACCACCACGCCGGAATACATTTTGCGCAGTCTCGCGCTCGCATTTTTTTGGGCGTTCACGCACCGCGCAGTGAATCTGTGGCCAAACAGTCTCTTTAGCTTTTTGCTTCTAATAGTATGGCTAACTTACGTGCGGGCAAACGGTAAGCACATTCGTTATCACCTGCTGCAACACAGTCTGGTCTTGATGACACTCGCGGCGCTCTACTGGCTCACCATTGATTCTGTATCGGCCGGCTTCAACATGAATCCCACGCTGCGCATCCAAGCGCTACTTTTGTACGCCTGCTCCAGCTTCTCAACGGGACTATACCTCTTCGAGTTGCGCCAGTCTGACAAGCAAAGTGAAGCCAACGCCCGGCGCGCGACTTACGACGCACTCACGAACACCAAAACTTACGCCATTTTCCAAGACGATCTAGAGCAACAGTTTGCGGCTTCCATCGCGAACGCTGAAGCACTGACCATGGTCGAAATCGACGTCGACCACTTCAAACAGGTCAACGACCACTACGGCCACCTAGCTGGGAACGAAATTCTAATCGGCGTCGCCACGACCCTGCGCGACGTGTTGCGCCGCCACCCTGGCGCACCCCAGCTCTACCGCACTGGCGGCGAAGAATTCAGCCTGATTTTCGCTGGCCAAACGACGCAGGAAGTTATGCCCGTCCTCATCGACTGCTGGCGGACGGTCCGCCGCACGCGTTACAGCGCCGGCGATAACGAACTGGCCGTTACCATCTCCTGTGGCGGTACCGAGCGCACCATCGCGGACAATTCTGCCGACGACCTCTTCAAGCGCGTCGACGACAACATGTACCAGAGTAAAAAGCGCGGCCGCGACGTCATCACCATGAACGGCGATACCTTGCGCGACAATACGGTGCACCGCGCCCGCGAAATTCTGGCCTACTACACGCAAACCATGGTCGACCTGCAAGATGCGAACAAGCTTGTGGCGCACGAAGTTGTCATCGCCCGTAACCTGTCCGAGTACGACCGCTGGCAAACTTGGCCTTTTGGCACACCGCTAACTAGCCAGTTGGCCTTCATGAATAAAGCGGTCAACATGGCGCCCGAACTGTGCTTAGCCATCAGCTTGAGCAAGAACGAGTGCATTGAACCCTACACCGTGCGCCAACTCCACGACTTCATGCAGTCCCACGCGGGATTGCACGGCATGATGGTGCAAATCAAGGCACCCGTCAGCACTGAGCTGTTGCGGCAGGTGCAGATTAACATGGCGGCGGAGGACATTAAAGTCGTCATCAGCGTCGATAATCTCGACGCCGGCGTTATCCCCATGACCGCCTTGCACCTCATCGACAGCATCAAGTTATCCATGGGCATGGTCCGTAAAGCACTCGGTCAACCGCAATCCGCCGCGGTCCTGCGGCAACTGGTCGCAGACTGCAGCGCGGCAGACGTGACCATCATCTGCACCGACGTCAACAGTCCCAGCGACGCCGAATTCGCGCAAGCAACCCTGCACGCCCGTTACGCGCAAGGTTACTACTACGACCGGCCAGATTTGCCGCGGATTGACTAACTTCTTGAGTCTGCACCACAACAAAGAGGACCCCAATTCTGAATGAGTTGGGGTCCTCTTTGTGTGACTGCTCAACGAACTCTCAATTACTTCGGTGAACATACACGCAATTGCGCGCACCCACAGTGTGCTCGTTCACACTCTGTGACGTGAGTGCTCGTCAGGACTGGGGCGGATTGGCAGAGCGACTGGAGACGGAGCTGGCGAAAATGCAATTAGCAGTGCATGCGGCGTCAGCCGTATGCACTGCTAATTGCATCGGGAGCGCAGATTTGACGTGAGTTTCGGCAAATCTGCCAGCGGAAGACCGCGTATGCGGGCTGAAGCGGTCCCCGCCAGCGCAGTCTCCAGGAGCGGCGCCAATCCGCCCCAGTCCTGACACCACCATTTTGAAATCATAAACACAAAAAAGCGTCCCGCTCAAAGGCGAAACGCTTTTCAGTTAACGCACAGTCGCAAGTGACTACTTGTTGTTAGTAGCACCGACGAAGTTCATCATCCCGTTAGGTCCAAGTTCCATCCCCTTGATGGAGGTCTTGGTCAGGTGGGATTCACCGAGCTGGTACAGCGGAATGACACCGGCCTGCTGGGTGAGCAGTTCAGCGGCACTCTGCAGATCGTTCCAGCGCTTGGTCGTGTTGGTTGCATCGGTGGTCTTGGAAGCGTTGATCAACTTGTCGTAGGTCGCGTTGCTCCATTCACCATCGTTGTAAGCACCACCGGTCGTGAACATGTCCAGGAAGCTGATGGCATCTGGGAAGTCAGCACTCCAAGCCGTCACAACCATGTCGGACTTCCGGTCAGCAGACAGCTGCAGACGGGTCTTGAATGGTACGGACTTGGTGTTAACCGTCATCTTGGCATCCTTGGTGCTGAGCTTTTCAAGGGCGTTCTGGAGGTATTCCAGGGTGCTCTTAGCCAGCGCCGTGTCGTCAGAAGTCAGGGTGTAGGAAACGGACTTGCTGCCGACTTCCTTCATCCCTTCAGCGAAGAGCTTCTTAGCCTTGGCCAGGTCGTAGTCAGTGTACTGACCAACCTTCTTGTCAGGCGCCGTTGTGAAGTCTTCACCCTGGTCGTTGTACATCATCTTGGTGGCAACAACCGTGGAGATTGGCACGGAACCATTACCAAGCACCTGCTTGATGAAGTTCTTGCGGTTGATGGCCATGGAGATAGCCTGGCGCACCTTAACGTTGGCGAATGCAGGCACGCGCTTAGCGTTCAGTTCGAGGTAGTAAGTAGCGTTCTGGGCACGGTTGTTGAAGGCAGGATCATTCTTCATCTGCTGTGCACTGTTACCAGAGACCACAACGTCATCGAGCTTGCCATCCTGGAACAGGTTAAGGGCGGTTGATGGGTCCTTAGCAACCTGGTAGGTCAACTTTTCGATGTGCACGTTCTTCTTGTCCCAGTAGTTCGGGTTCTTGGTCTGGGTCCAAGTATTGTCAGAACCACTCCACTTCTTCATCACGTAAGGGCCGTTGAAGGTGAGGGTGCTGGACTTCGTACCGTACTTATCACCGTACTTTTCAACCTGGCTCTTTTCGACGGGGTCAAAAGTCTGCAGGGTGATCATCTTTTCAAAGTATGGCATTGCTTTTTCCAACTTAACCTGGAAGGTGTAGTCGTCGAGGGCTTTAACACCGAGGCTAGAAGCAGGCTTCTTGCCGGCGGTAATGGCATCGGCGTTCTCAATTCCAGAGAAAATGTAGGCGTACTGGGACTTGGTCTTAGGATCCGTGGCGCGCTGCCATGCGAAAACAAAGTCCTTCGCTGTGACCTTCTTGCCGTCACTCCACTTTGCGTCCTTGCGCAGGTGGAAGGTGTAGGTCTTCTGGTCCTTAGAAACGGTGGCCATCTTGGCTGCCATGTCTGGTTCAAGCTTCTTACCGTGGAAACGGTAGAGACCAGAGTAGGTGTTGGCCATGGCCTGACCAGAAATCACGTCGGTTGCTAGTGCTGGGTCCATGGTGTTGATAATGTCGCTCGCCATAATCCGGGCAGAGCTAACACTCTTACCAGAATCGGACTTGCCGCCACAAGCCGCGAGAATGAGCGTCAGGGTCGTCGCTGCGACGCCCATCAGAATCTTCTTCTTCATAAAGAAATCCTCCATAATTGATGTTTACCAAATTAGAATACTCCTGCTAACGCTTAAAATCTACTAATTTGTGACGTTTTAAGCTTATTTTTGCGACATTTTAAGCAAAGCTTGCCCTCATCTTATGCCATAAGCTGCACAGAATAACACGTCATATCAGCATTTCTTGTATCTATATCAAAAACAGTTGTATTTAATTATGCTACACCCACCGCAAAACGCGGTCATTTTGTCGCACCGACCAACGTCCTTAAATCCCCGTTGTTATTGGTCTGACACGTGTTCGCACGCACGAAAAAACGTCATCCCCCACGTGGGCGAATGACGCTTCTTCTAAGCATGACTTTTGCTTCTAATATTACTTGTTGGTAGCACCGATGAAGTTGTACATCCCGTTAGGGCTCATTTCCATACCCTTAACAGATGTCTTGGTCAGGTGCGCTTCACCAAGCTGGTAAACAGGAATGATACCGGCCTGGGTCGTCATTTCCTGAGCAGCCTGTTCCAGATCGTTCCAACGTGCCGTTGGGTTGGTTGCGTCGGTGGTCTTGGAGGCGTTGATCAGCTTGTCGTACTTAGCATCGGACCACTGACCACGGTTGTAAGAGTTGCCAGTCGTGAACAGGTCGAGGAAGCTGATGGCGTCTGGGAAGTCAGCGCTCCAAGCGGAGACAACCATGTCAAACTTGTGCGCGGTGGACAGGGACAGACGGGTCTTGAATGGCACGGTCTGAGTGGAGACCTTCACCTTCAGGTTGCCAGAAGCCAGCTTTTCAAATGCGGACTGCAGGTACTGAACGGTGCTCTTAGCGCCATCAGTATCGTCGGTCAGAATGGTGAAGTTCAGGTTCGTCTGGCCGGCTTCCTTCATCCCTTCAGCGAAGAGCTTCTTGGCTGCCTTGAGGTCGTAGGTCGTGTACTTGCCGACCTTCTTGTCGGATTCGGTGGTGAAGTCCTTACCGGCATCGTTGTACATCATCTTGGCAGGCACAACGGTGGAGATAGCCTGGGAACCATTACCAAGCACTTGCTTGATAAAGTCCTTGCGGTTGATGGCCATGGAAATCGCGCGGCGCACCTTGATGTTCTTGAATGCAGGAACCTTCTTCTGGTTCATTTCCAGGTAGTAGGTCGCGTTCTGGTAAACAACGTTGTAGGCCTTGTCGGACTTCATCTGGGAAGCAGAGTCACCAGAAATGGCAACATCATCAATCTTGCCATCCTGGAACAGGTTAACAGCCGTGCTGTTTTCCTTGATAACCTGGTTGTTAATCTTGGTGATGTGAACGTTCTTGGCGTTCCAGTAGTTCTTGTTCTTGGTGAGAGTCCACTTGTTGTCAGAACCGTTCCAGCCCTTCAGTTCGTAAGGTCCGTTGAAGGTCAGTGTGCTGGACTTAGTACCGTACTTGCTACCGTACTTCTTAACCTGACTCTTGTCGACTGGGTCAAAAGTCTGCAGGCAGATCATCTTTTCGAAGTAAGGCATTGCCTTGTCGAGCTTAACCTGGAACTTGTACTTGCCAATGGCCTTGGCACCCAAGCTGGATGCCGGCTTCTTGCCGGCAGTAATAGCATCAGCGTTCTGAATACCACTAAAGATGTAGGCGTACTGGGACTTGGTTGCAGGATCAACGGCACGCTTCCAAGCGTATTCGAAGTCAGCCGCTGTGACTTCCTTGCCGTCGCTCCACTTGGCACCCTTACGAATGGTGAAGGTGTAAGTCTTCTGGTCCTTGGACACGGTGGCCATCTTGGCTGCCATGTCAGGCTTCAGCTTCTTACCTTCAAAACGATAAAGACCAGCATAGGCGTTGGTCATGGCCTGACCGGAAATCACGTCAGTTGCCATGGCTGGGTCCATGGTGGCAATAACATCCTTTTCCATCCGGTTAACAGTCTGGCCCTTGCTGGAGCTAGACGTCTTGCTACCACAAGCTGCTAACAGTAATACAAGCGAGGTCGCCGTAAGACCAAGCCACATTCGATTCTTCTTCATAAAGGTATATCCCCCTCGAGATTTGATTGTTCTTAGAATATCCCAATTTTAGATTAAAGCAAACTCACTTTAGTCATATTTTTCTTATTTTCGTCACAAATATACAAAATGTAGACACAGACGGCTGTATAGTCCGCATATTGTAAACATGTTAATTTGACTCACGGACACATTTGGGACTTTTGCCGTGTCTCATGTCACTTTTCGGGGCATAATTAGGCGCAAAATGAGAACTAGACCAGAACATAAAAGGTGCCAACTCCCCCTCACATGGGAATCGACACCTTTTGGCCTAGTGCTCAGGAGCTGACCGCGTTGTGGTCCACTCTTTTTTACTTGTTAGTCGCACCCACGAAGTTAATCAGTGAGTTTGGCGTGTAGCGCATGTTCTTAACCGTGATCTTGGTCAGGTGCGCGGTCCCAACTTGATACATTGGGATGACCAGGGACTTCTTGGTCAGGTACTGGGCAGCTTCTTGCATGTCGTTCCAACGCTTCGTGGTGTTGGTAGCATCTGTCGTGTTCGCTGCGGAGATCAGCTTGTCGTAGTGGCTGTCGGAGATGTTCCCCATATTGTAGGAAGCACCGGTCGTGAACAGGCTGAGGAAGGAAATGGCGTCTGGGAAGTCAGCACTCCAGGCTGTGACAACCATGTCCGTCTTGTGGGCCATGGACAGGCTCACACGCGTCTTGAACGGTACGGACTTGGTCTTGACCGTAATCTTGGCATCGCTGCTGGAAAGCTTGCTGAAGGCGTTCTGCAGGTATTCCAGTGTGGACTTAGCAGCGTCAGTGTCGTCAGAAGTGATGGTAAACTCGAGGTTCTTCTGCCCGGCTTCCTTCATCCCTTCAGCGAACAGCTTCTTAGCCTTGCTCAGGTCGTAGCTGGCGTAGGACTGCACCTTCTTAGCGGCTTCGGGGCCGAAGTCCTTGCCGGTCTTGTCGTTGTACATCATTTTGCTTGGCACAACCGTTGCGATTGGTTCGCTACCATCGCCCAGAACCTTCTTGATGAAGCTCTTCCGGTTAACGGCGAGGCTAAGTGCTTCACGAATCTTCTGGTTCTTGAAGCCGGCAATGCGCTGCTGGTTCATTTCCAGGTAGTAGGTGGCGTTCATGCCGACCACGTTGTAAGCTTTGTCGTTCTTCATCTGCATGGCGGTGTCACCAGAAACGGCGACGTCAGTAATTTTGTCAGCCTGGAACAGGTTCAGCGCGGTGCTGTTGTCCTTGACCACTTGGTTCTTGATGGTCGTGATGTGCACGTTCTTGGCGTTCCAGTACTTACTGTTCTTGGTCTGCTTCCAGGTGTTGTCGGAGCCGTTCCACTTCTTCATGACGTAAGGACCGTTGAAGGTGAGCGTCTTGGCGCTGGTGCCGTACTTCTTACCCCACTTGGTAACCTGACTCTTCTCAACGGGGTCAAAAGTCTGCAGTGTGATCATGGACTGGAAGTATGGAATTGGCTTTTCCAGGGTGACCTGGAACTTGTACTTACCGATAGCCTTAGCGCCCAATGTGGATGGGGCCTTCTTGCCGGCGGTGATGGCATCTGCGTTCTTGATGCCGCTGAAAATGTAGGCGTACTCGGACTTGGTGGCTGGGGTGACGGCACGCTGCCAAGCATATTCAAAGTCCTTGGCGGTGACTTCCTTGCCATCGCTCCACTTTGCACCCTTGCGAATGGTGAAGGTGTAAGTCTTCTGATCCTTAGAAACCGTGGCCATCTTGCTGGCCATGTCGGGCTTGAGTTTATTACCGTCGTAGCGGTAAAGACCGGAGTAGACGTTTTCCATTGCCTGCCCGGAAATCGTGTCCGTTGCCAGCGCTGGGTCCATCGTCGAAATGACGTCCTTGCTCATGATTGTGACAGACTGCTTCTTGCCGCTATCTGCAGACTTGCTCCCGCAGGCCGACAGAGTGAGGGCCAGCGTCGTTGCCATGACGCTGAGCCAGATTGCTTTATTCTTCTGTGCCATTATGTAACTCTCCTTAGTCAAAATGTCTTGATATGTGACTATTAGAGAATAGCACTTTCGTCTCATTTTTAACAGTTAAATATTAATCTTTTCGTCACTAATTTCTCTTAACCGCTTCACGTTCATGCCATTTGAACACTTGTTTATGCCACGTGGCATCCGGTGTGAGACTTTTCTGAGCCGTATTAAAGAGCCACACACTGCCCCATTTGTGTTCAATATCCAGATAAATCCCGGCCCAGTAACCCAGAATATGGCCACCGTGCTGATAAATGTGACCACGGTGCATCCAGCCCATGCCGTACGCACCGTGCACGAGGTCAAAGCTCAACTGCAGCTGTTCTGGTGGCAAGGTCTGCCCATTCAGCACCGCCTGGCCCCAGCGCGCCAGGTCGCGCACGTTCATCACGAGTTCACCGTCGCCAGTCAGGTGCCGACCGCGCCCGAGTGCATGCGGCTGCCCACTCGCCAGCACGTAACCATTGGCCTCGCTGTACTGGGTGCCCACGCGTGCCGAGTCTAAACCCAATGGCTGCAGCAAGGTTTCAGTCAGCACCTGTGCAAACGGCTGCCCCACGATGCGCGCAATGACGTAACTGAGCAACATGTAGTTGGTGTTGCTGTAAGCAAACTTGCTGCCGGGAGTAAAGTCCAGTGGCCGCCCGTTAATGAGCGCCAACAATTCCGCGAAGTTGTAATCATCACTTGCCACTTGGTTCATGACGACGCCGAGACTCTCGTCGTTCAGTGCGTCCGCCCACTGTTTCTGGACTTGATCAGCCAGAATGTCGGTGTAGTCCGGCACGCCCGAGTCCATGTTCAGCAGCTGCCGCATGGTCACCTCTGCCGCGTGACTGTACTCGGGTAGGTACTTGGCAAGTGGTGCATCCAGCGCCAACTTGCCACTGGCTACCAGCCGCAGTACCAACGTCGCGGTGAACTGTTTGGAAGTTGACCCCAGCGCACTGACCGTATCGAGCGTAAACGGTGCACCGGTTGTGTAATCCGCCACCCCGGCAGCACCGCTATGCAAAATGTCGTGTCGATCAAAGACCATGTAGGCACCACTAAAATTTTGCTTGCGATTCAGTGCATCTAGTTCTGCAAAATCGAAGTCAGTCATTATCCGTTTCCTCCGCGTTCATTAATTCGTCAATATGTAAAAAAACAAGCCCGACAAGACACCGTCCTGTGCGGTGTGTGTCGGGCTTGCTCTGTACTTATGCACAAATCTACTAGAGTGCTCCGCACTCGGCCGGATTCTGACCAATCTGAATCAAGGTGAGAATCCGGCCTACAAACGCGGCTTCCAATGCAGCCCCCTGTGCCTAACCCAATCAGCCACCTATTCCCAAAGTACGGAAATAGGTGGCTGATTACGTTAGTGCTCGGTGGCTAAACGCATTGAAATCCGCTCTCTCTACCTACTTGTAGCTCGCAGCCTTGGCCTTGTAGCCTTCAATTTCGCTTTCAGCAGCGAAAACGAAGTGACCTGGGGTGATTTCAACCATCGTCCGCTTCTGGCCGTCTTCTTCGATGCTGGCGTCGTATTCCACCGGCCGGCGGCGACGTTCAACTTCAGGGTCAGGGATTGGAATGGCAGAAAGCAAGCTCTGCGTGTATGGGTGCAGTGGGTGGTTGTAAACTTCATCCGCTGTCGACAGTTCGACCAGACGGCCGTAGTGCATAACGGCGATGCGGTCGGAAATGTACTTAACCATGGACAAGTCATGCGCGATGAACAGGTAAGTCAGGTTCCGCTGTTCCTGGATTTCCTTCAGCAGGTTAACAACCTGGGCCTGAATGGAAACGTCCAGCGCGGAGATAGGTTCGTCGGCAATGATGAACTGAGGCTGCACGGCAAGCGCGCGGGCAATCCCGATACGCTGCCGCTGACCACCGGAGAATTCATGCGGGTAACGCGTTGCGTGGTCAGGGTTAAGCCCAACCAGTTCGAGCAGGTTTGCAACCTGTGCGTCACGGTCCGCATTGTCTTTTGCCAAGTGGTGAATATCAATCCCCTCAGCAATGATGTCCTTAACCTTCATCCGGGGGTTCAAGGACGCGTATGGATCTTGGAAAATCATCTGGGTTTCGCGCCGGAATTCCTGCATGTCCTTGGAACCGTTGCGCAGCTTAGCGATGTCCGTGCCGTTGAACAGGATTTCCCCGTTCGTTGGCTTGTACAGCCGGATAATGGCCCGACCAGTTGTGGTCTTACCAGAACCGGATTCACCTACCAGCCCGAGTGTTTCACCCTTGTAGATGTCAAAGGAGATGTCCTGAATCGCGCGAACTTCATCCTTCTTACCAGGGTTAAAGAACTGTTCCAGGTGCTTGACGGAGACCAAGACTTCCTTTTTTTCGTCAGCCATTTAGTCAGCCTCCTTTTCAGTACTACTTGCAGCGGCCTTTGCTTCTGGTGCAGGTGCTTGTGCTTCGGGATCCTTGCCTGCAAGCTGCGGGTTCATTTTCTTCCAGACTTCACGCCGCCGCGCGATTTCTGGTGGGAATTCCACAGCGGGTGCTTCTGGGTGGAGCAGCCATGTTGCGGCGTAGTGCGTGTCCGAGACCTTGAAGAATGGTGGTTCCTGTTCGGTGTCAATCTTCATGGCGTATGCGTTACGGGCTGCAAAGGCGTCCCCAACTGGTGGGTTAATCAAGCTTGGTGGCGTACCAGGAATCGCGTGCAGACGGTCGGAGTTTGTCTCCAGCGTTGGCATGGATTCGAGCAGGCCCCAAGTGTATGGGTGCTGGGCATTGTAGAAAATTTCATCAACGGTCCCGTACTCAATAATCTTGCCGGCGTACATAACCGCAACTCGGTCCGCAATCCCGGCCACAACCCCCAGGTCATGGGTGATGAAGATGATTGAAGTATCAATCTTCGTCTGCAGTTCCTTCAGCAGGTTCAGAATCTGGGCCTGAATCGTCACGTCCAGCGCGGTGGTTGGTTCGTCGGCGATGAGGATCTGCGGGTTGTTGATGATGGCAATCGCGATAACAATACGTTGCCGCTGACCACCTGAGAACTGATGTGGGTAGTCCTTCAGACGCGCCTTGGCGTCCTTAATCCCAACGAGTTCCAGAACTCGAGCAGCTTCATCGAGCGCGCTCTTCTTGGAAATGCTGCCGTGAATGCGGAGCACTTCGGCCACTTGCTTACCAATTGGCATTGTTGGGTCAAGAGAAGTCATTGGGTCTTGGAAAATCATCGAGATGTCGTTACCGCGCATCGCGTTGAGTTCCTTTTCGGACTTCTTGAGAATGTCCTGACCGTTGAACAGGATTTCCCCGTTCTTAACTTCCCCGTTCTTAGCCAGCAAGCCCATGATGGTGCGCAGGGTAACAGACTTACCAGAACCAGATTCACCAACGATTGCCAGTGTTTCCCCCTTATCAAGGTGGAAGGACACGTTGCGAATCGCGTGCACAGTACCGGCGTAAGTGTTGAAATCAATCTCCAGGTTATTTACTTCAAGGATTTTGCTCACAATTACACCTCCTAGCGTGCAGAGCGTGGGTCAAAGGCGTCACGCAGACCATCGGCGAGCAGGTTGAACGCCAGCATCAGAACCGAAATAACAATCGCGGGGTAAACCATCTGGTAAGGCAGGAAACGGAAGTTCTTTTGCCCGTCAGACAGCAAAGTCCCCAGAGAAGCCGTTGGTGCAGGAATCCCAATCCCGATGTAGGACAGGAAAGCTTCAAAGAAGATCGCCGTTGGGATCGTAAACATGGTCTGAATGATAATAGTTGAAGACAGGTTTGGAATCAGGTGGTGCAGCGCAATCTTCCAAGGTGATTCGCCCAGCGTCTTCGCCGCCAAAACGAATTCTTGGTCACGCAACTGCAGCGTCTGAGCACGAATCAGTCGGGCCATCGTCACCCAGCCAGTAAACGCGATCGCCACGATGATGCTGGTCAGACCTGGCTTGAACACCAGGAGCATCAGGATAACCACAACCAGGTTAGGAATGGAACTGATGATTTCGATAATCCGCTGGAGAATGTTATCGACAATCCCGCCATTCCAACCAGAGACAATCCCATAAAGGATCCCGATGGTCAGGTCAAACAGGGTCGCCATGAAGGCAACAAAGAGCGAAACACGGGTCCCAACGAGGATGCGGCTGAGAATATCACGGCCGAGTGAGTCAGTCCCCAGGGCGAACCAAATGTTGTTTGGCACACCACTAGCCTTGTAGACGTCAGTTTCAGCCCCCTGGTACAGGCCGTGCCCGTTAAAACCAGGAATGTTGAAATTGGCAATCTTTGGTGGCAAGTTGTTCCACTTCAGGTGCTGCGTATCTGGGTTGTGTGGTGAAATCCAAATGGACAGCACGGACAGCAGAATCATGATGATGAGAATCCACAGGGCCACCATGGCCACCTTGTTGCGCTTCAGACGCCGGAACGCATCCTGCGTGAAGGTCAGTGAAGGTGTGGAGATGTGTTCTGAGGCTTCTTTTTCAATATGTGCTTTGGTAAAGCTATCAGCGTTAATTTTGTAATCAGCCATACTTATTTAGACCCCCCAGCAAGACGGATACGTGGGTCGATGAAGCCATAGAGGATATCGACGACCAGCAGCACGACAACCAGCATTACGGAGTACATCATCGTCAGGCCCATGATGGTTGGGTAGTCGTTCGTCAGGATGGAGCGAACGAACTGTTCCCCAATACCAGGGATAGCGAAGATGTTTTCAACAACCAGTGACCCAACCATGAGGTCAACGGCCATAGGTCCGATGATGGTGACGATTGGAATCATGGAGTTACGCAGTGCGTGCTTAGCAACGGTTTGCCATTCAGATTCACCCTTGGACCGGGCGAGTTCAATGTAATCGGAGTTCAGGACATCGACCATTTCGGTACGCATGAATCGTGCCGTCTGGGCCAGTGGCGCCATAGCCAGCGCAATCGTTGGCAGAACGGATGACGAAGCCCCATCCCACAATGCGATTGGGAAGATGTGCCACTTGAACGCGAGCCAGAACTGGAGCAGAGCCGCAAACACGAAGTTAGGGATGGACCGGCCGAGGATGGCGAAGATGGTGGCAACGGAGTCAACCCACGTGTTCGCGCGAATTGCGGCGATTGCCCCAAGCAGAATCCCGAGCAGTGTGCCGACAACCATGGCCTGAGCACCAATCTGCAAAGAAGGTGCCACACGGGAACTAATCAGGTGGGAAACACTCTGACCAGCGAACTGGTAGGATGTCCCGAAATCGCCGTGCACAACACCAGCCAAGTACTTGAAGTACTGGACGTAGACCGGCTTGTCGAGCCCGTTGGCCTTCTTCAAGGCAGCCAACTGCTCAGCAGGGATCTTCGGGTTGTTGAACGGTGTCCCTGGCATTAATTTCATCAAGAAGAACGTAATGGACGCAATGATGAACAATGTCAGGAGCAGATAACAGATACGCTTAATGATGTACTTTGTCATGTGCTTCTCCCTCGCTTAATAAGTGCAAAGACAGATTATTCTGCCAAGCTGTACAAAAGTTTGCCGGTCAACGCTGAACATTTATGTACGGATAAAAATCAGCATTCGGACTAGCGTGAAACTTTCGTAGTTTGTTAGTTAAAAATGTACATTAGAACGCGATTAAAGTAAAGGGCATCTGCTCATAAATTCGTCCGAAAAACGCACTTTTCCGGCCATTATTGGCTTAATTTTGGCTTTGTCATGCTTTCTGAACGCTAATTTGGCGGCGTTTGTGCCGAATTAAAGAAGTGAGACGGATAATTTTGCAAAAAGCCTGACCAATTTCGTCACATTTCTCATCTTAGCGTGAGCGATTTTTCTGTAAGCGTTTGCGCGTATTGCAAGCGATTTACATCTGTCAGCCATGAGCAGACAAAAACGGGCCCCGCCGCCGCGGAACCCGTCAAATTCTCAAAATTATCTCACTGTTACTCAGTCTTGTTTCCAATCAAAGTACCGCTCCAGGAACAGGGCAATCCCATCTTCAGTGTTGCTGGCGGTCTGGTAGCGCGCAATCTCCTTGACCGCAGGCACCGCATTGCCCATGGCCACGCTGATGCCGGCCTTGCGCAGCATCCCCCGGTCATTCATGCCATCGCCGAAGACAATGGTGCGCTCCGGTGGAATCCCGCTAAGTTTCTGGAGCTCCGTAATGGCGGTCGACTTGTCGACGCCCTTGGGGATCAGCTCCATGTTGTCGGAGTTGCTAGCTGACAGGTGCAACAGACCGGAGGCATCCAGTTCGGACATCGAGCGTTTCAGCCCAAACGCATCGCGCGGGCTAATCACAATCCCGTTGGTAATCTCGCCGACATGCCGCAGCAAGTTGTCAATCGATCCCACGGCTTGCACTTCAACGGTCAGGCCGCTAGGTTCAAACACCCGCAATGCGTCCTCGACAAAAGTCGGTGGCGTCTTGGTGTAGTAAACCGTTTCGTCACTAAAGTAGAAGGCGGTCAGCCCGTGGCTTTCTGTGACCGCGTTAACAGCCCGCAGCGCTTCTTCCCCGAGCAGGTGGTGCACCCGCTTGCCGGCAAAGTCGTAGACCGCCCCGTTGGAGCCGATGACCCCCGCGCGAGGACCAACCTGATCCGCCATAATTTTGGCCAGCGCGTACATCCGGCCGGTCGCCACGAAGAAGCGGCTGCCCGCATCCATGGCCCGGTTCAGCGCCGCAACTGTGCGCGGCGAAACGTGCTGGTGATCGACGGCAAGCGTGCCGTCGATGTCTGTAATAATCAGGTGTGGCTCCATCGCTTCAGGCCGACCTCCCTTTCGAATACGCATCTATGTATTTATTTATTCTAGCAGAAAATATGTGTGGCCGGTAAGGACTTCGCGAAACGCACGAAAGTGACTCACCCCCGCAGTGCGGTTTTGAGTCACTTTCTACTATATTATGGTGCGTTTAGGCGTCGCTTGCTTTGCGGCGGCCGATTGCGTACCCAATCAGTGTCAGCAGGCCCCAGAAGATGCCAGCGAGGATGACCATGCTCCGGGCCGTGCCACTTTTGCCCGCTGCGGTTGCCGTCTTGGCGAGCGCCGGCGTGTACGGCACGCGGTGACCGCGGACCAGCAGGCGGTGCGTGTTCGCCGGTACTGGTGTGCAGGTCAGCAGCGTAACCAGGTCCTTGCCTTCTTGGCGTTTGAGCAGGTGCGTGTCGGTTGGCAGCACGGTGTTCACGGCGTCGACTTTGTACGCCCGCGTTTTGCCAGCGACGGTGATTAGGAACTTGTCGCCCTCCTTCAGCTTATGCAGATTGCTGAAGAACTCCTTGCCGGGCAGCCCCGCATGCGCCGAGATGACGCTGTGCTTGCCCTTACCCCCAGTCGGCGCGCCGGATCCCGGCAACACCCCCGCACCGCGATTCAATGCGGCGTCGGAAACGTTGCTGAAGAGCGGCAATGCCACCTGGAGCTTAGGAATCGCGATGCTGCCGAGCAACTGATCGGCGAGTTTGCCCTTGATGTTGCTGGTGGTGAACTCGGTCATGAGCGGTTGCCCGGTACTTTTGTCCAGCTTTTCGGCCAACTTCCGTTCACGTTCCTTATTGACTCTAATCGTCTGGAAGTCATGCTGAATCCGCAAGTAGTTGAGCGCCCGGCTTGCAAAAGGATAGATGCAGATGCACAAGCCGATGATAAAAATTGTCTTCCTGAGCCAGCCTTTCATCTGCATCATCCCCCTGTTTGTCTGTTAGTCTTCCTTCTTCTTGCGGAGTGTGTTGATGGCCATCATCGTGCCACCCACTACAATCAGCGTGATAACACCGATACCACCAGTGAGTGGGAGGGAACCGTCGGCTTCTGGAACGTTTTCAATTGGTTGACTTGCAGAAAGAGCGTAGGTACCCTTTTTTACTTCAAAGGTTTCGGCCCTCTTACCCTCAGCTGGAAGGACGAATCCATCTGGCGCCTTGGTTTCCTCCAAGGTGTACGTACCATATTTCAGGCCACTAATTGCAACTCGGCCATCACCGTCTGATTCCAAGCGGGTTGCGTTTTCCTTATCGCTAACCCAACTGATTACAGGCGGATTTGGCAATTTAGTCTGATCAAACTTTGCGTACAAAATATTCGCGCCTGTACCCTTGTAGAGAACAAATTCGGCTTTTGGCAGTCCCTTCGCTTGATTGCCTTTACCATACTTAAATGCTTGCAACCCACCAGTTGTGAAAGGAATCGAAGTATCTTCCTGTTCGGATTTAATGCCAGGTCCATTCACGTTCAACGTGGCACTGTTGGATTTTTCTTCATCTGCAAACATTGCATTAGTCACTTTAACCTTGTATTCAACAGTTAAAGTCTGTCCAGGGTAACTCGCAAGGTCCTCCTTCACAGAAGCGTTGCTTAAGTCGTAGGTGAGTGTAAACAATTCACCAGCGGTACCACCTAAAATCAAATTGTCGCTTTCAACTGGTTTCAATGAATCTGTCAGTTCTTTGTCTCCATGGAATACTTTCATTGATCCAGAAACAAAATCTGCCCCTTGCAAAGTATCTGTCAATTTGATGCTAGTGTAGGCTGTGTTTTCAATGTCAAACGGAATCGCATATTTAACACGGTAAGTTAACGTGTCACCTACCGCCACATCAACTGCATTCTTTTCTCCAGTTTCATCCTCATGTCCAACCATGACCTTGTCTAGCGTGTAGTTCTTTGGGTACAGGTGAATCGATTTCAAATCCGTACCGCCTTCGCCCTTAATGTTGGTCATGAATACAATAGGCTGTGCTGGTGCCATGTTTTCGTCAGTTTCAACAACTGCGTATACTGCAGGACGATCTTCAGCAGTGTATTTGTTCAAACTTGCATTGATTTTCCCATCTGGATCAGTATCCTCTGTATGAATCGGGTCTTTACCTTCAATATGGGTTTGAATATTGTTGGTAATATCCTCGATGATGTCCTTCGCTTTTTGTTCCATGTCGTCATCATCTTTAATATCTAAATATTTGTCGTAGAAAATATCGCTTACATCATAGATGCTAAAGTTGATGCCAGGAAGATCCTTAAGGTCATCAAGATGGTCCAATTCTTCACCAGTGTTATCAATACTGGTGTTGTAGTTCAGCGCATCCTTCTTGTGAATCGTCACACTGACCTTTTCGCCCGTTTCGCCCGCCGCCATTACCGCAGTCGCCGTACTTACCAGGCTACTGCCCATCATCCCCAACACTGCTGCGGAGACCATTAAGCTGCGGAATTTTTTGCTGGTTTTCATGTTGTTTTCCTCCTCATGAGTGAGATTGCGCACCTGCGCAATCCCCGTTTGTTTACGGTCCACTAATCGTTTTGTACCTTCTTCTTTGGAATTTACTGATCTCATTAGTTGCCTGCCGCCCGGCGCTTGCGCCAGATAAGGACGGAACCCAGCATGACTGCCAGTCCCAGGAGAATGAGCCAGGTGCTGCTGTTGTTACCCAGCTGCGGGATAATGCCACTGCTGGTACTGCCGGCTGGCTTGCTTGGTGTGGAAGTGGTTGGCGGGAGAATTTCCTGCTCTTCAGTTTCCGGCAAAGCCGCCTTCTTGTAGTTGTACACGCGCGCTTCCGCCTTCTCGATCACGTCGTTTGGCAAAATGCCAGTGTCGGATTCGATGATGTCCACGCCGTTCACGGTTACGTGCCGTTCGCCGTTTTCATCCTGCGCCATTGGTGGTACGACCACCGGAATGGCACTTTCATCCAGAACGTAACCAGCAGGTGCTTTCACTTCGTAGAATGCGTAGTTACCGCTTGGCACCCAGATGCCTGGTGTGGCCACCAGACCGTTTTTGTCTGAGGTGAAACGGGCCACGTTCGCGTCAGTTGCAGGGGTGCTACTTTCCACCCACTTGAGAATCGCAGCGTCTTCTTGGTTCGCCGCGAGGTAGAGGGTCTGGCCCTCCGCCCCCATTTTGGTGAAGACGAATTCTGCGCCCGCAAGCCGGTGTTCGTTGCCATCTGCGTCCGCACCGAACTTGAAGAAGTACGGGTCACGTGCGTACACGTCGTTCTTCGGGTAAATGTGGAGCGGGTTAAGCACCTGCCCGTCTTCGCCCTTCACGTTGAGCACAATCATCATTGGCTTGGTCTGCGCAATGTCCACCTGCACGTCGTCGTGGTTCACTTCGCGTTCAATCAAGTAGTACGCGGCGGTTTGGCCGCTTGCTGCCTTGGAAGGCAGATTGAGGCGTGCGACCCCATCTTCATTCAGCGCTGCGTCAAACGCAGTCGTCGCTTCAGTCGTGTGGGTCAACCCGCGTTCTTCAATCAGCTGCAAGGCTGAGTCACGGTCACGGTCCGTGTAGTTCGCAACGAACTCGGCGGTCGTCATGTCCGCGTCGAGCGCGTCTTGCATCAGGCTGGTCGCGTCATACACATCGTAGATAACGCCATTCAGCCCTTCCGTCTTGGTCAACAAGTCGGAGTCTTGCCCCAAGAGCTGACCATCATTTTGGTGCGTTGTGCCGTCATTTTGCAGTTTCGGGAAGATCCGCTTGTGCAAAATCACTTCGGTCGTGTCACCAGTTGCCGCCTGCGCGTGATGCGTCAGCGTCATGCCACCGATGAGGCCCAAGGCCAGACAGAACGCGATGATAATTCGCTTAAGCATTACCATCACCTCCCCGTTTCTTACGCCAATCGACCAGTTTCAGGTACCCCGCGGTGCCAATCAGGAGGATACCAATCACGATGAAGGCACCCAGTCCGGAGCCACCAGTCAGTGGCAGTGGCACGTCAGCTTCTTCAATGTCCATGATGCTGATAGACACTTTGTTGTACTTTGCTTCGCTGTTCGTGTATTCCAGTTTCTGAACACTGTAGTCAGAGTCGTCGAGATCATCCTTACTGTATTCAAGTGTTGCTTCCTTGCCTTCACTCGGAATGACAAGGGTGAATTCACCTTCATGCTTCAGGTAACCATCTGGCGCTGCGGTTTCCTTGATGGTGTAGGTACCTGGTTTGAGCTGAATGTCAGAATCAAATTCCAGGACACCTTCGCTATTGGTAGTACCGCTAGTATCAATGCCCATACCCTTAATGCTGAATTCTGCTCCTGGAAGTTTTTCACTATCCCGGTTGTACTTAACCAGTTCAAGTTCAAACGGCTTCAGTTCGTTAATCACTTGCTTGTTGTTGATACCTTCTGACGTCAACTTCAGGCCGCCATTACCATTGTCTTCAACCTTCACCGTGAAGCTTGCGCCACCATCATAACCATCAGGCGCCGTGGTTTCAGTGAAGACATATTCGCCGATTGGCATCTGGTTCAGTTTGAAGCTACCAGTTTCGGTCCCACTGAGGCCTTCGAACACTACCCCATTACGCTTCACTTCGAAGACTGCACCGCTCAGCTTGTTGCCATTAGCATCGGTCTTGGTAAAGTCGTAGTTCGTGTAGTTCAAGGTGTTGGTCACGGTAATGGTTGGCACATCGCCTTCAGTAGTCGGAATCGCAGACACGCTACCGCTGTATTCTGGCAGCGCGTAGCCAGGTACGTGGGTGCCACTAGCGCCCACGGTTTCGATTACCTTGTATTCAAGGGCTTTACCATCTTGGTATTGCGGCATGCCTTCGAAATCGAAACTAGTCATGCCAGAAGTGAATACCTTCTTGCCTTTTTCAGTCCAATCATTTTCACTACCAACAGTGCGACTGTACAAGGTCATCGTCACGTCATCACGCGTCTGGTACTTGTTGCCATCATCCTGCCAATCCTTATTAACGCGAACGTTTGTCAGGTGCGTGCCCATCTGTACGGATGGCACTGCAAAATGCAGATGACGAGCTTCAGAAACGTTGTTGGTCAGGTAAGTGGTGCCAGATGTTGGGTAGAAATTACCAATCTGGTATTCATCTTTGAGGTGCACGATGTAAGTCAGTCGCAGGCCATCTGCAGCTGTCTTACTGCCACCAAGCGTCAAGTCTGACACGTTAATGCCAGTGCTTGTCGCAGAGTATTTTGCGTTCTGTGCGTACTGCGGTGCATCGCCCGCATCCACGCTGCCACTCGTCAGGCTCCCGCCCGTGAGAGTTAGGTACTCTTTAACCAGTGAGCCTTCCTTGTATTCAACAAACTGACTGTGTGGAACAGTTACTGTCGCTTGCTGGATGCTAGCAGTGAACTTGTTGATGATTTGTTCAAGCGCTAGTTGCAATTCAGAACTACTCTGAGTGTTGTAGTAGGCTTCTTTACCAAGCGCAACAATCACAGAGTTCGCTGCATCATCATTGTGGTAACCAATTGAGTACGACTTAACATTGGCTTGTTCTGCCTGATTAAGACGATTATTAATGAATTTAACGGTATTTGTAGAATTAGTAGTTTCAGTGTGCAAATCACCGTTGTTCCGGTTGAGGTCCCAATCAATATAACCCTGGCCACTGTTTGCTTTTG
Source organism: Lacticaseibacillus songhuajiangensis (assembly GCF_003946025.1). Taxonomy (GTDB): domain Bacteria; phylum Bacillota; class Bacilli; order Lactobacillales; family Lactobacillaceae; genus Lacticaseibacillus; species Lacticaseibacillus songhuajiangensis. The sequence goes on along the minus strand of NZ_RHNR01000013.1, from coordinate 6,148 downwards.
ACGGCACATTTTCCATCGCGTCATTAACTGTGCCCATCGAGCCATTTTTGTTGTAGTAGTTTTCTGTAGCTTCTAGACTCGGAGTCCCAGTGGTAATGTTAATTAAAATTTTTTGGGCATTATCACGAGCTCCCAAATCACTACCCATCAACATACGCAGTCCAAGATCAAGACCAAAGAAACTAGCAGTCCACTTACTACCGGGTCCACTGGATGAAAGCAACGAGCTAGACATCAGAGTGTTCTTGTCAGTTGTAAAGGTCTGGTACTCCTTGTTACCTTTATCCTTGAACATTGTCATCTGACCTTTAGTGTTCCCGTTACCTTGTCCGGAAAAGTTAACTAACCCGATTTGAACACCATCGTATGCAAGTGCGGTATCCGCAAAGGAATCTACCGCATCCAGAAGTTCCTGCCAGCGATTACCGATACTAAGAGATCCTGATGTGTCCAGAACGAACACAACATCAACGAGTTGCTGTGAGTGAATCGCTTGGCCAATCATGTCCATCTGCACTTGGAAGTCGCCATCGCCAAGCGGACTAACTGTCTTCTTGGTGTATCCAACCAAGCCATTTTCTTCAGGTTCGCGATATGCAGTGTACCCATTGTCAAAGTTCAAGCCACCATTCAACGGCGTTTCAACCAGGTTACTAGTCTTAGAATCCGCTACCGCGTAGTTGTAATTCTTAACACTAGTCTTTTCTTGATCCGTTCCCTGGTGCTGGTCAGTTCCGTGGTTTGGATGCTGGCTCTTCACTTCTTCGTTACGCACATATTCAAACGGGTCCGTTGTTGTCTGGGATCCTGCCCGTACACGGCCAATCACCGCACCCGGTGCGGCTACCGTCCAACGAGTCGCTGCAGAAACTGCGCGTTTGTTTTCCTTCTTCGCAACTTCTTCCTGCACCGCTGCTTCCTGCTTCTCCGCAACTGGTGCAGTTTCTGTGGTCGTTGCTTCTTCCTGTTCAGTTTCAGGGGCAACCACCTGCACTTCTTCCTTCGGTGTTTCTGTCACTTCAGGTGCCGGTGCCACTTCTTCCGGTGTTTCTTCAACAACCGGTGCTTCAACCGTCTTGTAGTCGGCTTCAGGACTCGCCAGTACTTCACTGGTTTGGCCCATGTTGGTGCTATCAAGCTGGATCCACACGTAGAGTTTAGCGCCGCTCACGCGCGGTGTGCTCACAACCAACTTGCCGGTTTCTTCAGCGGTACTTGCTGCTGGCTGCCGGTACCAATCGTCGCCGTCTACCTTGTCTTGTAAATCGCCGTCTTTGCGTTGCACCGTCCCCGTGCCGTCGGCTGCGCTCGCCAGTTTAAAGCGAATCGCGCGCGCCGAGGCATCAGTCGGTGCGTGTTTAGCATAGTCAATCGTCCACTCAACTTCAGTCGCAGTGACTACTGGGGTCACTGTAACCTTCGCAGCGTCGTTGTTCAAAAGCACGGTTTCGTCCTGTGCCTTCACGTCGACATTGCTGATGGCGAACACGCCCTGCAGCTGCATCAGCAACACGGCGAGGATGGCTATGCACCGTAACGTCTTGCGCATGGTGCTCCTCCTTCCGGAATGCCGCAGGAATGCACTGCGTCCGCTCCCACTTCGCAGTGCATTCTTGCTAGCTTCACTCTTCTACTCCTGCTAAAGGCGGTGCGTGCTAAACGCCTTTAGCGCACTCTATTGGACATCGGGATGGCAGCCTCCTTTCTGCTTTTTAGATCCTGATAATCCTCTCCATAACTTAAATCTAACGGATTGCCCCCAGCCGGTTCAAGCGTTTTCAACACAAAAAGATAATATTTTTTATAGATATTGACTTATGATGGCCAAAACACCAAAATTTTGCTAATGGTCTAGATTAATTTTGTAAAGTAAATGTGTGCTCGCTATTCGCTAGCTGGCAAACAACGGCAACAAAAAAAGCCCCGTCCTAAAAGGACGGAGCCTGCATGCAATTCTGGTTTATTGAACGGCGGTAGCTGACTTCTCGTTCAGGTACCACTGTTCGAGTTCAGGCTGTGCCTTACCCTCATCGTTAAACTGGAGGCCCATCTGCTGAATCAAGCCCTCAAGGTTGCCACGACGCTGACGGATAACGCTAGAAAGCAATTCGTCACTGTGCAGGGCGGTGTTTTCCATCATATATTCGTTAATGTCGGCAATGTATCCGGAGTGGTCAAGCTGGGCGAAGACGTCCAGGCCATCGGTCCGCAGGTGCTTCACGTAGAAGCGCCCGAAGTCTGTTACGGCGTTATTCTTGGCCTGATCGTTCAACTGATCAAAGCTCAGGTTATTCTCTGGCATATTTTTCCCTCCAAAATTCGACTAATGTCCTTCTTAATCTTAGAACGCAGCTTGCAGATGTGCAAGCACCCGTAAGCCGCAAAAGGTACCTGCAGGCAAGAAAACCGGCGCCACACGGGCACCGGTCACGCATTATTTATTTTTCAATGACTGCGTTCTGTTTTGGCAAAATGCGACTGATGATTACCGAAATCACAAAGGCCAAGACTGCAGGAATGGTCCACCCCAGTCCTTGCGCAAATCCAGGTAGGTAGCCGCCCCAGTTCAGGAGCACCTTAATCACGCCCACGTGCAGGTTTGCGGGCAAGGCGTTCAAACCATCCAACAGTGCGGGAATCGCCGTCACGCTCACGGTGACCACGTACACGAGGTGCGCGTCCCCGAAACTTTTGGCAATCAACGTCAGCACAATCAGCACAATAGCCAATGGGTACAGGAAGTAGAGGAAGGGCTCTGAAATCAGCAGAATGTGGTCCAAGCCCACGTTTGCCAGCAGCAGCGGCACGCCCGCGGCAACCAAGATCAGGTGCTGGTAGTTCAGCTGTGGGAAGAGCTCTTTGAACATATCCCCGAAGGCGGTGATGAGACCCACACCAGTTTTTAGACAGGCCAAAATCACGATGATGGCCGTGAGAATGCTGCCGAGCGTCCCGAAGTAATAACGGGCAATCTGGGCGATGATGATACCGCCGTTACTAGCGCGATCGAACTGGCCGAGACTGGTCAGCCCCATGTAGGCCAAAACTGAGTACAAAACGGCCATCAGGACTGCCGCGATAATGCCGGCACGCAGCGTATCCGTGGCGATGGCAGCAGGTTTCTTAACGCCGAGGTCGCGAATCGCACTGACCACGACCACCCCAAAGGCCAAGCCGGCTAAGGCGTCCATGGTCATGTACCCCTCAGTGAATCCAGTTGCCAGGGCGCCGTGTTGGTAGGCCGCCGTTGCGGCTTCATGCACGCCGCCCATCGGGAAGATGACCACAAACAGTAGCAGCAAAACCAGCGTCACCAGGAAAGCCGGCGTCAGAATTTTGCCAATGTAAACCATGATGCGGCCGGGTTTACGCGCGAGCAGCCACGCCGTCCCGAAGAACAACACGGAGAAAATTGCGAGCGCGAGATGCTGGTACTTGTCCGGAATGAACGGGTCGAGACCAATTTCGTAAGAAATGGTGGCCAAGCGCGGGGTTGCGAACAACGGGCCAATCCCCATGTACAAAATGACCGTGAACGCCAACGCAAAGCGGCGGCCAACCTTGCTAGCGAGACCGAACACGCCATCATCCTTACTCATCCCGATGGCGGCCACCGCCATCAGCGGCAGACCGACCCCAGAAATCAGAAAGCCGAGCACCGCCGGCACAATGTTCTTACCAGATGCCTGCCCCAGGAATACAGGGAAAATCAGGTTACCGGCGCCAAAGAACATGCCGAACAGCATGGTCCCGATGAAAAACAGGTTCCGCCTCGATAAGCGCTTGTTGTCCATTCTTACGTCTAGCCTCCATTGACCAAAGTTGCATATATACGTCCCACGCCGCAGCATGTGCGCCACCGCGGGCTTTTACCGAAAAGTTATCCGTCCCAGTTTACCATTTTGTCACGGCTAGGCGCCACTTTATTACCTGGGAAATGCTCCGGGCATAGTTCAACGCACATACAAGATATTCCCAGCAGCATTTTGCCTGGCGCCTGATGCACTCTGCCAAAGCATGTTAGAATGGATACCTATCATTCATGCAGGAGGCCACCATGACGCCACAGTTTCCCAGTACCGAACGTTTGCCGATGGGCATGCTGCTCGCAGCCACCGCCGGCTCAATTGATGCTTATACCTACCTCGCTCATGGCGGGGTATTTGCCGGGTTGCAGACCGGGAACATGATTCTCACCGGTCTTGCTCTTGGGAACGGCGACTGGCCATCCATGATCAGCCACATCATCCCGATTATCGTGTTCGCGGTCGGCACCGTGGTCGTGCGCGGCCTGCAGCATTCTCTGCAGGCAAACGAAACGCGCCGCAAGCGGGCACTGATTGTCCTCGGTTTTGAAATCGCCATGGCGCTGGTTATCGCCATCATCGCGCCTTACCTGTCAGACATCGCGGCCAGCTCACTGGTCGCCATCATTGCCGCCGCCCAACTGCAAGAATTCCGCAGTCTGCGCGGCCGCGCGTTCACGTCCGTCATGATGACGGGGAACCTGCGTAACGCGGCAACCGGGCTCTACGATGGCATCATCCACCGCAGCAACGCCGCCTACCATCAGGCCATTGACGGTGCGGCCTGCATCCTCGGCTTGATTGTCGGTGCCACACTATCCGGCCTGTGTACCCACTACCTTGGTGCGCGCGGCATTTTGTTCACCGTGGTGCCGTTGGGTATTGCAGTTATCTACCTGCTTTGCGCAACGCCGCTGTTCCCTGCTCCAGGTAAGTCAGCTCGTTAACCGTCTTGATGCTGAAGACACCTTCGTCGAAATAGACGGTCGTCACGGAACAGTTCTTCAGGCTTTCCAGACCGGGTACACCCTTACCAGCCGACGCCAGCCACATCAAAAGCGCGGTGCCGTGACTCACAACAAGCGTACGCATGCTGCCGGTGTGTTCGGCGCGCAGGGCAATGCGCCGCAGTGCGTCATCAATGCGGGCAATCACCATCGCCGTACTTTCCGCGGTGGTCGCCGCATTCTTTTGCGCACTCACCCAGCGCGTCTTGTCCGCGATAGTTTCCAATGTGTAGCGGCCGGTCGCAATGGCATTCTTGTAGTTGGGCACACCTAACACCGTGCGGGCAAAATCATCAACGGGCCAGCCCTCGTAGTGGTCATAGTCCTCTTCGCGCAGACCGGTATCGGTGCGTACGTCAAGCTTGCTTCCCATTCCGTCGGCAACTAAACGGGCCGTATCACTGGCCCGCTGTAAATCGCTAGCGTAAATCTGGCCATAAGTTTTACCAGCCAATTGCAGGCCACGGCCCAAGGCGAGTGCCTGCTGGCGGCCATTGGACGTCAGTTCTGAATCCGCCATACCCTGCACGCGCCGTTCTTCGTTAAACACGGTGCGGCCGTGGCGCACTAAATCAATTTCAATCATTCATATTCATCCTTACTTTGTATTTCCCGCCGCATTTTGCAAAATCTATCCTGACGGGAAGCAGTCCATTTACCATTCTACCAAAGAAAGAGGTTCGACAATGACAAGCATCGAAGTGTACACAGACGGCGGCAATCGTAATCACGGGAACTACGCAGGCGGCAGCGTGAAATCCAGCGACCCAAGCGCGTGGGCGGCACTGCTGATTTTTGGTGAACACGAGAAAATGCTATCCGACGGCGAACTCGGCCGCACCAACAATTACATGGAAATCATGGCGGTCATCCAGGGGCTTACGGCACTCAAGCGTACCGACCTGCCGGTGAATGTTTACTCCGACTCCGCCTACGTCATCAACACGATGTTGAACAAGTGGTACGTGAAGTGGCGGCAGAACGGCTGGAAAAAAGGTGGTAAAGAAGTGAAGAACGCCGAACTCTGGCAACAGTTGCTCGCGCAGGTTGATCGTTTCGACAGCATCACCTGGAACAAGGTGAAGGGTCACGCCAACAACAAGAACAACAACCGCGTCGACGCCGCCCTCAACAGCACCATGGACAAGCTGGAAAAGGCCTAACGCTGTCCGTCAGCGTAAGTCTGCGCCCGCAAGGGTGCACTTTACGCTTGGGTTTGTTTTCAAACCGCCGCTAGGCGGTGGGTCGGCAACTCCAGTGGTGGTGCGCTTGGGCTACGCTCCGGGAACTACGTCGGGCGGGGCCGCTTCAGCCCGCTAACGCGGTCTTCCGCTG
>NZ_RHNR01000012.1 GCF_003946025.1 Lacticaseibacillus songhuajiangensis | reverse complement strand
CCTATGCATCTATTATACAACGATAACGGGTTAAGGAACTGTTACAGATAGCTTGGACAAATTATTCACCAGCCACTATTTATAGTTTTGTCCAGGTGATGGCGGCCTCGGCATTCATTTTGCCGGCCACACTGATTTGGTGAACGCTCGTCGCAGTATCTGTATGCAATGCGAATTCAGACAGCACCTTGCTGCCGCGTTCCACTTCGCGCGCATACTTAATGTTCACTGACTGTGGCACGTGCGTGTTCAGGAACTCATCCCCCAGCGGATCAAGCATCCAGTCCAGGTAGTGCACGTTATTCACGTGGTGGTTCCCGTCGATGTCAAAGTAGCGCACTCGGTATTCCTGACTGCCCGTTGGTTGACCCAACTTAGGCAAGCGTGGCAGGCGCTTGACTTTGCTGTCAGCAACCGCGCCAATACCGGCCATGGCCGCTTCAATCACCGGAATGATCCGCCGCTTGTGCAGATCCATCATTGCCCAAGTACTGCTGACCCGAACAATCGGTGTGCCATCGGCGGCATCAATACCGTAATCACGGTAGCAAAGTAGGCGATTATAGCTGCGTGCTTCGGTCCAAACGGTGACGTCTTCTTCCGCCCGTGGTGCCCGCGTGAATTCGAGTTGCGACTGGGTAATAATCCAGCCCACGCCCTGCGTGGTCAGTGCTTCCATCCCCTCGCCCAAGTGTGCAAGCTGATTCTCAGACACGCGTTGGACGATGTTCACCACGTTTGCGAGACTGACCGTGCCGTTCTCGGTGGCAAAATAAAAGGGTAACTGCATTTTTTCTGAATAACGCAAACCATCTACTCCTTTAGCTGGTGATACTGGGCATAGGCGTCCTGGCGACTGAGTCCGCGCTCCTTGGCGGCCACCTTAATGGCCGCGTTAGGTTTGAGCCCCTCCGCAACAAGTGCGTCGACCCGGTCGGCCAGCGGCACCAGTTCTTCGGCAGTAGCCGGCTCCTCGGCGCGCGGGCCAGGTGCAACCATGATGACGTACTCGCCGCGCGGATTGGCCGCGACTTCGACCAGTTCGTCCAGTGTGCCGCGCGCGAATTCTTCATAACGCTTGGTTAGTTCCCGCGCGAGCACGGCGCGCCGGTCGCCGCCAAAAGCACTGGCCATGGCCTGCAAAGTCTTTTGCAGCCGGTGCGGGGCCTCGTAGAAAATCAGTGTAGCAGGATGGTGCGCCAAGCCGGCAAGCTCTTCCGCCTGGGCAGTCTTCTTGCGTTGTACAAAGCCATAGAAAGTAAACGGTTGCGGTGCCAGGCCAGAGGCAATGAGCGCGGTGATGCCTGCGTTGGCTCCTGGTAGTGGCACAACCGCAATATCCGCGTCAATCGCCGCTGCCACCAGCTCCTTACCCGGGTCTGAAATCGACGGCATCCCCGCATCGCTCACTTGCGCAATACTCTTACCTTCCTGAAGAAGCGCGAGCAACTCCGGAATCCGTTGCTGGGTATTGTGCTCATGGAAGCTGATTTGCTTGGTCTCAATTTCAAAATGATTGAGCAACTTTTGCGTGTTGCGCGTATCCTCCGCCGCGATGAAATCGGCGGCCTGCAGCACCTTGATGGCGCGGAATGTCATGTCATCGAGGTTCCCAATTGGCGTTGGTACGAGATACAAGGTCCCACTATCATGCTGCGCAAAACTTGAAATAATTTGTGTCATTAACGATCTCCATAAAGGGCTTCAAGGCAAAATGCGCACGACTCCCCAGTCTCGAGGTGCTGGCCGTAGAACTTGGAGCAGACGTGGTAACCCTCACCGTAAATTTTCTCCAGATTCTGTTTTGAAGCCGGCAGCGCACTGCTGGTCCGCTTCGGCTGCGCTGCTCCGCGCGCCGCAACGTACTGCTCGCGCAGCTTCTGATTTTCCATCCGCAATTCGGCGTTTTGCTCAAGCACCGCCGTCACTTCGTCCTTTAAACTGGCCAGTTGCTTAGCTAAGTCCGCGGACTGGTTACTCAAGTTCAGAAACTCATCGAAAAGATCTGTCTTCGCCATGTTTCATGCTTCCCTTCTGAAGCCGCGCGCCAATTAACAGCCGCGCCCGCCACAGTTTCATTTTTAAGCGCATCCGCTCCGCGGACGCGCTAATTATTGCCGATTCAAAACGCGCAAGCAAAAACGTTCGACATCTGCCTGAAAGCCGACGTTGCTGCGCAATAATTCTGCTGCTTCCAGTGCCGCGGCCAAGCCGGCTGCAAGCCGCGCTGGCCCCAAACTGCTGAGACCAGTAATTTCGCTGGCGTTCGGCAAAACGAGCGGCTCGCGGCCGTAAGAACGGGCGAGCGCCTCGGAAAAAGCGGCCGCGAGAATAGCCAGAACACGTTCTTGCCCCGGCCGGTCGCTGACCGTTTTCATCAGGTCGGTCTGCACGTACGGAAAGGCCATCCGGTCATCCGCAGCCAGCAGCGCCAGTAGACCCAAACAAGCCTGCAGTTGCTTGCCGAAATCTTCATCAGCCGCCAGCGCTTCACCGGCCGCAATGTCCTTGGTCAAAGACGCGAGTAGTGTACTGATGTTTTTGTCCACACCCGCTTCTTCGAGGTGCGCCGCAACTTGCGGCACACTTGGCGCTGGAAACTGGATGATTTGTGCCCGCGATAACACCGTTGGCAGCAACCGGTTTTTGGCCGTGGTGGTGAGAATAATGACCATTCCGGGATAGGGTTCTTCAAAGAACTTGAGCAGGCTGTTGGCCGCCCCCGTCGTCATTTTGTCCGCATCTTCAATGATGAAGACCCGCGAGTGGCCTTCCATTGAGCTTTTGCTCATCTCGTCCTTTAGCGCACGCACCGCGTCCGTCTTAATGCTCTGCCCCTCGGGTCGCACCGTTAACACGTCGGGGTTATTCCCACTGGCAATCCGCTGGCACTCAGCGCACTGCCCGCAAGGCGAGCCATCTTGCAAATTGGTGCAGAATAACCGCTGTGCAATCCACTGCGCCATAGCACCTTTACCAGTTCCGCGCTGACCCACAAAAATATATGCCTGACTCAAGTGGTCAGCCTGAATAATCTGCCTAAACTGCGCCGTCAATCCCGGCTGTAGCTGTGTTGCCGTCGCCATTAGAACTGGTGAAAGGCGTCAACGGGCAGCACGAAGACTGTCGCACCGCCAACCCGCACTTCAATCGGGTTCGTCGCCGCCGCATCGCCAGCAGCAGCATCGATAGAAACCAGTGGTGGTGTGGTGTACTCATCACGCGCCTGACAGTTGTGCTTAATGATGTCAAGAACAGCGGGCACGCGGTCGTCTTCAACCCCCACAATGTAGGTTGAGTTCCCTGCGCGCAGAAAGCCCCCCGTTGAACTGAGCTTGGTTGCCCGCACGTTGTTATCAATGAACGCTGCGCTGAGCCGCGCCGCATCCTGATCTTGAATGATTGCCAGTACTAGTTTCATGCTCCTGCCTCCATTTGCTTGTCTAATTTTGCCAGTATGCAGCTAAGTGCTGCTTCAGCACGGTTAAGGTATCCGCGCAAACCGCCGCCAGTGGTTGCTGGGCGTCTACAGTCACAATCCGCTTGGGATTGGCTGCAGCAAGGCGCAGGTATGCTGCACGCACTCGTTCGTGGAACGCATCCTCTTCTTGATCCAAGCGGTCATATTGAATATCCTTGCGCTTACTACGAATCCGCTCCAGTCCCACTTGAGCGGGCACGTCGAGATAAACGGTCAAGTCTGGTGTCCGCCCCGAGGTGGCGAACTCGTTAATCTCGGCCACCGCCGTCTCACCAATTTGGCGACCGGCGCCCTGGTAAGCAATTGAGCTGTCCACGAAGCGATCACAGAGCACAATCGCTCCCCGCACCAAAGCCGGTTCAATCACTTGCTGCAAGTGTTGGTGCCGTGAAGCCGCGTAGAGCAAAGCCTCCGTGCGATCATCCATCGCCGTATTAGCGGGATCCAATATCAATTCCCGAATTTTTTCCGCGATGGGGTCGCCGCCAGGCTCACGGGTGACCACCAGCTCGCGTGTCAAATGTTGCTGCAACTGCGGCACCACGACGTCAAGGACGCTATCCTTACCGGCCCCGTCTGGTCCTTCGAAGGTCAAGAATCTGCTCACGAACACTCACTCCTTTTCTACCAGTTTACTGTAATAGCGGGCGTTTGCAAAATCTTCCCGCCCATTTGACCTATGTAAAACAGCACCAGCCGCAGTTCCCCACGGGAGGCTGGCTGGTGCTGCATTGTTGCCACTATCGAAGTTAGTTAATCCGCTCCAAGTTGTGCAAAACGGAAAAGGCCTCAACCTGCGTTGGCGCAACTGCCCGAGTACGGGCCTGGCGGTGCAAGAAGTCAAACAAGCCTTCTTGCAAGGCCACTCGCTGCTTCTGGCGCTCGTTCTCGGCGTCAGCAGCGACGTTTAATAGCCGCCGTTCTTTTGCCAGGTCATCGCGGACGGCGTAAATCATCGTGAGCAATTCATCATCTGCCAATTGGCGCTGGCTCTTTTTCTTGTGTCCGAACATTTTGCCCCTCCGAATTCTACAGTTCCGTGCGGCCCTCAACAGCCTTCATCAGGGTCATCTGGTCGGCGTACTCAATGTCACTGCCGACAGACAGGCCGTGCGCAAGTCGGGTTACTTTAATACCCGCTGGCTTAATCAAGCGCGCAAGGTAACTCGCCGTGGCCTCACCTTCTGGCGTTGCGTTGGTCGCCACGATGACTTCAGTGACCGATTCGTTGTTTTGCAGGCGCCGCAACAAACTGGCGATGTTCAGGTCGTCTGGTCCGAGTCCTTCCATTGGTGACAACACGCCATGTAGGACATGGTAGAGGCCGTGATAGTCATCCATCCGGTCCATACTCATGACGTCCTTAGCTTGCTCAACGACCAAAATCTGCGTCTGGTCACGGGTCGGGTCACTGCAGATGACGCAAGGGTCGTCTTCGGTGATGTTGCCACAAATCGAGCAGTAATGCAGCTTGGTTTTGGCGTCCACCAGACTTTTGGCGAAGGACTCAACGTCGTCCTTGTGCATGTCAATCGTGAAGAAGGCCAGGCGGGTCGCTGTTTTTTCGCCGATGCCAGGCAACTTCATGTAAGAATCAATTAGTTTACTGATTGCGTCAGGGTACTGCACTCTCTCACCGGTCCTTTAATTACATCCCCATGCCGCGGGCGTACTTGCCCATCTTCTGCTGGGTTTCCTTGTCCACCTTCTGCAGCCCATCGTTAACGGCCTGCATCACCAGATCAGCCAACATGTCAGGGTCATCTGGGTCGATGGCCTCAGGGTTGATGGTCAGGTCGGTCATCTTGCGGTCGCCCGTGAAGGTGGCCTTAACGAGGTCCTGACTGCTGATCCCTTCAAAACTGGCGGCGTTGATGGCAGCCTGTTCGTCTTCCATCTGCTGCTGCATCTTCTTCATTTGGCGCATCATGTTCTGCATGTTTCCCATGCCCATACCCATGTTCTTTGGCATAATTAGTTCTCCTTATTTTTCAAAATATCGTGTTCACAAGTTTAATCGTCTTTAACCGTGACGTTGTCCTTACCGAACAAATCGGTGAGCTTATCAACCTCAGGTGCGGTTTCAGGCTGCTTCTGCTCCGGTTCTGGCGCTTGGGCCTGTTTATCACCAGTGGCCGGCTTGTCGCCGTGCTTAAAGCCCACTTCCTTAATGAAGTTCTGGCGAATCGTTGGCCACTGTTTCTGCTCAACCAGCACAACGCGCATGTCTTTGCCCGTCATTGCCTTGAGGCCGGCGGTCAATTCCTTCAGCAGCTCAGTGTCGCTGTTCACCCGTTCAATATAAAAGTCATTATCAAAGCTGACTATAACGCCGGCATCACTAGCCGCCACCGGTTCGCTGATTTGCATCATCCCTTTACGCATGCCTGCAAGGCGGTCCAGCACGTCTGGCCACACATCCTTCAGAGCGTTCAAGTCCGCACGGCTAGCCGTTTGCAGAACGGGGTAAATCGCCCCGGTGTTCACCTTCACGCTGTGGCGCACGGTTTTGCGTGGCGTCGCCTTAGTGGGCGCCGCACTGACCGGTGCCTGCTGCATATCGCGGACCAAACCGGTGAGGCGTTTGACCTCATCTTCTAGCCGACTGACGGCGCCGGTATCTGCCGGCGCTGCAGCATTGGCTGTCGGTGTTGCGGCAGCGGACTGCTGACTGGCGGCCGTTGGCGCGTTTTGCAACTGGCTGAGCCGCACCGTCAGCACCTGCAAGTACAGGTCTGGCTGGTTTGTGGCCCGCAACTGCTGGCCGGTCGTATTCATCATGTCGATGGCTACAAATAACCACTGTGCGGGAATCTCTTTAGCGAGGTCGGCAAAATGCTCATCAAGCAGCGCCATGTCCGCCGCGTCAATTAACTTCGGAGCGGACTGGTAAACCAGCAGGTCGCGCGCATAACTGATCAAATCCTCCAGCAGACGCGCGCTGTCGCGGCCAGCACCGAGAATGCTGTCCACGGTCGTCATGGCCGCAGCTGCATCGCCGCTAAAGCAGGCCTGCAAATACTTGCCCATGTCGCTGGTTGTGGCACTGCCCGTGACCGCGCGGGCACTCTCTTCGGTCACGTGGTCGTTGCCGAAGCTCAGTACCTGATCGAGGATGGAGAGCGCGTCGCGCATCCCCCCATCGGCGGCGCGGGCAACAACGGCCAGTGCTTTATCATCGTAAGTAATGCCCTTGTCATCCAGAATGTAGCGCAAGTGCTCTTCGATGTCGCCGCTGGTAATGCGCCGGAAGTCAAAACGCTGCGTCCGCGAGATGATGGTCGCCGGAATTTTGTTCGGCTCGGTCGTCGCCAGAATGAAGACGACGTGGGCCGGCGGTTCTTCAAGCGTCTTCAGCAGCGCATTAAACGCCCCTGTGGACAACATGTGCACTTCGTCAATGATGTAAACCTTGACGCGTGCTTCCGTGGGCGCGTACTTGGCCTTGTCGCGAATGTCGCGAATCTCGTCGACGCCGTTGTTACTTGCGGCATCGATTTCGATGACGTCAGGTTGGCTACCATTGTTGATCGCCTGACAAATCACACAAGTGTTGTCGGGTTCGCCATCCACTAGGTTCAGACAGTTGAGTGCCTTCGCCAGAATTTTGGCCACCGACGTCTTCCCGGTCCCCCGCGGCCCGGTAAACAGGTAAGCGTGGCTGGTTTGCTGGCTGCTGACCGCGTTCTTGAGCGTTTGGGTAATCGCGCCCTGGCCCACAACGTCGCCAAAAGTCTGCGGGCGCCACACTCGATATAATGCCTGATAACTCACCGCATTCGTCCTCCAATCGGCAAAAAGTCTCTGCAGAATATTCTACCACAGGCAAGCCGTTTCCCCGTCGGTGCGTAAGGAAAACAAAAAATAAAATGTGCAGCGTGGCTCGCGATGCACTCAGCTGCCAGCAGAAACCTAGGTCTGCAATGTGCCAAGCGGGGTTGCACGACGAAAAAAGCCCCCCGCATTCGCGGAGGACCCACCTAATTTCAAAAAAACAAGAGACACATGACAATGCAACCTTAGTGCTGCTTCCTTCCGGACCTGACACGATTCAGAAGCCCGCCATTGTCTCAAGGCCTTACGGCAGAATTAATTATACACGACTCAAATTGGTTTGACCAGTCTCGGCTGCGTTAAAAGTCCCACTTAATCGGGCAACTCCTGCCCTGCATCCGCGGACGCATCCCCGGCCGCCTCGGCCTGCTGCTTCTCTAGCATGGCCGCGTAGGCAAGCACAGCCTCCCCAGTGATTTCTGGTTCCTGCCCCTTACGTTTCGGTCGCGGATCATCCGGCACATTTTGCTCTTCTAATGCTTGCCGCGCCTTCGCTGCCTTCTTGGCAGCCTTGCGCTTCGCCCGGATTGCGCGGAAGAAGTCCTGGAGCATCCGGCCACACTCAGCTTCATCGATGCCGCCAAAAGATGCCACTTGGTGGTTAAAGCGCGTGTCCGCCAGCAAGTTCACCAGTGTGCCCGCGGCACCGGCCTTGGGATCAGACGCACCCCAGTAGCAGCAGCGTACCCGACTGTTGATCATGGCACCGGCGCACATTGGGCACGGCTCCAGTGTGACGTAGAGGTCACAATTCTCTAGCCGCCAACTGTGCATGACCAGGCACGCTTCTTGAATTGCCATCATCTCGGCGTGGTGCGTGCCATTCTGGCTGTGCTCACGCAGGTTGTGTCCACGGCCAATGATGCGGCCCTCGTACACGACCACAGCACCAATCGGCACCTCACCGACCATTTGCGCCTTGCGCGCCTCGCGCTCAGCTTCCTTCATAAACTGCATGATTTGATCCGCGTTTGCAGGCATTAGTCTTCCTCCATAACGGCGTGCAGAATGTAGTAGCCCCCATCCTTCTTCAGCACTTCGGCATTGCCAAAAGTGCTAGCGAGCAGCTTCTTGGCACTGGGTGCACCCTGCTTCTTTTGCAGCACCACAAAGATTTCTCCACCTGGCAGCAGGTGTTCCTTAGCGCCGCTGAGCATCGCAGTCACGATGCTCTTGCCGGCGCGCACAGGGGGATTGGTCAAAATGACGCCGAATCGGCCGTCAATCTGCTCGTATACCGAAGACTCAATAATGGTGACCTGCTCCGCGACCCCATTTTCCGCGGCATTACGCTGCGCAAGTGCCATGGCCCGTTCGTTAACGTCGCTCATCGTCACCTGCCGGTCGGGCAATGCTTTGGCGATGCTAATCCCGATTGGCCCGTAGCCACAGCCCAAATCCAGAATTGGCCCCGCAGCCAACTCAGCTTGTGCCAAGGCAGTCGCAATGAGCACCCGGCTGCCAAAGTCAATCGTGTGCTTCGAGAAAACACCGCTGTCACTGGTAAAGCGCAGACTGTGTCCACCTAATTCAAAGGAGAAACTGTGCTCGTCGTGCGCCAAATCCGGATCATTCGTGTAATAGTGGCTCATCTTTTTGTCCTCTTTCGCAAAAGTTATCTAAAAACTATTATAGCCGAAAATATTCACGAATTGACACCCTAGACCATTTCTTCAGTCACTAATGAGCATCTAATTCATCTATTGTTGTATACTTATTAAATTCACCGAAAGGAGGCGCCCGTTTTGCACGAATTCATGCGCTTAAACCGTAACCTGAAGCTTCGGACTTTAACAACTTTCTTGTCCACCATTTTGAGTGCATCGGTCATGCCCAACATGACCATCTACTATTCGCATTACTTCGGCGCCTTCACCACCGGTATCCTACTGATTATTGTTTCCGTATTGGGTTTCATCTCCGGCTTGTACGGCGGCCACCTCGCAGACGTGCACGGGCGCAAACCTATCATGCTAATTGGGGTGGCGCTCATGGCCTGTGGTTACGGTGTCGCGGCGGCGATGAACTCCCTTTGGTTGACCAACCCCTACATTACCTTTGGCGCATTCCTCGTCGCCAACATCGGCGGCACTTTTGCTGATCCCGCGGAGCAAGCCATGATGATTGATGTCTCCACCCCGCGCAACCGCCAATTCGTTTACGCGATGATTTACTGGGTCATGAACATTGGCGTCATGCTCGGGGCAGCCATTGGCGGCTGGTTCTTCCGCGATTACCTCTTCGAATTGCTTATTGTCATGGCCGCAGTTGCCGTAATTAACTTCTGTATCGTGCATTTTGGAATGGCGGAAACACTGCCTGCCGAGCATCCGACCAGCGGTAGCGTCTGGGGCGCACTCCGCTCTTACGCCTCCGTACTCACGGATGGCCGCTACGTGATCTTTCTGCTTGGTTACATCGCATCCACAATCGTGACGATTCAACCGTCGTACTACCTCGCTGTGCACCTTGGCCGCGACTTCATCACCACTCACCTTTTCGGCATGACGATTTACGGGCAACGGATGCTGTCACTGATTTCCATCACGAACACCGTGATGATCGTATTCATGATGTCGATTTTCACCCAAATTGGGCGCAAAATGCGCCTAACACAAGAGTACGGTCTGGGCATGAGCCTACAAGCCGTGGCGTTTGCAGCGTCGTTTATCGTCAACAGTCTCATCCCCATGCTCGTCTGTGCCATCGTGCTGACAATCGGCGAAATGTTCACGGTGCCTGCCAGCCAGACCCTGCGCGCTGACATGATGAACCCTGCGCGCATCGGCGCGTATTCTGGCGCAATTTCCGCGGTCCGACCTTTATCAGCCATCGTGGCGGGCAGCTTGGTGAGTGCATCTGGTCTGCTCGGCAACGCGGGCATGGCCGTTATCATGCTGATTCTCGGTGTCGTCTCTATCCTGCTCACTAACAAGTCAGCCGGCATGGAAGCCGGGTTCTAACGCTGTCCGTCAGCGTAAGTCCGCGCCCGCAAGGGTGCGACCTGCACTTTAAGCAGCTTTCACAACGCCGCAAGGCGGTGGGGGCGGCAACTCCGGTGGTGATGCGCTTGGGCTACGCTCCGGGAACTACGTCGGGCGGGGATCGCTTCAGCCCGCTGTCACGGTCTTCCGCTGGCGGAGTTGCCGCAAGAACAGCGTCAACTCCGCGCTCCCGAGATGATTGTGTGAAGCCACGACGGCAAATACGGCCGTCCCGTCTCCAAACAATCATCTTTTCGCCCGACTCCGTTCCCTGCACTTCGCCCAAGCACACCACCACCTCCGTGGCCGACACGTTACTGAGTGGCAACCCCCACAGAGAATGGGCGACGAACTTCCAACACTGTTAAAGGCCGCGATAACGGTTCTCAATGTGTGCGGTAAGCAGACATGTTGATTTCTGCGTCGACATTTCCCAGTACTTGTCCATGTGTTTGGTGTTTTCGCCAGGGTGGTCTGAAACTTTCACCACCACAGCCATGTGAATGCGCGTCGGAACTGGGTCGGATTGGCGGTAGCGGACGGGAAGGGTGTGCGTGTCCACGAAAATGGCAGTGTATGTTTCGCACATGAACTTCGTGCGAAATGTACACCGCCATTTTCGTTAGGAGTGGGATTTTGCCGGCGGGTTTGCGGCAAAATCGCCAGTGGAAGACAGCGCAGCTGGCTGGAACGGTCCCACGCACACCCTTCCCGAGAGCGTAGCAAATCCGACCCAGTTCCGACCTTCGGTCTAACCACTATTTTCAATTTCTGCATCCTTGCGGATGAAAGTTTCATGACTTACGCTGACGGACAGCGTCACCGTTTCAGATCCTCGATAGAGTTGATGTCGCGCATGTACGTTGGGACAGCAAGTCCGACCTGCGCACCCTTCAGGTTTGTCCCCATATCGATAATCTTGTCGTGGTACTGGTGGTAGTACACACCACTCGTGTTCGGCAACCAGGCACAAGTCATGGCATCTGCGGCGCCAGTTGCGACTGATGCCCATAGCGGCTGCATCTCCATCGCCTGCAGCTCTGGCTTGTACCCCACTTGCCGCAGAGCCTCGGCCGCCACGTATGTCGACGCAATTTCCGAATCCCAAGCGACATACGTCATCTTGATTGCTTTACCACGAACGTGCGGCACCCCCGCCGTCCACTTCTTGAGCTTATCTGGGTGTTCCGCCAGCCAGCGTTGTGCCGCCTTACGCGGCGATGCGCCTGCGTTGACCTTCAACATGACGTCCGACATCTGCGCCGGTGTCCAGTAAAAGCGGTCAAGCACAGTGTAGGCAGACGGCATGTCCTTTTGTAAGTTCTTGCGGCCAATTGTGTGAATATCTTCGCTAGAGACGTAGACGTTGCGCGGATCTTTGAGAAACTTCAAGTCGTACTTGGTAAACATCCAGTGCGGCGTCCAACCCGTGACCACGATTGCTTGCTTGTTTTTGATTGCCTTTCCCAGTTGCGTGGTCATCGCTGCCGTTGAACTGGTCTGCAGTTGCCAGTTTTCTTTTGCAAGTCCGTACCGTTTCAAAACGCGCTCAGTACCGCCCATGATGCCCGCACCGGCATCAATGCCTGTAATCGTGTAGTTCACCTGCTCACCCACCGGTTTATGCGGATTGTATTTGGGCAGTGTGGTTGAGGTGCAGGCCCCCAAAGTGAAGAGCAGAATCAGCGGCAAGGCGAGTGCCCGCCATATTTTGCGCCACTTGTTCATCGCTGCACCTACTTTCCTTCGCGCGGCTTGTTAATCAGCTGCGTAATCCGGTCCAGGATGATGGCAATAATGACAATGGCAAGACCGGCCGTGAAGCCGTTCCCCGCGTCGTTGCGGCCGACGGCAAAGTAAACTTTGGCGCCCAGACCCATCGCGCCAATCATTGAGGCCGTGACCACCATCGACAGCGCGAGCATCATCGTCTGGTTAACGCCAGCCATAATGGACGACAATGCCAGCGGCAATTCGACCTTGGTCAGCTTTTGCCAATTCGTTGAGCCATATGCATCCGCCGCCTCCACCAAGTCAGTAGGGACGCCGCGAATTCCAAGGTTGGTCATGCGCACAACTGGCGGCATTGCAAAAATCAGCGCTGAGAACACGCCGGGAACCGTCCCAATTCCGAACAGCGCAACCGCTGGAATCAGGTACACGAACGCCGGCATTGTCTGCATGAAGTCCAGAATCGGTTTGATAATGGCTTGCACAATATCACTTTTGGCCATCCAAATCCCGAGCGGAATGCCGATAACCAGCGCAATAATGCTGGCAGTGAGTACCAGCGCGATGGTCTGCGTCATGTCGCGCCAGTAGCCCTGATTCCAAATGAGCAGGAAGCCAAGCAGTTCAAACAGCATCAGCCACCAGTTAATATGCCCCTTGTGGTGCGTTAGCCATAAGGTGCCAAGCATGACGACGATGATGAGCACCGGAATCGGCAACACGTCAAACACCCATTGAATGGCACTGTTCACCCCACCAACAATGTTCGTAATGACATTGAAGAAGCCGGTAAAACTCGCCAGCCACGCCACGAACTCATCAATCCATTTAGCCAGCGGAATCCGCGCCGTGGTAACTATGGCAAAAGGTCCACTCATTTAAGCCACCCCCGTTCCGGCCATGGCGGCCAGTACCGAGCCGCGAATGACAATGCCGCGCAGCCGTTTGTCCTTATCAACCACCGCCACCGGCATTGCTGTATGCGCAAACTGATCCAGCAGTTCCCGTAGCGGCGTGTCTGCAGTCGTGGTTGGTACGTCTGCGTTGATGATGCTGCCGAGGCCCTGCACTTTATTTTCCTTATCGGACTTAATCAGCTTAATCGTGTCCGTTGCGTCGATTGTTCCCACGAGTTCGCGCTTACTGTTTACCACCATGAGTGTCGACACCTCGTTATGCTGCATGCGCCGCAAGGCCACTCGCGGCCCGTCGCTGTCCACGTTTACGGTGTACGGCTTAATCATGACCGTGCCCGCCGTAATCACCTTGCTGCGGTCCACGTCCTCGATGAAGCGGGCCACATACTCGTCAGCCGGGGCGGTCAAAATATCTTCTGGCGTTCCCACCTGCACCACCGCGCCGTCGCGCATAATCAGGATGTGGTTACCGATCCGCAGTGCCTCGTTCAGATCATGACTAATAAAGAGGATTGTTTTGTGCAGCTCCTCTTGCAGCTCCAGCAACTCATCCTGCATGTCCTTGCGAATCAGGGGGTCTAGCGCCGAGAAGGCCTCGTCCATTAGCAACACATCCGCATCACTAGCTAGCGCTCGAGCTAACCCCACGCGTTGCTGCATCCCCCCAGACAACTGGTGCGGATACTGATTCTCATAACCACCCAGGCCGACGCGCCGTAGCGCCTTTTCAGCGCGCTCGTGACGTTTCTCGACATCTTCCCCTTGAATTTCCAAGCCGTAAGCCGCATTTTCCAACACATTGCGGTGCGGAAAGAGGGCAAAATTCTGGAAGACCATGCTCATCTTCTTGCGCCGCACATTGCGTAATTCGTCCTTGCTCAATTTGGCTATATCCTGATTATCCAGGTAGACGTGCCCACTGGTCGGCTCAATCAGCCGGTTAATCATGCGAATCAGGGTCGACTTCCCCGACCCTGATAAGCCCATGATGACAAAAATTTCGCCGTCTTGAACACTGAAATTAGCATCATTAACCCCGACCGTTGCGCCGGTCTTCTCCAGAATTTGTTGCTTCGATTTGCCCTTGGCCAACATGTCGCGCACCTGCTTCACGTGTCCGTTAAAGATTTTGGTCAAGTGCTCTACGCGTATCTTTTCCAATCGTGTTCACCCCACAGTTGCAAACACCCCACGACACCACCAATCACGCCATTGCTTATACTTAATCCTAACGTGACGCCGGTGGCGGACAAAACGCAGCGGTGAGCAAAGTGAGCCTAGATGCGGTTTCGCAGCTTCCAACTATAATCTCAGGCGCAAAAGTACCACTGAAATCACCAAAACAGTTGAGCGAACACACCACTTTTTGGCGAAAAAAAGACCACCGTCAGATTAGGCAGTGGTCACAACTGATTAATTACGCATGAAAACTTCAGTGAAGTCGTTGTTACTGGTGCGGATCATGATGCGTTCCTTACGCGTGCTCAGACTGGATGGCAAGTTCGTCCCTTGAAAATCGCCGGTGATGGCCACGCCAATTGGGTAGAAGGCGATGTTCCAAATGATTGCGCCACTGCGCGTGTCCGCCCAGAGCACATCGCCATCGTGGCGGTAACCCACCGCACTCGTTTCACCATTGCTGGTAATTGAGTTAGCCGTCATCGTCATCGACTCGTTTTTGAGTTCGCGGGCGGTGATGGTCAGTGGGTTCGGCGTCGCAACCGGTCCCCACGTCGTCCCATTGCCTTTGTGATAGTTCGCCGCTTCCGCAACTTCCGTCCACGAACCAAGCAAACTGGTGTAATCACCGGCTTGAATCTGGGCGAAATTCATCTTCTTGGTAGCCACTTGCTCTGACGACGCGGTAGCCGCACTGCTGGCACGACTACTACTCCGCGCATTCGACTGCTGAGACGTAGATGCTGACGAACTACTTGCTGAGCTGGACTTGACGCTCGCTTTGGTCGCCTTCTTCCTAGCCTTGTGGCTCGTTTTGGTCACGCGCTTAGAGCTCACCGCAGAAGATTCACTTGCCTTCTGCTGACTACCGCAACCGGCAACGGTTCCCATTGCCAGCACCACGAGACTAGTAATCAACCCCATCTTAAACTGTTTCATTTTGCATTCCTCCAAAGAATGGTGCACAGACTTTCTGCTTACCCTTGCAGTTTATCATCCGGCGATTGGTTGGCGGAACAGTTGCCAGTTCCATTCATGCAAAAACGCGTCAGTTTGTGGGCAAAAACCATTCTGGACATAAAAAAAGAAGCTGACCTCTGTCAGCTTCTTATGATGGAGGATACAGGGCTCGAACCTGTGACCCTCTGCTTGTAAGGCAGACGCTCTCCCAACTGAGCTAATCCTCCATATTGCAATGACCCGTACGGGATTCGGACCCATGTTACCGCCGTGAAAGGGCGGTGTCTTAACCACTTGACCAACGGGCCATCATTGCCGTCCTCATCAGGACTTGATATATATTACATGGTTTTAGCGAGTTTGTCTACTGTTTTCAAAATATTTGTTGAATTAAATTTTCAACATAATAAAAAAGTGGTCCTGCATCAGTCGCAGTACCACTTTGCAGTTCTTCATAACCGCTGCAGAGCGCGGAAATTCGACTACTTCTCAAGCGTGGCAGAAATAATCGGATACCCGAACAGCGAACCAACGGATGTACAGGTGACTCTTACAGTATCCCCCACCTTGATCTGTCGTGCCGACTTAGAAACGGGCAATTTCACGGTAAAACCACCTGGCGCCTTGAGGCCAACAGCTACTTGACTGTTCATATCACCAGTATCTGTGACTTTAAATTCAAGCGTTTTGCCCTTAACTTGATCCGTAGTCGCATCGCCAATAAAGGTCTTGCCTTCTGCCTTAGTGGTCACGGTGTAATCCGCTTGCCCATTCTCTACAATCGCCTCGCCACCAAGTCCAACAACAGCTAACACAATCCCAGCAATTAGAACGATTAAACTCGTTTTCTTCGGTGCTTTTCGAATTGCGGCCACAATCAGCATAATTACGCCAACGATAATTGCGATTAATCCAACTAAAAATACTAGTGCAACGATAGTTTCCGTGATAATTTCCTCCGATGTTATGAATATCTGCTAAGTCTACCGAAGCCCAGTATTTTAAGCAAGATATTTATAATTACTCGTTCTAGCTATCCAATTCTCACTCCAAAACAAAAAGGCCACCCTCACGGGCAGCCTTTTACAACCTCGCGCACCAAAGTGCAACAAGGTCTTACTTGTTCAATTCCCCAAGCACGTATTCCATGTTGGCGAGGACCTGCTTACGACCAATCAGTTCCAGAGTTTCTGGCAGCTGTGGACCGTGCATGACACGCGTGGTGGCGATACGGATTGGCATGTAGAGCTTGCGACCCTTCGCACCAGTCTCAAGACGGACTTCGTTAGTCGCGTTCTTGATGTTGAGTGCGGAGAATGGCTTGATGGCCTTCATCTTGGCGTAGAACGCGTTGATGACTGGCAGTGCCTGGTCGTCGGCGATTTCCTGACGGTCTTCGTCGGTGAGCATAGCAGGCTTTGCAAAGAAGAGATCTGCATCATCCACAATCTGCGCAGTGTAACTCATCTGCTGCTTGTAGATGTTGGTGATCTGACGAGCCCATTCGATGGTCTTCAGGTCGGGGTCTTCTTCAATTTTGCCGGCGCGAATCAGGTTGTCCAGGGCAAGACCGGCGATTTCGTTCTCATCGGCGTTCTTAACGTACTGGTTGTTCACCCATTCGAGCTTCTTCTGGTCGAACTTAGCAGGACTCTTGCTCAGACGTTCTGGGTCGAACTGCTTGATGAACTGCTTCTTGGTGAAGATTTCACTTTCACCCTTAGGTGACCAGCCGAGCAAGGTAATGAAGTTAAACATCGCCTGTGGCAAGTAACCAAGTTCACGGTACTGTTCGATAAACTGCAGAATCGTCTCGTCACGCTTGGAAAGCTTCTTACCGGTTTCGGTGTTGATAATCAAAGTCATGTGACCGAAAACTGGTGGTTCCCAACCGAAGGCTTCGTAAATCGCCAGCTGCTTAGGCGTGTTGGCGATGTGGTCATCCCCACGCAGCACGTGGCTGATTTCCATCAGGTGGTCATCCACAACAACCGCGAAGTTGTAGGTTGGCATGCCGTCGCGCTTTTGAATGACGAAGTCGCCCCCGATAGAATCGGAGTCGATGCTGATGTCACCCTTCACGATGTCGTGCCATTCGTAGGTGCGGCCTTCTGGAATGTGGAAACGAATGACAGGTTCAAGACCCTTGGCCTTGGCTGCAGCGATGGCAGCGGCCTTCTCGTCTTCACTCATGCCTGCGTATTCGTATACGTAGTGCGGCATTTCATGGTTGGCCTTCTGCTGTTCGCGTTCAGCAACGAGTTCGTCTTCCGTCTTGTAAGATTCGTATGCCAGACCCTTGTCCACAAGTTCCTGGATCAGGGGCAGGTAAATGTCCTTACGTTCGGACTGACGGTAAGGACCAAAGTCCCCACCCTTGTCGGGACCTTCATCCCAGTCGATGCCGAGCCAGTGCAGGTTGTCCTTCTGACTCTGTTCACCGTCAGCAACGTTGCGCTTAGTATCCGTATCTTCAATACGCAGTACCATCGTGCCGTTGTTGTGGCGTGCAAATAAGTAGTTGAATAAAGCCGTGCGGGCATTCCCGATGTGCAAATGTCCGGTTGGGCTAGGTGCGTAACGTACGCGAATTGGTCGATCTGCCAATGTTTCCGCCTCCATAGTAAAGTTCACAATACATTTAACATCATACCACACCTAGCAAGGGCTTTAAGGACTAAAGCATTGTGAAGACGCGTTCATCTGCCTTTGTCCTCGTTCCATTGCCGTCAACGTGGCCACAGACAGATTGACCAGAATGTCAGGCTAGGAATTGTTGCCGCTTTCATGAGCACGCCGCTTGTGCTATTCTCAAGTCATCCACAACTTAGGAGGCATTTATCCATGCGCAAAATTAACTTGGGTCAATCCGGCCTGATGGCATCCCCCGTGGCACTTGGGGTCATGCGCATCACCGCCCTTGACCACCAGCAGGCGGTTGGCCTGATCGAAAGCGCCCACGATGGCGGTATCAACTTCTTTGACAACGCCGACATCTACGGCAACGGTGAATCCGAAAAGATTTTCGGCGCCGCCCTCAAAGACGCCAGCTTCAAGCGTGAAGACGTGCTGGTGCAAACTAAGGTCGGCATCGTATCGGGCAAACGCTATGATTTCTCCAAGCAGCACATTTTGGAAGCTGTTGACGGCAGCCTGCAGCGTCTCGGTCTCGATTACGTTGACACCCTGCTCCTGCACCGTCCCGACCCACTGATGGAACCCGAGCAGGTTGCTGAAGCTTTCGATGAACTGCAAAACAGCGGCAAGGTACGCCAGTTTGGGGTGTCTAACTTTAACCCTGAACAAGTCGACTTGCTCCAGCAGGCCGTCTCCCAGCGCCTCATTGCGAACCAGTTGCAGCTATCACTCAAGCACACCGGCATGATTGACTTTTGGCTGCACACCAACATGCACGACGAGCGGTCCATTGACCACGACGGCGGCATTCTGGAATACAGCCGCCTACACAAAATGAGTGTGCAGGCTTGGAGTCCCTTCCAGTACGGCTTTTTCGAAGGGGTCTTCATTAACAGTCCGAAGTTCCCTGAACTAAACGCCAAGTTGTCCGAACTGGCTGACAAGTACCACACCAACGTGAACGCGATTGCTGCTGCCTGGATTATTCGCATTCCGGGCAACACCCAGGTTATTTCGGGCACGACCAACGCCAAGCGCATTGCACAGGTGGCCGAGGCCGGCGATGTCACGCTCAGCAGTCAGGACTGGTACGACCTGTACTTCGCCGCTGGCAACGATTTGCCTTAAGTTACACCGAGAAGTAGTGCGGTCATTGTCACTGGAAGCAAATTAGAGTATACGCACTATCAACGTGCGTACAAACAAAAAGGATTCGCCCTTCATCATCGGCGAATCCTTTTTCGTATCTAAAAAATGAGGTAGTACAGCCCGCTCACGCCAATGAACAAGTACACAATCTGCTTCACACGCTCGGTGTTCATCCGTGTAACTAAGCGGTTGGCAATGGCCGTTCCGACTAGCGCGCCAATCATCCCCAACACCACAATTTTCATGTCGCCCAACCGCAAAATACCCTGGGAGAAACGTAAGGTGGTGACGTAGATGCCGTCCATCACGAAGAAGGTCTGGATGCTGGCAAGATATTCCTCCTTGGTTTTGGCCATCATCAGGTAGTACAGCGCCATCAGCGGGCCACCAATCCCGAACAGGCCGTTGAAAAAGCCTGAAATGATCATGAAAAGTACGTTCACGACCACAGGGTACGGCTTGGCTTCCCGCCCCTTGTGTACCGTGAAGTAAATGGACAGGAGCACCAGCAACCCGCCGAGCAACATTCGCAACAGATGCGTGTCCAGAATTTTACCCAAGTGCACCGAATAGGTGGCCACCGTTGAGTAAATGATGAACGGTAATACGAGGCGCCGCCATTGCAACGATTTCCGATAGCGCCATGCTACCAGCACCGTAGCAACGAACATCGTCAGGGTCGAAATTCCCGCCGCGCGGCTAATTGGCACCAGTGCTGGAAGAAAAATCATTAAAATGATGCCGGAGCCAAAGCCCGTAATACCTTGAACCAGACCGGCCAGTAGTCCCGGTAGAATCATCATCAGCGGATTGCTCAAACTCTTTTGCCCCCTGTTGCGCGACACGGAATATGGTAACAGGGTTTATTTTAGCCTTTTGCGTTCCCGTAACAAGTTGCCAAACGCAAAAATAGCAGCCGTAGCCGCTATTTGAGGATGAACGCTTTGTACTAGCCCTGCAGCATTTCCTTGTTCTGCCGCCGTGCAATAACTGGCAGAATCAGACCCAAGGCGATGAACGCAATCGGCGTGACGATGTTCAAAATCAGCTGGAACCACCAGGAACCAGGGTTGGCGGCGTACTCAATCTTCGGCACCATGCCCAAGATGCAGGCAAAGGCGGTGAAGAAGAAACACCAAGCGCCAACGATGTAGCCGGCAGTCTTATTCTTGAGGAACATGTACTCGGAGTGGTAGCGCTCGAGATGCTTATTGAGCAACATGTACGCCAGGAAGACCCAGAGGTAACGCAGCGGCATGACGATTGAGTTCAAGTTCAGTAGCCACTTATACAGCTCGTTCATGCTGCCAATTCCCAGCGCGGGCACAATAATCAGGATGCTAACTAGAATCCCAGTCATGTAGTAACCATTGATTGGGGTACCCCGTTTGTTAAGCTTGGCTAACTTATTCGGTACGTATTCGGGATCGGCATCGGCGAGCATAATCTTCAGTGGCGCGTCGATGGAGAACGCAAGCGCGGAAATCTGCGCCATGGTGTTTGCAATCGCGTACAAGATGACGAAAACAGGTCCAACGTGGTAGAAACCGCCGAGCTTAGCAAAGGCTTCGTAAGCACCATTAGCCATCAAGTCGGTTGGAATGTGGCTGCTGTTGAAGAGCATCCCCATCCCGAAGGAACCAAGAATCGCGCACAGTGCCACCATGCCGGCAAGCACCAGCATGCCCAGTGGGAATTCTTTGGAGGCGTGCTTGGTGTTGTTAACGTAAGGCGAAATTTTTTCAGCCCCACCAACGGCAAACACCAGCATCGAAATGGTGGTGAAGTAGTTAAAGTTCCACTTTGGCAGGTAGGTGCTCAGCTTGCCCATGTCCGGCGTCGCAATGTGGGCACCCTTGGTAATGAGCGGTGCGGAGACTGCCAGAATGATGAACAGAATCGACATAATAAACATTGCTGTTCCGGCCAGACTCCCGATGCGGTTCAGTGTGGTCAGCCCTCTAGCGGCGACCCACAGGAACAGCAAGAAGAGGACCAGACAAATCAGTGAGACCGTCATGGCGGGCACTTCGTTCACAAAATTCCCGTTGCCTTTAAACAACCAGCTCAGGGCAATCAGAATCCCCTGCGGCTTTTGCGCTAGGTACGGCACGTGGACAACCCAATATGTCCACGCCGCAAAGTACGCCAGTTTCTTGGTGCTCGTCTGCTTGATCCACGAAGAAACACCACCGTTGGCGTCCTTAAAGGTCGAACCCAGCTGACCCACAATCATTGCGTATGGTACGAAATACAGCAGCATTATCAGAATCCAGGATGTAATTACGGAGAGTCCCTGCTGCGCGTAGTTGTTCACGACGTTGCCAAGGCCCCAGACCGCCACGAAGGCGATCAGCGCGACGTTGAACCATCGCAACTGCTTCTTTGAATCTGCCATGTTCATCTCCCCCTCAGCGGGCAAACATGATTTGCCCGTCAGTCTTTTTGTCACAGCTCTATAATATAATGATACGGCTTTCATAGGTGCTGTGACTAGTGTTTCACGCGATAATAATCCGTTTTTGTCGAGCACCTAATTATATTTATAGTGTCACAATCATTTGCTAATGGTTCGCTCCTGCACTTCCCATTAAATGGGCACTTATTGGCCATTTTTCCATTGTCATGCTGTGACCATTCACCGTGACGTTTCCCGTGGGCAAAATAAAACCCGCCACGTTTTGCACGTAGCGGGTTGTGAATTGCGCTTATTTGTTGTTCTTCTTACTGCCGCCATTGCCATCATCCTTGATGGGCTTGGCGCTGTGCTCTGGACGGGCAAAAATCATCCGGCCGGCACTGGTTTGCAGTGAGCTCGTCACCACTACCGTCAGTTCCTGATTCATGTAGTACTGACCATCTTCAACGACCACCATGGTGCCCTCAGGCAGGTAGGCAACACCTTGCTGGCGCTCGGTCCCAGCCTTGACGACCTTCACCTGAAGCGTTTCGCCTGGCAGCACTTCTGGCTTCAGGGCGCTCGCCAGTTCATTGATGCTCAGAATCGGCACGTTCTGCAGGCGACTCACTTTGCCCAGGTTGTAGTCGTTAGAGAGCACAATCCCGTCAATGGCCTTGGCCAGCTTGAGCAGCTTGCCGTCCACTTCGCGGCTCCCCTCGAAGTCCTGATCGGTCATCTCCAAGTTGATGTGGGCATCGTTTTGCATCTTTGCCAAAATGTCCAGACCTCGGCGACCACGTTCACGCTTGAGCGCATCGGCAGAATCACTAATGAGTTGCAGTTCGTGCACCACAAACTCGGGCACGAGCAGTGTGCCTTCGATGAAGCCGGTCCGCGCTAACGCCTGAATCCGACCATCAATAATCACGGATGTATCCAGAATTTTGTACTTGTGAAAATTATCAGTAACGCTAAGTACAGGTTCAGCCGGATCGGCGTCTGCCTTCCGCTTACTATTGTCGTTATCCCGCCGCAGCGAGCTGAGCAGCTTGTTCCACTCGTGGCGTCGCGTCGTCCCGATGCGAAAACCAAGGTAACCGAAAATCGCCATCAAGATAATGGGTGGCACGGTGGCCAGGAACTCATTGGGCAGCCGGTAGAACAAGAGCTGTGAAATCAGGTTGGCTAGAATCAGGCCAATGATGGTGGCAATGCTCCCAAAGAGTAAGTAGGATGTGGATTTGGTGCTCAGCACCTTCTCTGAACGATCAATGACGTCCAGAATCCAGCGCACGGTAAAGACGGAAATGAGCAGTAGAATAACTGCCCCAATAATGGCATCAACAATGAAGTTATCTAAGAATTTGTTCCCGTCCCAACCGATCAGCTTCCACACTGATGGCAAGGCACCAATCCCGGCAATCACGCCGACAACCGCAAAAATAAGCGTTACAATCGCCTTTTTGCTTGGTGTTTTCATGTACAGACCTCCTTTTTAATTACTAATCTGATTGTACGCCATAACGTGTGCAAAGGCTCGGGCGGAAGGCCGATTTTTGTAAAATCTTTGGTCAGTGTCGCGATTTTTGTGCGTAAAGTGTTCGATATTAATGATTCAACCCAGTTAATGGTGCACATTCGGCACGGTTAACGGCACAAAAAATTTCGGGTGGGCACAATTAGTGGCTTCGAAAATACAACGAGCATCGACGCCGGCCTACAAACGTGAGTCGCAATGCAGCTCCCTGTGCCTAACCCAATAAAGGGCCTATTCCCAAAGTTCGGAAATAAGCCCTTTATTACGTTAGTGCTCGGGAGCTAACCGCATTGTGACTCACTCTCTTTGCATAAAACAACATTTATTTAGTTTTTCGCCTTGCCGCCAAAAATTTTGTGCATGGCTTCGGCAATGCTGGTCACACCCACGACTTCAATGTCCGCGGTGCTCTTCCAGCCTTGCAAGTTGTTACGCGGCACGAAGATGCGCTTAAAGCCCAATTTCGCCGCTTCCTTAATGCGGTCCTCGATGCGACTGACCCGCCGCACTTCCCCAGTCAGACCGATTTCGCCCACGAAACAGTCTGTCGCCGGAATCTCGGTGTCCCGGTAGGAACTCGCGATGGCCACGGCAATGGCCATATCGATGGCCGGCTCGTCCAGGCGCACGCCCCCAGTCGCCTTCAGGTAGGCATCCTGGTTCTGGAGCAACAAGTTCGCCCGCTTTTCCAACACCGCCATAATCAGGCTGACCTTGTTGTGGTCCAAGCCGGAACTCGTGCGCTTGGCGTTACCATACATGGTCGGCGTCAGCAGTGCCTGGATTTCGACCAGAATCGGCCGCGTGCCTTCCATCGACACGACAACCGCTGAGCCGGTCGCACCGGCCAGCCGTTCCTCTAGGAAAATCTCTGAGGGGTTGGCGACCTCACTAAGTCCGCTCTGGCGCATTTCGAAAATACCAATTTCGTTGGTGCTTCCGAAACGATTCTTCACCGAGCGCAGAATCCGGTAGGTGTGGTGCATATCCCCTTCAAAATACAAAACGGTGTCCACCATGTGCTCCAGAATTTTGGGCCCGGCAATGGCCCCCTCCTTGGTCACGTGGCCAACGATGAAGGTGGTCACGCCTTTGCCCTTGGCCAAGCGCATCAGCTCGGCGGTCACTTCGCGAATCTGCGCCACTGACCCGACGGCCGAATTCATGTCCGGTACGTTCATCGTCTGCACGGAGTCGATAATCAGGTAATCGGGCTTAATCTCATCAACCGCAGCCAAAATGCTGGGCATATCGGTTTCCGGATACAGGTACATCCCCGAATCGGCAACCCCTAACCGCTGGGCACGCAGCTTGATCTGACTGGCACTTTCTTCACCAGACACGTAAAGGACTGTGCCGTGGTTGCCGGCCAGGTAGCCGGACACCTGCAAAAGCAGCGTCGACTTACCGATGCCGGGATCCCCCCCGATCAGAATGAGCGAACCGGGCACAATACCGCCGCCCAGCACCCGGTTGAGTTCGGCCATCTTCGTGGTTACCCGGGTTTCGTGTTCCGCAGTTACCGTGTTCATTCGCTGCGGGCGCACCGTCTGGCCGCTGCGCGCCACGCGCGGTTTGC
This sequence comes from Lacticaseibacillus songhuajiangensis, assembly GCF_003946025.1. Lineage (GTDB taxonomy): Bacteria > Bacillota > Bacilli > Lactobacillales > Lactobacillaceae > Lacticaseibacillus > Lacticaseibacillus songhuajiangensis. Next base: position 28,546 of record NZ_RHNR01000012.1, on the reverse strand, counting down.
TGGCGGCAGCGGCTGGCTCAACGGTTTCCTCAACCAACGTGTTCCAGGCCCCGCACTGCGGACAGCGACCCAGATAGGATGCCGAGATGTAGCCACAATTTTGACAGGTATAGCGTGTTTTTGCTTTTGCCATGTTGCCCTCCTGTACTTAAGTTAGAAACCGGTGGACCCGAAGCCGCCCTTGCGCTGCGCGCCAGTGCCGAGGTCGCTATCTGCGGTCAGGTACGGCATGAAGATGCCCTGACCGATGCGTTCACCCTTCTTGATGACCACGTCGCGCGGCGACAGGTTGACCAGCTGGAAGAAAATCTCCCCTTCATTACTATCATTGTTGTAGTAGTCCGCGTCGACCACACCAATCCCATTGGGCAGAATCAAGCCACGCTTAATCGGGCCGCTACTGCGATTGGCGAGCACAAGCACCTCATCGTCGCCCATGTACGCCTTGATGCCAGTCGGCACTAGCAGCGGCTTCAAAACCTTGCTGGCGCGCTCAAAGTCTTCCCCCGTTAAGGGGTGCTCGTTGCGAATCAGCCGGAAGAGCCGAACGAAATCATAACGCCACACACTCTTGAGCACGAAATCCTCGCGCGCACAAAAATCGTATCCCGCCGCGTGCTTGGTGCTGCGCTGCGGCAAGCTCAAGCCTTCATTTGCATACTGACTGACAATCTCGAATCCACGTTTAGCCATTTTCCACACTCCGCTTGTTTGATACCTAATAGGATACCACGAGCGGCGCATAGAATGTGTGTTCGTATGCCGACTTCTGTCCGACCAGCAAAATTTTGGCGGCAAACGCTACGAGCGTGTTACCATTAAAGTAATTAATTACCGAAGGGAGACTCACGATGGAATTCCAACATGAACAAGGCCGTTTCTTTATGAACGACGCAGCCGGCAAACTCGTTGCTGAAGTTGCCTACGCGCCAATTGACGACGGCAAAAACGTTGTCATCGAGCGCACTTACGTTGACCCTAGCCTGCGCGGTCAGGGTGTTGCCGGCAAACTCATCAAGCTGGTCGTTGACGAAGCACGCCAGGACGGCTTCCTCATCGAACCACTATGCACTTACGCCCACGCTGCTTTTGAACGCCACCCTGAGTACGGCGACGTCTTGCGACCAGTACACTAGGCCCAGTTTTTGGTCATCGTCGTTCCGTGTTAGAATTAACGGGCATAAACACGGCCGCTTTTCGCTATGGCCGTAAACCGCTCAATTAAGAAAGGATTCCCAATGAATCAGAGTGAACTAAAGAAAGTCGCTGCCGAACGTGCAGCACTGTTTGTTGAAGACGGCATGACCCTTGGCCTGGGCACCGGCTCCACGGTGTTCTTCCTGGTCGAAGCCATCGCCCGCCGCGTCCGTGAAGAAGGCTTGCACATTGAAGCCGTCGCCACCAGTAGCCGCACCGCCAAGCAGGCGAGCGCACTGGGCATCACTATGAAGGACATCAATGACGTCGACCACATCGACCTGTGCATTGACGGCGCCGACGAAATCGACAAGCACTTCCAGGGCATTAAGGGTGGCGGTGCTGCCCACACGCTGGAGAAGATGGTTGCCACTACCAGCCGCCGCAACATCTGGATTGTCGACGAAAGCAAGATGGTCGACACCCTCGGCAAGTTCCCACTGCCGACCGAAGTCATTCCGTTCGGCTGCGAGCAAGTTTTCCACCGCTTGGAAAGTGAAAACTTGCACCCGCACTTCCGTACCGATGCTGACGGGAAGCGGATCCGCACCCACAACGGCAACTACGTCATCGACCTGCACCTCGGGCAGATTAAGCACCCCCACCTGCTGAAGTCCTTCCTGGACGGCCAGGTTGGCCTGCTCGAACATGGCCTGTTCCTCGACCTCGTTGACACCGTGGTTGTCGGCACCCAGGATGGCGCCAAAGTCATCGACGCAGTGCGCTAGTCGCCACATTTGATTCCGTAAATTTAGCAGCAGAAGGACACTCGGCGAGAATGTCCTTCTTTTTTTCGTTCATTTGGTGGAAAAATTAGAGTTTTCCGGTATTTTTGTCTGCAAAATCTCATTAAAAGGACTACACTATTCTTATCTTTGCTACATATATAGGAGGAATTATCAATGTCAAAAGCCGTTTCCTTTGACCAGATTCAGCAGTTCAAGCAGGATCTCGCCGCAACGCCTGCCAGCGGTGCACTCGCCCGGGCCGTACAGAACGTTGGGATTTACGCCGCCAGCCACGGTCAGTTTGAAGACACGGACACGCCCGCCGTCTTCAGTGACGAAATTGAAACTGGCAAGGTCACGAACCAGAAGAAGAGTGGCCGCTGCTGGATGTTCTCCGAACTGAACACCATGCGCCACGACACTGCCAAGCGTTTTGGCATCAAGGACTTGGAATTCTCTGAAGCTTACCTCGCCTTCTACGACCGTTTGGAAAAGTCCAACCTCTTCTTGGAACGCATCATTGCCAGCCGCGACCGGCCACTAACCGACCGGGTCGTTGCTGACCTGATTGGCTACCCTAACGGTGACGGTGGTCAGTTTGACAACGCCGCCGCGCTCGCTGCCAAGTACGGGATTGTCCCTAAGTCCGCCCAGCCCGAAACCTTCAGCAGCTCCCAAACGAGCGAACTGAACGCCAGCCTCAACCTCAAGCTGCGTAAGGACGCGAGTGAACTGCGCGCCGCCGCTGCGGACGGCGCCAGTGAAGACGACCTGCGCGCCAAGAAGCAAGAGCAGCTCAGCACCATCTACCGCATTTTGGCTTACGCATACGGTGAGCCCGTTCAGCAGTTCGATTTCGAATACCGCGACAAGGACAAGCAATTCCACGCCGACCGTAACATCACGCCGAAGGAATTCTACGCCAAGTACGTGGGCTGGGACCTGGACGAATACGTCACCCTGGTCAGCACACCGGAACCAGGCAAGGAATACTACCAGACCTACACCCTGCCTTCTCAGAACACCGTCATCGAGGGTCGGCCAGTCAAAATGCTGAACGTACCGCACGATGTCTTCACGAAGCTGGCGATCAAGCAGATTCAGGGCGGCGACACCATCTGGTTCGGTAACGATGTCCTGGCCGACATGGACCGCAAGTCTGGGACACTACACGGCGGCCTCTTCAACTTCTCTGAATTGTTCAACGCCGACTTCAGCTTCGACAAGGGCAACCGCTTTGCCACCGGCCAAGCTGAAGTTTCCCACGCGATGACGCTCACCGGCGTCAACCTGGTCGATGGCAAGCCAACCCAGTGGAAGGTTGAAAACTCATGGGGCAGCGAAAACGGTCGCGACGGGTACTTTGTCGCCGACAAGCAGTGGTTTGACGATTACGTTTACGAAGTGGTCATCAAGAAGTCCCTGCTGGACGACAAGACCCGCGCCGCACTAGCAACCGAACCCGTTACCCTGCCATCTTGGGACAACCTAGCCTAAGTGGTCGCCCAAACGTGACTGTTTGGCCCGCCAATTCGTCTCATTGTGTGCTACACTGTTTGATAGAACTTTAATCATATTCTCACTAAGGAGTGAACCTTTAAATGACCAAAGCCATTTCAGAAGCAAACCTTGCCCAGTACGCTAAGGATTTGAACAACACACCCGCCCACGCCGCCTTGCAAAAGGCTGTGATGAACAACGGGATTTTGAAGTCCGCCGAGAGCATTGAGAGTCAGACCAAGATGACCCCAACCTTCTCCATTGACCTTGAAACTGGGGCCGTTGCAAACCAGAAGCAGTCCGGCCGTTGCTGGATGTTCGCCGCACTCAACACGATGCGCCACTCCATTCAGGCCCAGTACAAGATTAAGGACTTCGAACTTTCCCAGAACTACACATTTTTCTGGGACAAGTTTGAAAAGTCAAACTACTTCTACGAAAACATCATCGCAACCGCCGATCAGGCAACTGACTCCCGCAAGGTTGCATTCCTTTTGACTACCCCCCAGCAGGATGGTGGTCAGTGGGACATGCTCACCGCTTTGATTGACAAGTACGGTATCGTACCTAAGTCTGTCATGCCTGAAACCTACTCTTCATCCAAGAGCAGTGAACTCAACGCCACCTTGAACCTCAAGTTGCGTAAGGACGCCGTTGCCCTGCGCAAGCTCGTGAACGATGGCGCCAGCGCCGACAAGGTTGAGGAAACCAAGAACCAGTTCCTCTCTGAAGTCTACCGGATCCTCGCCTACACGCTGGGCAACCCACCAACAGAATTCGACTTTGAATACCGCGACGATGACAAGAATTACCACATCGACAAGGGTCTGACACCAAAGTCCTTCTACGCTAAGTACATCAACTGGGACCTGGATCAGTACCAGTCCCTCATCAACGCACCAACCGCTGACAAGCCGTACAAGCACCTCTACACTGTTGAAATGCTTGGCAACGTCATTGGCGGCCGCGAAGTGCGTCACTTCAACTTGGACATCGATGACTTCAAGCAGGCTGCAATCAAGCAGCTTGAAGCCGGCGAATCCGTTTGGTTTGGTAGTGATGTTGGTAAAGAATCCGACCGTCAGCTCGGGATTCTTGACCCCGCTATCTACGATGAAGATGGTCTGTTCAACACCAGTTTCGCCATGACCAAGGGCGAACGCCTTGACTACGCACAGAGCCTCATGACCCACGCCATGGTTCTGACCGGTGTCGACATCGTTGATGGCCAGCCTACCAAGTGGAAGGTCGAAAACTCTTGGGGCGACAAGGTCGGCACGAAGGGCTACTTCGTGGCATCCGACGCTTGGTTCGACGAATGGGTTTACCAAGTTGTTGTCAACAAGAAGTACCTTGCGGACGATGACCAGGCCACCATCAAGGCTGAATACGACAAGCCTACCCTACTTGCACCATGGGACCCAATGGGCGCCTTGGCATAAGCATGAGTATTAAAAAAGAGCTCCCCTCATGGGCGGCTCTTTTTTTCTTGGCTGAAACAAGCACTGAAAATTTGCACCGCGGTGACTGCACATCCCTATGGCATCCTCAAGCTTCGCAACGACGACTTATTAAGCCGCATGACATCCGGCGATTGATCAGAATCCTTGATAGCCCGATTGGTGTCCAAATAGATGATTGCGTCCCACGATTTAACTTTTGTTGTTGGTGGATTCAGCACAACGCGGTAGACAATCGGACTGTTTGCCAGCGTTAAATGGTTTGGTGAATGACCGCGCTGTTTTTCAAAACGGTAACTCGCTTTCAAAGTTTCCTTGTTCGTGAAAGTGGCTTCGTACCAATAAATACCGCTGAAAGGTCCCATTTCCTCTTTGTACAAGGATCTACGCACGGTGAGATTGGTATATCCGTTTAGTTTCAAAGTCTGATTCATCATTTGCTTGAGCTGATACTGATGATATTCGTGTTTGCCGACCAAAACGCCTGCCGTAAACATCGCCAGAATTAAAATGACCAGAAGTGCTTGCGGCCTTTTTTTTGCCCCTACTCGTTGATTTTGCATTTAGTATCTCCCAATCTTGGATGTGATAAACGGCAATTCTTCAAAAAAATGAAGTTTAACAACCGGCACATTTTTAAGCGCTATCCGTTAAAAAATACTATTAATGCTTAATAATATTTCACTGCTCGATTGTTGCATACTCGTATCATCAATACAATGCATCCCCATAGCAATTTGTGGCCTATTCATCCGATATTGTATTTAGTAGCGATTTGAAGCACGACGAATGGTTCAAGGAAACACTAAAAACTATGTATGGTGAAAAATAGACAATTACAATTTAGCGGGTCAGTTCAGGCTCTTTTGCTGATGGAAGGTGACTTACACTACCAAGTAGGAACGCAACGCCGCGTCTGCGTCAGCTCTCCAAGAGTATTTTGCCAAAAGTAAACAAACAAAACGGCCCCGCAGAAATTCCCTTTCTAAGAAAATTCCACAAGGCTGTCCTTTGTACTTTTCAATTATTCACATTCAAAAAGTAACTTGCGCTCCCAGCAGGGCTACTTCAGCACAACACACAGTTCACCGAGCTGTGCGATGTCGCTGCTCAAAAAGTCGCCACTGTGCAGGAAGGTCTGCGGCTTGGCCCCGTAGCCAATGCCGCTTGGCGTCCCGGTGAAGACGAGGTCGCCTGGCAATAATGTGACGATACCAGCTAGGTACGCCAGCAATTCAGGAACGCCGTGAATCATCTGGCCAACCGTTGCATCCTGCTTGCCTTGGCCGTTCACGTGCGTCTGGATGCGCAGATCCTGCAAATCACCGGTGATTTCATCCGGTGTGGTAATCCACGGACCAATAGCTGAGAACCGCGGGTAGGACTTGCTCAATCCCCATTGCGGCGTGTTGCCGGAATACTGCAGAGTGCGGTCGGTTAGATCCTGACCGACCATGTAGCCGAAGATACCCGCATTTGCTTGCTCAGGGGTGACCTTGTGCATCTTTTCGCCAATCACCACGACGAGTTCTGTTTCCCAATCAATTGTGTCATTGGGGAGTTCCACCAAGGGATTCGGCCCCGTGAGTGAACTCGTAAACTTACTGAAGAAAACAGGCTGGTCACTTTCCTTCAGTCCGGCCTCTTCGGCATAACCACGATAGTTAACGCCTGACGCAAAAATCTGCCTTGGCCTGCGAATTGGCGCCTGCAACCCCTTCTCGTTCAGTTTTTCCTCTGGGGCGGATTGCTTAGCATCACGTAAATACTTCGGATGCGTGATGCAAGACAACACGCTCTTTGCCGCCAACTTCTTTCCCAATACCTGACCATTTGCTTCCCGAATCGAATACGGTTGTCCCGCATACATCGCTAAGCGCATGTTAATAGGATCTCCTTATAATTGGATTTATTCACCTTTATTTTAGTCCTTTTTGAAAATAATTGTGTTTTTACAATAAAACTAGGTGAATTCGTCACGCTCACAATACTGCCATTGCGAGATACCATGAAAAATTACGCAGAATTTTTGAACACTTAGTTACTCACAACGCCCTAGTGTCGGGTGTTGTCGCCTTGATTTGTTGCAAATTTACACATGAATGTGAATTATCAAATTGAATTCCGACAAAAATTCTATTGACTTTCTCTCATTTTAGAATTAGTCTCTATGTATTAAATGTTCAGGGAGTTCTCATAATATGACTCAAACAAACAGCTTATCAACGCGCAAATTTTTTACCTGGTATTTCGGTTAGTCATCCGAGAGCCAGGCACTTTGCGGCGCGCGGATGACGGTCAAGCATCCGCGTGAGCTGTTTCATTAACGGAAGTACCGTTTCTTCCGTACAGCAAATCACCGGATGCGCAGCGCGCTCCGGTGATTTTTTGTTTTCTCCCGCCAATCTGGAAAGGAAGTTATTCACATGCCCAGTACTAAACCAGCCTTGTTAACCGATTTGAAGCACACCTACGATGGCCTGAAGCCCAACCCCATCCGCGTCTTTGATGCCGAAGCCAGCGCCACTCCTGGTGTCCTGAAGCTCACGCTCGGCGAACCCGACTTCGATGTTCCCGAACACATCAAGCAAGCCGCAATTGACTCCATCAACAACAACGAGTCTCACTACGGCCCTTCTAATGGCTGGCCAAAACTGCGCAAGGCGGCCGCGGGTTTTCTCGCCGACCGTTACCAACTGGACTACAACCCGGACAGCGAAATCATCGTCACCGTTGGCGCGACTGAAGGCTTGCACTCCTGCCTCGACACGCTACTCAATCCTGGCGACAAGGTGCTGATGCCGAGTCCGACCTTCTCCCTCTATGACCAGTTGATCCGCATCAATGGCGGCATCCCCGTTTACATCAACACCGAGAGCACTGGCTTCGTCCTCACACCCGAGCAGCTGTCCACAGCCATCGCCAAGGAAGGTCCGTCTGTAAAGGCGATTCTCCTGAACTTCCCGTCCAACCCGACCGGCGTGACCTACAACAAGGCGCAGGTTGAGGCCATTGCGGCGGTTGTCGCTAAAACCAACATCGCCGTGATTTCTGACGAGATCTACTCTGAACTGACTTACGGCGCTGACCACTACTCTTTTGCCAAGGCATTGCCGCAGCAAACCCTGCTGATTAACGGGGTGTCCAAGTCCCACGCCATGACCGGCTGGCGCATCGGTATCATCGCCGGCCCCGCCGACCTGATGAAGCGCGTCGCCCTCGCCCACGCCTTCAACGTCACCGTTGCCTCCAACCCCGCAATGGCCGGTGCCACAGAAGCCTTTTCAACCGAAGCTGGCCGTCAGGATTCGCTAGTGATGAAAGCCGAATACATCAAGCGGCGTGATTACGTCGTGGGTGAAATGACCAAAATGGGTTTCCAGATTCCCGAACCAACCGGCGCGTTCTACGTCTTCGCCAAAATCCCAGCAGGTTGCATTCAGGACGATACCGAGTTCTGCTACGACCTGCTCCGCAAGAACAAGCTCGCGGTCATCGCGGGTGGCGGCTTCGGCCCTGGTGGTGAAAGCCACGTCCGTATCAGTTACGCAGCGTCCATGGATGACCTGCATGAGGCCATGAAGCGCCTGGGTGCCTACGTTCAGGCCAACCGGAAGGAGAACTAAGATGAGCAAAATTTTGATGTATTCCGTTCGCGACGACGAAGAAACCGCCATTGCGGCCCACGCGCAGCAAAGCGGCAACCAAATTGACATCACCCGCGATTTGCTGAGCAAGGCCACGGTCGCTCAAGCAGACGGTTACGATGGCATCGTGATTCAGCAGCGCGCCCCAATTGACGACGCGGCCGTTTACACACAGCTCGCCAGCATAGGCATCAAGCAGATTACCACCCGCACCGCCGGCGTTGACACTGTTGACCTGGCTGCAGCCCACGCGGCTGGCCTCATCGTGACCAACGTGCCGGCTTACTCACCGCGCTCTGTTGCTGAGCACGCCCTGATGTCGATCTTCCGCATTTTGCGCAAGTCCGCAATCGTCGACAACCGCGTGGCCGCCAACGACTACCGCTGGGGTGGTTTGCAGGCTAAGGAAATTCACTCCGCCACGATTGGTATTATCGGTGCCGGCCGCATTGGCGGCACCCTCGCCGGCTTACTGCATGCATTGGGCGCCACGGTTTTGGCTTACGATGTAAAACCGCGGGCCGATCTTGACGGCATCGTCACTTACACGAGCAAGGAAGACTTGCTCAAGCGTAGTGATGTCGTCAGCTTACACGTTGACCTGAATTCCAGCAGCGAGAAGCTGATTGGTGCGGCCGACTTTAAGTTGATGCAGCCCACTGCCGGTTTGGTCAACGCTTCCCGCGGCCCCGTCGTCGACACAGCAGCACTGGTTGCCGCACTTGAGCAAAAGGAAATTGCGGCGGCCTGCCTCGACACTGTTGAGGGTGAAGCCAATATTTTTGCCTTCGACCACCGCACTGACGGGCTCAGCGACTACCCATTGGTTGAAAAACTGCACGCAATGCCGAACGTCATCATCACGCCGCACATCGCCTTCTTCACCAACATTGCCGTGCAAAACATGGTCGACATTTCCTTGAACGATGTCGAACTCATTCTGGCCGGCAAGCCACCTGTAAATGAATTCAAGTAGAAACGAATAGACGTGGGGCTGTACCAAAAGGATTTAGCACGCGAATGTTACATCGTGGTCGCGTGCCAAAAGGCAGCTCCCTAACATACAAACAGGCACCGGCCAGAATCCTAAATTCGGGATTCCAACCGGCGCCAGCTTGTATGGCGGGAGCTAACCGCCTTTTGGCACAGCCCTTTTTTTAGCCATTTTCTGCTAATTTCCCGGGAAATGACAGTAAGGAGAACAAACATGACACGCAAAGTTGCAATTATTGGTTGTGGACACGTGGGCGCGACCGTCGCACACAATATCATTCAGGGCGGGTTGGCGGACGAGCTGACCCTCATCGACATTAATGAAGACAAAGTGCAAGCAGACGCGCTCGATTTCCGCGACGCCATGGCCAACCTGGACTACCACACGGTCTTGCACGTGAATGATTACGATGAGCTCAAGGACTGTGAAGTCATCATCTCTGCCCTGGGCGACATCGAAATCCAGAAGATCAAGCTCGACCGCTTCTCCGAGGTCGCCTTCACCTCGACACAGGTTAAAATCGTGGCGGGCAAAATTAAGGCATCCGGCTTCCACGGCATTTTGCTGGTCATCTCGAATCCCTGTGACATCCAGACCATGATTTACCAACAGTTATCCGGCTTACCCGCTGCCCACGTGATGGGCACGGGCACCCTGCTGGATTCCGCACGCATGCAGCGTGCCGTTGGGGAGGCGCTACACGTCGACCCCCGCTCTGTCTCCGGCTACAACCTCGGCGAACACGGCAACTCGCAGTTCACCGCTTGGTCGACCGTCCGCGTCCTCGGCCAGTCAATCACCACACTTGCCGAAGAGGACGCCAATATTGATTTGGACGCCATTGACCACGAAGCGCGCATTGGCGGCTACCACGTTATGCTGGGAAAGCACTACACTAACTACGCCATTGCGGCGGCAACCACTCGCCTGCTGAACGCGGTCCTCAGTGACGCCAAGCGCGAGCTGCCCGTATCCAACTACAAGGCCGAATACGACTGCTACTTGTCCTACCCCGCCATCGTCGGGGCTAACGGCGTGGAGCGGGCCTTGAGCTTGCCGCTGACCGAAGAGGAATTGACCAAGCTGCAGAAATCTGCCGACTTCATCAAAGCGCGTTATGACGCCATTATGCGCGGCGACCTGGAAGCGGCCAGCGCATCTTCTAACTAGCTTTATCAATGCACACAAAAAGCCTGCGCAAACCTTCAATAGAAGATTTTTCGCAGGCTTTTTACCTGCTATTTAGTTCGTGTGGCGCCACAGCGGATCGGTCAGCACCCGTGCGGTCGCAAGACCCAGGGGCAACGCGACAACCATCAAGACTGCCTTAATCAGCCAGGAACCACCCACTGCAAAATTGTTCAGGCCCAAATTGTACATCGCGCGATACATGTACAACCCCGGCACCATGATGACGATGGACGGTACCGTCAGCGAAATTCGCGGCAGGCCCATTTTGCGGTGCAGATAGGAGGCAATAAGTCCGGCCAGCAGTGCCCCCAGAAAGGCGGCCGCAGCTGCGGGCAGTTTAAAGTCAACCAGCTCCAAGCGCAAGGTGTTGGCAAACGCGCCAGCCAGTCCCGCAAGGCCCGCCATTTTGTACGGGCTGTTGAACATCATCGAGAAACCAAACACCCCGACAAAACTAGCGGCCAAGCGCAGGAAAAGTAGCGCCCAGGGACCGAGGTTTTGCGGCAGGAAGTTTGCCGGCCGCAGTTGCACGAGCATGGCCACCACCCAGCCGGTGAGCACGGCAACCAGAATCACGGTCAGCGCGTAGAGCATCCGCTCCAAGCCCGAGCGCATGTCGAGCTTAAAAATATCTAGGCCACTAGTAATCAGCGGAAAGCCGGGAATAACGAACAGCATTGCGCCAATATAGCCAGCTTCATGGGCACTGGCGACGTGCAGGGTGAACTCCAGTGTTCTGAATACCAGCATGTACACCACGCAGGAGAGCGCCACACTCAGGGAAGTCACCACAATGAGCGTGAGGTGACGTTTGCCCATTAGTTTTCGGGAGAAGTGACCTGCGCCGGCGCCAAAGAAGGCACACAACATTTCGACCGGACTGCCACCGAGCAGGAAAACGAAGGCCGCACAGGCAAAGGCCGATGCGAGTCCAGCCGCAACAGCACCATAGTTAGCTTTCATGTCCCGAATTTGGTCCAGCTTATCGTGAATCTGCGCCGGCGTGTCGTCCGCACAGTCTTCCGCGAAGCTCGTCACAAAAGTCTCCATGGCGTGCAGCTTATCCGTGTTCACCCCTGACGTGGGCAGGGCCAGAGTTTGCGAGTAGTGGTGACCATTGCTGAAACAGGTGTATTCAATGGTGGTCAACCCCACGTCTGCGGAGCAGGTCAAGCTGAGCGCGCGGGCGATGGTATCCATCGCTTCACGCACCCGCCAAGCCCCCGTGCCACAACTGAGCATCTGAATCCCCACCCGGCCCACAATTGTGGCGCGTTCGCGCAGATTACTCTGCACTGCAGGAACGTTCTGGTCCTTCACGAAGCGGTGCCAGTGAATGGTCATGTGGTGCTTTGCTGAGATGTGAATATGTTGTGCGTTCGTATTACCAGAGTTGTCCATGATTTCTCCTACTTTGAATAAAATATCTTCTACTAGATTAGCACTTATTTCGTTTGCAGAAAACGTTGATTGCTAAATATCGCCGGGAGTCAACCACTGCGCGGCTCGACACTTGCAAACACGTCCGCAATGGGCTTACCTGTATCTCTCAGCGCAGAAAAACGGTCATTATTTTGCGAAAATACCCACCGCTCGGAGCATCATTTCCCGGGAAATGTCCTGCTCTGCCCGCTAATCATTGCCTCAAGCCGATGAATAGCCTAAACTGGACTGCAATGACACGTTATCCATATGAGGTGCAATCATGACGAAACTGAACACTGGCGCAAGTAGTCGCCACAATAAATTAACAATGGCGGGATTGCTGATCACGCTAGGGGTCGTTTACGGCGACATCGGGACCAGCCCGCTTTACGTTATGAAATCAATCGTCGCCGGAAATGGTGGTTTCCGCGGCGTTGACCACGACTTTCTCTTAGGCTCAGTATCCCTGGTTTTCTGGACACTAGCCATTATCACCACGCTGAAATATGTCGTCATCGCCCTGCGCGCTGACAACCACGGTGAAGGTGGTATCTTCGCCCTCTACACCCTGGTCCGCCAGCGCGCCAAGTGGCTGGCCATCCCCGCCCTGATTGGTGGGGCCACCCTGCTGGCCGATGGCATGCTGACGCCAGCCGTGACCGTCACCACCGCTATCGAAGGTCTCAAAGGCCTCCAAATTGGCAAAAGTGTCTGGATTAATGGGCAAAGTCAGGTCATTTTGATCACCATCCTGATTATCAGCTTCCTATTCTTTATCCAGCGTTTCGGGACCGAGATTATCGGCCGCGCCTTTGGCCCGATTATGACCGTGTGGTTCTTGTTCCTGGGTATCCTCGGTCTGCTCGCCTTGAGTCGCGACTGGTCCATGCTCGCCGCGCTGAACCCGTACTACGCCATCAAAATTTTGTTCAGCCCCGCCAACAAGACTGGGATTTTCATCTTGGGGTCTATCTTCCTGGCGACGACCGGTGCTGAAGCTTTGTACTCGGACATGGGGCACGTTGGGCGGCCAAATATCTACGTCAGCTGGCCTTTCGTCAACATCAGTTTGATTCTGAACTACTTGGGTCAGGCAGTTTGGATTGACCAGAACCGGATGAACCCAGCCTTGTTGAAGGCAACAGACGCCAACCCCTTCTTTGACATGATGCCACAAGCGGTGCACCTGTTCGGAATTGGCCTCGCCACGCTGGCTGCCATCATCGCTAGTCAGGCCCTGATTTCCGGCTCTTACACCTTGGTGTCTGAAGCCATTAAGTTGCATTTCCTCCCGCGCCTGCGGATTATTTACCCAACGCGCTTTAAGGGCCAGTTGTACATTCCCGCCGTCAACACCCTGCTGTGGCTGGTCTGCATGGCCGTCATCTTCTACTTCCGCACTAGTGCCCACATGGAAGCAGCGTATGGCCTGGCCATCACCGTCACGATGCTAATGACGACGATTCTGCTCTACGAGTACTTGCGCATGCGCAAAGCGCCCCTCGGCGTCGCCCTGCTCGTGCTCATCTTCTTTATCTCCATTGAATTCGTCTTCTTCCTGGCTAGTGTCGCCAAGTTTATGCACGGTGGTTACATTACCGCGCTGATTGCCATCGCCATTTTAGCCATCATGGTCGTCTGGTATGAAGGCCGCGTCATGCGCGATGACAATTCACACACCCGGCAGATGGTTTCCCTGCTCGCCTACAAGGAGCAGTTGCGGCGTCTGCACGACGACACCAGTTACGAACTCTACGCTGACAACCTGGTTTACCTGACTGAAACCAGCGAGGACCACTTCGTTAAGAAAGATCTGATCTACTCCATCCTCGACAAGCGGCCGAAGCGCGCTGACGTTTACTGGTTCGTCACGGTGAACGTTACCGACGAGCCCTACACAGCCGAGTACAAAACGGAAACTTACGGGACCGATTACATCGTCAACGTCCAGCTCTACCTGGGTTTCCGCATGAATCAGCAGGTCAACGTGTTCCTGCGGCAGATTGTCGGTGACTTGATGCACAGCGGCGAACTGCACCACCAGCCGCAAAAGTACACGACAATGCCCGGCCGCAACGTCGGCGACTTCTCCTTCGTGCTCGTGCAAGAAGAGTTGTCACCCGAAACGCAAATTAACGGGCTGGCAAAAGCCCTAATTCGTGCGCGTCTCTGGATTCAGAAGAACACCATTAGCCCCGCCCGCTGGTTCGGTCTTGACTACGCCGATGTGGTGACCGAACGCGTACCACTGGTGCTGGGGAAAACGCGCCGTATCCACCTCAAGCGCATCTTCGATGAACATGAAGACGACGAAAACTAAGCATACAAAAAGCGAACCGCGAGCGGTTCGCTTTTTTCGTGATTCCAACTAGGCTTCATGCAGGGCAAAACTCATCCACGGTTCGAGCAAATCGAGCAACACCATGTCCGCCGCCGTAATGCGTCCGACAACATTGCGCCGCCCATCATTCGGAAACGTACACAGCGCGATTTGCAGTTCACCCTTGTAGCGCGCATAGTCATCATTCACCACCAGCACGTCGCCACGGATAAAATCGCCGCGACTAGCACGCGCCGGAATGTGCGCGTCGCTATAGCGAATTCGCGGCAGGGTCGACCGTAATAAGTACGCCGACGCGTCCCCGCGGTATAAGTGCTGCCCATCAATCCCTGCCAGCACAATCGCCCGTTCAGTGGGCTCAATATCTGTAATCAAGTGCACCCCTATACTGGGAACGGCGGCGGTGAACGCGACCGCCACTGCCGCCAGTTCCACTTCCGAGGCGTAAGCATTGGCCACGATCACATCGTCCACCATGCCGGTCATAAGCAGGTGCGTCACCTGCGTCGTCATTGGCCGAGTGCGGTCACTTTCCATGGTGGGCAAACCCTCGCTTATCGGCCACGGTCCGAAGTGTGCGCTGGGCGCGGAAACGAAGGCCGCGGTGTGCAAATTCGCGCCACGGTACGGCTGTGAGTACGCCATAAAGTATTCATCGGCCAGCCCCGTGTACTGCTGCGGGTAGAAATTGTGACAGCCCCACAGACTGTCGCGCTGCGGATGGTAACTGAGAATACTCTGCAAATAATTCGTCCCCGCGCTCATATTGATTTCGATTTTGAGGCCGTAGGGATTGCGCGTCATCTGCGCTTCTTCGGCGCCGGTGAAGCCTTCATCAAGACGTAAGCCGCTGGCACCAAGTTCACTGAAAAAACGCAAATCATCATAGCTAATCCCCAGCTCGCTAAACAACGCCGGATTAATATCGACAATGGTGTCAAAACCCAACTCGCGGGCGTACGCGATGGTCGCCTTAAACTTATCCAGCTTATCCGCGTCCGAATCCCCTGCTAATTGCAGCAGTGAGGTAAAGACCCGACTGAAACCATATTGCCGTGCCAATTCCAAATAGCGCTTGTCCTCATCAAGACTTGAAGTGTCCGGATACAGTGAGATGCCCATTTTACGCATGCTGTCACTCCTTTACGTTTGCGTTCGTCAGTGCTCAGCTTCTTTCCAATTTGTTTTCTATACTTAAAATTTTAGCATAGCGCTTACACAAAATTAAACCTCGGCCAACATTCCGACTTGTGCCCAGCCAATTCACAAAATGCGTGGCGATTTCTTGCCGCTTGACTCTAATTTCATGAATTTTTTCATGTTAAGCGAATGCAAAAGCCCGTCCCAATACGCTTTTCGCTTGTAGGTAACATAATGTTCGCGTTTTACGGTACAATAATTTTGCTATTTACATCGCCATGCCAATATTGTATGATTATCTGCGTTGTTTCAAGGCAATTAATTCACGAATGTTCGTGTTTTGGAGGATATTATTCATGACTGCTATTAAGAAATATTTCCAAATTGATGAACTGGGATCCAATGTAAAACGCGAAATGCTGGCTGGGTTGACCACCTTCATTTCCATGGCTTACATCCTGTTCGTCAACCCATCTGTGCTTGGTGCTTCTGGGATGGACAAGGGTGCGGTTTTCACCGCGACTGCCCTCGCCTCCGCCTTCGGGACCATCCTGATGGGGATTCTGGCGCGCTACCCTATCGCCACCGCTCCTGCCCTCGGGATTAACGCTTTCTTCGCGTACTCCGTCTGCATCGGCATGAAGATTCCGTGGCAAACCGCCCTGGCAGGCGTGTTCGTTGCCTCACTGATTTTCATCCTCATCACCATCTTCAAACTCCGGGAAATGATCATCGACGCCATTCCAGCGGACTTGAAGCACGCCATCTCCGGTGGGATTGGTTTGTTCATTGCCTTCCTCGGTTTGAGCGACGGCGGCCTGATTGTCGCCAACAAGTCTACGCTCGTGGGTCTTGGCTCCCTCAGCGTTAACACCACTTGGCTGACCATTTTCGGTCTGATTGTGACAGCTGTCCTGATGGTTCGCCGCGTTCCTGGTGCCATCTTTGTCGGGATGATTGCGACGACCATTCTGGGCCTCGCTACCGGTATGATTCACGCACCATCCGCCATCATGTCCGCTGCCCCAAGCCTGAAGCCAACCTTCTTGGTTGCTCTCAAACACGTCGGTGACATCAACACCGTCCAGCTGTGGGTCGTGGTACTCACCTTCCTACTGGTCACCTTCTTCGACACTGCGGGTACCCTAGTTGGTCTTGCGACTCAGGCCGGCTTCATGAAGGACAACAAAATGCCGCGCGTTGGTAAGGCACTGGCGTCCGACTCCACCGCGATGCTCGCTGGTTCTCTGCTGGGTACTTCACCAGTTGGTGCCTTCGTTGAATCTTCAGCCGGGATTGCGGTTGGTGGCCGCACAGGGCTGACTGCGGTTGTTACCGGGATATGCTTCCTGCTGTCCATGCTGTTCTCCCCACTGCTGGCCGTTGTCACGACGCAGGTGACCGCACCAGCGCTGATCATCGTCGGGGTGCTGATGGCACAGAATCTGAAATACATCAGCTGGGACAAGCTGGAAATCGCCATCCCATCCTTCCTCATCGTACTCGGCATGCCACTTACCTACAGTATCTCCGATGGTATCGCACTGGGCTTCATCGTTTACCCAATCACGATGATCTCCGCAAAACGCGGTAAGGAAGTTTCACCAATTATGTACTTGCTGTTCTTCGTCTTCATTGCGTTCATGTGGATTCTCAACTACAAGTAAATTCAAGCAAAACAGCCGTCCCGACTTCGGAGCGGCTGTTTTGTCGTGTTGACGATGTCCGTCAGCGTAAGTGTTGAAAATACCATCCGCAAGGATGGCTTCTGTGAAAATTGACCGAAGGTCGGGCCTGGGGCAGATTGGCTTCGCAGGCAGGAACTCCGTTAGCGGGGACCGTTTCAGCCGGCTGCGCCGTCTTCCACTGGGGATATTGCCGCAAGCCCAGCGTCAATATCCCGCTCCCGATAAAATAGGCTGTGTACCCCCGACGAAAATCATGTCGGGAATACACAGCCTATTTTATTTTCGCTAACTCCGTTCCTGCCCACTACGCCAATCCACCCCAGGCCCTAAGTGCGTTCACGATACTGTGTTCATGACATTTCCACGCAACGTTTAGTCGAAGATTTCATATCCAGCGCAGTATGACTTGAAACTGCCATGCAATCGTTAATCGCTCCGTCTCCACTCATTAACGTGTCGGTCACGGAGGTAGTGGTGTGCTTGGGCGAAGCCAGTCGACCTCGCGCTTTGGCGCGTAGAGAGACGGACACCGAAGGGCGCAGGGAACGGAGTCGGGCGAAAAGATGATTGTTTGGAGACAGGACGGCCGTACTTGCCGTCTTGGCTTCACACAATCATCTCGGGAGCGCGGAGTTGACGCCGTTCTTGCGGCAACTCCGCCAGCGGAAGACCGCGATAGCGGGCTGAAGCGGTCCCCGCCCGACGTAGTTCCCGGAGCGCAGCTCAAGCGCACCACCGCCGGAGTTACCGACCCCACCGCCTAACGGCGCTATGAAAATACTACAGAGGCCCGGCGCGACTCCGTCGCTAAAATGCTATCGCTGACGGACAGCGCAAACAAAAAAGACGCCGCAGCGTCTTTTTGCTTTGCATGTTTACTTTGCCTTGATAAAGGTCGAACCATCTGCCGCTGGCATCCGTGCGTTCCCGATGAAGGCAACGAGCACGATGATGGTGATCAGGTAAGGCGCAATCGTGAAGATAACGTCCGGCATGTTTTCGATAACCGGAATGTACTTCCCAACAATCGCCAAACTCTGTGCGAAGCCGAAGAAGACGGCCGCGCCCATGGCACCGACTGGGTGCCACTTACCGAAGATCATCGCTGCAAGAGACATGAACCCTTGCCCAACAATGGTCGTCACGGAGAAGTTCAAGGTAATGGACTGAGCCATTACCGCACCACCGATACCACCAAGGAAACCAGAAATCAGCACCCCAGCATAGCGGTAAGCGTAAACGGAAATCCCGACTGAGTCAGCCGCTTCTGGATGTTCACCAACGGAGCGCAGGCGCAGGCCAAAACGAGTCTTAGCCAAAACCCACCAAGCAACGATGGAAACAATAATTCCTAGGTATGCCGCTGCAGAGGTCTTCGTGAAGAAAATCGGGCCGATGACGGGAATTTTGGAAAGAACCGGAATGGTGACGGTAGAAAGCGGGTGCTGCAGGATGTCGGTTTGTCCGCGGCCTTGGAACAGGAGCCGGGTGAGGTAAACCGCAAGTGCAGGTGCCATCAGGTTCAGCACCGTCCCAGAAATAATGTGGTCAGTGCGCAGGTTGATGGTTGCGACCGCGTGAATCAGTGAGAAGACCATCCCCACCAATCCGCCGACCAAAAGACCGAGCCACGGTGTTGCGGCGCCAAAGGCATCCCCAAACGCGAGGTTGAAGACCACGGAAGCAAAAGCGCCCATGACCATCATGCCTTCAAGACCAACGTTAACAATCCCGGAGTGTTCTGAGAACACACCACCGATGGAAGTGAAAATCAGCGGCGCAGAGTAAACGAGTGATGTTGAGACAACCGTCAAAAGTAAGGTTTCAATGTTCATTCTGTGTCACCTCCCTGAGTTGTTGGTGCCGCTTGGTCGGCGTCTGTACCTGTCGGCGCATCCGCCTTGCCTTTTGCGGCGCCCTTCTTGCCGTTCTTCTTGCCCTTCTTACCGGACTTGTCGAAGAAGTAACGAATCATGTACTGCGCACCGACGAAGAAGATAACGGACGCAATGACGATGTTCACGATTTCAGAAGGCGTTGTGGAGGTGATCGAAATGTTCAGGCCACCAATCTTCAACACCCCAAAGAGTAAGGCGGAGAAGATAATTCCAATTGGGGCCCCACCAGCCAGCAGGGAAACAGACATCCCGTCAAACCCAATATCTGGCAGTGCGGTGTTGACGACGATGTTCTGGAAGTCACCCAGACCTTCCATCGCGCCACCTAAACCGGCAAGTGCACCGGAAATCAGCATTGCGGCGATAATGGTCTTCTTGGTGGACATCCCAGCGTAACGAGAAGCATCAGGATTCATCCCCACCGCGCGGATCTCAAATCCAAGGGTCGTCTTCTTCATCAGCCACCACAGGAAGATGGCGGCAACAATGGCAATAATAATCCCCCAGTGGAAGGTTGAGTTTTGTGTCAAGTTTTCCAGGAATGGGGTCCGCAGACGTGCCTGAACGGGAATTGTTGGCGAGTAGTCGTTGTTCCCGTGAGCAAGCACGCCCTTGATGATGGCGTTAGTACCGTATAAAGCAATGTAGTTCAGCATGATGGTCGTGATCACTTCACTGGCGCCGAAGTAGGCACGCAGGAAACCGGCAATCCCGGACCAAATGGCACCGGCAAGTGCACCGGCAATAATGGCACCCGGTAGCAAAAGGTAGCCTGGCCAGCTCGGAAAGGCGTTCGCAAACGCCACGGAGCAGAGCCAGCCAACCAGTGCCTGCCCGGCAAGCCCGATGTTAAAGAAGCCAGCCGAGTTAGCAATCGCGAACCCAGCACCAGTCAGGATGAGCGGGGTTGCGGCCCGGAGGACTTCACCGATGGCGTTAGGTGTCCCCACCGCCCCGGTAAACAGGTTGATGTAGTTTTCAATCGGGTTAAAACCCGACAGAAGCATGACAATCGCCCCGACCAAGAGGCCCAAAATAATGGCGATAATTGGAATCCAGATACTCTGGATATTTTTATTTTTAATCCGCATCGACGGCAGCCTCCTCGTTCAGTTGTTCACCGGCCATGAGCAGCCCAATCTGGGAAGTGGTCAAGTCGCCCGCCTCACGCGTGGCAACTAAGTGACCCGCGTGAATAACCGCGATGGTATCTGCAAGCTGTTTAATTTCATCCAGCTCGTAAGAAATCAGGAGGACCGCGTGCCCTGCCTCACGGGCGTTCAGAATCTGTTGGTGAATGAATTCAATGGCCCCGACGTCAAGACCACGCGTAGGGTTCATCGCAATCATGAGTTGCGGATCACGACTCATTTCCCGGGCAATAATCAGCTTCTGCTGGTTACCACCGGAGAGGGAGCCGGCCGTGTTGTGGATGCTGCTGGTCCGCACGTCAAACTTCTTGGTGAGTTCCTCCGTCATTTTGACGGCGGCCCCTTCGTTCAGAATGCCGTGCTTTGACAGTGGTTCCTCTGTATAGGTCATGAGCCCCATGTTCTCGATGACCGTCATTGGCATGACAAGGCCAAACTTCTGCCGGTCTTCAGGAATGTGCCCGACCCCGTCGCGCACAATCTGGCGCGGTGTGGCGTGGGTCGTGTTCTTACCGGCAATGGTAATCGTGCCGGCATGCACTGGCAGCAACCCCGTGAGCGCCTTAACCAGTTCGCTCTGCCCGTTACCGTCAATCCCGGCAAGGCCGACAATTTCGCCAGCGTGCACGGTCAGGTTCAGGTCGGCGACGCGCTTCACCTTGTTCTTGTCCGTAACATCAAGGTGTTCAACCGTCAGAATCGGGGCACCCTCGGCCAAGTCGCTCTTCGGTAAGTCGAAGTCAACCGGACGGCCAACCATTAAGGTTGCCAATTCCTCAGCAGTCTTCTCAGCAGTCTTCACCGTGTCAATCACCCGACCGCGCCGGATAATCGTGGTGATGTCCGCAACCGCCCGAATTTCTTCAAGCTTATGGGTGATCAGGATGACCGCCTTACCTTCTTCAGCCAGTTGGCGCATGATGGCAAGCAAATCATCGATTTCCTGCGGCGTCAGCACCGCTGTTGGTTCGTCAAAAATCAGGACGTCAGCATTACGGAACAGCACCTTAACGATTTCAACACGCTGCTGCATCCCCACGGAGATGTCATCAACACGCGCGTCCAAATCAACATCAAGGTCATACCGTGACAGGATATCCTCAACCCGCTTCCGGGCAGTTTTGAAGTTCAGCCGGCCGGCATTGGTCGGTTCGGAACCCAGAATGATGTTTTCCAAAACCGTAAAGGCACCAACCAACATAAAGTGTTGGTGCACCATCCCGATACCCAGTTCAGAGGCATCCTTAGCGGAGTGGAGGTCGACCTCCTTTCCCTTAACCAGAATCTGGCCACTAGTCGGGCGCAGAATTCCGGAGAGCATATTCATCAGGGTCGATTTACCAGCACCGTTTTCACCGAGTAAGGCGTGAACCTCGCCATTGCGGAACGTGATTGAAATATCATCGTTCGCCTTGAACGTGCCAAAAGCCTTTACTAGGTGGTGAATTTCGATTGCGGGTGTTTCATTCATCGTGTCATCCCCACGCAGCTTTCACACTTGCATGCAAAATGCTTGCGATCCTTTCTTAACTTTATTTAGCCTTTACTAGCATACCACTGCTAGGCCCATTTCAGGGCATGCACTTTCGCATATTCAGCATGGTTTTGTGAAAATATGTGCATAACTTAAGTTGCACATTTTTCATTGCCTGTTTTCACAAAATCAGGGCTATTCTGAACCACGAATTTCTGAACATTGATTGCGGTACGCCCAATATTTTCAAGCCAGTACGCATTAACTCAAACCGCTCATAGTGCAATACAGCCCCCACACCCAAAGTTGGGTGCAGGGGCTGTATTGAATCAATGCAAGCGCGAAATCAGGCCTGCACCTTTGACTGACAAGCAGTCATTACTTCAGCTGGGATGGCTTCTCGGCAACCTTGATGTCACCGGAAACAATCTTCTGCTTGTATTCCTTAACCTTGGCCCATGCCTTAGCAGACATGTTACCACGGGTCAACTTAACACCGTCATCCTTAAGCCCGTAAACAACGGTCTTACCACCAGGGAACTTGTTCTTCTTGGCAGCATCAGCAAGCTTTTCAACCGCGATGTCAACACCCTTAACGGTAGAGGTCAGGGTCAGGTTGCCGCCCTTGTACTTACCTTCGGCAGTCTGGTCACGGTCAACACCGATGACCCAAACCTTCTTGGACTTGATGGCGTTCTTAGCAGCGGAGAACACACCGGCACCGGAACCACCGGCAGCCTGGTAGATAACGTCTTCGTTGTTGTTAAACATTGCCTGGGCGAGTGCCTGACCAACGTCTGGCTTGGAGAAGCTGTCGGCGTACTTGACGTCAACGGTGATCTTCTTGTTAACAGCCGCAACACCCTGACGGAAACCAGCTTCAAAACGGTCGATAACCTGGCCGTGCACACCACCGATGAACCCGACCTTGTTGGTCTTGGTCGTCATCGCTGCGGAAACACCGGCAAGAAAGGCTGCTTCGTTATCCTTGAAGGTAGCGGAAGCAACGTTCTTCTGGTTGATGACATCATCGATGATGATGAAGTTCGTCTTTGGATTCTTCTTCGCAGCATCGCTAATGGTCTTTTCCAGCTTGTACCCAGAACCGATGATGGTCTTGTACTTCGCCTGGATCATCTTGTTAACGTTAGGTACGAAGTCGGCATCCGAGTTGCTCTGGGCGTAGTTGTAACCACCAACACCCTTTACAAGGCCGTTCTTCTTACCCCACTTCTGCAAACCTTCCCATTCTGACTGGTTGAAGCTCTTGTCGTCGATCCCACCGCCATCAGTAACGAGCGCTACAGAATGTGCTGCATCCTTCTTACCTGACTGCGCTGACTTTGAACCGCACGCACCGAGTACAATGGTGAGCGCTGCGACTGCCGCTGCGGTCGCAAACTTAGAAGTGAATTTCACTGCTTTGTCCTCCTCGTTTGGGGTTAAGCCCCGATTGGCTTAAATTTAGCACGGAAAAGCCCTTAAAGCAAGAACAATCTTCACTGAAAATTCCAAAAACGTTCGTATATCTCTTACATTTGTAATTGTATAAAAAAATGAGTAGCAAAACCCGTGTACTGCGGGGCTTGCCACTCATTATGAGAAATCATTCTAATTTTCTAATTACATTAGGCGCTACATATAGTGGCGATTCAGCTTATTTAAGCGGTTTTGGCCCCTATATCTAGTTTAACGATCATTCTGCCGCAGCACGATGCCCTCGTACAGCCACACCGTCACAAGATAGTAAAGCAGATACAGAACGATGAAGATGCCGAAAGGTAAGTAGAGCTTGTCGTACGGGTTTAGCAGTAGCGACGTGAACAATTTAAGGCCGAACAGGACGTGCACAACCCCCAGAACGCCCGGAAGTGCGAACAATGTGAACAGTTCGTGCCGAATTGATCCGCGAAGTAGCTTTTCCCGCACCCCCATTTTGCGCAGCATCTGGTAACGATTCTTGTCGTAATCTGCACCCGACAGAATCTTGAACATCAGGGTACTTGCGAGCATGGCCAGGAAGGCAATCCCCAGGAAGAAGCCCATGAAGGCAAAACCGCTGCAAAAGGCGTTGAACAGGGCGTAAGACGCTGCGGTACTGCCGGCTACACCCCGGGCCGCCAAGGCAGGAAATTTCTTGTTTTCGACGTTCTGCAACTTGGTCAGCGTTTTGGCATTGGCCCGCAGGTCGTGCACCCGGTAGACGCGCACCGTCTGCGCGGTCCCCGGCGTTTGCGCAAAGGTGCCATCGGAAACTACCTGAACCTTGGCACCCGCTGACATCCGTGCCTTGATGAGCAGACTATCAATGGCCTCAATGTACTTCTGCGGCGTTGCTGTCAGTTCCTTGGTCGTTACGCGCACCTTTTTCTGCAGTATGTCATCGCCGTTCGCCTGGTTCGCAATCAGTGGATGCGCCTGCAGGTCACTCTGACGCAGTGTGACGACCTGCTTATTTGACTTCACTTGGTAATTCGCCTGACCGTATGCACCCGTTAATGCCTTAGCGGCCGCAACATCCTTAGGGCTAGGGTCATGCTGCACCAGTGCGTAACTGTTAAAGTTTTGGGCCATGGCCGGCACTTCATTATAGAAGCCGAGTCCCACCGTAATAGCTCCCAGCGCGAGCGCGAAGAGAATGGACACAACGGACAAAATCGCCGTGTAGGACCGCACACGGAAGCTAATCTGGCTCAGTGTGAAGTTCCGTAGTCCCTTATTCGCAAAATTCTGGTTACGCTTGAGCAGTTTAATCACAGCCACGACGACCGCGTTGAACAGCAGATATGAGCCCAGGACAATGGTGACCATCGCGATTGGAATCGACATCAACTTTAAGACAGCAATTTCTGCCATCGCCCAGTAACCGATTGCTAAGGAGGCGATACCAGCAACCGCTGACAAGGCCAGCTGCCAATTTTTACGGTTGGATCTTGATGGTGTACTGTCGGCGCGCAGCAGTTCGAGCACGGGCGTCCGCCGCATTTTGGCCGCGTTCACAATCGCTGCCAGCAGGAACAGGATGACGAAGAAAATTGCGGTCGTCAGAATCGCCGGCAGGTAAAACGGCGCGAAATGCGAAGCCGTGGCGTCTAAGGCCTGCATCAGAAACTTACCAACTAATGCGGTTGCCCCGACACCCAGTGCCAAACCGACTACGGTGGCACCAAGCCCAATGACCATCGTTTCGGTGAAGATCAGGCTGGAAATTTTGCTCGACTTGGCGCCCAGCATCATGAAGGTCGCGTAGTCGTGCTTACGCATCGAGAGCAGGAAATTGTTCGCGTAGATAATGTACACGAAGGTGATAATCGTCAGCAGCACCGCACCAAACATGAAGATGAAGGGCGTTGCGGAAATGGACGAGTTCGCGTTCTGAAAGTCGCGGTTGGTCGCGAGCGTCATGAACATGTAGAAAATAGCACTACCAATAATCAGGCCAGAGAACAGGACCGCGTAATCGCGGAAACGATTCTTAATCCCGGCCAAAGCGAGTTTGTTTAACATGTCTTCTCCTCCCCACTACTTCTGGAAGGTGCCCAGTTCGTCCAGAATCTGACCGTAGAACTGTTCGCGCGGCATGTCGCCCCGCAGCAGTTCCTTGCCAATCACCCCGTCCTTGATGAACAAAATGCGCTTGGCGTAACTGGCAGAGAAGGGATCGTGGGTCACAAGCAGAATCGACACGTCATCCTCATCATTGAGGCGCTTCATGGTTTCGAGCAATTCGCGCGCGCTCTGGGAGTCCAGCGCCCCAGTTGGTTCGTCCCCGAACAAAATGGCTGGTTCGTGCACCAGTGCCCGCGCGGCAGCGACACGCTGCTTTTGCCCACCAGAAATCTCACTCGGGTAAGAATCCAGAATCGCACTAATTCCTAATGAAGCGGCAATTTTTTCCACCGCTGGCTGAATTTTCTTGGTCGATACGTTCTGCAGAGCGAGTGGCAAAGCGATGTTCTCGCGGGCTGTTAAACTCTCAAGCAGGTTGAAATCTTGAAAGATAAAGCCAATTTCCTTGGCCCGAAAGTCCGCCAGTTTGTCCCCCTTGAGTTTGGTGACGTCCGTCCCGTTAATGTCCACACTGCCGCTAGTTGGTGTGTCCAGAGTACTCAAGATGTTAAGAAGCGTTGTCTTCCCGGAACCGCTGGCACCCATGATGCCGACGAATTCGCCCGGTTCAACGTCGAAGCTGATTCCCTTAAGTGCTTGGTACTGCTTCTGCCCCGCCTTGCCGTACGTTTTGTTAATGTCCTTTAATGCCACAACTTTACTTGCTGTCATTTTTTCTCCTCCACAACATTTGCTGATGAATTAACCATACACTCTCGCCGAAAAATAGTCATTGGGTCCAGAGACCGAGATTGCCGTTGATACTGCCCGCTTTAGCAAAAGTTAAAAAGCATCATTCAGGGATTAATCATTTTTCTAAGCTACCGCAATTTTGCATACCACCTCCTGTCTTAACGCACTTCACGTTTTTTATCCTTTGGCATATCCGCAGGCACTCGCATTAAACTTAATAATTTGTTATAATTTTTCAGCAAACTTAGTCCTTGGAGGACATTAACGTGTTGAACAAACTGCGTAACAAAGCGCCCTGTGCCTTGTGAAACCTCATTTTCACATTTTGCACAAGGAGAATAATATGCTTTTACAACAAAATAAGAACAACCGCTATATTCCGTGGATGATTGTCGGCCTGATGGACTTCGTAACCGTTATCGGCTTTGACGACATCATCTATAACTTCCAGAACCAGGGCCTCGTGGCCGTCTTCTCTTGGGTTCTGATGACCTTCTTCTACGTCATTCCGTACAACCTGATTGTGGCCCACCTGGGTAGTCAGTTTGATCAGCTTGGCGGTGGTGTCACCTCCTGGATGCGCGAAACCAGTGGCGACAAAGTCGGTTACTTTTCCGCGTGGTTCTACTGGATCACCGGCCTGCCATACGTGGTCGACGTGGCCAACTCAGTGGTCATCTCCCTCGGCTGGATTATCACCGGTAACGGCGACATTCAGGGGCACCTCGGTAACGCCTGGTTCGGCATTCTGACCGCCTTCATCTTCGTTGGCTTCATCTGGCTCCAGCATTTCTTCAAGAACCGCTCACTGGAAATCATGAGTACTATTGGTGGGGGCGCGATGTTCATCATGACAATTTTGTTTGTCATCATGACCTTCGCCGGTCTGGCAAAAGGTAACCCGATTGCCACTCAGCCTTTCCACTTCACCAACTTCCTGCCTAAGCACATCGACATGCACTTCTTAGCCGCGTTTGGACTCTTCGTTTTCGCAATGAACGGCTCCGAGCTGGCTGCTCCTTACACCAAGGACATGAAGAACCCTTCCCGCGACTTTCCGAAGGCGCTGAAGATGATTGCCATCATGACCATGTTCCTGACGCTGTTTGGCACCTTCTCTCTGGGTGTTTACTTTAACGCCCACCACTTGCCAAATGACCTCAAGATGAACGGTTCCTACTACGCATTCCAGGCCATTGGTAAACAATTCGGCATGGGCAACATCCTGATGTACGTCTTCGCTGTGGTGCAAGGCATCTACATGCTGGCGCAGTTGGCCGTGATTCTGGACGCCTCCACCCGTATCTTCCTGGGTGACGTCGCCAAGCGTTACATGCCACGCCAAATGACCAAAATGAATTCCGATGGTCTGCCAATCAATGGTTACTGGCTGACCACCATCATCTGCAGCCTGCTAATGGCGCTAGCCGGCATGCTGCCACAGATTAACGACATCTTCAACTGGCTGCTGAACCTGAACGGGATTGTTTCCCCGGCTAGCACCTTGTTCCTCTTCTGGGCCTACATCCAGGTGCGCCAACGCAACAATGAGTTCAAGGGCGGCGATTACGTCTACCTGAAGCACCGCTGGGCCGGCCTTACCGTCGGTTGGTGGATGTTTGGGATCACCGCTGTGCTCGCCTTGCTTGGTTTCTTCCCCGTTGACGCCGTCTTCGGGACAACCAAGTGGACCATGGAACTGATTATGAGTATCGTGGTCACCATTGCCATGGTGGTGCTCGGTTTCCTGATGCCGTGGATTGCCGCACGTCAAACTAAGGCCGCTAACGGCATCGCCTTTGGCCGCGGCACCTGGTACGTCTTCACCGCGATTGTGGAGATTCTGCTGCTGCTGGCCGTGACGTACGGGATGATTAATTCCATTCTGCCAGTCGGCATGGGTATCGGCCGCTGGATTATCGTTGTCATCGTCGACATCATCATCGCCGCCGTTGTCTGGGGCATGACCCGCAACGGTCGCAACCAAGTCGCAACCGACCTCTAAAGCAAAATGAAGCCCCGAGCACGCATGTGTTCGGGGCTTTTGCTGTCCTCAGTGTAAGTCTGCGCCCGCAAGGGTGCGCTTTACGCTTGGGTTTGTTTTCAAACCGCCGCTAGGCGGTGGGGCGGCAACTCCAGTGGTGGTGCGCTTGGGCTACGCTCCGGGAACTACGTCGGGCGGGGCCGCTTCAGCCCGCTAACGCGGTCTTCCGCTGGCAGAGTTGCCGCAAAAACCAGCGTCAACTCTGCGCTCCCGGTATTATTGTGTGAAGCCGTGGCCGACACGTTACAAAGTGGAACTAAAACTACTCATCGTGGGATCCAGGAGAACCAGCGGTTTTGGTCTGCTCAAGAATCAGGCAAATTGTTCGCTTAGCCCCACAAGCCTAGTTCCAATCTCAGTGCTGTT
>NZ_RHNR01000011.1 GCF_003946025.1 Lacticaseibacillus songhuajiangensis | reverse complement strand
CAAGAATAGGTCTTCATGACCTTTTTGTGCAAATTGGTCTGCTTTATCAGGTGTTGCACTTCGATTTTAAACCAGGGTATTTTTTAAAGACATCAATACGTTGTACAAACTAGTACTCCGCAGTCCTTCTTCTTCATTTATTTTGGTTAATAACTTCGCCAATGTATTTTGCAACTGGCGCGTGAGTTCATTCATAAACACAAGACCTTTCCTGATCCTATTTTTTGGTTATATACTTTAAATTTTAACATGCATAACCATTATAATGTTAGCTGTATTAACAAAAGTTATCGTACATTTGCAATCGTTGTCATAAATTGGAATGATTGCTTATTGAGTAAAAAGCCTCATCCAAAGATACCAAGTCTGCTTGGTATCTTCACATGAATACTGGCTCGTATGATAAGAGAAAACAATAAATGGGATTGGTAAAATGAACAGTCTAAATATCAAAAACCAGTACGGTGAGGCCTTATACCGACTCAGAATTGATACACATCGTTCTCGTCAAGATGTTGTCAATCACAATGACATTTCTCTCAATGCACTTTCTAGTATCGAAAATGGTCAAGCACTTGTTAAACTAGACACTCTTACAATGCTACTAAATTACTATGCAATGAGTCTTTCTACTTTCACGGACCGCTATTTAACCCCCGTGACTACAACAGAAGACAATTTTTTTAGTTCACTACCAATCGACGCAAATTTCTTCATCTTCGACACTCGCGGTGCCGTTAGTGAGAATAAATATGCAGATGAAGACTTCAAGAATTATCAGTGGAATGCACACCAGTTCAATAAGGTCCAAGAGGGGGACTGGTTCATTTACCGCCGTCCCAAAACAAGCAAGCGGCAATTCATGCTATTTGGAGCGGGCCAAATTGAACATATTGCACGTGAAGTTGACGGTACCTGCACAGCAACGTTAACTAACACCTTCTCCTTCACTCACTATTTACTCGGTAACGAAGATTTACTAAATTATTCCTGGTCATTTAAAAAGCGTGAGCGTGAAGACTGGCAGCACTTTTTCAATCAATACGGAATGACCCAAATCAACCGAACTGATTTCACCGAGTTGGTAAAGTTAGGAACAGGCAACAATGAACTTTTACCAACCTCACTCGTTGCAGAAGAAAGTGCCATCTACAACAACATACAGCTTGGCAACTACAAACTAACTAATAGAGTCTCACTGGCTAATCAGCGAATAGGCCAAAATGTCCTAGCCGAAATTGTCAAGAACAACTATGACTATCGCTGCGCAGTTACCGGAATTAATACTCGAGAATTTCTAATTGCTTCACATATCATTCCTTGGGCAAAAAGCAGTAATCGCCGTCTCGATCCGAGCAATGTTATTTGCCTGTCTCCTCTGTGGGACAAAGCTTTTGATCAAGGCTTCATTACCATAGATGCGAGAACCAAAGCTATTCGTGAATCTCCACGAGTTCGGCGTGATTCAAACCTTCGTGCGGAATTGGATCGGTTTGCCGGGAACACTATTTATCTACCCGCAGTTGGCGCCCCCAGTGCTGACGCCCTCGAATATCATAACGATGTTGTCTTCAAAGCCTAACTTACTAGGGGCATGGTGACGTTGCATACTCCCTGTTCCACGCAAAAAGGAGCCCGACCAAGTCGAGCTCCTTTTCCATATTCAAGTTGTCACCGATTCGCAACCAGCCGTTGCTTAGCCAATCGCAGAGGCGTCGAGGCAATTTTGGAGGAATGCCTAGATACCGTCTTCGTCAGTGTCTTCTTCTGGTTCATCGGGCGTCAGGTCGAGTACCTGTGCGGCGCGCTTCGTGGCATCCACAAGGGCGTTCGCGTACTCACTGGCGTTAGCGTAGTCGTCGAACATGGTCTCTAAGAGAGATGCCAGGTTGCAGCCGGCCACGACCGCGATGTCTTGCTCCGGGTGTGCCACTGCCAGCTTGGCAGCGCACTTGTACGGTGTGCCCCCGAGCAGATCAGCGAACACAAGCAGTGGTTCGCCGCTCGCGTTCAGCTCATCAAGCTTGGCGCTCACGTCTTCTTCAGACATGTTCTCAGTGAAGTCCAGGAAGTCGAAGTTATCAGGAACTCCGGCAAGCAGCTTCACGGAGCTACGCATGCCGCTGGCAAAGTTACCATGCCCTGTAATAATCGTGTGAATCTTTGCCATGTGTTACCTCCTGGTAAGTGTGCGGAGCGGGACGTTTAGACTTTGAGCATTAGCATGACTTTGGAATTGACGCGGGTTTTGCGTCAGTTTCAAAGTCGGGCTAAGCGCAGAAGTCTGCCCCACATAGCCGTTCTAATAAGGGTGCTATCCCGTGCAACTGTCCTACATGATCCCGAAGAATGAGCAGGCGATGCAGAGTACGAACACTACACCAATCAGCACAATTGGGGATACCTTCTTCTTCAGCAGCCAGAACAGCAGGAAGGTGAAACCAAGTGGCAAAATGTTAGGAAAAATTTTGTCCAGGAAGTCCTTCTGCAGTGAGACTGAACCAATCTTGAGCTTGAGTGACAGACCAACGTAAGAGCTGATCAGCGCCCCGATAACGGTCAGACCCATGATGGTTGCAACACGGGCAATGATTTCGGAGTTATCCTGGATGACATCGATTGCCTTAGTCCCCAGGTTGTAACCCAAGTGTGCGAACGGAATCCGGCAAAGGAAAATGCCCAGGTACACGATGAAGAACAGCAGTGGGCCGAGGATGTTCCCCTTCGAAGCGAAGGAGGCCGCAATCCCGCCGACGATTGGCATCAGCGTGAACCAGTAAATGGCATCCCCAATCCCAGCCATTGGGCCAAACAACCCGTTCTTCAAACCACGGATGGTCTGCCGGTTAACGTGCTTTTCTTCCAAACTGGTGAGCAGACCCATCAGGATGGAAACCAGTGGTGGTGAGGTGTTGATGAATTCCATGTTGTCGGTCATGGCCTCGGACATGCCCTTCTTGTCATCACCAAAGATTTTCTTCCAAACTGGCACCTGAGCCCATGCCCAGCCACCGGCCTGCATGCGTTCGTAAGAGAATGCCGCTTGCAAAAGTGAGGAGCGAACCCCCAGCATGGTAATGTCATGGCTGGTCAGCTTACCGCCTTGCGTCTTCTTGTCGTCAGATGCCATCCTCTTCGCCTCCATTCACACCGGATTCCTTCAGTTCCTCAATCTGCGCTTGCAGATCCTTGTTCTTCTTGTCACGGAAGAATTCAATCATTGCGAACACAATCCCGATAACGGCTGCTGGCAGCACGTTGGAGAAGTTGATGAAGCTTGCCACCACGAAACCGAGCAGCAGGTATGGGACGTACTCCACACGGAGCAAGACCTTGAGCAACATCGCGAACCCTACGGCTGGCAGTGCGCCCCCGGCGAGTTCAAAACCATGGATGAGCCATGTTGGCATAGCCTTAACAAGGGCTGCCATTGGTGCCTGAGCGGCGTATGCGGACAGGAAGATGACGATGAAGAAGGAGATGCTAACGATGGTCATAATCAGGTAAGGAATACGTGCAAACTTCTTCGTATCAGCTTCTGCCGCTGCCTTGTCCATAACGGGCATGAATACTGAGAATACTGAGTAGAACATCAAGAGAATGTATTGCATGAGCATTGCGAATGGCAGTGAGAGCCCAATCGCAGTTGCGGGCGCAACGCTTGTCGTGTGCGCAATCACAACGGTCATAATACCGCAGACCGCTGGGTTAGGTGGCTGGGTCCCACCGGCTGGGGTCAAACCTGCAAAGGCAAGTTCGGTGAGCCCACCGGCGATGATTCCGAGGCGCAAATCGCCGAGAATCAAACCAGCCACTGTACAAGAAATAATCGGACGGAAAATATAGAATACTTCAAGCCAAGAGTCCAGCCCCGCTAAGATAGCGAAGACCCCAAGCATGATGCCTTGTGTCAAGGTTATTGCCATGACAATTCCTCCTCAAAAGAAGACAGTGATTTAAAAGTTAACAGACGTTTTGCGGTCGCCAGGGACATCCTGAATGTAGACGTTAACGCCCTTGTTGACCAAAGCCATGAGGTCATCTTTATCCTGCTGGTCGACGTAAACCTTCTTCGTCACTTCAACCTTGCCAGGGGCGAAGTGCATATTACCGACGTTCAGTTCGGTAATTGGCACGCCGCCTTCAACGAGCTTCAGCGCGTCGCCTGGGGTCTTCACAACGATGAAGATCTTCTGCCGGTCAGCAGCCTTGCTGATCACCTGAATGGTTTTCTCAAGTGTGAAGAAGCGAATGCCAGCGCCTGAAGAATCCGCGGTGCTCTTCATTAGTTTCTGCTGAAGCACGTCCTGCGCTGCCTCATCGTTGGCAACCAGAATCAGGTTGGCGCCCAGAGTCTTGGTCCAGGTCACGCCCACCTGTCCGTGGACAAGACGATTATCAATGCGAGTTAACAAAATATGTGGTGTTGACATACTAACTTCCTCCTTATGGCCAACGAGGAAAATCCGGGCCGTTGATGGTGAGATGGTGCGACTCATATACGCGATATGGCCGGCCTCATTCCGGTACTCAGTGCGCGCTTCAACGAAGGAGCCGCGCGGCGCCGTGTTCGGCAGTCCTAGCCAGGCGCGGGTGTGGGAATCCACTCCCGAAATAATCTGGTGAACCATCTGCGTGGTGTCCATCCCGAAACGCTTCTCCAGCATCGGAATGATTTCTCTATCAGCGGCTTCGGCGGCGGTAATCATCGGGAAATCCGCAAAACGCATAAACGTTGTGCGCCAGATGACGTCCACGCCGTCCAAACTGTACACATGACTGATGAAGTACAAGTAGTCGTACGGGCCTAGGCCCATCTCTGTGCGTACGGTCGGTTCCTCGCCGTTAGCCAAAATCTTAAAATCGCGCAAACTAATTTGAACCTTGTAACCCCGCCGCGCCAATTGCCGACCAGGCATTTCAAAATAATCAACTTCAGCGTCCGCGGTTTGAGGATCCTTGACGAAACTTCCTTTACCCTGTCGTTTCTCGATGTAGTTCTTTTCCTCGAGTTCGGCCAAGGCCTTACGAATCGTGATGCGGCTGACGCTGTACAGTTCGCCAAGCTGCTGTTCACTCGGAAGCTTCGATCCCACCTCAATCTCGCCGGAATCGATTTTTCTGATTAAGTCTTCACTAATTTGCTCATATTGCCAAAATGGCTGCCTATTCAAAATAATCACCTAACTTGTATTACCTGTATGACAACCATGGCTAGAGTATATGACGCTACCCCATTAATTGTCAACGCTTACATTACAATTTGTTCGGTACTTTTGTTCCACAATTGATGAAAACTCATGTGGCACAAGCGTTCCCGAACACGACATTTTCACGAATTAATTTGTTTGTACTTGTTATCTCGATGAGCAACTACTGTTTAGGTCATAATACAAGTTCGTAAACCGTAATTAACCTGTACACAAATACTTGTCATATCGACTAGATAACTTATCCAACATGGTTAATATTTTAAACCACAATCCACATTAACAGCCACTATTCACTGCCAATTGCTCGTTTCGTGCACAACTGCATTTTCCCGAGTGTGCAAAAAAACGTGTTCGCGATTGTGAACACGCCATTTGCTGACTTCATTCATAGCTATCCTGACTACTCCAATAAGCCACCCAACCACAAGTCATCCCCGCTATCACTGATCAAGCGGAGCCACTGTGCGTATGCCGGTCGGCGCTGTTGCTGGTGCATAACGGCCTGCAACGTACTCGAGCGGTCCGTCACAATTCCGTCGCTACCGGCAAACATCATCTGCACCATGCTGGCTTGGTCGTTCACCGTCCACGCCCAGACTGCCTGCCCGCGGGCATGTGCCTGGCTTGTGAACACCGTATCCAGCATTGGCGTACCCATCGAGTAAGCATTCAACCGCGTGTTGGGGAACATCAGACTGCCGCCAAGTACGTAACTGGTATAAAGGCCGGGAACCAGCCGGCGGATTTTCTGCATGGCGGCATCATTTAGCGAGTGCACCTTGCTGCCGCGTTGGCGCAAGCGCTGTCCATAGCGCTCAGCAAAACGCGTCAGCACGTCCGAACTATCCCCCCGCGTTATCTTGAGTTCCACAATGAGTCGCTGGTGCAGACACTCAGCTGTGCGCAAATACTCAGCAAAACTAGCCAGTTTCGCGCGGCGACCATTTTCACGCACCGTGACAGCCTGCAGCTGGCGTAAAGTGAGTTGCCGCGGCGTTTTGTTGACATCCGCTAACTGGCGTAAGTTCTCGTCATGCAGCACCACAAACTGTTTGTCCTTGGTCTCGTGCACGTCCATTTCGACATAATCCGGATGGTGCGCGGCAGTGCGGCGGAGCGCGGAGATGGTGTTTTGCACGCCATCATGACCGTCAACACCACGATGGGCAATCGTTAACGGGTGCGGATTGAACTGGTAAGTGGCCAGTGCAGTGGTGAGCGGGACAACTGTCATCACTGCGCTCAAAAGCAGCAGTGGCCAGCACGATTGTTTTTGGCGCGTAGTTGCCACCAGCGCCGATTTTGCCAGCGGTGTGTTCAGCCACAGCAAGAGCAGTGCGCAGCTCGCCGCGGCGATTAGTGATTTGCCAAGTAGCAAAATTGTCGCCAGTACCACGGCACTGCGAAATGCCCAGGGATTGCCATCAAGTAGCGATTGCACCCCCGCAATTAGTGCGGTCCAGCCGTAACTGCAAGCGGTAATAACAGCGAGTAGTACAGCCAAAGTCCTGGTGTGCGACCAGAAATGACCGCGCGTCTGCCGCCAACTTTTGGCCAGTGCCGTGGTGGTGCTGGCGTTCTGACACATGTATTGCAGAGCCAGCAGCCAGCGGATTCCCAGCCAGTAGCACAACAAATACAAGACCAGCACACTAAGGGCAAGCGCCGGCCGTAAACTTAACCACCAAGCCAGAAAGAGCGGCAAGCGGAACTTGGCCACCCAGCTGCCATTCAGAATCAAACCGGTCAGCGGCAGCAGTAGCAGGCTGAACGTCGTCAGCAGGGGAACACTGCTTAAGCGCAAGCTGTGCGCCCCTTGCCAGCCGGCACGCACAGCCATCAGTAGCGGGCGCGTCTGCAGTGTACGCACGGCTGCCACCAAAAACATCAATTGTGCGCAAGCAGCAACCGCGACACCGCAAAACACAAGTAGTAATGCGCCGCTCACCAAGGGTTTGGTGCGCAACACCATTAGACCATTGCTGAGCGCCAGAAGCGGCACACCGCCGACGCGCAGCAGCGCCCCAACCAGCAGGCGCAGCAGCGGCATGACAATCATTAAGGGCACAAAACCGCAAGAAAGTATCAGCAGCAAATCGCGTGCCCACTGCTGGCGGAACTGTTTGAGTATGCTCAGCGCTCGGTGCACAATCTTCCCTCCTCACTAATTATCACCGCTGCAAAATAAAAGCCCCGGCTGCACGCCAGGGATTCATTTACCGCTTATTCCACAATCTCTTCTTGCTGCCAGCGCATGTTAATGCCATAACCATCAAAGAAATCGCCGTGGTCCTCTTCATCATTGAGCACCATGTCCAGCGACACTTCGTCCTGTTTGGCGAGCAGACCGTTCACCAGGTTCTGGAAATCGGTGCGGCATTTAGCAGCGTGTGCGTACACAGAACTTTCCACCTGGTCGGGGCTAGCGAGGGTCAACACGTAAACTGATTTAGCCATTAATTCTTCTCCTCTAATTTCTTGCGGGCATCGGCCAGGTCAATCACCTTAGCCGGCTTGTGGGGGGCAGTCTTCACAGTTGGGACGTGGTTTGCTTGGCCGAAGCGTTGACCGGCACGCGCCTGGTCAAACTCGTCCGTGGCACTGGCATCCGGATTAAAGCCGAAGTAACGCCGCAGAACCTTATCGTGGCGGGCAAAGAAACGCATTTGCGACGCGGCGTCGACGATTGGGTCCCCATCGATGCGGGCGGCGAACTGCATCCGAATTTCACTCGGCAACTCGCTCGGGTCGTTCACGAAACTATCCAGCACCATCTTCTCGGCCTTGCGCCGTTGCTCTGGCTTTGTCAGGTTCAGCTTGTGCTCACTGGCGATACTATCAAAGTCAATCTCCGGCCGCACCACCTGATCGAACCAGCGATTCAGAAACTCATCACTAGGACTCGCCTGGCCAGCAGCCAGTGCGCTCAACAGAATCAGATCCATTCCGTCTGCGCCGTCCGCGAGCATGACCAGCTCGCTGAGATGATCATGTGCAAAAGCCGTGATGTCACCTTTTGCCTGCTCATCTTCCCCGTACAGCGCGGCCAGTTTCATAATCGGAATGGACGGGTTGAACCCATCGCCGGTCGCCTTAGTGCCACCGAAGTCGTCATCGTCTTCCATATCGGAGAAGGAGAATTGGGCGTCACCAAAATCATCCAGTGCGGATGAAATCGTGTCCGCGTTGTCCATGTGGTGCTGGTTCTGCAAATAAGCCATGTACGCGTACATGACACTCGCTGCGTCCAACCACTGCTCATCAGTGAGCTTCAACCAACTGGAACCTTTTTGGTTCAGCATGGCCAGCACGCTCTTACGCGTCCAGCGCCGCACTTCCCGTCCGCTGCTAGCGAACATGTCGCGGGTGAATTCTTCAATGATCAGCCGTGCGTCGTCGCTGTCAATGCCAAACTGTTCCAGCATCCCCTGGTTTTCAGCTTGCGCAAAGAAGCCATCGGCCCACTGCTGCAACGTTTCTTCCATGTGCTTTTTATCTGCCATCGTGCTTCCTTACCTTTCAGTGAGG
The DNA here is from genome assembly GCF_003946025.1 of Lacticaseibacillus songhuajiangensis. Lineage (GTDB taxonomy): Bacteria > Bacillota > Bacilli > Lactobacillales > Lactobacillaceae > Lacticaseibacillus > Lacticaseibacillus songhuajiangensis. The sequence continues at coordinate 44,630 of NZ_RHNR01000011.1, read as the reverse complement.
GCTGCCGTCTGGTGCGCGACAGCGCTGTGCATCTTCCCGCGCACCGCTTGCCTCACCAACAAAACTTTCCAGTCCCAGTATACACTAGGCCACTGCCAGCGTCTGCTCCGCACGGACGACATTATTTTGGCGAAAATGAGAACAACACACGCAAACGTTCGATTTTCAGTTATGTAAAGCTACTTGAAAATCTAATCGTTCGCGAACCGTGCACATTTACGGGAAGGTGTCTTTACAAGTATTCGGAATTATTGACGAGAATGTTTCACCCGCAGCCGTCAAAAAAGAGTCATCTATCCCCGTCATGTCGGTAATTAGGCGCTTCGAGACAGTAATTTTTTGCGGAGATGGTTTACGAACGTAAATTGCGACTTGCTTAATCCGTGTTCGGGAGTAGCAGCCACTGCCTGAACCAAAGTTTGTCAAAGTTCATCATAGGCACCGCTTTCAATAACGATTACAAAAGCTTGTATGCACACGTATTCCGTATTTGAATTTTGATTTTCAAAGCAAAATGCCGCTATTTAACCATTTGTGCGCCACTTAATCGGCTTTTATGCAATTTCTACCAATTTCGCCAAATAACATTTTTCTCGTTTATTTGCTTGACTTAACCACCCTGCCGTAGTTTATACTGTTAGGCGGGGAAACTTAGTATTACAGGATTGATACTTTATTTAGGAGGAGTCTACATTGGAAGACTACGATTCAGAATTAGGTCCGTTTTTCAGACATATTCGTAAACGGCGTGGACTCAAAATCCGGGACGTGGCCAGTGGGGTCTCTGAGACCACATTGTCACGTTTCGAACGGGGACAAATCGATTTAACCATCGCCAAACTGGCACCAGCGGTTGAAGCAGCAGAGATTGATCCAAGCGACCTGCTCTTGCAATCCAACCAGGCAACGAAGGCATACGCCCTGGCGCAGCGCCGCGTCGACGCCGCCATCATTACCGGCGACATCGAACAGGCCGAGCTCGCCTACCGCACTTACCGGACGGGCACCCAGCACTTGCAGCTCCCATTGCGCGAGTACAACCTGTTGATGCTGAAGTACGCAGTCGCCTACATCCGCGACCCACTTGTGCGCATGAGCGGCGATGACGAGAAGCTTGTCGTTGACTTTCTCACCCGCGATGATGACTGGCACCGGTTTGAATACAACATCGTTCAGCGGCTGATCTACTTCATGGATGGCCACGCTGCTGAGCGGTGCCTGCGCCTCATGCGCCGGTCGTTCATGCAGCGGCGGCACCCTGAAGATGATTCACTTGCTTACCGCGATGCCCTGCTTAACGCCATCCGCCGGCCGCTTGCCGACCGCAATGTGGCGATGGCTGAAGAGATTGCCGAGATGCTCACCGCGCTGAACATCGACCCAACCCAGCCGGAGCAGAACTACCGCCGCAAGTTGTACATGGATGTCCTGACTTACATCAAGTCCGAGTCCAGCGTGAACCTGAACGCCATCCAGCAGCTTGTTGACGCACTGGGCATGGCTGGCAGTTGCCAGCTCGCCAACATGACCGCCAGCTGGCTGATCATGATTGGCATTCCGCTGCGTAGCGACGCCGCCGAAGACATCGAACGCCAAAGCAACGTCATCTAACTGAATAATCAAAGGGGCTGTGCCAAAAGGCGGTTAGCTCCCGATATACAAGCAAGCACCGGCCGGAATCCCGAACTTAGGATTCTGGTCGGTGCTTGTTTGTATGTTAGGGAGCCCTTCGGTGTCCGTCTCACTACGCGCTAAAGCGCGAGGTCGACTGGCTGCCTTTTGGCGCGCGACCACGATGTAACATTCGCGTGCTAAATCTTTTTGTCACGGCCCCTTTTGTTCTCGCCTTAGTCCGCAAACTTCTCCACCATGTGCACGGTCGACTGCTGCCAGTAGAGTGGAAACGCTGGCCGCGTCTTACCATCGAGACTCAGTTGATAGAGCCGGAAAGTCACCAGCTCATTCTTCGGCTGCCACTGCTCCTCATAACTGTACTGATAAATCATCCCCAGCCGTTGCATCACCGCGCCGCTCTTCGGGTTCCGCACATCATGCGTGGCCGTCACGAATGGCCAGCCCAGCTCACACAGCCGTGCCAGCACCGCACCTGCAGCTTCGGTCATGTAACCATGCCCTTGCGCACGGCGCGTCAGGCCGTAACCCAAATCATGCGCGCCACTGTCATCGGCGTTCACGTAGCCGAGAAGCTCACCAGTCTGCCGTAAACACACGGCCAGGTGCAAGCCGGCCGTCGCGTTTTGCAATTCCGCCAACATCTGGGCCGCCTCAGCCGCGGTCGCCGGCGGAAACCAAGGCAAGAAACGATTCACTTGTTTGTCTGCCTGCATGGCAAAAAATTCCGGCAAATCTGTCATTGTGAACGGCCGCAAGGTCAGTCGCTGCGTCTCAATTACCGTCATCCTGTTTCCTCCAAAAACACCCCGCGCACGCAAATGCACGGGGTGATAATCATCATGTTTGTTTTAGAGCACACTTGCGGACAGCGCCTGCTCGTAGGCCTGTTCGGTCACGCGGTCGTACGCGACCATGCGTACCCGCCGAATCGTGCCGGGATTCGTGGCGAGAAACTCGTCAATGGTGCGCACCGCCACACTCGCCGCCCGATCCATTGGGTAGCCGTAGATGCCAGTACTAATCGAGCAAAAATCAACGGTACGGCACCGGGTTGCGGCCGCCAGCTCAAGACTCTTGCGGTAACAAGCCGCCAGAATCCGCGGCTCACCATCGCCGCCGCCTTGCCAAACTGGCCCCGGTGTGTGGATAACGTAGTGCGCGGGTAGTCCAAACCCGGCCGTGATGCGCGCATCGCCGCGCTGGCACGGGCCAACTTGGCGGCAAGCCGCTGTTAGTTGTGGCCCCGCGACGCGGTAAATGGCGCCACTGACGCCGCCGCCACCGAGAAGGTTGGGATTGGCTGCGTTGACGATGGCGTCAACGCGACTTCGAGTAATGTCGCCACGAACGACTTCAAATTTTGCACGCATAGTAACCAACCTTTCTCACGAATCACTGGCCCCCACCAGCAGTTACTCCTCTAAATTAATATCATTATAGAAGAATAACTTCGTGATTAAAGCACCTCAGCAGCTCTTTAATATAACTGTATTAATACTGCGATTTTGTCTGCAAACCGTCACAATATCGAGACGTTGCCTTCGTTTAGATCCACGTGCGTGAGGTAAGCGGTCTGGTTGTAAACATCGAGGTAAAACCGCTCATCCTGCACGCCAACAATGGATGTCGACAAGTTCTTCAGCCCGAGCAGCCGTTCATTACCGGTCACGGCCTTGATTCCCAGTTGGCCGATACCGCCGTGCGTGAAGATAAGCGCGTTGCTGTCTGCTGGCATGGCAGCGGCAATCGCGCGCAGGCCCGTAACGAAGCGCACCCGAGCGCTGGCAAAATTCTCCATGCCTAAAGCGGCCAGGCCGGGATCGTCGCGGCGCTGCGACATAGCGCGAAACATGGCTTCATTCTCCGCAATGAGTTCCTTGCGCGTACGCCCTTCCCACTGGCCAAATGATAACTCGCGCAAGTGTTCATCCGTTTGAATCGGCAAGTTGCGTGCGCCCGTCATCGCCAGGGTCAGGCGAGCACTGTCCACACTGCGCTTAAGCGGACTAGAGTAGACTGCGGTGAATTCGTACTGATCGAGGTAAGCCGCCAATTGGCCATAAGGCGTGATGTCATCGGTGATAATGGGGCTATCGGCGCCCGCGCCTTGCAGCCGTTTCGCCTTATTCCATTCTGTTTTGCCGTGCCGAACGATAAATAGTCGTTTCATCGGCGCACCTCAGACTCGGCCAAGGGTATCGCCGCGTAAGCCGCGACGCAGCGTCGTCAGCGCGGTCACCTCATCAGCGGCGATGTTGCCCAAGTTCACCTGCGGGCCGAACTTCAGAATGAGCGCGGCTTGCTGACTTTTGAGTGGTGCTTCGAAAATGAGTTTGTCCGCGCCGACACTGGCCAGCGCATCCAGCTCGTCCTCGATAATTGCACCGTTGGCGTCGTAAAAGCCGATGTTCTTACCGGCCTCGCGCGCCTCCATAATCACGTAACTCGCGCCGCTGTCCAGGTCGGTCTGAATCAGGTGCAAGCGCTCGGCAACACCCAGTTCGTGGTCCGCCTCTGGGTTCTTTTTGCCGACTTCCGTGATGACCGCAAAACCGGCTTCACGTGCCCGGTCAATCACCCGTTCACGTGTCTGCGCCCCAATTTGCGTTGAGCCATCACTCACTTCAACGGCCAAAAAGCCCAGGGCGCGTGCTTCAACCAAGAACTCGGCATATTTGTCCTGCGCGAGTGCGGCCTCGAGCAAGGTGCCACCAGGATATGGTGTGACGCCCGCTGCCGTGTACAGATCAATCTTGGCAGCAACCAAATCGCGGTCCATCGTGGCCGCCGTCCCGAAACCAAACTTGGCATAGTCAAGCTCAGCACCTGATGTCTGCAGCAAGTCGGTGACAGCGTTCATCCCCAGCCCCTTGTCGAGCATCATGGTCTTACCCTTTGTCTGTGTGTGATTTAAGAAATCAAAAGCCAGCATATTATTGTCCCCCAAGGAATTATTGTTGGCTTTAGCATAGTCACTGAATGTGTCATACTCGGTGCGAAAATGCGATAAAAGTGTGAAGGCTGCGAATCGGAGCGGGGTGCCAGTCGCACTTGGTGCTTTAGCACCTAGTAAGACGGACATCGAAGAGGTCCGGTCGCGTAAGATACCCGAGGTGTAAACCCCGGGCTTAGGATTTACGCCTTGGGTGTCTTACACGTTGAGGACCAGCTCCGGTGAGCGCGACTACGAAGGCCGCGAACGTGAGCGGTTTGCCACGTTTACATGTTGAGGGGCAGCTCACGGGAGCGCGACTGTGCAGTTGCGCGCTTGCCGACCCAGATGTGACTGCTCCGCGCCCACTCTCGCAATTCGTGACAGTTTGTATTTTGTAATTTCAATTCCTGCACCACGTAACCATTCCCACCAGCTAAAGGGCCATTGCCCAGTGCCTGCATTTACGCAACAATCCCCGTTGCAGCAAGGTTCATCCTCCGCAATCTTTTCGCAAAAACTCATCCAATTTCTGTTGAAATTACTCGTGAATTGTCGCACGATTAGAGACGGAAAAACGCGGACGGGGCGCGTGCTCGCATGACTTTTGTAGACACACGCAGTTGGGTTCCGTGAACCTATTGGAGGGTAAAAATGAATAAAGCAACGCATCGCGCGCGGCTAACTGGGCTCATTGCCTTGTTTGCTGCAACCGTCGGCATGGCCTTTGGTCAGCCGGCCCAGCAAAACGCACAGGCCGCAGCCAAGACTGGGACTTACGCCTGGTTTGCCGCCCAGAACTACAAGGGCAAGCAAGTTGTCACCGTTAGCGGCAACAAGACAACCTTCAGCAAAGCTGACCTGTCCACCAGCAAAGGTGCCTGGCAGAAATACGGTAACTTAGACCGCTACAACCGCGTCACGGGTGCCAACGCGCTCTTAAACAAGCGCCTCATGCCTAGCGCCAAGCGCCAGGAACTGACCGTGACACCAACTGGCTGGCACAACAAGAAGATTGGTACCGGCTACTTGTACAACCGCAGCCACCTCATCGGTTACCAGCTGACCGGTCAAAACAACAACTGGAAGAACCTGATGACCGGGACTGCTTCTTTGAACGCACCATCCATGGAGCACTACGAAAACCAGGTCGCCGCTTTCCTGAAGGCGCACAAGTACTCCTACGTGCGTTACCGCGTTGAGCCTGTCTTCCGCGGTAAAGAACTGCTCGCCCGCGGGGTGCACATGATGGCCCAGAGTGTTGGCAGCAATGCCATCCGTTTCAACGTTTACATTTTCAACGTGCAAAAGGGTGTGACGCTCAACTACGCCAATGGTACCAGCGTCGTCAGTAAGGCCGCTATGGCAAAGCCGGCTAAGAAGGTCGTGAAAAAAACCGTCAAGAAGGCCCCTGCCAAGAAGACCGTCAAGAAGAAGGCCCCCGCTAAAAAGGTGACCAAGAAGAAGGTCGTCAAGAAGGCCGCCGTCGGTAACAACCGCGCGGTTTACATCGTGCCTAACGGAAAGGTTTACCACCTCAGCCGTGGTTGCCGCACCCTGCGCCGCAGCCGCACCGTCTACAAGATTACGCTGAAGCAGGCCAAAGCCCGTCACCTACGCCAGTGCAAGGTGGGCTAAAACAAACAAGGTGCTTAATCAAAAGACATCCCCAAACGAATTTAGTTCAGACTAAATCACGTTGCGGATGTCTTTTTACTTGCGGCGACTTAAGTACTTCTTAGCACTCTCTTTTGCCCGCGCGTGGTACATTGAGAGCATAGAGAAGGAGTGATTGGGATGCGCATCCGCACACTATTCTTGCGTTTTTTTATTGTTGCAATTAGTTTGTTTGATTTAGCACTAGGTATCTTTGCACTCTGGCGCATACCGCCACGACTGGTGGCAATCTATGGTAATCCCTACACCGCCTATATCGCCGGTGTGGGGATGTACCTGTGCTTCATCTGCATCCTGACAGCTGGGTGGTTCGCCTGGATACTTCTGAACACTATTGACCGGGAGCAGGCTTTCACCAGCAAAGCGCTCGATCAACTGCACGACGTCACGCTGAGCATTTACGGTATCGCAATCGAATTCTTCATCATGTTGCCGCAGATTTACGTGACGGCGCAATTTGAAGATGCGCCAGGTATGATTATCGCCGTCTTCTTTGCCGGCATGTTGCCCCTCACGGTCGCCGTCACTTTGGACATTGTGCACTACTTGTGGACAAAAGCACTCACCAAAATTAACGCGACCAAGTAAGTCCCGGACTTATCCACAAATAAACGCGCACCCGCAAAATTTCGAGTGAATTTTGCGGGTGCTTTTTTTCACGGTCACATAATGTGTCTTGCGTCACCTTCACTTAGCCGTTTGCACTACAAGTGATGGCAGATAACATGTCCATGAGATTGAAAGTGGATTATGTTCGGAGTAGTGTTGGAGGTAAAGGAAGTGTTGATTATGGATGCTACTAAGAAGAAGATTCAAGCAAATGTCGACCGTGACTCAGAAGAACGAGCGAAACAAGTGCTTTCATCTCTAGGAATTAGCACTTCATCAATCATTAACGCGATGTTCAAGAGAATTGCAGCAGAAGGAAAGATTCCGTTTGCGCTGGAACTCACAGAAGACGAACTGGCAGACATTCGCTTGGCCCATGCCGTAGAAAATTCAAAGACCCCTGTGTTGACAGATCCAAAGGAAATTCAAGATTATTTGTTTGGTGACGACGATGACAGTTACTAACAAAGTCGCCTGGGCTTACGTTGAATTCGTAGAAGGAGGCGTTGGAAAACGACGTCCAATACTTCTGATTAGCGGACTGACCTCGGCACCACACAGCCGTGTGTACAAGATAACTAGCAAATATCGGTCCAAATCAGACCGAATTCGGGCCAAATACTTTGAAATTATGGACTGGCAATTCGCAAATCTAACCAAACCGTCTTGGATTAACACCAATACGATTGTAGACGCGTCGAAGCTTCCACACTACAAAGTTATTGGCACACTATCGGTACATGACAAGAATCGGCTTTCCAGTTTTCTAGAAAGCCACTCATAGGACTAAAAGAGAGTAACATCCCGCAGTCTTGACGGGGGTGCATGGCAAAAACCATTCACCCAACAAAAACGCGCCCCGCTAAATTCCAAACGAATTTAGCGGGGCGCGTTTTTGTTGCAACTTAATTCGTTTCACTTGCTGCCAGCAGCAGGCCATCGCCATCAATTAACGCAATGTGGCTACGACCGCTTTGCTTGATGTAACCACCATCTTCAAAGCTGCGCAGGCGCCGACTGACAGTTTCGGGACTAGTACCTAGGTAGGCTGCCAAATCCTTCTTGCGCAGCGGCAGCTCATAACTGTCACTGCCTAATGTTGCAGCCGTTTCTACCAGATAGCTGGCCAGTCGTTCACCAACACTGCTAGTGCTGGCGGCAGTAGCCTGCGCTTCTAGCTGCACAACACGCTGGCCAAGCGCGTTCAAAACGTTCAGTGCCAATTCCGGTGTTGCCTGGAGCAAGGCTTGGAAGTCGGCCCGCGTAATGGTGCAGGCCTGCACGTCCGTGAGCGCCAAACCGGTAGTGTTGTACTCACCCTGTGTAAAGAGCACCGCTTCACCATCGAAGTCACCTGCGGTCAGGAGGCGCAGCATCTGTTCGCGACCACTCAGCGTATCCTGTGTAACCTTCACCTGGCCGTTGGCAATGATGAACAGCGTTGTTGCATCATCGCCAGCGGCAAACAGATACTCGCCCGCGCTGAAACTGTGATCGCGCACTAGCCCGGCAACCTGCGTGACTGCAGCGTCTGGTAGGTTTTCAAAAATGGGGACTAAGCGCACACATTCCTCTGCTTCGTGTAAATCCATTTGGGCGCCTCCTTCTTCGGTCTGTTAATCACATTATAATGCTTGTGCGCCAAAATGCCGACCATTGGGGTCGGCACTTTGGGGGTAGTGCGCTGGCGTCAGCGGAGTTGCGCTCCGCAGCCTAATCTTCGTCGTCATCGTCCTCTTCATCCAGACCAAAACGCGCATTGTGGCCCAGAATTGCCTGGTACTGCCGAATTTGCCGGTTGTTCCAACCAAGGAGACTCACAAGTTCAGCCGCCAGTGCTGGCCGGTCTTCCTTCTGTGCCAGGGCGATTGCACGGGTAATGAACAGGTTGTCAGTGTTGAAGTCGTGCACCAAGATGTCCACCATTTCAGCAGCGGACAGGTACTTAATTTCGCCGTTTTCTTCCAACATGGACCAAGCACCGTACTCCGCGCTGATGTTAGCCGGAATCTCGTTTTCATCCAGCAAGTCATCACCTAAGCGGTCAATCCAAGTGCTGTTTTCAGTTGCCGTCTGCTGGAAATCAGCTGCCAATTGGCTAGCATTTGCACCCTTCACGAACCAGCGCAACTGCCGCAGACGGTTGGTGAGGACCACGTGGTTAGACACGATGTGATTCGTCATCGCGCCGGCCGTCGGGTTGTGGTGATCGTGGTCAGACTGCTTCTGTTCTGCGGCGTATTGTGCCTTGATTGCTTCTGTGAATTCCATGCTTTCTGTCTCCTTAGTTGTGTAAAAGTTTATCGTTAATCCCCATACGCTGTGCTTATCCCCGCTTAATTGGGGGTAACACTAAGCATTTGTGGATAATTTTTTTAATATTACTCGTGCTTGTCGAGTTATCCACTGGGGATAACTTTTTGGAGCGGTTCGTTTTTGAGCACTGACTTTAGTACGTAGTCGCGCTACCGTGGGCAGGCCCGGTCATATAAGTCACTTGAAGCATAAATCCAAGTTCGAAATTTATACTTCAAGCGCCTTATATGACCGGGCCTAAGCGCCCACGTCCGCAGCCTTTCTAGTTGCGCTCCGCGGGGCAGAGCCCTCGCATCTAAGACAGTGGCGGAATAAATCCTAAAATCGGGATTTATTCCACCACCGCCTTAGCTGTCGGGCTCAAACCGCCCCGCTCCGCAGCCTAGGCTAGTCCTTCACCTTAATGCTCTCCACTGTGTACCCGAGTTCCTGAACCACACTGGCAAGCTTGTCGGCGTCGGTTGCTTCAGGATCAAAGTGGGCCTTGAGCTTGGCCGCGTTGAACAGTACCTTCACGTCCTGCACACCATTTTGGCCGCCGACCGCGTGTTCAATCTTCTGCATGCAAGATGGGCAGGTCATACCGTCGAGTTTCATAATTGCGAGTTTCATAATGAATTCCTCCAGTTCCTTTTCTCTATGCTTCTATACTAACGGCGTCAGCACAGTTCGTAATTGACCTGCGTCAAGTCACTATTTTTTATTGAGCAGCCGCAGTGCGTTGGCAATGACCAACAAGATTGAGGCTTCGTGAACAAACATCCCGCTACCCATGTGCACAATACCCACCAGCAGGCCGAGGAGAAGTAAGACCACTGTCCCGACCGCAATCACAATGTTCTGGGTGGTGACGCGCGTTGTCCCCTTAGCGAGCCCCACAGCACGACTCAGCGTGGCAAAATCCGCCTTCACGAGCACTACATCCGCGGTATCGAGCGCAACGGCTGTACCGCCGCCCATGCCGATACCAACGTCCGCTGTCGCTAGTGCCGGCGCATCGTTGATGCCATCGCCGACAAAGGCCACCTTACTGCCCGCCTTTTGCGCCGCATTCACGATGTCGAGCTTTTCTTGAGGCAGTAATTCCGCCCGCACTTCATCGATAGGCAGTTCACTGGCAATCCGCTCCGCAGCGGCGCGGTTGTCACCCGTCAGCATCACAATCTTCTTGATACCGTTCTTCTTCATCGCGGCTAGCCCAACAGCTGCGCCCGGCCGTACCACGTCGTTCACACCAACTACCAGCGCGACCTGCTGATCAATGGCCAGAATGACCACGGAATCACCCGCATTTTGTGCGTCGTCAATGGCAGCTTGAACATCCGCACTGATGGTCACACCGTACTTAGCGAGTAGGCGGTCGTTGCCGACCAAGTACTTGCCATCTGCGCTCGCCAGACCAAGGCCCTTGATTGTGCTCATGTCTGGGGCAGCCGGTTCACTAACACCCTTTTGCGTCGCGTAAGCCACGATGGCATTGGCCAGTGGGTGGTTGGATCCACGTTCAATCGCACTGAGCATTCCGAGCGCCGCATTCTCGTCCGCGGCAAAATTCTTGTGCGTGTGCACCAGCATTTTGCCGGTGGTAATCGTGCCGGTCTTGTCCAGCATCAGGGTGTCCGCAGCTGCTAGGCTGGCAACCGTCGCGCCACCCTTGAATAGAATCCCGGTGCCGGCCGCGCGGCCAATCCCGGCGACGTTGGCAACTGGTGCCCCGATAACCAGTGCCCCTGGGCAACCCAGAACCAGCATCGTGATGGCCAGGCTAATGTCGCGGCTGACGAGTCCCACAATAATGGCAATAATGAGCACTGCAGGTGTGTAGTAAGTGGCAAACTTGTCGATGAAGCGGGCAACGGGTGCCTGAGCATCCTGCGCCTCTTCAACTAGCTCCACAATCTGGCCAAAAGTACTATCCTCGCCGGCCGCAGTCGTTTCCACGGTTAGTGTGCCAGAATCCAGCATCGTGCCAGCAAATACCTTATCACCGGCCTCCTTGGTCACAGGCTTTGCTTCACCGGTGATGACGGCTTCAAGCGTCCGCCCGGTACCGCTGGTGACAATTCCGTCAACGGGGACCTGACCACCAGGGCGCACCAGCACGTGGTCACCCTCGTCGATGTCGTCGATGTCGGTGGCAACGGTACTGCCATCAGCTTGCACCACATCGGCCTGTTCAGGGGCCATGTCGGTCAGGTCCTTAACGGCCGAACGGGTCTTGGCCAGTGTCCGCGCTTCCAGAACGTTCCCAAAGAGGAAGAGGAAGGTCACAATGGCCGCTTCATCTGGTTCACCGATACCCATGGCGCCCAAGCAGGCGATGGTCACCAGCAGTTCAATACTGATGGTTTTGGCCTTCAGCGCCGACCATGCGCGCAGTGCAACCTGCACTGTGCCGACAATTCCGCCGGCGTACATAATAGCCTCGGCAGGCATCCCCGCGTGCAGCAATGATAGTAGCCAGCTGATCACAATCAGTCCGCCGACCGTACCGGAAACCTTACCTGGATTCTTTGCGAACCACATATTCATTTTTAACATTGGTTGATTAATCGCCATAATGGTGACCCCCTCGCATCTGATGGTTCTAGAATAAGGGGATTCGGTCAAAGTCACCTTGACGCGGGTCAAGTTCAGAAAAAGGCTGCTCAAAAGGGCGCCCAGAATGCGATATACAAGGTAGCTCTGGCTAAAATCTCGGGCTTAAGATTTTGGCCAGAGCTGGCTTGTATGTTAGCATTCTGCTCTTTTGAGCGCGACTGAAAAAGGCTGCGGACTGGGGCGGTTTGGTCCGGTCATGTAAGGTGGCTCGGAGGTAAATCCCGATTTTAGGATTTATCTCCGGGTCACCTTACATGTTGAGGACCAGCCCCAGGTAGCGCGACTAGGCTGCTCAAAAGTGCAAAAAAACACCCGCGCAGCCAGGCCACGCAGGTGTCATCACATTAACGATTCAGTTCCGCCAGCCGCTGCCTTAGTCGCGGATTCACGGCGTAAATTCCCAGTCCCATACGGCCGCGCTTTAGCAAAATATTAACGGTATGCATAATCAGCGCCCGCACAGCAGCATCAGGATTGGCTAAGTCTCCCCGTTTGCGCATCGCCTCCTGGTCCTCAAAACGTGCTGGTACGGTCACCACACGGTCTGCCTGCGGGTCATAATCGATGCTCGGACCAAGAATCACCCCAGCGTAATTGAGATCAAAGCCCTGAATCGTGTAAATGGAACCCACCTCGTGCAAGGTTTCGGGGCGCCCCGCCCATGGTCGGTCCGTAAAGTTAATTTTGTCCCAAGGCAAATGCAGACTCCCCGCATCGACAAACCACTGCTTATCATCAAACACCCGAAATGGAAAGTCGCTGGTCGCAATGAGTCGCGCGAGCCCATACTGCCGGTCGCGTACTTGCACCCAGTCATACAAAGGCTGGCCATCATTGAACAGCCGTAGTTCGTAATCTTGCGGCTGTGGTAATGGCCGCAACTTACCGGCAATCAAGTCATTGATCCACGCGCTCACCGCCGCATTTTGCATGCGCAGCTGCTGCGTTAAGCGGAACTCCTGCACGGGGTGACCGGCCAGAGTGGCCCGCAAGCGCGTCTCGTTCCAGTGACTCTTGAGCTTCACCACCTGATTGAAATCCACGACCAGCACCAACACGTGCGTGAGTTGCAGCAAATCCTGGATTTGATTGCTGCCGCGGTAGCGATTATAGGGGTCGCTGCGGCTGAGCAGTAGGTGCGCCTCATCCACGAACACCACATCCGCGCGGGTACCCGCCTTTTGCATCCGGTTGATGAAGGGCGTGGGTTTCTCGAAATCCTTCTTGCGTAGCGCCGGACTGTCCGCCGCCACCTCTTTATAGACCTTCAACATTTCGTTGTGGTTCACCAGCAGGTGGTTATCGCCGCGGCCGCGTGCCTGCAAGTGGGTGAACACCTGCGCGAGTACGGCACTTTTGCCCGAGCCCGCATCCCCGCGCAGCAAGAATACAGCACATTCTGCATCGTCCTGGTGTGCGTCAATAAAGGCAAACAGTTCGTCTTCAAGCTGGCGCTGCTGCCCCGTCATCTGCGCGTCGTCAGGCAAAATAAAACTCGAATTCGCCAGTTCATTCACAATTGCGACCTCCTTGTTCACTAGCAATAGCGTAGCGCACCAACTTGCCAGATGTAAGTGACAGCTGGCCACTCACTGTCCACACAAAAACCGCGTCCTTGCATTCAGGACGCGGCCAGATGGTGTTTTATGCTAATCGTGGTAAGTTCGGCCGGTCATAGTAGTAACCCTGCTGATACTTGGCTTTAATAACCTCACGGGCGTACTGAGCGTCAACGCTGTTCTCAACGCCGCAAATCACGAGGTTGATGTCATAATCACCGATTGCGGTGTACCAGGCCGCGGTTTGCGCCTGCGCCTCTTCATCAGTAAAGGCGTGGCGAATGTCGGCAATGCGGTACTTAAGCGCATCAATGTATGGAAAAGTACTGGCCAGCTCGTGTACATTCCGGCGCGGATCAATTTCAACGAGCGCAATGCGAATATCGAACTGCCGATAGCGTGGTCCTAAATCAGCCAGTTCGGTTAGACTCGGCAGTTCTGCCAGCTCCACAACGAGCACCGCCAGTTGCGGTTCCATCGCCTTGAAGGACACGAGTGCCTGCAGGGTGTCTGGGCTCCGGAATTGTTCAAGTGTCAGTTGCAGCATGATGCGGGTCGTTTTGTGGGCCTGCAAGAGGTCGTGCACATAATTGAGTTGCACTTGCACCGGCAAAACAAAAGCGCGCGGGAAGTTCCAGCGGTCGTGATCATATTCGTACCGGGCCACCTGCACCTCTTCATGGGTCGAAACGGGCGGCTGTTCCTGCATGTTCATCAGGTGCTGTGAGAACAACGTCCGTGTTGCGTAAAGGGGCTGGTTAACGCGCACATCTTCCGTTTGGCCCATAATCGTGATGGTATCGCGACCGTCACGTTTGCTCTGATACAGCGAGGCGTCACTGCGGGTGTAAATATCATCACTGGATTCATCCCCCAGTTGGTACTGGTCGACCCCGATGGAGACGGTCACGGTGATGTCAAACCCTTCAGCACGGAAGGTACCACCGCGTACATCGGCCCAGCAATCATGCAAAATGGGCTCAGCCTCCAGTGCCGTCAGTCCTGGAAAAGCAATGACAAATTCCTCGCCACCTGTGCGGTAAAGCTCATTCTCACCAGGATAAGCGCGCACCGTCTTTTGCATCAACTTCGCTACGGCACCTAGCAGTGAATCACCAACTAAGTGCCCGTAATGATCATTAATTTGCTTGAAATGGTCAATATCAATTACTGCGAGCGCCAGTGGCGTACCGTTTGTCTCCGCCGCCTGAAACATCTTCGTGATGTCCTCGCGGTAAGTCGTGTAGCTACGGGCGTTCGTCAGCGTATCAAAATGCGCCGCCTGCGCATTTTCTTCGTTCACAAGCAGTTGGCCATGGTCATACTGCATCACGAGCGCCACAAGCAGTGTTGCCGCAAAGTACATCGAGAACCCCTGCAGCTGAATCATTGGCGTAATGATTAAGCCTGCCGACCGCGGCGGCAAGAACAGCCAAAATGCCAGTCCGATATAACTGTACATGCCAATTTGGCGAAGCGCGCGATTTCGAATTTGGTCACGGAATAGCCACAGGGCCACAACCGCAACGGTGAGCAGCAGGAGCGAAATGCTGAACTGCGGCCGGCTGTAATAGTCCTCATGGTGCATCCACCAAATGGATAAAGTGGCCGCCACCTTCACTGCAAACTCAAACAAAGAATTGCGTTTATCTACTAAGGTGATGGTGAGCACAAACAGTCCCAAGTTGTGGAACATGAGTCCCGTCGCGTTGGTGAAGACGCGCCACCCAATCATGTGCAACTCAATGCCAATAGCGCAACAGGCAAGTGCGAGCAGCGCGCGCAAAAAATATTGCCGCCAGCGCAACTGGTCGTGAACAGCGAGGTGCCATGCACGTTCGTAGTAGTTACTAAATCCCGCGGCAAACAAGATAGTAATGAGAATTTGGGCCAACCACAAGCGCCAATCTAAGGGAGCACTACTGGCAGCAGCGGTCATATGATTCATATTCACGGCAAACTCGTCCCCCCAAGTTTGGAATTTGCGATATTAGCGCACAAAAAAATCGTTATTAAAACTTTAATAACGATTATAAACGGGTCTCTGTGAATGTGCACGCTTTATGCGGACATTTATACGCAATGTGTTAGCTTTATAACCTACTCGTTAACAGCTAGTAGGTGGGGCTTTGCAAAATAATAACCTTGGATTAAATCCGGCTTGTAGGGCAACACCTTCTGCAAGACTTCCTCGCATTCAACGCCCTCAACGGTCAGCCGTTTATAACGACTATGCGCCCGCTGCGCCCATTGGCGAAGCTCCGGCAGCGCCCGCACGGTACGCTCGTTGTAGTCAGTCATGTTTTGCAGAGCAAACTTGTACTCCATCGTGTACGGGTCGAGCAGGTTCACCATGTCCAAGTTATTCGCACCGCAACCGACATCGTCTAGGCAAACTTGGACACCATTGGCCAAAAACTGCGCAGCCGCGTGCCGAATCGCCTGCCGGTCGACCCCTTGCTCGTACTCGGTTAATTCAACGACGAGGGCCAGTTGGGGATGTTCGCGAGCCAGCGCGCCTAACGCCGCTGGCAACACCGGCAAAATAAACTGCTGTTGATCGAGGTTCACTGACAACAGCTGGGTGTCAGGCCGAATCGAAATCAGACTCGCCCGGATTAATCGACAAAGTTCTGATAAATCCAAATTCACGAAACTACGCGGCACTCGCCACGAACCGGCAACCTGTTCCTTAAGAAATAACTCATAACCGACAAACGTCCGTTGCGGTGAATACTGCTCCTGAGCAAAAAAACGCACGAAGTCCTCCCCTCATCCAAGCCACCCAGCTCAGATTAACTTTTTAGCTAAAACTAGCTCCTGTATTTATAATATATTATTAATGTATAAATAAGCAACGATAAATGCAAATCAGCCCTAAAAATTAAAAAAGCACCGGCCGCAACGCGATTTGGCGTTGACGTCCGGTGCTTAACCCATGCATTTTGGTTGCTAGAAAATCTTCATCTTGTTCAGTGGCCAGTAGCGCCAAACGACGACTGACTGGATGTTCTTACGCCCGATGAACCCGAAGGCCCGGCCATCGTGGGAGACGAAACGGTTGTCCCCCATCACGAAGTAGGAGTTCTTCGGCACAGTTTTGCGCATCGTGCTCTTCTGCGTGGCGAGGTTAAAGTCACTAGTGAACTTCATGTCCTTGTAATTCAATCCGTACGCGGTGGCGTACTCCTTCATTTCCTTCTTTTCAAAAGCAGGCTTCAGGTAAGATTCCTTGAGCTTCTTGCCGTTCAAGTAAACCTGGTTGTTTTTAGCGGACACAGTATCACCAGCCACCCCAATCACCCGCTTGATGTAGAGCTCGTGATCCTTAAGCGGCACCAATTTACCCTTGAGGTATAGGTTTCCGTTCTTGGTCGTGACATCTTTAGCAGTGGCGTTATTTTTCGTCAAGTAAGATTCACTAACGGCGTCCGGTGCGTACAGCACCACAATGTCGCCGCGCTTAGGTGTTTTCATGCGCAGTGAGAAGAGGCGGTCGTTATTTTGCAGACCCGGCTGCATCGAAGGCCCGGAAACCCGGTCCTTACTGATAACGAAGGTCATAAGGGCGGTCGTCGCGGCGAAGACCACGGCGAACAGGACGACCAGTTCGATAATAAACTTAAAGTTACTTTCTGTTTTCTTCTTCTGCACGAATTCTACCTCAGTCCATAGTTTTCCTATGTGCTGATAATACCATATTTCGCCCCACTACGTTGTGATTTAACTCACACTTAAGCAAAATTATGCCTCATTAGTCCTTGTTCTTTGGCTGTGTAGCAAGTATCGCGTACTCACGCCGCGAGCGGGTTTGGCTCCGCCGCAGGAGGCTGAATGGCGGGGACCGTTCAGGCCTGTTTCCGAAAGTCAAACCGAACAACACGTATTTGATTGGCAGGTCGGTTCGGTAAAATCAGCGACACTAATTTTAGCAAAAACTCACCCAAGTCGGCTCCCTAGATTTCCATCGAAATCAAGCAATCTCACTACTGAATTCAACTAGAAAGCATGTAGTGATTGGTGGGTCAAACCGGTCACTGCTGAGGCTACGCGAACACTCATGTAGGTCGCGCGCTGGTTCGGCAAGGGGTGGTAAACGGAGTGGCGAAAAAAATCTCATATGGAGACACGGCGCAAGCCGTGGCTTCACATGAGATTTTCGGGAGCGGAGATTTGACGGCGGTTTTGCGGCAAATCACCCAGTGGAAGACTCCGTAAGGAGGCTGAAACGGTCCCCGCCACGCAGTTTGCCACCGCGTGGCCGAACCAGCGCGCTACCGGCACCGGCCCTATTAGCCGTTACGCGCACGCAATGCATACAGAATAGTAACGGTGTCGACGACCTCTTGGAACATTGCCCCAATGATTGCCGGAATGACCCCAAACGCAGCAATCAGCATCAGTACAGTACAGATGCCAATCCCAATCAGCACGGCTTCGCGCGCAATACGCATCGTGTCGCGGGAAATTTTGACCGCATCTGCCACGTGGCCCAAATCATCGCGCAAAATCACAACGTCGGCGGATTCACTTGCCGCGGTGGCGCCATGCGCCCCCATGGCAATCCCCGCATCAGCTGCGGTCAGCGATGGCGCGTCGTTCACACCATCCCCAACCATGATGACAGGACGTTCGGCCGGTTTGCGGTTTTTAATGATGTTAATTTTGTCCACCGGCAACTGTTCGGCATAAACTTCGTCGATACCCACTTCGGCCGCAACCTGCTGGGCAATCGGCTTGCGGTCGCCAGAAATCATGATGAGATCCCGCACGCCCAACTGGTGCAAGCGGTCCATCGTTTCCTTGGCTTCTGGCCGCGTTTCATCAGCGAAGGCCACGTAACCAGCGTACTGACCGGCAACGCTAATATAGACGGCCGTCGCGTCCGTTTGCGGCGTAATTCCAGCATACGCAGCTTTCCCCACGTGGACTTCTTGGTCGTTCACAATGGCACTGACGCCACTACCAGTGACTTCCCGAACGTCTTTTGCCAGCGGCAGATTCTTAGGTGCTGCTTCAACCAGTGACCGGGCCAAAATATGCGTCGACTGGTGCTCCGCGCTGGCGGCGAGTGTCAGCAATTGGTCATCCGTGAATGGTTCTTTGGCGTGCACTTCGGTTACCCGCAGCACCCCGCGGGTGATGGTCCCCGTTTTGTCGAAGGCCGCAGTCTTAGCTGCGGCGAGCTTTTCAATCGCTGCCCCAGACTTGACCACAATCCCGTTGCGACTGGTCCGGCTCATCCCCGACACTAGGGCAATTGGCGCCGCCAAAATCAATGGACACGGCGAAGCGACAACCAGCACTTCCGCCAAGCGCACCGGGTCACCCGAGAAGAACCAGGCCGCCCCCGCGATGATGTACGCCACCAAGGTGAACGGCACAGCGTAGCGGTCCGCCATGCGGACAAAAGGCGCCGGTTGGGCAATGGACTCCTTAACCAATGCCACAATGCTCTGGTACTGACTGTTGGCACTCGTCGCCGTGGCAACGATGGTCAGTGCCGCGTCCCCATTCACCGTTCCAGACATCACGGCCTCACCAGGCTTCTTTTCCACCGGCCGGGATTCACCCGTCAAGCTGGATTCATCCACCATGCTAATACCATCCGCAACTTTAGCGTCAACCGGCACCACTTCGCCGGGCCGCACCAGCAGTGTGTCACCCACGACCACGTCGCTAACCGCGACGTCGGTCAAATTGCTGCCGTCCATGCGGTGCGCCTTGGTCGGGCTGGCCGCTAGCAGTGAGCGCAACTCACTGTTGGCGCGGTGCGCCGCGTAGTCTTCCAGCGCGTCACCCCCGGTCAGCATTAGGAGCACAATCAGTGCCGCCCAGTACTCGCCAACCAAAACGGTGGCGAGTACAGCGGTAATTGCGAGGAGATCAACCCCAAACTTCCCCGAGCGCAATGTCTGCACCATATCCCAGAACATTAACGCTGCTAGTAATAGACTTACCGTGCTGATGAGCACGCGCGCGGCATGTTGCTGGCCGAGCCCGAAGCCCAGCACCAATGCAACTGCTGCAACCGCCAGCACCACCCAAAGGCGCCAGTAGGTTTTCACTATTCGCATGTCTATCTCCTCCTTGTTTTGAATCGAATCCGTCGTAAACGGTTTCTGTGTATCTCTATTATAACTAATGACGCGATGAATAAGCTAGCTGCGCAGCGGTTTCCCCCCAGCGGCATTTCAGACAAAGTGTCCTGCACCGTTAGCCAACGTCCGGTGCCACGTAAAAGGCAAAACTTGCCGAACAACTATGCGGATTCTGCCTTTTGACGTGCAAGCTGCCACCACAATTTGGCACGGCCGCGGCGGAATGGGATTGCTACTTAACTAAACGCAACATTCCCGTCTTTTTTCGCAGGAGCGCCACAAAAAAGACACATTTTCAAACTAAGCTATTCATCGTC
Source organism: Lacticaseibacillus songhuajiangensis (assembly GCF_003946025.1). GTDB lineage: Bacteria > Bacillota > Bacilli > Lactobacillales > Lactobacillaceae > Lacticaseibacillus > Lacticaseibacillus songhuajiangensis. The sequence goes on along the minus strand of NZ_RHNR01000011.1, from coordinate 24,883 downwards.
AGCAAGCCGTGACCCGCTCTTAATCGGGGTGCGCAATCACCAAATTTGCAAACAGTACACTTCAATTTACATAACAATATTTGGGGGAATTTCAGTGGCAAAACCAGTTAAACGCAAAAAGAAAGTCTACTTGTATGAGGTCGACCTCATGCGCGTCATTTTCATCTTCGGGGTACTCGCCAACCACGCAACCTCTGTAGTTACCGCCTACGTGTCCAGCTCATCAACGTCCTACGTCATCTTACTGGCAAGCCATCTGATTCTGCACTTCACGCGGATGGGCTTCATGTTCATCTCCGGGCTCGTGCTGTTTCTGCAGTACTACCACAAGGACAATGTCAGTTGGCCAGGTTTTTGGCTCAAACGCTACAAGGGCTCAGGCATCCCCTATGTCCTCTGGAACGCCATTTATACCGCGCTCGCACTGGTACTCACCAGTTCGCTAACCTTCAGCAAGTGGGGGCAAGACTTCTGGGGACACATTCTCCACGCCGATGGGTTCTACATGTACTATCTGCTGGTGATGTTCCAGCTGTACCTCATCTTTCCGCTGCTAGTGATGATGTTCAAAAAACTTGGCAGCACTCGCAACCAGCTGATTCTCATGGGCATCAGCGCAGCAGTGCAGCTGGTCTTCACCTTCTGGACCAAGTACAAATACCCCTACATCAGCACGGCCGGCTGGCCATACTTGCTCTCTCACTACAAGAACTTCATTGGCGCCTACCAGTTCTACTTCCTCGCCGGCGCGTTTGTTTCCATTAACTACCAAACCTGCAAGGACTTCTTGCAGGCCCACGCCAAGGCTCTTTACGGCATCACTGCCGTCCTGGCTGCTGGTACTTTTGGTCTTTACTACTTCAACACCAAGGTACTCGGCCTGACCCGCCACTACGCGGAGCTGATTCATCAGCCTTACCTGATGATTTACGCTAGCTTCATGGTCGCCACGGTTTTCCTGCTCAGTCTGGAGTACGCCAAGCGGCGCACACGGCCGGGGTGGCAACCGTTTGCCAAGTTCGTCGGAATTTCTTCCAAGATTTCCTTCGGGATTTATCTGGGCCAAACCGTCGCGCTAACCCTGCTGACCAAACTGCTGAGCTACGTCCACACCACCAGCTGGGCAATGCTGCTACTCACGCCGCTAGCCTACCTGTTCGCGCTCGGTTTCACCTGGATCATGTCCTACATCTTCTACAAGGTGCCACCGTTTGGCGTTCTGATTGGCCGGCCGCAGATGGTCACCCGCCGTATTTTGGCTAAATTCAAACAGAAAAAAGAGGTAACAGTGCAATGACAAAACTCACTTCCGAATTAAAACAGCAACTCCACAACGCCGAAAACGCCCGCGTCGTAAAGGACGAAGCCCGCGGCCGCTGGTTTACCGGCAGCGAGATTATGCATGATGTCCACGTCCTCACCCGCGAATTACGGCGTGCCAACATTGGTAAGGACGACGTGGTCTTCATGTCCTTGCAAAATGCGGCGGTTTACTTGCCCATTAACCAAGCACTCTGGTACATGGGCGCAACCGTCCACCCCATCGCACCATCAACTGGTCTCGACGGTCTGGTTGCCGACTTCAAGGAGTTTGACTACCCAGCCATGCTGCTGGACGCACCGCGTGCGGCTGCTTTTGCGGACATCGACTACTTAGAGCAGAAGCCACTCGATGACCTGCTCATGTTCCCTGGACTGGTACTGCTGCGCAACAAGCACCACACGCAGCCGGCCAGCACTGACGACCCAACAGAAGACACGCTGGGCATGATTTTGAACACATCTGGGACCACCGGCAAGCCCAAACGCGTCGGCCTCACCCACCAGATGATGATCAACACCGCCCACAACGACATGGCCAGCCACAAACTGACCCCGGCCGACACTGTGCTCATTGTGATGCCGATGTTCCACATCAACGCCCAACTCGTGCTGGTGCTCTCCAGCTTCCTGGCGGGCGGCAAAATGGTCATCGCGCCGAAGTTCTCCGCCAGCCGCTTCTGGCCGCAAGTACTGGATAATGACGTCACCTGGTCATCGGTGGTGCCGACCATCGTCACCATTTTGCTTAAGAATGAAGCGGCCAACGCTGCCTACCGTCCAAACCACAAATTGCGCTTCGTACGCTGCGCCTCTAGCATGCTAACGCTGGGCCACCACCAGGAGTTCGTGCGCCGCTTTAACACCCCCATCCTCGAAGGCTATGGCATGACCGAAGCCTGCAGTCAGTGCACGCTTAACCCGCTGGACGCCATCAAGATGGGCTCAGCCGGTAAGCCTTACAACACGGACGTCGCCATCGTCAGCGGCGACGACTTCGTGCAGACGCCCGGCTTTAGCGGCGAAATTGCGATTCGCGGCAACCACGTCATTACCGACTACCTCGACCCGCGTCCAGACGACTTCAAAGACGGCTGGCTGCTGACGGGTGACCTGGGCTACTTCGATGAAGATGGCTACTTGTGGCTCAAAGGCCGCTCCAAGGACATCATCAACCGGGGTGGCGAAAAAGTCAGCCCAACTCGCGTGGAGGGTGTCATTGAAGAGCTCGACTTCGTAAAGAACGTCGCCGTCGTGCCTGTTAGTGATGAAATCTATGGGGAAGCGGTCGCCGCTGCCGTCATCGACGAAAGTGACGACGCCCGCATTCAGGCACAGCACGCAGAGCAGATTCGCACGCTCACCGCGGCCAAGCTCGCGAACTTCGAACGACCAAGCCAGATTTACTTTTTGAAAAGTTTCCCGCTGAACCCGACCGGCAAAATTTTGCGGCCAAAACTCAGCAAGCTGCTGGAACAAACTGAGGAGGAAACGCGATGCGCCGAATAATCAGACGAATTTTCTACGTCCTCTTTGCCGCGTTCATCGTTGGCTTCACCATCTGGGGCTACACCCTGACCAAGAGCGATAGCAGTTCCGCCAGCCTGCAAACCATCACCATCGGTTACCAAGCTGGGGACCCGATCAGTGTTTCCAAGGCGCGCGGCCAACTCGTTAAGGAAATGAAGAAGAAGGGCTACCGCGTTGTCTTCAAGGAATTCCAGAACGGGGCCGCCGAAATGGAAGCCATGTCTTCTGGTACCATCGACTTTGCCCGCACCGGGGACACCCCGCCAATCACCTCCATCGCTAGTGGCAACAAGGTCACCATCGTCGCTACTGGGAGCTCCAAGGCCAAGGGGAGCGGAATTGTCGTGAATAAAAACTCCAGCATCAAGTCCATTAAGGACCTGAAGGGCAAGAAAATTGCCTACACGAGCAACACCAGCTCGCAGTACATGGTGCTGAAGGTGCTGAAGAAGGCCGGCCTGACAACCAGTGACGTAAAGCTCGTCGACATGAGTCAGTCCGCCGCTGCCGTCGCCTTTGCGAAGGGCAAAATTGACGCGTGGGCCAACTGGGATCCGTACACTTCCCAAGCTGAACTCAAGTACAACGGGAAGATGATTGTGAACGGGAGCGACGTCAACGTCAACAACCGTGACTACCTGCTCTCCGGCAAGTATGCCGGCAACCACAAGTCCGCAACTAAGCTACTGATTAAGTACCTGGCAAAGGACATGACCTGGGCCAACACGCACAAGAGCGCGCTGATCACGATGATGAGCAAGGAACTCAAGCTCAGCAAGGCCATCGTTGCCCGCCAGGTGAACCGCCGCAGTTTCGCCATGCACGCCGTGGGTAGCAGCCAGGTGGCCGAAGAACAAGCCATCGCTGATTTGTTCTACCAGCAGGGCATCATCAAGAAGAACATCGATGTCTCTAAGGACGTGCTTGATTTGAAGTAACACAATTCACTAAAAATGCTCCTGAGGTCGATGGTTGTCGACTGCAGGAGCATTTTTGCTTGCTTGTTACTCGTGGTTCACAAGTCGCGCCACGCCCAGCGCCACGTATTGCAAGTTGTCCGCAGTCGCGGCCAATTGCTCGGCCAGCGTCTGATTGCCGGGACTAATCGCCAGCGCCAAATCCAGGCCCAGCTGCTGCGCGCCCGCGTGACTAACGACGCCGCACAAAGCCACCGTTTTCGCATGGCCGTGCACCGCACGCAGACGCGTCAGCAAGCCGTCCAGCACCTTACCATGCGTGCTCTGGTCATCAAGGTGCCCTTCACCGGTAATCAGCAGATCCGCCGCCTTGAGTTTTGCGTCCACTTTGAGCACGTCCAGCACGTAATCAATCCCCGACTGTAAGTTGCCACCCAGCGGTCCGGCAACTGCAGCGCCCAGACCGCCGGCTGCGCCACTGCCGGCTTGGGCCGCCACGGCGTGTGGGTATAGTCGCTGCAACTCTTGATCCACTACCGTAATTTCTTCTATAGATAAACCCTTTTGCGGGCCAAAGACTGCGGCCGCCCCGCGCGGCCCGGTTAACGGATTATCGACGTCAACCAGGGCGGTGACTGTCATGTTCCAATCCGCAGGCGCTGCCAACGCGTTGATACTTGCCAGATCCGCGCCGCTAGCTAGTTGCTGCGCCGCTAGGCCCGGCAGTTGCCACCCCAGAGCCTGCAACATGCCGATGCCACCATCCGTTGTGGCACTGCCGCCCAGCGCGAGCACTGCCTTTTGTGCCCCCGCCTGTCGGGCGCTTTGCAAAATTTCACCGATGCCGTAAGTCGACAGCGTCAACCCGGATTGCCCTGGGCGTACGTAATCTGCATAGCCGACGACCTCAGCAGCTTGCAGATAAACAGTCTGCCCGTCTGCGCTGCGGTAGTACGTGCTTGCATGCATACTGCCATCTGCACCATGCACACGCACCTGCACAGGCTGCAACTGAAGCGGCGCTGCTAAGCTGGCAATTGTATTCTCACCGCCGTCACCGAGCGGTATGCACTCGATAGCTGCCGTTGGCGCGCCGGCACGCACCCCGCTGGCAATGGCATCAGCTACGGCCGATGCACTTAGGCTACCCTTGAAAGAATCTGGCATCACAAGAATCCGCATTTTGAATACTCCCTTCTTGATAGTTTCATTGTAGCAGGGTCGTTTGTAACATTAGTACCGATATTAACTGCTTTGTTGCGATTTCCGTAACATTCACATTAATTACGGCGGTACAATAAGACCAAAGTATGACATTTAAAGTTTCGCAACCGTTTTCTAAAATTGATTTGGAAAAGTTTCTTCGTTATTTATTTTGGATTTCAGCTTTGGCAGTAAAGAGCCGACACAATATATTACGTTTTTTAACACAGAATCACGAAAAAGTTGCTGAATTTTACAGACATATTACGAGTTCATGACGTATAATAGAACCATCAAGAAAGCAGCAGGGTATTGAAAGACCCGCTACATAATTTGGAGGTATCTATTATGAAGAAGAGCATGGTAACAATCGCAATGTTGAGCGCAGCACTGATGACCGGTGCAACCGTCGTGATGCCAGCCGCTAATATCAATACCGTTTCCGCTTCTTCCGTAGTTGTTACCCCTAAGGCGGACCTTAGCAAGACCCTGAAGGAAGCACAGGCAATCAAGTCTGGCGACGTCTCCGACGCCACTTACACAGGCCTGCAGCGGGCAATCGGCCTGGCAAAGACAACTCTGGCCAACAAGGCTAGCGACACGGTGGACTTCAACTTCGCAAAGTCCGTTCTCCGCGGCTTCATGGATCTGGGCAGCACCAAGGCTAACCACTTCGGCCTGACCTACCTGGTTAGCTCCGCTTCTGCAGTTAAGGCGAGCGACTACACCGCTAGCTCCTACGCAAAGTTCAACAAAGTTTACATGACCGCACAGGCAGTCAACAACAACACTGCGTCCACTCAGGCACAGTTGGACGCACAGACCAACAACCTGAACCAGGCCCTGGAACAGCTTGTTTACACGGCACCTACGCCAGTGGTTGGTAAGGTTACCGTTCACTACGTTAAGGGCTACGGCATCCAGATCTGGAGCAGCTACAAGGCAAGCAAGAAAGTCGTTAAGGACAGCAAGGGCAAGGCTAAGAAGCTCATGCACGGTTCTTCCTGGAAGGTATTCGCTTCCGTTAACTACAACGGCCACACCTGGTACAACCTCGGCGGTAACCAGTGGATTGACAGCAGCTACGTGGTTTACCACAAGTAATTAGAGTGTACCGCGATGCGGTTTGCTCTCGATATACAAACAGACAAAGACGGCGCAGAATAATTCTGCGCCGCCTTTTTGTATACAAAAGTGAATGTAAAAAAGGCCGCCCTGAGCAGGCGACCCTGGTGCACTAATTTTTCTGTGTCTGCATGCCTTTTGCCAGCAAGTAGTACACCAACGCGGAGAAGGCCATGGCGACAAAAGTAGCGCCAACAGTATACGCAATCAGTGGCAAGTGGCGCAACCCAAAGTACGCCGTAATCCCGAGTGCCCACGCGCAGATGGCCCGCCAGTTGAAGCCACCTCGGTACCAGTAAGCACCCGCCACCTTGGTGAACTCGGCCGTGTCGTACTGCCGCCGCCGGATGATGAAGAAATCAACTAGGAAGACCGCAATTTCGGGTCCCAGGAACATGCCAATCATATCTAGAAAGGCTGTGAAGGCGGTCAAGAAGGTAGCAAAGAACAACGGAATGAATGAAACCCCCGTCGCCACGAGCGTCACAATCCACAGCGCCGGTGTCAACTTTAACTTGTGAAACATATTCGTGAGCGCCGAACCAGCTGCCATCAAGTTGACAGCGTTGGCCGTTGTGCTAGTGATGACAATGACCAGCAGCGCCAGTACGCCCAGCCCCAACTTACTAGCAATCGTGGAAGGATCGGAATCGTTGGGGTCGTAGGCATGCGTGCCGATGGCCGTGGCAATCGTTGCCGTCAGCCCGATGAACGCGAACCAGAACAGCCCAACGTTTGCCCCCAGGAAAGAGTAAGTCGTTGCCGCACGCTTTTTGCCGGTGAAGCGCGAAAAGTCGGCCGCAGCTGTCACCCACGCCAAGTTGAATGCCGCCAGAACGTCGATGGCTGCCCCTGGTGTCATCGCAAACTTAGCACTCGGCCGCCACGCCAGAATCTGGCTGAGCGAAACGTGCTGGAAAACCACCACCGATTCCCAAATCACAAACAGCATGACCAGCACAATACCAACCCGTTCAATCATCCGCACGGAACGCTCGCCGAGTGAAATGGAGCCCAGGTGCAGCAAGGACATCACGAGGATGCCGACAATCAGACCGCGGTTGCCACCAGGCGCGCCGTAACTCGGCCACCCGAGAATGTCCTTCAGAATAACCGAGATGGAAATGGCGGCAATGAAGGTATTAGCGGCCGCCCAGCCAATGAATTGCACAATGTTGATAATGGAAGGAATGAAGGAACCCTTGAGCCCAAATGACGGCCGCGTCAGCGCCATCGCCGGCAATCCGGTACGGTAACCCATGTAACTGGCCAGTGCGAGCAAAATGTAGGAACAGACCCCAGAAATAATCAGGGTCGTCGAGGCCGCCAGCATCCCCGTCGCGGCAATGACACCCCCGATATACCAGGTCCCGTTGTTGGCATTCGCCCCAATCCAGGTGGCGAACATGTCCCAACTCCCCATTTTGCGTGCATCGTCAGGCACCGGCTCAACCCGGCCGAACTGTTTACTCATGCTTCGTCCTCACTTTCTGCTGAAAAACGTACTGCTTGCAATGTTACCATGCTACCTGCAGAGAGTTAACGGCTGCATGGCAAAATGTTTCATGCGGGCGACAGCACGTTCAACAAAAAGACCGCCGACATTAAATGCCGACGGTCCCTTTGTTAACGCAATTATGCTTCGTGCTTGCCTTCCTTGGTGTCCCCACCGTAAGTCAGGCTAATCAGCGCTGGCAGGATGATTGGGATGAAGATGACGAGCAGAACGAGCCCGACGATAACCCCCATAGCAACCTGAATCAGCGTCAACACGCCGGATGGCATCAGGGCTGCAAAGGTCCCACTCAGGATAATCGCAGCGGAGATGACAACCGCCCCGATGACCCCGCTGGCACTCATAATGCGTGCCTTCGGGTTCGGAACCTGCGTGCCGTATTCACGATACTTCATCATCAGGAAGATGCTGTAGTCAACACCCAGCGCGAGTAACATCACGAAGGTGAAGAACGGCGTGTTCCAGGTGAGCTGCGGCTGACCCAGAATCCAGGTCGACAGCAGACGCGTAATCCCAAGAGAAGCGATGTACGCGAGGAGTAGCGTTCCAATGATGTAGAACGGCTGCAAGATGGAGCGGGTAACCAGCATCAGTGCCAGCAAAATGCCGACAACCATGATGGCTGCAGTCCGCATGAAGTCACTGCTTGCAATCTTGTGCGTATCGCTAGTTTCAGCGGTCTGGCCACCAATGGCGACCTTCGCATTCTTGAGTGCAGTGCCCTTCAGTTCGTTCTGCACAACCTTTTGCATCTTATCAATTCGGTTCATGGACTTATAAGCTGCTGGGTCAGTGTCGAGAACGATGGTCATCTTCGTGGTCTTGTGATCACTGGACATGTAGGAATCAATGGCCTGACCGTAAGTCTTACCCTTCAGAACCTTCTTTGGCACGTAGTAATCATCGGCGGCCGCAGAATTCTTCAGACCCGTGAGGTAAGAGTTAGCAGAGCCAACACCCTTGTTCACGGTTCCGACACCCTTACCGGCTGTTTCCAGACCGCTTTGGAGCGTCTTCATCTGGCCAACCACACCCTGGAGTGTGCTGTACATGGTCTTTTGACCACTCAGTTCCTGGCTCAAGCCACTTGTCAGTTCAGGTGTCTTGCTTGCCAAGGTGCTGGCACCGCTTTGCAGTTTTGTCGCGCCAGTCGTAATCTGACCGGCACCACTTGCGAGCGTGCCTGCACCAGTATAAAGCTGACTGCTACCGTTAGCGGCAGTGTCAACACCGGCCGTGTAGGTCTTAATGCCACTGGCCAGCTGCTGAAGCTGACTGCTGAGCGTGGAGTTACCGATTGTGGACTGAATGCTTGCCTGACTCGACAAGTTAACGCCACTACCGTTAACCTTGCTGTTCAACTGGGTCGCAATGCTGGAAGCCTGACCCGTAGCGGCCTGCAACTTCTGCAGACCGGCACTCAGCGCAGCCATCTGTGTTGGCAATGCACTGAGTTTGTTCAAAGAACTACCCAGATTGCTGGTTTCGCTCAGCAGGGTGCTGGCGTTATCCACCATCTGACTAGTTGCGTTCAGCTGTGTCTTCAGCTTAGCCACTTCACTGGCATCCGGAATGGCCTTGGCCAAGGCGGACAACTGGCTGATGGTGCTACTGTCAACGTTGCTGAGGCCAGCGAGGCTGGTCTTGAGACCGGAAGACAAGGCCTGGTCGCTCTGCACGTTTTCACCAGCGAGTGTGGCAATCTTGGTTCCAGTGGCCGCCGTTGCAGCGTCTGATGACCCGGCAAGACCCTTTGCCAACTCGGCAATTTCACCATCATTGGTTGCAGTAGTAGTAATCGTCTTAGTCAGCGTGCTCTGCAAAGTGCCCAGAGAACCGGCCATGGTGGCCATGCTCTGCAACGTATCCTTGCTTGCGCTGGCCTGATCGAGCATCGTCAGCATCGAGTTAGCCTGGCTGAGCATCGTCTTGGCAGTAGTCAGTTCTTGCTGCAGGGTCTGCGCCTGGCTAAGGATGGACTTCATGTTTGCCTGCTGACTGCTGAGGCCATTCAGCTGGTTCTGACCCGCGGCCAGTGCAGTCGACAGCTGCTTGGTGCCGCTGTTAATCTGCTGGTTGTATGCAGCAAGCCCCGCAATTGCAAGCGGCAGCTGTGCACTCTGGCTGCTGAGCTGGTCAACACCAGCATCAACCGTGCCGGAGTTGCTGGACAACTTTTGCAGGCCAGAGTCGAGGGTTCCGATGCCACTTTCGAGGACACTAGCACCACTCGTCAGCTGCTGGGTGGCACTGGCGAGTTGGCCACTGCCATCAGCGAGCTGGTCGGCACCGCTGGTGATCGCGGTACTCCCAGTCATAAGCTGGTTAGTGCCAGCAATCATGGTCTTCACGCCATCGAGGCCGCTGGCCATGTCCGTCTTACCAATCTTCTTGCTAGCAGCGGTCAGACCCTTGTTAATCTTGGCCAGACCGGCACCGGCATCGCTCATCCCAGACGTCACGGTTCCGAGCTGCTTGCCTTCGTACAGCGCCTTAACGCTGCTACCGGCAGGTTCGGTCACGGACGCGACGGTCTTGACGCCGTCTTCGCTGGCAAGCTTCTTGTTGACACGGTCAATGATGCGCAGGTACTTCTCCCTGTTCAGGGGCTTATCGCTCTGAATGTAGAGGGTGGCCGGTTCCGCCGTCCCCTTGGAGAAGTGCTTCTGCACAACGCGGAAGCCGACCTTGGCAGGCAAGCCGTCCGCCAGTTCGGCAGTCGTGTCGTAGTTCAGATTATTGTTGTAGGTAACCACAGCCGGAATGGCCAAAATAATGACCAAGCCAAGTGCCAGCAATGGGTGGAACACGGCGCTCTTAGAGAGGCGTGCCCACATTTTGCTCCGAGAACCACCGGCAAAATTCTTAGTCGGCCAGAACATCCGCTTGCCCAAAATCGCCATAAAGAATGGGTTCAAGGTGAGCAGGACGAGCAGCAGCACCGCAACCCCCACGGCAACCCCAACAGCAGATTGGTAAATGGAGAATTTGGCGAGACCCAGCGCGCTGAACCCAATCAGCAGGGAGCTCCCACTGTAGAGGATGGTGCGCCCAGCAATTTTGCGAGCCTTATTGGTCGCCGCGACGGGATCCAGCCCGCCGCTAAGCTCTTCCTTATATTGGTCATACAGCAAAATGTTGTAGTCAGTTCCAATCCCAAACAGGACCACGACCAGGAACACTTGCGTGAACGAGGACAGTGGGAACCCGACGTGGGACACAAGGTTCATAACCACGCTGAGAGAGGTGATGACCGCTACCCCAACGGTCGCCAGGGAAACCAGCGGCACAACGGGTGAACGGAAAACCAAAACGAGCACGATGAAGATGAAGATGGCCGCAATGATCTCGGTCTTCTTAATCCCCTCTTCGGTTTCCTGCTGGAAATCGTCGTTCAGGATGTCACCACCAGTGACGTAGGTTTTCACGCCATTGGTCTTGGCCGCGCTCGTGATGTCCTTAGTCATGTTGCGAACTTGCTGTTTCTTATCAACTTGCAGTTGAACCAGCTCGGTCGTCTTGTCCTTAGAAATCAGTTGCTTCTTGGTCGCGGCGTTGTCGTTAGGGGCAAGCACGTCCTTGATGTGCAGCTTGTCATCGTTATCACGCAGGCGTGATACGGTGTCTTTAATATTGTCTTTTTGGGTAGCAGTGAGTTTATTGTCGCCGTTGCTAAAGACAACAACCACCTGCCGCGTATTGCCTTGCCCGCGGCCCCAATCTTTCTGAATCGCATTCGCAACCTGACTCTGCGCACTGGCAGGAATCTTGGTCTGGCCGTAATCACGGACCAGTTGCGAGATGTTCGGCAGGAAGACGACGGCAAGAATGATGGCTACCAGCCACGCAATCAGCGCGCCAAAATGATGTTCGCTAAAGTAGTTCTTCTTCATGATGAAACTGTCGACCCTCTTTTCAATTAAAAAGGGGTAACCCCCGGATTTATGCAAACCCGGTGATCACACCTCCGCTTGTTAGCGCGTTTGTACGTTACACATGTTACCTATCTTAGTCATTCCTTTAATTGACGTAAATCAATTTTCTGAAATCAGCGACACATTACGGATATTGTGGTGAAAACTGGTTGGGTGTTCTTTAATGTCGGAACTGGCGAAAAGTGGCTCCGTCAATGGGGGTTCCGTGGCGGGGACCGCTACAGCCTCCTTAGGAGTCTTCCGCTGGCGGATTTGCCGAAGCCCACGTCAAATCCGCGCTCCCTAGAAAATGAGCGGTGTACACCCGGCAAGAATCACGCCGGGCATACACTGCTCATTTTCTTTGCGCCACTACACCCCCATTGACTGCGCCACTTTCCACCAGTCTCTACAGTTGAGCACTGATCCACTCCGCCATCGCCTCCTTCACTCGAGGTAACAGAGTCGTGTCACACAAGGTGCCGCAATATTCCGCTCTAATTCATCAGCCATGCTGGGTGGTAAATCAACGCACCATTGCCTCCAGTTCTATAATTCGCACAACCATCTAAAGTAAAGCGTTGTATTGGCTGATTACTAATTTATTCTGAGTGCTACAGGCAATCTGGTAACCAATGCATAATACTGTTACCACCACAGTAGGGAATGGGCCGGATTAGCGGAGTGGGCGGCAGTGGGCCGGCGAAAAGATGATTGTTTGAAGACGCGCAGCGGCTTTACACAATCATCTCGGGAGTGCGGATTTGACGCGATTTTCGGCAAATCCGCCAGCGGAAGACTCCGGAGGAGGCTGCAGCGGTCCCCGCCGGACCGCTACCGACCACGTAGCTAATCCGGCCCATTCCCGGCGTCAAGCCCTGACAAAGTAGCATCACAGGACGTGGCAAGGTATGATATTAGAAGCAATTATTTCGTAGTTTCCATCTAAAAGGAGGGCGAACGCCATTTTCGAGCGTTACCGTAATCTCAGCCTCATCATCCGCATCATCGCCGGCCTCATCGTCGGGGTTGCCCTCGGCCTACTCGTGCCGTCTTGGCATTTCATCAGCATCTTCGGCCAGCTTTTCGTCGGCGCCCTCAAGGGAATCGCCCCAATCTTGGTTTTCTTCATTATCATGACGGCCATTTCCAAATTCGAACGCGGGGATAATAGTCACATTAAGACTATCGTCGTGACGTACGTCTTCGGGACGGTGCTCTCCGCGGCACTGGGCATCATTGCCAGTTTCATGTTCCGCATCAAACTTATTTTGCCTGAAGCCGCCAAAGTTGCGACCCCCGCGCCGAAAGACCTGGGCACCGTGCTCAGCAACCTCTTCGTCAGCGCGGTCAGTAATCCCATTGCCGCAATGACGGACGGTAACTACCTGTCCATCCTCTTTTGGGCACTGGTCCTCGGCGCCGCTCTGCGCCACGCCAGCGTTAGCACCAAGAAGGTTCTCACTGACTTCACCAATGCGGTCGGTAAGGCGGCCAGTTTCATCATTGAATTCGCACCACTCGGGGTGGCCGGTTTGCTCTTTGACACCGTCAGCAGCACCGGGTTTGCTGGTGTTGCCAAGTACACGCAGTTGGTCGTGCTGCTCGTTGCCACCATGGCTGTCGCGTATCTGGGACTTTATGCCTTCATGGTCTGGCTGGCAACGCGGCAAAATCCGTTCCCACTCACCCTGTGGACGCTGAAGGAATCCGGCATTCCTGCCTTTTTCACCCGCAGCGGCGCCGTGAACATCCCCATTAACCTCGGCGCCTGCAAAAAGCTCGGTCTGAGTGAGAAGTCCTACGCCGTCTCCATTCCTCTCGGCGCCAGCGCTAACAGTGGCGGCGCGGCCATCACCATCGCCATCATGACGCTCGCCACTTGCTTCACTCTCGGCGTGCACGTCACCTTACCCCTCGCCATCATTTTGTGCCTGCTGACGGCGCTAGCTTCGACCGGTGTGTCCGGTATCGCCGGCGGTTCACTGCTCATCATTCCGATGGCCGCCAGCATCTTCGGTATCAGCAATGACATCGCGATGCAGGTCGTCGGTATTGGCTTCATCATCGGCGTCATTCAAGACGCGGTGGAAACGGCCGTCAACTCCGCGGCCGACCTGCTGTTCACCGCTGCGGGCGAGTACCACGACCTACGTAAGGCTGGCACTCCCGTTGATATGAACGCGGTACTCCGCAAAATTCGCTAACACGCAAAAACCACCTGTTCTGCAGCCCTTGTGCTTGCAAAACAGGTGGTTTTAATTTGGTCTTATTCGGCACTCTTGGCAACAGTTGCTGCGGTTTCAAAACCAATCGTCAGCATGTCGTCCAGAGTCAGTTGCCGCTCGTCGGCAGACAGGTGCTCATCGCGCCCGAGGTGATCGGACACAGTCATGATGGCCAGCGCGCGGCGGTGGTACTTCGCCGCGAGCAGGTACAGTGCGGGCGTCTCCATTTCGGTGGCCAGCACGCCGTAATCCATCAACTTTTGCTTGTCGAGCTCGTCATTGTAGAAGCGATCTTCACCCAGAACGTTGCCGACCAAGGTGCGGTAGCCAGCGTCCTTGGCAATACCGGCCGCCGTGGTCAGTAGCTCAAAATCACCGGTCGGTGCAAAGTACACCCCAGGGCCAAAAGTATTGGCAATGATGGAACTGTCCGTACTGGACGCCTGGCCCAGCACAATATCACGCAACTGCACGCGGTCGGCCATCCCGCCACAAGTACCGGTGCGAATCAAATTTTGCACGCCATAGTCGCGCATCAATTCAGTCGCGTAGATGGAAATGGACGGAATCCCCATCCCGGTCGCTTGAACCGAGATGCGCTTACCCTTGTACGTGCCAGTGTAACCGAAGGCGTCACGCACACTGTTGTACAGCGTCACGTCTTGCAGGTAGTTCTCCGCCATGTACTTGGCGCGCAGCGGGTCGCCGGGCAGCAAGACCGTATCGGCAATACTGCCGGCTGGTGCGTTAATGTGAATACTCATGCAATCTCCTCCTTAGGCTGTCCTTGCGCTTACTGCAACTGGTCCAGGAATGATGTCCCGTATTCGCCATTGGCCACGTTGAAGTTGTCCAAAATAGTGGCACCAAGGTCGCTAAATGGCTTGCGAATACCCAGGTTCACATTGCCCTGCATCGAAGGACTGTAGGCCAGCAGTGGCACGAATTCGCGGGTGTGGTCCGTCCCCTTGTAAGTCGGGTCGTTGCCGTGGTCAGAAGTAATCAGTAGCAAGTCGCTTGGCCGCATGTTGGCTAGGAATTCACCGAGCTGCTTGTCAAAGAGCTCCAGCGCTTGTGCGTCGCCTTCTGGATTCCGACGGTGGCCGTACATCGCGTCAAAATCAACCAGGTTAGTGAAGATGAAGCCTTTGCGGTCACTCTTCACCTGAGCGATCGTCTGGTTCATGCCGTCTTCATTGCTGACGGTGTGCACGCCATCGTCAATCCCCTGACCGGAGAAGATGTCGTTAATTTTGCCAACACCATACGTTGGCACGCCCGCCTTTTGCAAACGGTCAAGGTCGGTCGGGCCGTCTGGCAAGAGCGTGTAGTCGTGGCGGTCACTGGTCCGGGTGAAGTTGTCCTTATCCACGTAGGTGTAAGGACGCGCAATCACGCGGCCAATGTGGTAAGGCGCCGTGCGGGTGATGCTGCGGGCGTATTCACAAATGCGGTAGAGTTCCTTCAGCGGAATGATGTCGATGTTGGCGGCAATCTGGAGCACAGAGTCGCCGGAAGTGTAAACAATCAGGTCGCCGGTCGCCAGCTGCTCATCCCCGTAATCGTGGATGACCTCGGTACCAGAGTACGGTTTGTTAACAATGATCTTGCGGCCAGCAAAATCGCTAATCTTGTCGAGCAATTCCTGCGGGAAGCCGTTCGGGAAGAAGCCAAGTGGTTCCATAACCGGCAGGCCCATCATTTCCCAGTGCCCATCCATGGAGTCCTTACCGGCAGAGATTTCCTGCATTTTGCCGAACGCACCCAGCGGCTTGGCCACTGGCTTCAGGCCCAGCATTGGCTTATCGGCGCGGATATTACCCAAACCGAGCTTGAGCAGGTTTGGTAATTGCCAGTCGGCCCCCTTGAATTCACTGATGTGGCCGTAAGTGTCAGCACCCTCGTCGCCATACTTAGCGGCATCTGGTGCGGCCCCAATCCCCACGGAATCGGTCACAATTGCAAAAATCCGGTCGTACTTTACTTCTTTAGTCATTAGCTTCCCCCGCTTCTTTCATAATGGCGACACCAGCGCTAGCGCCCAGTCGGTCGGCACCGGCAGCAATTAGCGCCTTGGCGTCTGCGTACGTGTGAATACCGCCCGCCGCCTTAACTTGCAGCTTGTCGCCGACGGTCTTGCGCATCAGGGCAACGTCGTGCACCGTTGCGCCGCCGCCAGCAAAGCCTGTGCTGGTCTTCACGAAGTCCGCACCAGCGGCCGCACTCAACTTGCAGGCACGCACCTTCTCCTCATCCGTCAGCAAAACGCACTCGATGATGACCTTCAGCAGCTTGCCCTCTGCGTGCACCGCATCCGCAACAGCAGCGATGTCAGCCTGCACAGCGGCATCGTTGCCACCCTTCAGTTCACCAATGTTGAGCACCATGTCGCACTCATCCGCACCGTCAGCGATGCTGGATTTGGCCTCGGCCACCTTAATCGCCGTGGTGTTGGCGCCCAGTGGGAACCCAATTACGGTGCAGACATTCACATCGCTGTCTGCCAGACCCTCCGCCGCTGTCTTCACCCAGTACGGGTTGATACAAACGGACGCAAAATCGTATTCCCGCGCCTGCGCGAGAATCTCCTCAATCTGCGCACGTGTCGCTTCTGGTTTGAGCAGCGTGTGGTCAATGTACTTAGCTAATGGTTTTGTCATCTTCAAGTCCTTCTTTCACCGTCATAATAAGGTTGGCAACACTTTCATGATACCACCTCAACGATATTGATTCATTAATACTGCATGAAAAAGGCATGGCCGCGGCCATGCCTGATCGTTCATAGCGTTATCAGTAACTAATTGTGTACAGCATCTCATCTTCACCGAGGTCATTATCGCCAAGGTGAATCATGAACTGGGGAAGCACGCTGGCGCGCAATTCACGCGTCATTGCAGCCACTTCCTGCTGAATGGCCATCATGTTGTCATTGCGCGGGAAATAATGCAGACGCGCGTAAAACTGACTGCGAGGCATAATGATTTCGTGATCTGGTGCGTCCATCCACATGATGAGTCCGCACACCTGCTGGGCGCGCGGTGTTAAAGTCGCGATGACAGCTAACTGTTGCGCGTTAAACTGCATTTTGCTTGCCTCCAGAACTATAAATACCCTTAGTTATGGAACGCCGGCATCGACCGCCGCGCCATCATCACCATGTGTGCAATTACCAGCGCCAGCCCCACCACGGTGCAAACATTGCCAAACGTCGTGAAGACGTTGTTCGACAGTGACAATAAGACCGCCGGCAGCGCCATTGTCAGCAGCAAGTACCACGGCGAGTAATCGGCATCGCGGAAGCGACGAACACTCAGGCTGACCCACGGTACCAGCGTCGCTACGCTCACCACCGCCACTACAATCAGCGGCGCCATCAGTGCCCGCAAAATACTTGGCAAGGTGTAATTGTTCCCCATGAGCGGCATGTGCAGAATTGCCATGAACACCCAAACTTCCATAATGGCGCTATAAATGGCATTCCACAAGAACATGTACCAGTACTCACTGCGGCTACTGCGCCCGCGGAAATTGGCGTAATTCTTGAAGAAGAGCCGCAGCGCTTCGATAAAGCTAACCTTTTGCGTTCCCATCACGAAAGTTCCTCCGTTTCACGGGGCTTACTTGGCTGCGCCGCAATCACCCAGTTGGCTATTTCCAGCGCTAAAGCAATGGTGCTCAAAACGTTACTCATGGTGTCACTGACACCAAAGATGTCAGTGCGCGTGAGCAGGAGGGGCAGCAGGTAAGTCGCTAGCAACCACCATACTGAAATTCCCGCATCGCGATAACGTCGCACTTGTAGCGCCACCCAAGGAATCAGGACTGCAAAGGCAACCAGCACAAAGATAATCAGCGGCAACCCCAACGCCACTAATAAGTTCGGCGAAAAACCTGTCTTGTTGTGCGCCAGAATCTGAATGAGCACTGTGCCAAAATACACAAAGGCCAGCACCACAAAGATGGCGTACCACAAAAACATAAACCAGTACTCACGGCGCGTGCTACGACCGTGAAAGTTGAAATAATTCTTGAAGAACAGGACTAATGCCCGGCCCATCCCCACCCGAGATGTTTCTTCCATCGCTAACTCCTCCACAAAGTTGACTATTGATGATGGCGCCGATTGCTCCGCGCCGCGGACGGATTATCCGTCCCGAGTAAAATGATTAACAGTACCGCCGCTACAACAACCGCTGCACCCACGACGTTGTCCCCCTTCTACTTTAGCTTTTCTTAATCCTCGTTACTAAAATAGACCTTTTCAATGGTAAATGGAATACACCTTTGGACTGATAACGTAAAAAAATACATCAATTAAAAATACAAGTTTCTTGATATTCCTCCTCCCATTCCACACGTCTACAAAATAAGCCGGGCAACGATTCCCTCTACGAGTTCGTTGCCCGACTATTTTTGAACATTCATCCCATATTGGAAACAGACTAGTTGCGCACGACCGGAATGTACATCTTCGCGGCGTATGTACCGTCAGTCTGCGCTTCAACTGCGGCGGCGTTTGGCCCACCAACGTAAGCCACGTCACTCAGCTGCCCCAGCACGCCGCCAAAGGCTGCACCGATCACACCTTCAGCCGCACTGTAGGCATCTGCACCGGTGCCATCGACGAGGACATATTCACCAGCTGGGAATTCAATGCGGCGGTCGGCACTCGCGAAATCCTTGTCACTACGAACGGCCACGTAGTACATCATTTTGTTCTGGTAGGCTTCATTGACGAAGAACAGCTTGTTGTCTGCGGCAATCGCCTGCAGTTCCTCCAGCCGGCCGTCCGCTTGCACTGCATTCCAGAAAGCACTCTTCTCGGCGGCCATCCCCGCGAAGTCGGTGTAATGACTCTTCAGTTCGGTTCCAATACCGAGAATGCTGAAAGCAGGCTGAGTTGCGATAGTGTAATTTGTCATGTGAATATTCTCCTTTGATTTGCTGAACTCTTTAACGGTTTCGATTATAGGGTATAATGGTGTCAAATTTTGAACCTTTTACGGAGGCTGCATGCAGAAAACAGAACGAATCAACACGATGATGCGCTACATGAACAACCGTGGCGTGTTTACCCTGCACGATCTCATGACTGAATTCGGCATTTCACGTTCCACCGCGCTGCGTGACATTCGCGAAATCGAAACACTCGGGATGCCCCTCGAAGCCACCGTTGGCCGCGAAGGCGGCTACGCGGTGATGCACAACTCGCTGCTGCCGGCCATCCGTTTCACCGACGAACAAGTGAAGGCGCTCTTCATCGCCTTCATGGCCTCGCGCAACCAGCAGTTGCCTTATCTGCGTAGCCGGCAAACACTTGCGGAAAAGTTGCTCGGCCTCATCCCGCCGCAACAGCAAGAGTCACTTATTGTGCTTAACGACCTGTTGCGCTTCCCGGGTACCAACACGCGTAATCCCAATCTGCTCGACCTGTCTGACATCGCCCACCCACAGCTGGAAAAACTCATTCAATTACTGCTAGATGCACGCACCCTCAATCTGCATCTCACGAGCGGCAGTACGTTTACCCTCTACGTTCAACACCTGTTCCGGGATGCGGATACCTGGCAATTAGTCGGCCTTGATGTCGACAACCACGCGCAACGTCTCATCGCGGTTGACGACCTCGTGTCTGCAAGCGACGCAGATCATCAAATCTCAACAAAAACGGCCATAGCCTGGCAAAATGCGGCCGGCCCGCAGCAACTGATTGCCAACTTGCGGCAAGGCGCCATTCACCAATTCAAGAAATACCACCCGCAAAATGCGCAACTCACTTACACCCATCCCTACCAGGCGACGGCGCGCCTGCAACTGCCAATTGCCGAGCACGAAAATCTCGACGCGGCGGTCAACTGGCTACTGTTTCTCGGCACCGAGATCACGCTGGTCTCCGTACCAGAACGACTGCAGACTGCGTTGCAACAACGTGCGGCGTGGATTGGTGAACAAGGTGACTAAAGGCATACAAAAAGAGCAGGTGCGTCCAGACACCTGCCCTTTTCGTTCACCTCGGAGTTAGCGGCCCCCGTGGTGATCACATTATGAGGAGTAGAAAATGAAGAAGAAGTTAGTTTCTATTTTGGGAGGAGGAGCGGTTTTCCTTGCCGCTCTTCTATGTTGATTACTATACCGGCGGGCTATGAAATAAATCAGGCCGAAATGTGAAGATTTTTGGGTCTTTACCGCTGCACGCTGTCCGTCAACGTAAGCGTTGAAAATTTCAATTAAATCATCCGCAAGGATGAAAATAGTGGTTAGACCGAAGGTCGAAACTGGGGCGGATTAGCTTTGCTCCCGGGAAGGGGGTGCGTGGGACCGTTCCAGCCAGCTGTGCTGTCTTCCACTGGCGATTTTGCCGCAAACCCAGCGTCAAAATCGCGCTCCTAACGAAAATGGCGGTGTACATTTCGCACGAAGTTCATGTGCGAAACATACACTGCCATTTTCGTGGGCACGCACCCCCTTCCCGTCCGCTGTCGCCAATCCGCCCCAGTTCCGACGAGCATTCACATGAGTGTGGTGACGAAAGTTTCAGGTTACGCTAGTGGAAGCACCAAACGAAGATGGACAAACACTGGAAACAGTAGGGCAACAATCTATACACTGCGCTCTCGAGCGTGTTGGATACCGCAACAGTGGCCTTTACAAGTACTAGAGATAGTTAATCACTCAGTTTCTAGCCGAACGTCTATCCGACGTTTCGGTGCGTTGTCACTCGGCCATGGGGATGTTTCCCACACAGTAACGTGTCGGCCACGGAGGTGGTGGTGTGCTTGGGCGAAGCGCAGGGAACGAAGTCGGGCGAAAAGATGATTGTCTGGAGACAGGACGGCCGCACTTGCCGTCGTGGCTGCACACAATCATCTCGGGAGCGCGGAGTTGACGCCGTTCTTGCGGCAACTCCGCCAGCGGAAGACCGCGATAGCGGGCTGAAGCGGTCCCCGCCCGACGTAGTTCCCGGAGCGCAGCCCAAGCGCACCACCACCGGAGTTGCCGACCCCACCGCCTTGCGGCGTTATGAAAACTGCTTAAAGTGCAAAACTCACCATTGCGGGCACGGACTTACGCTGACGGACAGCGAAGGTATCAAAAAAGGATGAGCCAAGGCTCATCCTTTTTTGAGTATTACATCCCCTGAATCAGCATCATCACAACTGGAACAACAATTGCGAAGAGTACGGTTGAGGTTGTGACCACGTTGGTGGCGTACTTAACATCACCATGTGCCTGATCAGCCAGGATTGGCAGAACGGCAAGGCCAGGTGCACTGGCCTGCACGATGAGGGTCTGTGCTTCAAGGCTAGGCAGACCGAAGCCCGCGTGTGCGCCAAGCACAATCAGCATCGTAATCAGTGCTGGAGCGAGTACGAAACGGCCGAGCAAGGCCACGATAGTGTCGCGGTCGAAACGAATGCTGCCGAGGCCGGCTTTTGCCAGCACAATCCCGATGTAAATCAGGGACAGTGGTGTTACCAGGCTACCCACGTAGTCCAGCGTGTTCACAGCAAAGCTCAAAGCCTGCACGTGGACGAACGGAATCCGCAGTAGCAAGAAGACCAGCGCTACCAAGAAACCAAGCAGTGGTGGTGGCAGCAGCTTCTTCCAGTTAAAGTTACCAGAAGCTTCGCCCTTCACCTTCGTTGGATCGTCGTTTGCCATCAGGAAGGCACCCAGTGTCCAGGTCGATACCGTGTTGACCACGTAGTAAACCAGGAAGTATGGGAGCGCCTTGTCACCGAAGAGCGCCATGTTCAGTGGCAGGCCGATGAAGATGGTGTTGGCGTTAACGAACATGTTGATAAAGGTCCCGCGCCGGCCTGGACGCACCTTCAAGACCTTCACGAGAATGAAGGCGATGATGTAGCCCAAGATGACGCCACCGAAGCCGTAAACCAGACCGCTGGACAAGCTAATCAACTTGTTCAAGGTCAGGCGTTCGAGAACGGACGTGAAGATGGATGCTGGCAGTGCCACCTTCATCAGCAAGTTAGAGATGGTGCCGCCGAACTTGTCGTCGAACCAGCCCTTAGTTTGTAAAATGTAACCCAGAGCAATGATGAGCACGATGGTCAAAATGCTCTGAATGGATGTTGTTAAAGCAGTCACAATGTTACCTCCTCAATGATGATGCAGCATGTGCACCAAGCGACAAGCTTGCGCACACATTTTGCATCCCGCTAATTAGTCCTGAATCTGCACGTCCTGGAGTGGCTTGTATTCAGGTTCCCACTTCATGTCGGCGACAGCCTTCTTGACGTCACTGATTTCGTCAGCATTCAGCTTTTCAGCAACTGCTTCAGCAGCGACGGCGTTAGCAACCGTCTGGCTGAAGACGTCAAGCTTCTTAACTGGTGGTAAAACAGCAGCGCCCGCTTCGCTAGGATCCACGATGCCACCCAGACTGTGGGCAGCAGCGGAAATCATACCGTCAGACAGGCGGGTTGCCGTTGCGGCGATGGTACCAAGGCCAAGACCTGGGTAAACGAGAGCGTTGTTGGCCTGCCCGATTTCGTAAGTCACGCCCTTGTACTCAACAGGTGCGGCAGGAATCCCGGTTGCAACTAGGGCCTTCCCATCAGTCCAGGCAATCAGGTCTTCAGCCTTGGCTTCAGCAAGCTTGGTTGGGTTGCTCAGTGGGAAGATGATTGGACGCTCCGTGTGGGCAGCCATTTCCTTAACAACACCTTCCGTGAAGGTACCAGGAACCGTGCTGGTCCCGACCAGAACTGTTGGGTGCACAGCCTTAACGGCAGCTTCCAAGCTGGTCAGTTCGTCAGCGTTGGCAAATTCACTGCGCTTGCGGGCAAAAGGCTTCTGTTCAGGCGTCAATGTTGGGTCATCATCAAAGAGCAGACCCTGCTTGTCAACGAGGTAGAAGTGCTTGCGTGCTTCCTTGGCGTCCATCCCCTGCTGGAGGTATTCGTCGTAGATGCGCTTGGTAATCCCAGCACCGGCAGTTCCGGCACCAAAACTCATGTAGACCTGATCGGTCATCTTCTGCTTGGAGATGTTGAGCGCACCGAGAATTCCGGCGAGCACGATGATTCCGGTCCCCTGGATGTCATCGTTGAAGGTGGTCATTTCCTGCTGGTACTTGGTCAGCAGGTTAGCGGCGTTGCTCCGACCGAAGTCTTCAAAATGCAGGTAGAGGTTAGGGAACTGCGCGCGCGCTGCGTTCACAAACTTATCAACGAAGGTGTAGTACTTGTCGCCGTATACCCGCTTCTTGCGCAGACCCAGGTACAGGTCGTCGTTAAGCAGTGATTCGTTGTTGGTCCCGGCGTCGAGAACAACTGGCAACACCTTGCTTGGGTCAATGCCGGCAGCGGCGGTGTAAACCATCAGCTTACCAACGGCAATGTCGACACCCTGTGTACCCCAGTCACCAATCCCGAGAATTCCTTCAGCGTCGGTCACAACGATGAGACGAATATCGCGGCCGTTCGCACCGTTCTTGATGGCACTTTCGATGTCATCTTGTTCGTCGATGTTCAGGTAAACGGCGTTCTGTGGTTCGATGAAGAGCGCGCTGTAGTTTTCAATGGTGTCAGCAATCGTTGGGTCGTACACGATTGGCATGAATTCAGCGATGTGCTGGGAGAAGAGCTTGTAGAAAAGCACGTGGTTGTGGTTGAAGATATCCATCAGGAAGATCCGCTTTTCAAGTGGGCTGTCCTTGCGCTGCAACTGCGCGTAGGTCTGTGCGACCTGCTGGTCAAGGGTCTGCACGGCAGGTGGCAGGATGCCGGCAAGGCCAAACTGCTGACGTTCTTCCTTAGAAAAGGCGGTACCCTTGTTCAGGAATGGGTCGTTCAAAATTTGTTCTGGTGTGTATTTCATGTTTCTGCCTCCAACTGGTTAACTTATTTTTTGTTAATATTTACTATCCGAGAGTCAGCATACATGCCCATAAAAAATATAGTCAAACTCGGCAGGAGTGATAAAATATATTTATATGAACCCGCAAACCCCTGCTGGAGGTACGTTTTGAATACACGCGATTTAGAGTACTTTGCAAAACTTGTCGAAATAAAAAATTTTTCTGCAGTTGCTGACCATTTTGGCGTCAGTCAACCCACCGTCTCGCTCGCACTCAAGCGTCTCGAAACGAGTTATGGTATCGAACTATTGCACCGTGACCAAAGTCACAACACCCTAACGGTCACCCCGGCCGGACGGCAGTTCGCACGCCACGTACGCGTCATTCTTGGTGAACTCCAGCAGGCTGACAGTGAATTGGCAGGCATGCAGACGGAAACGGTCCGCCTCGGACTGCCACCTATTATTGGTAACTTTTACCTGCCAACGGTCATTCCCCGCCTCGTCGAGGAGAACCTGATGACCCACCTGCAAACCGTCGAGGCCGGATCCGCGGAACTGCTGCACCAGTTGCGCAGCGGCGAAGTGGACATGGCTTTGCTCGGCAGCGCGGGTCCGCTTGCCGATGATGACCTGCGCGTTCACGAAATCAGTGCCACACCTTTTGCCATCATCACTAGTCCTAAGCGCGAACTGAGCCTGCCACTGGATGTACACGCCTTAGCGAACACGCCCTTCATTGCGATGACCGAAGGCTTCGTTCACGACCAGGTCTTCACGGCCATGCGCACCAAGGCGAACATCAATCCGCCAATCGCTTTCCGCACCAGCGACTTCCAATTGCTCAAACAGATGGTGGCGCAGGATGTCGGCGTCGCGCTACTGGCAACGCTGGCGCTACGTCCTGAAGACGGCTTGCGCGTCATCCCGCTACTCGGATCCGGGCAACCACGCTTCTCCATCGCGGTCGTAACCCGCAAACAGCAATTACTGAGCCCTATCATGCGTAAGCTGCAGCAGACACTGGAGGGGTAATCGCTGTCCGTCAACGTAAATCCGCACCCGCAAGGGTGCGCTTTACGCTTGGGTTTGTTTTCAAACCGCCGCTAGGCGGTGGGTCGGCAACTCCAGTGGTGGTGCGCTTGGGCTACGCTCCGGGAACTACGTCGGGCGGGGACCGCTTCAGCCCGCTATCGCGGTCTTCCGCTGGCAGAGTTGCAGCAAAAACCATCGTCAACTCTGCGCTCCCGGTATTATTGTGTGAAGCCGTGGCGAAAGTTCGCGCCACGTCTCCACACAATAATACTT
>NZ_RHNR01000010.1 GCF_003946025.1 Lacticaseibacillus songhuajiangensis | reverse complement strand
CAAAAAGTTTAGCGGTAGCCTGGTTTACCAGGCGAGAGCGACCCCGCGCCACCTACCTGCGGTTACGTAACCAAGCCACCCCAGTCCCGACCGTCGGTCGGAGCATTATTTTCAATTTCTGCATCCTTGCGGATGAAAGTTTCATGACTCACGCTGACGGACAGCAAAAGCCCCGCAACCAAAGTTGCGGGGCAACACGTTTTAAGCGTTAGCCTTGCTGAAGCCCTTCTCGAGTCCGTGCAGGATGCGCGTGAGCCCGAAGGTGAGGACAAAGTAAATGCAGGCGGTGATGATCAGCGGCAGGAAGGCGCGGAACGACGCGCCCTGCACCACTGAGGTTTGGAAGGTCAGTTCGCCCACCCCAATCACCGAGATGACGGAACCTTCCTTAATAACGGAGACGAATTCATTACCCAGTGCCGGCAAAATCGTGCGGATGGCTTGCGGCAACACCACCATCTGCATCGTCTGCCGCTGCGATAAGCCTAGCGAGCGTGCGGCTTCGCTCTGGCCTTTTGGCACCGCGTTGAGGCCGGACCGAATGATTTCGGCAACGTACGCACCGGAATTCAGGAACATCGCAATCGCCCCGGAAACGAAACCAGAAACGGTCAGACCGATGATCTGCGTGCCGAAGAACACGATGAACACTTGAATCAGCAGTGGCGTGCCGCGGACGAATTCAATGTAGACGTTGGCAATCGCCTTAAGAATCCACACGCGCGACCGCTTCATGAGGGCCAGGATTGTCCCGAGCACAAAACCCAGCGCCACCCCGATGACCGCCAGGCCGAGAGTGTATTCCGTCCCCTTTACGAAGTACGGTGCGTACTCCTGGAAGAAGCTCTTTTTGACCGTCATCTGTTTGATGGCGGCATTACGCCACTTGGTGATTGGGGCACCAATGACTTCTGTCTTCAGAATGTGGTTAATTTTGGCCTTCAGTACCGGCGAGTTCTTCGGCATCACGACGGCAGATTCGCCGCCGCCACCCGGAATTTTGGCTGGGGCAATGGCGAAGGCACTGTCCTGCATGATGTAGGACTTCGCAGTGGTCGTTGGTACCACAATCCCATCCAGCTTGCCCTGACTGAGTTGCGCGGCTTCATCTGTGACCTTCTTAAGTGAGGTCACCGTCGCGCCGTGCAGGTACTTCTTGGCCTGGTCTTCTTGAATGGTTGTGATTTGGGCACCAATCTTCGCGCCCTTGAAATCATTCAGCGTCTTAAACTTATTCTTGTCGGCCTTCTTGACCAGCACGACGTTCGGGTCGTTGAAGTATGGGGTGGAAAAGTCGACCCGCTTGGCCCGTTCCGGTGTTGGCGTAATCCCGGAGACAACCATGTCGACCTTGCCGGACTCCAATGCGGCCAGCAATGCATCATTGCTCATTTCCACCAACTTGAGTTTGACGCCCAAGCGCTTGGCGATCAGCTTGTCCATCGTCACGTCAAAACCGGTGATAATGTCCTTGCCGCCCACCGTGCTGTGGAATTCGTATGGTGCGTAGTCTGGCGACAGTCCCAGACGGAGGACGCCGGACTTTTGAATTTTGGTCAGCGCCGGGTCGGTCTTAGCCGCCGCGTGCGTCTGCTGCGTGTTCCCGCTAATACTAAGGCCGGCGCAAAGCGCCAGCCCCAGGACAATCTTCGTCATTAGTTTCATACTTAATCCTCATTCAGCAGTTTCTTTCCCTGAGCAATCTGCGCCTTGACCTGGGAGAAGGCAGTCCCCCGAAACTCGTGCGGCGTTCAACCGCAACGCGCGGATCGAGGTCGTGGTAGACGTCTTCTTCAATCAGATCACTGGCCGCCTGCAGTTCACTGAGCGGCATGTCTTGCAGCGCCGTGTGCTCCTGGATACCCTTGAGCACCAGCTGGCCGACCACCGAGTGCGCTTGCCGGAACGGTAGCCCCTTGCTGGCGAGGTAATCGGCCAGTTCGGTGGCGTTACTGAAGTCATTTTGTACGGCGGCCGCCATGTGGTCGTCCTTCACGTGGAGTGTTTGCAGCATCCCCGTCATCACGTGCAGGCTGCCCATGATGGTGGTCGTGGCGTCAAACACGCCTTCCTTGTCTTCCTGCATGTCCTTGTTGTAGGCCAGTGGCAGACCCTTCATCACCGTGAGCAGGCTCATCAGGTCGCCGTATACTCGGCCGACCTTCCCGCGAATCAGCTCCGCGTAATCCGCGTTCTTCTTCTGCGGCATGATGGACGAGCCCGTCGAGTATGCATCGTCCAGTTCCACGTACTGGTACTCGTAGGACGCCCAGATGATGAGTTCCTCGGACAAACGGGACAGGTGCATCATCAGCATGCTGCTGTTGGTCAGGTATTCAATAGCAAAATCACGATCGGACACGGCGTCCAGTGAGTTGCTGTACACGGCCTGGAACCCGAGCAAGTCGGCCGTCTGCTGACGGTCAATCGGAAAAGTCGTCCCGGCTAACGCCGCGGCACCGAGCGGCGACACGCTGGCGTGCTTAATGTTGAATTCGAAGCGCTCCTTGTCACGCTGCAACATGTTGAAGTAAGCCATGAAGTAGTGCCCCAGTGAAATTGGCTGGGCGTGCTGGAGGTGCGTGGTACCCGGCAAAATAGTATCGGTATGCGCCTCGGCTAACTGAATCAGGACGCCCTGCAGCTTATCGATGGCGGTGATCACCTCAGGCAAACGGTGCGTCACCCACAGGTGAAAGTCAGTTGCCACCTGGTCATTTCGGGAACGGGCCGTGTGCAACTTGCCGGCGACCGGGCCAATTTTGGCCGTCAGGATGGCCTCGATGTTCATGTGAATATCTTCGTTAGCGATGGTGAACTCATCCAGGGTTCCGTCCTGCAATTCTTGCGCGATTTCCTGGAGGCCAGCCTTAATCTGATTCACATCCCCCTGCGGCAAAATGCCGGTGCTGCCCAGCATGGTGACGTGCGCGATGGAACCTTCAATATCCTCGGCGGCCATTGCCTGGTCAAAATCAATGGAGGCGCCAAACTCCTGTGCAAACTCCGGGCTCACCGCGGTGAAGCGGCCTCCCCACATTTTTTAACGGCCATGGTGTGGCCTCCTTTCTTGTATGTAGGCTGCGAAAAAGAGCGGTTAGGACCGGTCATATAAGGTGCTGCAACTGAAAATCCCGCACTTAGGATTTTTAGTTGCAGTGCCTTATATGTTGAGGCCCTGCTCTTTTTCGCGCGACTGGATAGGCTGCGAAAGTGGGCGGTTAGACTCCGCTACGTAAGGGAATACCGGCTAAAATCCCGCTTTAAGGATTTTTGTCGGGATTGCCTTACGTATCAGGAGTCTGCCTACTTTCGCGCGACTGCGCAGCTGCCTGTCCAGTCTTTAAGCGGTGCGTGGTTGCGGGTTTCTACTTATTAGTAGCGGGTTTCTTAGCGGTCTTACCGTTCACCTGGGAGTAAACGGTGGTTGGCAGGCTCCACAGCTTGATGAAACCAGCTGCGGCTTCCTGGTCAAAGGAGTCGGCGGCGGTGTAGGTCGCTAGCTTCTCGTCGTAGAGAGAATTAGCACTCTGCCGCGCCACAGCGACGGCGCTACCCTTGAACATCTTGATTTTCACAATCCCGTTGACAACCTGCTGGGATTCGTCAATGAAGGCGTTCAGCGCGTCGCACAGTGGGGAGAACCAGAGGCCGTTGTAGATCATGTTGGTCAGTTGCTGTTCGACAATTGGCTTGAAGTGCGCGAGGTCACGTTCAAAAGTCAGGTCCTCGAGGTCCTTGTGGGCGGTCATGATGACTGCGGCACCTGGTGCCTCGTAGATTTCCCGGCTCTTGATGCCGACCAAACGGTTTTCGATGTGGTCAATCCGGCCAATGCCGTGCTTCCCGGCCATGTCGTTGAGCTTCAGGATCAACTTGTACAGTGGCAATTCCTCGCCGTTAATAGCAACGGGCAGCCCCTTAACAAAAGTCAGGTCGACGAATTCGGCTTCATCAGGTGCGTCTTCCGGTGCCACGGTCAATTCGTATGCATCGGCGGGTGCCTGGTTCCAAGGATTTTCAAGAATCCCGGCTTCGTTGGCACGACCCCAAAGGTTCTGGTCAATGGAGTATGGGGACTTCAGGCCGATTGGCACGGGCACGTTGTGCTCCTTGGCGTATTCGATTTCTTCTTCACGGGACCAGTGGAAGTCACGGATTGGCGCTTCAATCGCCATGTCGGGATCCAGAGCATGAATGGCGGCTTCAAAACGAACCTGGTCATTCCCCTTCCCGGTTGAGCCGTGCGCAATGGCAACCGCGCCGTTCTCATGGGCAATGTCGACGAGCTTCTTGATGATCAGCGGGCGGGACAGCGCGGAGACCAATGGGTACTCTCCTTCATATAGAAGGTTCCCTTTGATGACGGGTGCCACATAGTCAGCAGCGAACTCTTCCATGCCGTCAATGGCGTAGCTTTCGATGGCGCCAACGGTGAGTGCCTTTTCCTTAATAAAGTCGATGTCCTTGTCGACTTCACCAACGTTGAGTGTCACGGCGATCACTTCGTAGCCCTTATCGATGAGCCACGGAATCGCAACGGATGTGTCCAAGCCGCCTGAGTAAGCCAATACAATTTTCTTCGTCATAAGTCATTACCTCCGAGTAATTGAATTAATTCAGTTTGTTTATGCATTCATATTCGCTTTTGAAAAAGCTGGTGTCTGTATACTAGCATCTGTTTTCGGAAAAATAAACACCTAAATTCATTTTTTTCGTGAAAAAGTGCAAATTTCTGCATTTAACGTATTTTATTTGCATATAGTTGCAGATGGCGTATACTGCATGTATTGAATAAAAATGAATTAACAACCGAAACGGAGGTTCCTTCTATGAACACACACTTCCAGGGCAAATCCCTATTAAAAGAAATCGACTACACCCCTAGCGAGCTCTACACGCTCATTAAACTGGCTGAGCATCTCAAGTATCTAAAGAAGCACAACATCGAGCACCATTACTTGCAGGGCAAAAACATCGCGCTGCTCTTTGCAAAAACTTCAACCCGGACGCGTTCCGCCTTCACGGTTGCGGCCACCGACCTGGGGGCCCACCCCGAATTCCTCGGCGCCAGCGACATCCAGTTTGGCAAGAAGGAATCGCTCGCGGACACCGCCAAAATTCTGGGTTCTATGTATGATGGCATCGAGTATCGCGGTTTCGATCAGGACATCGTGGACGGCCTGGCCAAGTACTCTGGCGTTCCCGTCTGGAACGGTCTGACCGATGACTGGCACCCAACCCAGATGCTGGCAGACTTCATGACAATTGATGAAGTCTTCGGTCACATTAAGGACATCACGCTTACCTATTTAGGGGACGCGCGTAACAACGTCGCCAACTCCCTGCTGGTGACCGGCGCCATGCTCGGTGTGAACGTCCACCTGGTGGGTCCCAAGAGTCTCCAGCCAACGCAAAAGGTCCAGGACATCGCCGCCGGCTACGCCAAAGAATCCGGCGCCAAGCTACTGATCACTGACGACCTCAAGGCTGGCGTTCAGGGTAGCGACGTCCTTTACACCGACATCTGGGCATCCATGGGTGAAGAAGATAAGTGGGCTGAACGTATCAAGTTGCTGCAGCCTTACCAGCTCAACATGGCAGCCGTGAAGGCGACCGGCAACCCGAACACCATCGTGATGCACGACTTGCCGGCCTACCACGACCTCAACACCAAGTTGGCACAGAACATCCATGCTAAGTTCGGGCTAAGTGAGATGGAGATTACTGAGGAAGTCTTCAACGCACCGTTCGCCAAGCAGTTCCAAGAAGGCGAAAACCGGATGCACAGCATCAAAGCCATCCTCGCCGCCTCCCTCGGCAATTTGTTCATTCCAGCTTTGGTTGATCCAGAATAATTCGGTTAAAAAATTCCGGACGAAAGTCCGGTAACGGGGTGGTTTAGTTCCGCGCGGGGTGGTGACTTGCCGGGGACCGCTTCAGACCTTTGGTCTTCCGCTGGCAGATTTGCCGAAACCCACGTCAAATCTGCGCTCCCGATAAAAATGCCGTGGTACACGGCAAAACCCGCCGCATACCACAACATTTTTCTTTTCGGCAAGGTGGGCCACATCGCTACACCAAACCGCCCCGTTACCTTAGAGCACTCACATGATTGAGCAGAAAGACAACATGAACAAACTCCCATTATAAATTTGCAGATAGTCAATACTTTGTTCATATTTCGGCTTGCACGAGAAAACAATACCCACCAGTATTACTGCGAGCTACTTGTTCCTCTTGACAGCGTGAGTACGCAAAGGAGCGAGTGGCAAATGGTGAAGCGGGCGGCGGAGATGCTGGCGAAAAGAAAATGAGTTATGCATGGCTGGCGGGTTTTGCCGGGTGTGCACTACTCATTTTCTCGGGAGTGGGATTTTGACGCTGGGTTTGCGGCAAAATCGCCAGTGAAAGCCCAAAGCGCTTGAACGGTCCCCGCCAGCATCTCTGCCGAACGCGTAACCATTTGCCGCTCGCTCCGGCCGACCTCAAACTAAAACCAAAATTCACATTAAGAAACGGAAGTAGATTTTATGCAACGTTACCTTGTATTGGCGAATGGCTCCGTCTACGCTGGGACCGCGTTCGGATCACAGAAAGCGGCCGCCGGCGAGCTCGTCTTCACAACCGGAATGACTGGCTACCAGGAAGCCATCACTGACGCCTCATACCATGACCAAATCCTCACCTTCACTTACCCACTCATCGGTAACTACGGCGTGAACCCAGACGACTACGAGTCTGGTCATCCCCAACCCGCCGCCATTGTCGTGCACGAGCTTGCCCGCCGTCCCAGTAACTGGCGCGAAAGCATGAGTCTGGGTGATTGGGCCGCCATGTGCGAATTACCCGGGATTAGCGGCGTGGACACCCGCGCCCTGACTAAGGAAATTCGTGACGCCGGGGTCATGCAAGCCGCGCTCGTTGACGAGGTAACGCCAGCAATCATCGCGCAAGTTGCCAGTGCCCAGTATGGCCAGCAGCAAGTTGCCGCCGTCACCAGTCAGGCACCAGCGGCCTCTGCCGCCGCCGAACTGCGCGTCGGGGTGCTCGACTTTGGCTACAAGGACTCCATTTTGCGGGAGCTACATGCACGGGGCATGCAGACGGTACTGTTCCCTGCCACCACTGACGCCCAGACCATTCTGGACGCGGGTCTGGACGGAATGATGCTCAGTAACGGTCCCGGCAACCCTGAAGAACTCGCGGACGTATTGCCCGTGATTCGGGAACTGCAGGCGCAATTGCCACTGATGGCCATCTGCCTGGGACACCAGCTGTTCGCGCTGGCCAACGGTGCGCAGACCTACAAGCTAAAGTTTGGCCACCGCGGGTTTAACCACGCGGTGCGTAGCCTGGCTGATGGCAGCATTGGTTTCACCAGTCAGAACCACGGCTTCGCAGTCGCCAAGGATTCCCTGGCTGGTACCGGGCTGACCGTCACCCACGAAGAAATCAACGACGGCACGGTTGAAGGGCTCAAGCTAGTCGGCCACAACGCCTTTTCAGTGCAGTTCCACCCGGACGCCGCGCCTGGTCCGCACGATTACGCCGGCCTGTTCGACCAGTTCAAACGCAACATTCTCGCCGCAAAGGAGGCCCCTGCCCATGCCTAAACGCACGGATATTCACAAAATTCTCATTATTGGCTCCGGCCCCATCATCATCGGCCAAGCCGCGGAGTTCGACTACTCCGGCTCCCAGGCGGCCATCTCCCTGCGCGAAGAAGGCTACCAGGTTGTCCTGGTCAACTCCAACCCGGCCACCATCATGACCGACGCCGAAATGGCGGACAAAGTCTACATTGAGCCGCTCACCCTGCCTGCGCTCAAACCGATTCTGCAAAAGGAACGGCCCGACGCCATTTTGCCAACTCTGGGCGGCCAGACTGGGCTGAACATGGCGCGTGAGCTCAGTGAATCTGGCATTCTGGACGAACTGAACATCGAACTGCTGGGCACCAAAATGGCGGCCATCGACCAAGCCGAGGATCGCGAACAGTTCAAAGAACTGATGGAGCAGCTCGGCGAACCCGTGCCTGAATCCACCATCGCCACCACCGTGCAGGAAACTGTCGACTTCGCTACGCAAATTGGCTACCCCGTCATCGTCCGGCCCGCCTACACCATGGGCGGCACCGGGGGCGGTTTTGCCAACAACGAGCAGGAGCTACGCACCATTGCCGCGGGCGGGCTGGAACTGTCGCCCGTGACCCAGGTACTCATCGAGCGCTCCATCGCCGGCTTCAAGGAAATCGAGTTCGAAGTGATGCGCGACGCCCACGACGATGCGCTCATCGTGGCCTCAATGGAGAATTTTGACCCCGTTGGCGTGCACACCGGCGACTCAATTGTCGTCGCGCCCGTGCAGACGCTGGCCGACAAGGAGTACCAGATGCTGCGGGACGCGGCGCTGAAGATTATCCGCGCGCTCAAGATTGAGGGCGGCTGCAACATCCAGATGGCACTGGATCCGCAGAGCTTCAAGTACTACATCATTGAAGTGAACCCGCGGGTGTCCCGCTCCTCCGCCCTCGCCAGCAAGGCCACCGGTTACCCAATTGCCAAGATGGCCGCCAAAATCGCGGTGGGCCTAAACCTCGACGAAATCACCAATCCCGTCACCGGGACGACCCTCGCCGAGTTCGAACCGGCGCTGGACTATGTGGTCGTCAAAATTCCGCGCTGGCCCTTTGATAAGTTCGCTAGCGCCGACCGGACGCTGGGCACGCAGATGAAAGCGACCGGGGAAGTCATGGCGATTGGCCGCACCTTTGAAGAGGCCATGAACAAGGCGGTTCGTTCACTCGAAATTGGTACCCCAGGGCTAGCCAGCAAGCGTTACGGCACCATCAGTTCTGGCGCCCTGATGAGCGCCATCAAGCCCGGCGTGGCCACCGACGAGCGTCTCTTCCAGGTGACGGAACTGCTGCGGCGCGGCATCAGCATTGAGGCCCTGAACACGGTAACCGGCATCGACGCGTTCTTCTTGGACAAGCTGCTGCACATCACCGAGCTGGAAGCCCAGCTCAAAATCGGCCCAGTGCCGACTGCCATTTTGCAAGCTGCCAAGAAGTACGGGCTCGGCGACCTGACGATTGCCCAGCTCAGCGGCAACAGCGAGCTGACGATTCGTAAGCAGCGCCAGGCGGCCGGCATCGCGCCGGTCTACAAAATGGTCGACACCGTCGCCGGTGAGTTCGCCAGCAAGACGCCCTACTTCTACTCCACTTACGAGCAGGTCACCGAGAGCACGAAGCTGACTAAGCCGTCTGTACTGGTGCTGGGTAGCGGACCGATTCGCATCGGTCAGGGTGTCGAATTCGACTACGCCACCGTGCACGCCGCCGAGAGCATCCGCAAGGCCGGTTACGCGGCCATTATCATCAACTCCAACCCGGAGACGGTTTCCACCGACTTCTCGGTGTCCGACAAGTTGTACTTCGAGCCGCTGACTTTTGAAGACGTCATGAACGTCATTGAACTCGAACAGCCGGTCGGCGTGGTCGTTCAGTTTGGCGGCCAAACCGCCATCAACCTGGCAGCCCCACTGGCAGCGGCGGGTGTCAAAATTCTGGGCACGAAACTTGAAGACATTGACCGGGCCGAGGACCGGGAAGGCTTCAACGCCGTCATGCAGCAACTCGGCCTGCCGCAACCCGTCGGCAAAACGGCGATGACCACGCCAGAAGCCATCGCGGCAGCCAATGAGATTGGCTACCCCGTCCTCATCCGCCCATCCTACGTTCTCGGCGGCCGGGCGATGGAAATCGTGCGCGACGAAGCTGAACTGCGCGATTACATCGACCGCGCGGTGTCCATTAGTAATGAGCACCCCGTTCTCATCGACTCCTACCTCACTGGGCAGGAAGCCGAAGTGGACGTCATCGCGGACGGCACAACCGCCGTCATCCCGGGCATTATGCAACACATCGAGCGCGACGGGGTGCACTCCGGTGACTCGATGGCGGTCTACCCGCCGCAAACGCTCAGCTCCAAGGTGCAAGCCGAGATGGCGCACGCCGCGACGGCGCTGGCCGGCGCACTGCACACCATTGGCATCATGAACGTGCAGTTCGTCATCCATAACGACACCGCCTACGTGATTGAAGTGAACCCACGGGCCTCGCGGACGGTGCCGTTCATCAGCAAGGTGACCGGAATCCCGATGACCCAGCTGGCAACCAGCGTAATGCTCGGCACGAAGCTCGCCGACCTTGGGTACAAGACCGGCCTCGTCGCCGCTAAGAACATGGTGCACGTCAAGGCGCCGGTCTTCTCCTTCACCAAGCTGCCGGGCGTAGACCCGCTGCTGTCGCCGGAGATGAAGTCGACCGGTGAAGTCATGGGTAGCGGCAAGACCTTCGGCGATGCCCTCGCCCGCGCCTTCGCCGGTGCCAAAATGCACATCCCAACCAGCGGCCAAGTGCTCTGCACCCTCGCTGACTCGGATCTGCAGGATGCAGATGACTTGCTGACGCAGCTCACCACCGCCGGCTACAGCGTGGCCTTGCCAGCCGCGCAGGCAACTGCGATTGGCAGGCCCGAGCTCGGCATCAGTGCTGCGGCCATGCTCACGGCTGTACCAACGGCCGCACTGGTCATCAGCACACTACCGGTTGAGGAAGCCGGCGCGACAGAACTCCGCCAGGCGGCGATTGCGGACAAAATTCCGCTGTTCACCTGCCTCGATACTGTCTACGCGATTCTGAAGGCGGTAGCAGAACACCCCGAAATGATTGCCAAGTAGCTGTGCCTTTTCAGCACATTGGCCATTAACCGAATCCCCCGCACGCGACCACCCCTTCGTTCGCGTGCGGGGGATTTCTGTTGTTGCTGTCCGTGTAAGCGTTGAAACTTTCAATCAATTCATCCGCAAGGATGATAATAGTGGTGAAAGTTTCAGGCTACGCTGGCGAGAATGGACATGTAATCTGAAAAAGTTACAGAGTGAAGAGTTCATCTGTCTTCTCAAACATCGTGAATACTGTTGCCGCAGCCTCTCTATGTACACGAGACAGTCATCTCCTAGTCACGATCGATGTGTAGCCGAGCGGTTAGTGCGGTATTTACTGCTTAGTAACGTGTTGGCCACGGAGGCGTGAGTGTGCTTGGGCGGAGCGGAGGGAACGGAGTCGGGCGACAAGATAATCTGCAGTGTATGCCCGGCGTGGGTCTTGCCGGGTGTACACTGCAGATTATCTCAGGAGCGCAAATTTGACGCCGGGTTTGCGGCAAATTTGCCAGCGGAAGACGGCAAGGCCGCCTGGAGCGGTCCCGCCCGACGTAGTTCACCGGAGCGCAGCCCAAGCGCACTCACGCCGGAGTTGCCGACTCCCACCGCCTAACGGCGGCGACAAAAAAGAGCCCCCTTGCGAGAGCTCTCAAAAAACTAGTGCACCAGTGCACGCTTAACGCCGCGCTTGGCAAAGTCGGCTGCGTACTTACGCATCGTGCTGTAAATTTTGGCTGCTTCCTCCGCGTTGCCGCGCAATTCGTACAGCCCAATCAGCGGAGAGTTGAAGCGGCGCGCGTAGTGCTTGGCGGTGAGGCCAAACTGCGCGTTGAAGTTGCGGTTGCCGCTGCCGATGACGCCCAACAGGTTGTCGTGATTGCCGTCGTCCAGCTCGTCGCGGAAGTCGAGGGTCAGAACTTCCTTGTAGCCGTTGTTGATGCCGTCGCCGCCATCCAGGTAAGTTGGCACCATGACAAAATACGGCTGGTCCATGATGGAAACGTCGCACTGCTCGTCGTATTCCACCGCGTGCAGCAATGGTGCAACGGCGTCCAAAGCATTTTGCTTCTTGGCTTCGGCTTCGAGCTTGCCAACGAATGAACGCGTGTTACCAGAGATGGACACGTAAAAGAGGTTAATTGCAGCCGTCATTACTTGTCACCTTCTTCAGGGTCATCGGCAATCCCGATGTTGTAGTCGTCGTCATTCATGGCTTCAACCTGACCAAGCAAGTAACCGTTCCCGACCTGGGAGAAGAAGTCGTGGTTGGAGGTTGTCGTGTTGATCCCGTTCATGATGATTGGGTTCACGTCGCTGGCGGTCGTTGGGAAGAGGCCTTCCTTACCCAAGTTCATCAGCGCCTTGTTGGCGTTGTACTGGACAAAAGTCATGACTTCGTTCGTCCAGCCGACCTGATCGTAGCACAGACCCGCGTACTTTTCTTCGTTGGCGTAGAGCTTGTAGAGCAAGTCGTAGGCCCAATCGTCTTGTGCCTGCTTCTCGGCGTCAGTCAGCTGGTTGTAGGCAACCTGGTACTTGTAGCCAATGTAGGTGCCGTGCACGGATTCGTCACGCAGAATCAACTTGATGATTTCGGCGACGTTGTTGAGCTTGTTGTTGCCCAGGTAGTACAGCGGCGTGTAGAAACCAGAGTAGAACAGGCAGGTTTCCAGGAAGACGTTGGCAACCTTCTTGTGCAGTGGGTCTGGATCGTTGCGGTAGATGTCGACAATCCACTGCGCCTTGTTCTGCAGGAAGTCTTCAGAATCGGACCACTGGAAAATCTCGTCGATTTCACTCTGCGTGTTCAAGGTGGAGAAAATCGTGGAGTAGGACTTGGCATGCACGGATTCCATGAACTGAATGTTGTTCAGCACGGCCTTTTCGTGCGGCGTAATGGCGCCGGTGGTCAGCGCGCGCATGCCGTCCTGGCTCTGCACGGTGTCCAGCAAGGTGAGACCGCCGAAGACGTGGCCAACAACCCACTGGTGGTCGCTGTCCAGCTCGCGCCAGTCGTCCATGTCGTTGGAAACCGGAATGCGGGTGTCCAACCAGAACTGTTCGGTCAGCTTTTCCCAAGTGGCCTTGTCGATGTCATCACTCACACGGTCCCAGTTGATGGCCTTATAGTTACCAATTTCGCTCAATTTGTCTGTCATGATAGGCGTTCCCCTCTTTTTGCAAAATAACAATTACATTCTCGATGCCGCTAATTATACCGTATCCAGACACAAGATATAGTGCTTGCGACAAATTTGTAACATGAATTTTTACCGCTAATCACCGCATTTTCACTGTATGATAGCGCATCGTCGTGCATAAACCGCGCGGGGGTGCGCTTTGAAATATTCATCTGCACAAACGCAATATATAGTCAAAAGATTGACCCGTAACACTAGATAAAGTATGATAATGACATCAGAACGAAAGCAAAGAAGGTTGAACATTATGAAGAACATTACCCTGTTTACGAAGAACGGCTGCCCCCAGTGCCGGATGACCCGCAACTACCTGAGCACCCACAACATCCCGTTCACCGAGCGCAATATTAATAACGAGCCAGAAGCCATTGACTACCTCAAGGCGCAGGGCTTCAAGGCCGTCCCTGTCGTCGAGGCTGACGGCATGACACCGTTCTCCGGCTTCCGTCCGGACGCACTCGCTAAACTCAACTAATAACTTCTAAAAAGCAGCGCACGAAGGAGCTGCGACACTGTCGCGGCTCCTTCGTTTTCGCTTCAAGATACTAACTAATAGAAAGTGGGAAACGCAATGGGCATCAAGGAAATCGATCCGGGTCAAGTCACATACTTCAAGCTGAACAACGAAATCAACATCCCCGTTAACGGCCAGATTCCGCTGGAAAAGGACAAGGAGGCCCTCGCCGCCTTCTTTAAGGAAAACGTTGAGCCCAACACGATGCGTTTTGCCTCATTAAAGGAACGGCTCGACTACCTGGTCGCCAACGACTACTACGAAGCCGAGTTCCTGAGCAAATACAGTGACGCCTTCAAGCAGGAATTGAGCGACTACCTGGCTGCGCAAGGCTTCCAGTTCCAGAGCTTCATGGCCGCCTACAAGTTCTACGCCCAGTACGCGCTCAAGACCAACGACGGCGAATCCTACCTTGAAGGCTTCCCAGAACGCGTCTTCGCCAACGCCCTCTTCTTCGCTGATGGCAGTGAAGACCTGGCCCGCACGCTCGCGGACGAAATGATCCACCAGCGCTACCAGCCGGCAACACCTAGTTTCCTGAACGCTGGTCGCGCCCGCCGTGGTGAGCTCGTGTCCTGTTTCCTGCTCCAGGTCGGCGACGACATGAACAGCATCGGCCGCGCGATTAACTCCGCGCTCGAACTCTCCCGTATCGGTGGTGGGGTCGGTATCACGCTGTCTAACCTGCGTGAAGGTGGCGCCCCCATCAAGGGTATCGAAGGCGCCGCTAGCGGCGTGCTCCCAGTCATGAAGCTGCTGGAAGACTCCTTCTCCTACTCCAACCAACTTGGCCAGCGTCAGGGTGCCGGTGTCGTTTACCTGAACGTCTTCCATCCCGACATCATCGCTTTCCTGGGTGCCAAGAAGGAAAACGCGGATGAAAAATACCGCCTGAAGACGCTCAGCC
This sequence comes from Lacticaseibacillus songhuajiangensis, assembly GCF_003946025.1. Lineage (GTDB taxonomy): Bacteria > Bacillota > Bacilli > Lactobacillales > Lactobacillaceae > Lacticaseibacillus > Lacticaseibacillus songhuajiangensis. The sequence continues at coordinate 44,038 of NZ_RHNR01000010.1, read as the reverse complement.
TTGGTGTCATCGTCCCCGACAAGTACTACGAACTCGTCCGCGAAGACGCCGACATGTACCTCTTCTCCCCGTACAGCGTTGAACGTGAATACGGCAAGCCATTCTCCTACATTGACATCACCAAGGAATACGACAAGCTGGTTGCCAACCCGAACATCCGCAAGACCAAGATTCGCGCCCGCGACCTGGAAACCGAGATCAGCAAGCTCCAGCAAGAATCCGGCTACCCTTACATCATGAACGTCGACACGGCCAACAACGCTAGCCCGATTGACGGCAAAATTATCATGAGTAACCTCTGCTCGGAAATCATGCAGGTGCAGACCCCTTCCCAGATTAACAACCGTCAGGAATACGACGTGCTCGGCACCGACGTTTCTTGTAACCTCGGCTCCACCAACATCCCCAACTTGATGAAGTCGCCGAACTTCGAGAAGAGTGTCGACGCCATGGTCCGCGCCCTGACCTACGTGACCGACAATAGCAAAATTGACGTGGTTCCATCCGTCCAGCACGGCAACGACCTCGCGCATTCCATCGGCCTCGGGGCCATGGGTCTGCACACTTACTTTGCTAAGCACCACATGGAATACGGTAGTCCTGAATCCCTGGACTTCACCAACATCTACTTCCTGCTGCTGAACTTCTACACGCTCAAGGCCTCCAACGCCATCGCGCGTGAACGCGGCCAGGTCTTCCACAATTTCGCCAAGAGCAAGTACGCGGACGGCAGCTACTTCGACCGTTACATTGAAAAGGACTGGCAGCCAAAGTACCCAGAAGTAGCGCAGCAGTTCGCTGGCATCCACATCCCCACCACAGAAGACTGGGTTGCCCTGCGCGATGACGTGGTGAAGTACGGTCTCTACCACCAGAACCGCATGGCCGTCGCTCCAAACGGCTCCATCAGTTACATCAACGACACCAGCTCTTCCCTGCACCCAATCGTGAACCGCATCGAGGACCGCCAGGAGAAGACCATCGGGACGATTTACTACCCAGCTAGTGGTCTGGCTAACGATACCCTGCCATACTACAAGAGTGCCTACGACACCGACATGCGTAAAGTCGTCGACGTTTACGCCGCCGCCCAGCAGCACGTCGATCAGGGTATGTCCATGACCTTCTTCATGCGCAGCACGATTCCAGAAGGTATCTACCCGTGGAAAGCTGGGCGAACAAACAAGATGACCACCCGCGATCTCAACATCCTGCGCAACTACGCACACGCTAAGGGCATCAAGTCCATCTACTACATCCGAACGTTTACGGATGATGCGGATGAAATTGGGGCAAATGCTTGCGAGAGTTGCTCGATTTAGGACAGTAAAAAAGCCTCCGAAAAGGAGGCTTTTTTATATACAGAAGTAATAGTTAAGCAAATTTATTCTAGCTTTGGTAAAAATTATGAGCTGTTAACTATCTCTGTCCACATCTAGGGTTGCATATCAGTTCAACATTTGTTGAACATCATTAGTCATTTCCTGATTAACACCACTCGTCATCGCCAATGTTCCATCGTAAACAGTTCCATCACTTGTAATTCCAATTGTTTCAGCGTGTGCGCCATTTGCAGGGTCACCACCTGGGGCATAACTGAAAGTTACGAGATATAGCATATTAACATCGGACCCATCAAGGTTTCCCAGTGGCTGATTGGTTTCAACAGAATAGGCACTCACATCATCCTTGGATTCACCTTTGGCTTGTTCCTGTTCTACAAACCTCATAAACGAATCTGCATTGGGAAAGATGTCCGTCACGGTCTTCTTTTTACTGTATTTAGACTGAATCGTCGCTACGCTCTGCTGATTGTCTGATTTACTTTCAGTCTTGTCTATTTTATAAGTGCCAAAATCCGGATTATCACAACTGAGTTTCACATCATTACCCACGTGTTCAACTGACACCACGACACTATTGCCAAAGGTATTACTACCAGTTGACGAGTAGGTCTTATTGCGTTCAGGATGATCAGTTCCAGTGGCGTCAATGTACAGCGGAGTTTTTGCAGTTGTTTTCAATTCCAACTGTTGCTTCTCAGTATTGAAAACAAACGTCCCTTCTGCATATTCAACATCAATTGTTCCCGTCTTTTTCGCAACGGGTTCACCCATCCACGAGAAATGATTACCGTTAAAATTAAGCACTGCTAAATATGGTTTCGCGTCAGTCTCTGTGTTCATGGCGTTAAAATACGAAGTACCCAAGAGGCCATATGAATCATTGTAATTATTTTGTTCAGTCTGGTAGAAATCAGCATAACTTTGAACATTACGCTTGCGTACTTTCATGGTCGTAGATTCAAGTTTTAGCTGAGAGCCGCTAACCATTAATTGCGCCATTTTTGCTTGCGAACCTGTCAGCTTCGTTTTATCTTCCTGCTTGCTGACGGTTAGCGGGGCTTTATCGTTATTGGTTTCACTTTCATTTGGGAACGTTGCTGTTGCAACTTTTTCAACCGAAAAACTTGCCTTGTTCTTTTGCTTGTTCAGCTTGTAAGTGCCGGTACGTAACTGAATATTTTTTTGAACATAGTCGCTTATTTTAGCTGTGAAGGTTCCATCTGAAGCCAAAGATACTTCATAAGCATTCCCTTTCTGCTTTCCTACGTAGGTTTTGTTCTGGATTGTTAAGGCTGTTTTACTGGTCTGAGAAGCCCCGTTTGAACTACTAGTTTTTCTGTTAGCTCCGCAAGCTGCCAAAAGCACAACCGAAGAGACAGTCAGGACTAGGCCAAGCACACTTTTTTTCTTCATGATTTTCTCCATTCGTATTAGTTAAGTTAGTAATATATACACAAGTAGCCGCATTTTTCTATCGTCATACTGACAACTACCACAAACACATCATCAGTTTGTGTGTCTAGTTCATTTTATTGTGATACTTCCGGTAAATACTGCTTAAGTCAGAGCTAAATGATTTTGAAGGAGTATACTGCAAAGCTTCCCCATACTTCTCCAAAAATATTCTCGGTCCAGACAGATAATTCCCTACGTGAAGTGTCATCTTTTTTGGAAATGGGGTCTGAGATTCTGTCATATCTGCCTTTGATTGAATATCATGATACATTTGCCCTCGAGTAGTAAAGATCAACTTAACAGTTTGTGTTTTGGCATTCACTTCGTATGTTCCACGTGCAAGTGCCAAATTGTGTATGGTGCTTTCGTCAGACAATTGTTGTACTTCATTTGCGAATACAAAACGACCATTCTTCAAATACAAATCGGTATTTGAAACCTTGTCATCGTTCGTCTCGGTATTTCCTTGAAAATCGTAGGAGTTTAAAGACCGCTCCACCTGATGCTTATAATCCTGTTGAACACTCTCCAACGTATTCTGCTTTTGCTTTGTGCTATGCGCGTGCTCTCCCTTTTCTAACCCCACTGGAATCATTCGTCCATTCTTAATTTTGAACTTCAATTCTGATGCACGATCACTCACGTTTTCAAAATTTGTGTAACCCGCCACCGCATTCTGATTGGAATTGTCCTTTTCAGCTGCCCAATTTGGCTTAAGCGTTACAACGTTGTTCTTTCGAACATAACGCCCTGAAATCAATGCCTCATTGGATTCACCATTGTTTGCATTGTCCTGTCCACTAGTAATCATTTTAACTTCTGCTTGATGGTTCTTTTTAAAAGCTACTCGCATCGAAATCTTAGCATTCTCACTATTGATGGATATATCGTACATAACCCCGTTATCTTGTACTTTAGAAACCAGTGTTTTGGTAAACTTACCGCAAGCCGTTAATTCAAACACTAAGAGCAACCCAAGAACCATTACATATTTTTTCAAATGCATTCTTACACCCCATACTTATTTTTCAGGCATCTGACAGTTCATACTATCTACTTTTTTAGTCTGCCAATGCTGATTGTCTGAATCGCTGTTTTCCTTATCCAAGGTAAACAAATAAATATCACCGTTGTCGGGATCATAACCGTAATCGACACCGACATCGTCAGAGTTATAGTCCTCGTTCTTTAAATACAATTTGTACACAACTCGGCCATTATCAGAAGTAAACATATATCGGAATTCAAAATCACCAAACACGATTTCGTTTTTCTTCGACATACGATCCTGGTAATCATCAAATGCAAGGTCTCGAAATTTATTGATTTTTTCATCATCACTAAGGTCGCTGAAATCGTGGTTTTCTTCCTTTACCGCTGGTGAATCGGGATTGTTATCATTCTCCGGATCGGTTCGCTTGGTTGCCCACATAGCAATTGCATCTGGATGCAACGCAAGTAACTGTTTACGCGTCATGCTACTGGACGGAGACGCTTTGAATGTTCCCATTTTCAATGATGAATTCTTCAGTGTGTAATTCCCATCCCCATTAAAATTCAACTCTATAGAGTCCTTAGCAATCGGAAACGCGGACTTACTAATGTAATCAACCTCATTCTGCTCGGTTCGATCAATTGCCCCGTGATAGGTTGGTGTCTTAGTACCAAACTTTAATTTCAATTTTCCGGTATCAGGATTAAAACTAGTCATTCCATCCGCATAAGCAATTGAACCACCGTCCAATTGATTGGTGTACTCGAGCGAAAATTTGCGACCACTAAACACAATCAAAGTTTCCTGGTAATCTTCCTTGTCAGCAACGAAGGGCGCACTCGCCAGTTTCTGATATACCTTTGAAAAAGCGACACTCTCCTTCTTATAAAATGTCGTCAAATCGTGGATCTGTTCATGTGCTGGATGCAGTTTTACGCCGTAATATTGAACATTTCGCCCTTTAACACGTAATAAACCACCATTATCCTTTAACTTATCCGATTTCGATATTCCCGATGGAACATCCTTGCTTACCTCAAGTTTGCTGTTAAATTCCGCAGACACTTCTTTTTTCTGATGCATTAAAATGGAGTCATTGTCTGATTGTGACTCAAATTTGCCTTCAACCATTGTGATGTTGGAATCGGAAGTTATCTTTCCGGTATAGGTGCCGTCGTTTCGAAAACTAAACGCATATCTGGTTCCATGATCAACCCCTTCAAACGACCCGGGTCGCGTCAATACACTTTTAGCGCTACAACCTGCTAAAACAAGGGTGACAATGGCACCCACTAGAATGAGGCCACGTCTCATTTTCCACTTCATATGATTTTCTCTCCAAAGTCATTACTGATTTTTATTGCTGTTCTATTTGTGCTTTGTACTTAGCGTATAAACTATTAACGTTGGACTGGAACTTCTTTTCTCGTACAAATTGGACATTATTGTGTTTTTCATCCCACAAAACATTGTTAACTTTCAACACTCGTGAGCGAGGAAAGGATATATCGGAATCACTATTAACAGTTCCTGGACTTTGCTCTGTAAAAACTAATTTAATCGTGCCATTTGAAAAATTAATTTGATAATTACCGCGACCAACCACAACCCATTTTCCATGTTCCCCGCCAGCACAAACAAATTTTCCATTCTTCAGATATAGCTTGCCTGGGCTGTCAGAAATCTCTATATCTTTAAATTGCCACCCATTTAAATGCTCAATCAACTTTTGTCTGTAGTACTGTTTAACATCAACACTGCTGTTATTCTGAACCGAGTCGGCTTTGCTTACGGCAAATTTTCCATTATTGCTAGACACCTGAACCAATTTGTCCTGGTCGAGTTTAAATTTTGCAGTAAATTTCGTCTTAGACGGGCCGCCAAAGTCTGCATATTTAGGAACAATCTTTCCGTTACGCATCGTGTAGATATGATCAGCTAGCCAGTTTGATTTATACGAAATAGTGTCATTTTTTTTACATATGTCCCAGAAGATAAGGTTTCATTCTTAAGTGCGTACTTTTTGCCTTTGATTTTAACTGAGGTTTCTACTTTTTCTCCAAGCTGCGCCTTTCCATCTTTTTTTAGGACCAGAACCAAGTCTTCATGCGCCTTTTGTCCTTTTTTTGCTTTCACGTTGGCACTCGCCCTATACATCACACCGTTACCTTTATCAGCACTTGGTTTACCGCAAGCTGTTAACCCCAATGTTAGAAATAAAGCCAACCCCACTATCCATTTTCGTAATTTCATATGAACTCCACCCTTTCCAATCCTGATTCACCGCTAAACAGACTCATGATTACGACCAACCAAGTTCACAATAATCCCAACTGCGTAAATTCCCATGATTGCGAACGGCAAGTACTGCATCAAAGTTGTCATGGTAGACAAATCATCAAGACTCATTCCGCTATCGTATGCTGTCCGTGCTGCATTGTATGCACTCGCGACGGGATGCGCATATACATAACTTGCAATACCGGCAAGGGCAACTCCCGCGAGGACCGCTAAAGCCTTGAGAACTGCACCAGTATTCGCCTTATGCATTAATGCCTTCACGAGGCCACCAACTACTGCCATAATGCCAATCCGAACACCTAGGAAACTCCAAATATAAAAATAACCGTCCTGACTTAGCGTTCCACTCGAAATGATTGATTTCAATTGCTCGACAGGATCACTAATCCCATCACCATATTGTTGAGACACGATGAACGAGACCACTCCAACGACCAGTCCTAGCCAAAGTTCCATATTGTTGGTAAAAAGAGGGCGCCGAACTGGTTTAACAACTCCCGCTGTCTGATCTGTAGGGGCTGGATTCGGTTGTTGTGGCACCTGCTGTGCGGCTTTCTCCACTCGTTTCTGATGCAATGAATTCATCACACCACTTGCTTCATTGGCTACACTATTCGTGGCATTGCTAATTCGTGCCATTTGCTTATCCTTTTGTTGCCGCCGCACTTCTGGATCTGCGAGAAATCTTTCCAAGCGTTCATCCCACGCAAACCGTGTCTTGTGTGTTGTCAGCGGATAAACATAGCAGAGCAACATGTAAACAACCATTAACCAAAATGCCCACCATCCCGGAAGAATCACCGCTAGCCATGCTACAGCAAACAGCATTAATGGATTGGCCTGGAAAAAGCGCAACACCATCACCCAATTTTTCTGCGTCGGGCGCAGAGCGCTGGCCACCGATGTTGCTGCACCTTGTGCTGCCAATTGTTCTTTCAGCTTTTTAATTTCCTCCTTGAGTGCCTCATCATTCGCCGCACTACCCTGTTCATGTAATGATTTACCTTGCTCTGTGCTAGCTGAATTCAAATCATTTGAGTCTGTCTGGAGGTCATCATCACCCAATTGATTATCCAATTGCTGCGCCTGCCTAATAATCTCATCGTCGGAAAATTTCTTATTATCATCTTCAGCCATTCTTCTATCTCCTTACTCTTGATTGAATCTACCGTAATAATTAATGCCATCACTTTGAATTCTGATGACGTAATAATCCAAACTATGCTTAAATAATTGCATTTGGAATTCGGTATCATCATCAAGCGTACATTCAAGTGTGTATGCTTCTCCATCATCAGCTTTTCCATCATCTGTCACACTATCGACAATGGCAGAGTATGCAGTTTCTCCGTCAGCTTTGTTAGAAATCCAACGCAAGTCGTCCCCATCCATTCGAAACTCGCTTGTCATTTTTCCTGAGGAGTTAGCCGTTGAAGCATCTTCCAAATATTCGCCGCTCAAACCGCTAATATCTAATTTCGGGCTTGCATTGTCTGCAGATTCTGATGATTCAGACTCTTCACTCACAGAGCTACTCTCAGAATTGCTATTGGCATCGTCTGCCTTCTCTACGGTGATTTTTGCTGTGACTTCCTTGAATTTGCTGCTCTTGGCAAACTTCTTTAATAACTTGGTCAGATCAAGTTTTTTACCATTGCTAGCAAAATAATCCATTGTAATTGCTTGCTGTGCGCTCACAACCCATGCAGTTGCACCCTTAATTGCCACAATTGGTCCCTGGTCAATATGTGTTAGTGACAAACTATATACTTTCATACCATCTGGATGGTCACTCACTAATTGTGGATTATCCGTGGCCACCTCTGGATCTTTAATTTCAACATATTCACCCGACGATTCATCATAGCCACCATCAAGAATCTCATTCCCTGTAACCATGTAATCGTCCATACCATCCGCAAGTAGAACCAGAGCCAATTTTTGTTCTTGCGACAAATCACTTACTGTCAACAAATTGCGTGCAGACTTCTTTGACTTAGCGTGAGATTTTACCTGTAAACTACTTATATCATTTGTCGAATTATGATCTGTCTGCCCTCTGGTTATAACAATGGCAATTCCAATCACAGTAATCAGTGACACGATTGCTACACTGATTAACAGCACACGTTTTCGACTTAAATGTCGTTTTGTCTTTCGACTTGTTGCCAGTTTATCCTGGTCACCATCAGTATCTTCATCCAGTGAAGCAGAAATGCCACTAGTCCTAAAACCAGATTTTTTAGCTGCTGCATACTCCGCTTTTTCTGGCATTCGTCCATTCTGCTCAACAAAATGTTTAACCCATTCCTCGTTTGGGGTCATCTTGATTCCTCCTCAAAACAATCCGCGCATATCATCAAGTGATAACTGGCAACACAACTGCTTATGCGCCCACTTCATCCATAAACGCCAATAACACAAGTACTTCAACATTTCCAAAAATCCATAAAAAAAGACCGACCGCCACTTCCCGCCGCTACGGGAAGTGAATTCGAGAGCCACACCCGCCGTTTTGCACTTCTGCAAAATTACAATTGGGTGCGTCCATCTCGATGATCGGCCGATCATTTTTTGAGATATTGGATACTGATTAGCTTAATTATCAGGCTATAAGTTAACTTAGTCAATAGTTTCAGTGCGAATTGGGATAACAAAACACACGCAAAAAAGCATGTCGCGAAGGCATGCTTTTTGCGTTGACTGGGAGCTATATCAAGGGGTCGTCCGCAAAGTCCTCTGCCGTCGCCCAGCCCTGCTCGATAGTGTATTGGACCATGCTGCGGTGGACGTCTGTGGGGAAGATGTAATGACTAGTTTTTAGCACAGCAACAAATTTGTCATGGCTCACCACAGTGCGTTCAGTCAAATCAACACAGAGCGCCCGCGATATTGCCATACTAAATTGCTGGTTCGCATTCTCGGGAATGTAAGTTTTCAAACGATACATTTCATCAACAATGCTTTGCATCAGAGTTAAGCGTCCCTCCAAGGCCGCCCGCTCCGCCACAGTTCCGCAAAAAGATATGACTCGTCGAATACGCTGTGGCGTGGCCTGCATATTCCCCGCTGGCTCAAGCATCCTAATCTGATGAAGCACCCACCGCCAACCAATTTGCACGGGAACGTATTCTGTGCAGACACTAAACAGAATGCCATCTATGCGGCTAAACTCAGACAGCTTACTTAGGTAGTCGTTTAAAGTACGTACGACGTCATCATGCATTATTCGCCGATGCTGTGCATGCACGTCCAATAATTCGCTCACAACTGTGATTGCTGTTTTCAATAAATCATTTCGTGCGTTTTCGACTTGCAACTGCTTCAAATTGCTTAACAAATCACGCGCCGCTTCTGTATGCCATTGTTCAGATGCTAGATACTCCCACCGATTGATGCTTGATTCACGCAATATGTTACGAGTAATTAAATCCTCGTAATCAAGTCCGAGCGGAATCGCCAGTTCTTTCACCACATCATCAGTCAGATCAATTTCACCATTTTCAAAACGGGACATACTGGACTGTGACCAGCGACCGCTCGTGGCTTGCAGTGTCAGTCCCCTGTTTTTACGCAAATGTTTAACCAAATCTCCCAACTCAGTCACAACAGCACAATCTCCTTTCCCGTTTGAATGGCTTTATCTATTCTTTCAAGAAAGTTCGCCATATCATTCAATTCCAATAATTTGGCCGCGCTCACTAAATCAGAAACCTGATTGGCTCTCAGTTCAGCATCACAAATCCGCTCTTGCATGAGAATGAAGTTAAGTACAATCGCATCCAAGCCATCAAAATAATCCACACGCAGTTTACTAAGATGATCTTCGCACAAGGCGTGCACTCCTGAGTAATGACGCATCACTAATATCAGGCAGCATTGTTCCAGTACCATTGCGAAGTAGTTCAGGTACCGACCACTTTGCTTGCTATTTTGGCGTATAGCTTTCGTCAAGCAAAGTACAAGTCGTTCGGTATCCAACAATTGGGCGCTAAGTCGCAGCAACCCATAGTCATAGAATATCCAGTCATCGTTACTTAAAAGTAAAGCTTCAATCTGTGACTGCATTTTTTCATCCAGTTTAATTACATTCCGGGTCTTAATCATCAAAGTAATTTGATTGAGCACGGCGGCAGTGATACTCAAAATTTTGCTACTTCGATCGGCGACGCGAATCCGGTAGCGATTAATAGCTTCGCCAATTCGCGGTGATTCAAAATTGAAACGCTCTAACACCAATTCATCAAATAGTTGCTTGAATGGGGAAATGAATTGGTCTGAGTGCACTTGTAAATCCCAATACCGGAGACCTTCGCGTGTCATGATTTCGTGCAGTCTATCAGCAGAAATCGTGTTTTTATTGTTCTCCATTCGAGACAGGGTCGAGGGCGCCTCAGGATATGCAGCTTTCAATGTAATGCCTCTCTCGCTACGAAACTGTTTCAAAAAAGCAGGCATGTCAAATGCATCAGACATTAGGATTCTCCCTTCTCATGTCAAGTAAACGAAATATATGCAGGTATTCATTTGGTATTCAGCGCCATGATGGCGGTATGCAGATTCAAGATTAAATTGAGGCGGCCAAGATATTCTTTATCACTGTTAGATGAATGTAATGTATCGCATGAGTAATAAATATTGAATGGTTTATTTCGAATAGATAAATATAATTAGTCTTGTTGATGGAAAAAGCCACTTCTCAAGTCCCTCTTGAGAAATGGCAAGGGTTATCGTGATGAAAGGAGGAAACTGCTATGCTCGATATGGAAGAGTTATATGGCTTGATGCCACACAACGGATAACGCCCCCCCTGTTCTTCACTAGTTCAAAGCGTACGCTTTCTCAAGAATTAGTGCAATATTTGAACCATCGTTACAAGTCCTTTCAGCTGGAAAGGGCTTGTTTTATTGCTGTTGTTTTCATCGGACATTGCCACAGTTCTCGGTGTTCGCAGAAATGCTAAGTTTTCGAATAAAACCGCGCTCATACACCGGATTTAGCAACTAAAAAGCGTCTGTATCTGTTTCCCTTTCCGTTTGCACAAAACGCACCAGTGCATAAATCGCCGCGTAGCACGCCATCCCCATCATCAGCAACTCCGACCAGTCTCCTTGTTGCCGGGCGAGATTCAGGTATTGCCCTAGCAAATACCCTGACATCCAGAACATGAACACACTCAACCCGCCGTATATCCCCATGAAGACCCAATCCGCACCGGCGACGTCTCGTGGTGTTGCACCATGACGCCGTCGTTCGGCTCGAAGCAACTGCACGGCACATCCCGCACCGACCAGCAGCAATGCACTCATTACCATTAGCGACACCCAGTCCATACCACTGCGCGGGCGGTGAACTAACTCCGCACCAAATCCACCTGATGAGAAAATGCTGACAGCGTATAGCGCAGCCCAAACTATCGTTGCGCGGTTGCTGCCGCCTTTTGACCGACCTTGCTTTTGCATGACTCGCGACTCCTCCTCCAAACAAAGTATCACCAACCCGTGATTGTGCTCATTTTACCGTTGCACGCCGCAACGGTAAAGATATGCTGGGCTCTGGTTAAACACCAAAAGAACACCCCGGCCAGTTTGGTCGGGGTGTTCTTGCGATACCGTAGTGCCCTTATGCAGCGCCAGGCCATCAGTATACCTATTGATTAGTCGTCTTCGTGCTTACGCTTGCGCGCGAGTCCGAACATGCTCAGCACACCGGCAAGACCCACGCCGAGAATGGCGAGCATATTGCCGTTGTCATCCCCAGTTTGGGGTAGGACGTTCTGCTTGGCCGCTGCTTGCTGAATAGCGCTTGCTGCGTTGCCGGTGCCACCAGTTGCGGGTAGTTGCTGACTGGCATTACTTGCGGTCGCCGTCCCCGTCTGGGTTGCAGCTGTGGTACTTCCAGCGTGACTGCCACTGGTCGTGCCATCACCGTAAGTGTCCGGCAGAACGTGCGGTTGATCACCGTCGTCGCCAGTTGTGTCGCTACCATCATTGTTGTCAGTTGGTGTCCCACCGTTGTTTTCTGCAGAAGACCCACCGTTATCGCCGGTCGACGTACCGCCGCCATCGGTATCCGGCAGCGTGCCAGTGGTTGTGCCGCCATTGTTACCTGTGGTTGAACCACCGTTATCGCCGGTAGTCGCGCCACCATTGTTGCCAGTTGTGCTGCCACCGTTATTGCCAGTAGTTGAACCGCCATCATCGCCGGTGGTCGTGCCGCCATTGTTGCCAGTTGTGCTGCCACCATTATTGCCGGTGGTCGAGCCACCACCGTTATCGGTGCTTGTCGGCGCCAGCAGGACAACCGTGAAGCTCTGGTTCTGCGTGCTGTCGTCATCGAACTTGGCGCCAACCGCGCCGTCACTCTGAACGGTGTAGCCCTGGTCTTCCAGCGCCGTCAGCGTTGCTTCATAACTGCTTGCGGCAATGGTACTACCAGAAGGCCCGCTAACCGTCGTTGAGCCGAGACTCTTGCCCTCGGTCGTGACAAAATTAATCGTTGCACTCTGCGTGTCAGCCGTGTACGTCACGGTAACCGCGTCAGCGTTCACTGGCGCTGCCGTTGTGGCTGCCGGCTGCACACCCGCTACCGTCGCCTGATCTGGCGTGTACCCAGCTACCGTTGGACTGACCACTGCTGCGTAATCACCCACCGGTGTTGCCACGGTTGCACCAGTGACTTGGTCAGTCGAAACGTTCCAGGTCAGCGTCTGCGTCTGGTCAGCAGGTGCAGTGGTGCCACCGTCGGCAATGACGTAGTTAATGGTGCGCGTCGTGGTCGTTGTTGTGTGCGCCACAGCGTGCGTCAGGTGAATGGTAATTCCTTTGGCGCCGGCACTCAGCGTGTAAGCAACCGTCGCATCCTGCCCCTTAGCCAGTTCATAGTTGCTTGGCACAACGGCGGTGTAAGTACCGGTGCTGTCTTGTGCACCGGTGATGATGCTTGCCGTGGTGTCAGGCACAGTCACCGTCTTGCCATTATCGGCATCGTCAACGTAGGTCACGTCGATGGTAACCGGCGCAGTCATCACAATCGTGAAGGTTTGCGGCGTCGTGTCATCAGAATCGAATTTTGCACCCGTTGCGCCGTTAGTCTGCACCGTGTAGTTCTTCGCCTCAAGCGCAGCGAGTTCTGTCTGGTAACTGCTTGCGAGCACGTCGCTACCGGAAGGTCCGGAAATTGCGACGCTCGCAAGGCTGGCGCCGTCGCTCGTTTCAAAATTGACCGTCGCGTTCTGTGTGTCGGCCGTGTAGGTCACGGTGACGTTGGCAGCGTTGGTTGGTGCCGTTGTTGTTGGGCCAACTGCTACCTGTGCAACAGTCGCCTGACTCGCGGTGTAACCAGCAATTGTGGGGCTAGTCTGTTCGTAGTAAGCATCCTGAGCCGTGTAGTACGTTTCTCCGGATACCTTAACAGTCATCGTGTTCCAATCAACAGTCTGCGTAACGGTTGGCGCTGCAAGACTGCCATCTGCATATACGTAGTTTATAATTCGCGTCGTGGAGGTCGTCCCGTAATCAACAGTGCGGTTGAGTTTAATATCTAAAGTGTACTTGTTAGAGTCTACGGCAAGAGTATATGTCGGTGTAGCACTCTGATCTTTTGCCAACATGTACCCAGCTGGTACAACGACCGTATACTTACCTGTAGTTCCCGGCTTACCAGTGATTTTAGATTGTGCTGAGCCAGGTATCTTCACCGTTGCGCCGGTATCATCAACATAATGAACCTCGAGCGTAACAGAGCTAGCTTCAAGTTCAAATTGTACATAGTCACCATCATCAGCATTGGTGACCGTGGCTCCAGCAACCGGTGCGCCGTCATTTTTGCTGTCGACGTAAGTTGGAGGGGTCGAAACGAGGCTGTAACCGGTCGGAATATCGGCAGTATCAGCCACGCTCAGCACAAAGGAGCGCAATTCTGGCACGGTATCCGTATTATCCAGCAGTGTCTGATCAAGGTCGGTGAAGTCGATGTACTGGTCATTACCATCATCATCGACATAATGTGCCCGCGCCTTGATGGTGGAAGAACCGGTAATTTCAAGAGTTGCCGCATCAGTGGCACTATCAACCGCAACTTTCGCAGACCCCAGGTAGAGGCCGGTTTCAAGCTTGCCGGTCTTCTGACCTTGATCGACCATGTCTTCAACCGTGCCGTTGAAGACAATCCGGCCAGTTGAAACCTGTGCCGGGAGTGAATCCAGTTTAATGAGAATGGAGCGGACTGTTGACCAATCAGTAATCTGATCAGCAGTCACGTAACCGGTCAGGTCCGCAGCAGTACTACTTGCAACGAGGTCGTTGCGAGATGTTGAGTACAGTACCGTCCCAGAAAGCACGGCGGTCTTACCACTCGTGGTCGTGAAGGTATCTGGTAGGGTCACTGGCCCTGTGAGGTCGAAGGTGTACTGTGAGCCACGCTTATCACCCGTTTCTGGCAGGTTCACAACGAGCGCTGCTGAGCCTGCATCCCCAGCCGTGTTGACAATGTTGGCGTCAAATGAAAGTTGCGCGGTACTGTTCTTGTCCGCGGTCGCATTTTGCACTGGCGCGGCGTCGTCACCTTGTGCTTGGGTGAACTGGCTGGTCGTCGTGGCTTGGAGAATGGTCCATTTCCAGTTGCCACCGCCCAGCATCATCTGGACCGCATCAGCATGACCACCCGTCAGGGACGCGTCCTTGACAAGCGTCGTTTGGGCTAACTGGGTGTTTGGCGAGTAAATGTACAGGTCGTACGGATACTCACCTGACATCGCGTCAGCGTTATTGATGACCTTGACCACGTTGTTGTCGCCCGTCCCGGTACTCATATCGACGGATTCACCAGTGCCAGTGTAATCAATCGTAACAATAATGCGTCCATCATCTGAAGGGTCCTGGGTAACCTTAGCATCTTGCGTCCCCGTGACGCTTTCAACGGTGACAGCACTTGGAAGCACGTAGTAAAGAATTGGTTCGTAAATTTTGCTGGTGGTCATGTTTGCAATACTGGTACTACCAAGCAAAGCAAAGTAGCCGCCCTCTTCACCAGCATTTTCATTGCCTTGGTAAACGTAGGCAGTTGCAACCGAAACTGGTGTGGTGACGGTCTGGGTAACGGATTGCGTTACGGGGTCGGTATCTGGAGTCGTGATTGTCGCAGTTGCCGTAAAGGCATCCCCGTTCTTCACGGCACTGCCGTCGTCGTACGTACTCGAGAGCGTCCCGATGACCTCAAAGAAGCTGCCATCAACTGTCTTATTGGTAGTGCTACTAATATTCAGCGTGTTCGTCAGGTTCGGTGTCCCCGTCGTTGACCAGCCAGACAGCTCATTCGGGGCAAAAGTAATGCTGCGAATAGCGCCATTAGTGCTGGTAACAGTACTCCCAGCCGCGACAGTTCCGCTTTCAGTACTGCCATCGGCGAGGATCATCGTGTACGTGTAGCTGGTAGTATCTGGCAGGTAGGTCGTGGCAGACGATGCCGTTTCTGGAACTTGAACGGCGGTGGCATTAAAACCATCCGGAATCGTCAGCGTGATGCTGGCGCCATCTGTGGCTGCCCCCTGGTACTGGAACGCTGCGGTTAGCAGGTACTGGTAACTCACGTCATCACTGAGCACGAGCTGAGTTGGCTGTGCGCTGCTGTTCCCGCGCAGAGTAATACTGGACGAAGCAGTTTTGACACTCGTATCGTCTGATCCAGCAAGTGTGACGCTCCAAGGGGTGTCGTTGCTGACGGTGTAGGTGTTCGTGCCATCATCATCCCACTTTTGCACCATCGTGGCCACGCCGCTAGCAGTCAACGTCTGCGCACTAGCCGTCTGGGTATCAGCAAAAGTACCCACAAGTTTATAGCCACTTGTTTTAGAACTACCTTCGCTTCCTTGGTTACCATCTCCCTTTGGCACAATGATGGTGATATCACCACCTGCGCCACCGACTTGTGTGATTGTAGTTGTATCACCTGTGTCAAATGAATTAATCGACATTGTCGCCGCTTCGTCAAGGGTAAACCCAGCCGGAACCGGTATTGTAATGGTTGTGCCGTAGTTCACGGCAGCGTTAACTAGCGTGCTAGGATACTCGGCGCTGTCCAGAACACCACTGACTTCTTTTACTGCAAAATTGTAAATATATTCAGAGCCAGGAACAACTGTAGTACCTGTTCCGTTACCCACCTGAACCTGTGTCACCGCACTAGGGGTAGCACTCGGTTTTACAGAAGTTTCAAAAGATGCTGTATCAACCACTGTCCCGTTTTTGGCAATCCACACCTCCTCATTCATATCACCGATTGTGTTCAGGGGCGTGACTTGGGCATTGTAATTCGTCCGCAAGTGATACTGAATCGTTAGATTGGTAGTACCAGCGACATCTTCCTTGAAAGTATCCGTAACGGTAGAAGTTCCATCAGCATTCTTGGTAAGTGTCGTCGTTCCTTGAGCAGACGGAAGTGTACCGTACTTACCCTGGAATTCAAGCACACCATTATCCTTGGGAATTGTCACAGTGTACACATCCCCAGCAACCGCATTAGTGATGTTGTAAGTGATGGTAAACACCTGTTGCAGGTTGCCATTTTCATCTTTTGTAGTGTAACCATAGCCCACTTTTGTAGCCGAAACTCCAATCGTGGCAGTAGATGCACTCTCCCCCGCGGCCGCCGTTACCTGCTGCGCCTGCCCAGTGCTGACGTATGTCGCGGCTGCAGCGGTTTTGGCAGCGTTCAGCTGGTCAGCAGTCGCTGCACCCAGATTAGTCACCTGAGTATCCGTACTTGCTGCGTTGGTGCTTGTGCTCTCAGCAGCGACGGAACTAGTGCTGGAATCAGCGCTCTGGGTTTCGGTAGCATCACTCTGGCTTGTCGCCGCAGAGCTATCCGCAGTCGCCTGCGCTGCACTTGTGCTAGCCGCATTAGTAGACTGATCAGCAGCAGAGCTTGCCGCGCTGGTGTCACTTGCTTTGGCATCATCCGTTGCTGCATCAGACTGCGCTGCTGTACTCTGATTTTGCGAAGTCAAGTCCGCAGCAGCAGTGTTCGACTTGGCCGCATCACTTGTCTGCGCACCAGTCGAATCAGTAGCAGCCTGCTTATCGGCAGCGCTGTTCGCGGTACTGGCAGTGCTGTCAGCCGCACCATCTGCAGATGCACTAACAGCCGTGCTACTCTTCAGTAGCACGGCATTATTATCGCTATTTTGGGCAGCCGAACTCGCGGCGGTCGTCTGACTGGTCTGGGTATTCGCCGCACTACTGCTCGTATCAGTAGCGGCGTGAACAGCGTCAGGCTTGGCGGCAAACATCATGCTGCCGGCAAACAAAAGGGAAATCCCGGCAACAACCCAGTGCTTCCCGGACTTGAACATCTTGTAGTGACGCTTTTCAGTATAGGTATCATGAAACAGGTGCGTGTTCTTCGTTTGAAATTGCATGGTGTGGCCCTCCTATGTAGGCACACTCCCGCAAATTCAATTCCCCCCGAGGGAACTTATAACTTGATTATATTTCTTTATCGTTTAAATTCAAATAGTTTCGGATAATTTTGTAAAATGACATTTTTCTGTCACAGCGAAAGAACAATGCTTGTACAAGCACCTGTACATTAGTATCGCATCCCCATCGTTATACATTTTTCACATCATATGATAACAATCGTAATTTAATCTATTCAATTTCATCTGCGGAAATTTAAATTTGTTTACGTTGGAAATCCGAAAGGATAAAGTAATAATCTTAATAAGTATCCTTAGAAACTCGCAAATCTGGCTAAAAAAGGCACGACGTTTTCAAAAACGTCGTGCTTTTCTAAGTGGCGACAGTTCAAGTTCGTCATCTAATCATGACCCACATCGTTACATCATGGCATTGAAATCTGCTGCACTCGCCCATCCCTGTTTAATGGTAGCCCGCACCATACTCTCATGACTTTTAGCAGAAAAAATGATGCGTCC
The DNA here is from genome assembly GCF_003946025.1 of Lacticaseibacillus songhuajiangensis. GTDB lineage: Bacteria > Bacillota > Bacilli > Lactobacillales > Lactobacillaceae > Lacticaseibacillus > Lacticaseibacillus songhuajiangensis. The sequence goes on along the minus strand of NZ_RHNR01000010.1, from coordinate 26,007 downwards.
AGTCCGCGTCACTTCAATTAAACGACGGTGTGTTGTTGCAGATTTGGTAGTTAGGTCAGCAAATAAAGCTTCCAACAGTTGTAAATTATAACGTTGAAACGCATTTTCCGGTATCAATGCGTCCAGTTTCCATAGAACATCCAAGATACCGCGCATCAGCTTGAAATTCTGCTCAATCGCCGCACGTTCCGCAACATTGGCACCAAAAGAAATTAAGCGGCGCGTTAGCTGCGGCGGTGCGGAGGCAACATTGGCCATTTCAATCTGCCGCGACACCCAATGCCATCCTGTCTCCGCGGGAACATATTCAGTGCATACGCTAAAAAGGATTCCCTCAAGTCGGCCAAACTCGCTTAGGTTTGCTAAATATTTGTCTAGCTCATTAATCACCGACTTTTTCATATTCTGTGACCCAACATAGTGAATCCGTAGCAATTCCTCAATGACGGCACTTGCCACTTTCAAAAACCCATTTCTCGCACCTGGGACTGCCAGTTTGTTCAACTGGTTCAGAATCACCTGCGCGTGATCTGCGGACCACATCTCCGATGCTAGATACTGCCAATCATTTAAGTCCTCATCAGAAACAATGTGTCGCACAATTAGGTCTTCATAATCCAGTCCCAATGGAACTTGAAGTTGGGCCGCCACGTCATCGGCTAAATCAATTTCACCGCGTTCAAAGCGTGACATCGTTGCAGTCGTCCATTGCCCGCGAATTTCTTCTAATGTTAAACCGCGATCATGGCGCAAATGCTTAACCAATTTATTAAGTGGCTGACTCAACATCCCCGCCTCCTCTATCCGTAGATTAACTCAATGTAGCTTCTAAAGTAGTTGTCCATTTCTACTAACCCTAGAGTCTTCAGCATCCCGCTCATTTCACTCAAGCGAGTTTCTACCTCCGCGCGAGTGTCGCCATTAAACATAATATTCAAAAAGTGAATTGTAAATCCGTCTTCGCCATCAAAACGATTGACCAATTCGTCTGACAATTGTGGTGCACACAACGTCTGTACCTCCGCGTCACGTCGACATAAGAGCACCAAACTCACCTGTTCAACCAGCCGCAGATAATAATCACCATACTCGCTACCGCTAATGTCCTGCTGAACGATGGCACGTTTGAAACAACGCTTCAGAACATCAGTAGGCATATAGTTGGCCGCTAGTCGCAATAAACAGTAGTCATAAATAATCCAATCTCGGCTGGCGAATAATACGCGCTGTATGTCTTGCTGAATCTCAATGTCCAAGGCGGTCGTGACGCCTGTCTTTCTAGCCTTCATTACGGCGTCCAGTACCGCCATATTCAATTCTTGCAACCGTCCGGTAGCCGAGACCGTTCGGGTTTTATACTGGCGTACCGCGGCATCCACGCGTTCAGACTGCATGTTAAATCGCTCAAGATAAAGCAAATCCGCGACCTGTTTAAAAGGCGATAAATACTGATCAGAGTGTTGCTGCATATCCCAATAGCGAATACCTTCACGCTGCATCACCGCGCGCAGACGTTCACCTGAAATACGCGATTGACCATTCTCAAATCGCGACAAAGTTGACGGACTATCTGGGGAAGCAGCCCGCAAGCTAATACGGCGCTGTTCTCGATATTTTTTAAAAAAAGCGCCGATTGCGAATGATTTTTCCACGTTTTTCCTCCTGAACAAAGAAACCAAGTTGGTTAAAAATACCTGCGAACAACAAACAACTGTCAGATTAGTAGTTTTGATTATGTACAAAAAATATTTTGAAACTTATCGAGTTAGATGCTGGTGCAATTATGGGGTGTCATGTGAAGATGAGACTGTGCTAAGGCACAAACGGCTCAAGACCCACACGGATCGCACTCCGCGAAGTCTTGAGCCGACATTAAAAATAGGAGGTACAAGAATATGTCAGAGTTACTCGAGTTATTGTTGGGCGTCACCGGTCATAACGGCTAGCCTAGCACCTCCACATCGTACGATATTATCATACGATGCACAGTGTCACGTCGCAAGGTCTTCATGGAAAACGAGGTGGTCATAAAAAAACACCGGCCAAATTTGACCGGTGCTTTTTTAGCACTTATTTCGCATCTGCGTACATGTAATCGCGCGTCATTGGCAGTTCCTTACCCGAAGCACCCTTGGTGAGCAGGTACTGGATGACATCGATGTTGCCAGATTCAAACGATGAGGCGCAGGCCTGCAGATACAGGTCCCACATGCGAGTGAATTCCACGCCCTGCATGTCTTCAATCTGGTCTCGGACGGCGTTGAAGTTGTCGTCCCACATCTCGGTCGTGCGCTGGTAGTGGCGACGCAGTGGTTCCAGGTCATTGATCTGGAGCCCGGCGTCCACGATGTGCTGCGTGTTTTCAACTAAGCCTGGTACGTAGCCACCTGGGAAGATGTACTTGGTGAGCCATGCGTTGGTGGCACCACCTTGCTGGCGGGTAATCCCGTGGATGAGGGCAACCCCGTCATCCTTCATCAGGCGGGCAACGTCCTTGAAGTACAGGCCGAGGTTTTCCTGACCAACATGTTCGAACATGCCGACGGAGGTCACGTAGTCAAAAGGTTCGTGCTTGAGTTCCCGGTAGTCGACCAGGTGGACTTCAGCGACATCGCCGAGGCCTTCTTCGTCAATGCGGTGCTGAACGAACTTCAGCTGTTCCTCAGACAAGGTAATACCAACCACGTGCAGGCCGTATTCCTTGGCCGCCGTCAGCATCAGTGTGCCCCAACCGCAACCAATATCGAGGAAGGAACGACCCGGCTGCGGGTTGAGCTTCTTCAGAATGTGGTGGACCTTGTTAATTTGGGCCTGTTCGAGCGTGTCGTCATCGTGTTCGAAGTAGGCACAGGAGTAGGTCATCGTTTTGTCGAGCCAGAGGTTGTAGAAGTTATTCCCAACGTCATAGTGACTCTGAACGTCCTTCTTGCTGGCCTTTTCGCTGTGGGACTGCTTAGGAATCACGTGCATGAACTTGTTATTGCGCATGAATGAATCTGCGGATTCGTAAGCAGCGGTCAAAACCGTCTGCAGGGGCCGTGCGCTTGGCCCGGTGACGTCAATGTCGCCAGCCATGTACGCTTCGCCGAGTGCGAGTGAGGCATTCTTGGCGATTTCCTTAAGCGGAATCGATTTGCGGAAAGTAATGGTGGCCTGGACGGCGCCCTCTCCGTAAGTGTCGGAGCTGCCATCCCAGTAATTCACGGTAATGGGGATGTTGAACGAGTTCGCGAACATCTGCTTGTAAAGTGTCTTCTCTAACATCAAATGGGCCTCCAATTCGTAATACTACCAGTGTAGACCTATTCCAATTTTTATGTAAGCGCCAATCGGCAAAACGTGACAACTGTCGCATTTTTCCGTTTCAAGGCCACACAACAGCGTCATTGCTGATGAAAATATTTATTGTGACTTATATCCATTGAAAATATGATGCAAAATTGCACAAAAATAGCCACCCGTACCACTACGAGTAGCCTTCAGTTGCTTTAACGCAATTCGGCAGTTAACAGCACCATATCCCGCAATGGCAGTCCATTGCTGATGATGGGCGGCTGGTAAGCGGCAAAGAAATCGCGCCGCACACCACTGTAGCGAAAACCATTTTTTTGGTAGAAGAGCTGGTTTTGCACGTCGGCGTCACCGGTGCCCACGAGCATTTGGCGATAATGGGGTGCCGCCCAGGTCTGCAAGTGCCGAATCATGGTGCTGCCGACGCCGCATCCACGCATGTTCGGTGCAACGGCAATGTTTTTGAGTTCAACGGTGTCGGCATCCGTTCCGGCCATCAACAACGCCACGGCGCAGAGCGCATCATCGGCAGCACGGCGGAGACTGAACAAGCGGCCCGTGTTTTCGTACGTGCCCAGAATTGCTGGATCGCTGTCGCCTTCTAGCAGAAGCGCGTGAAATGCCTGCCGGTTTGAATCTGTTTCTTCTATAAAGTGTAGTACGGCATTCGTCATCCCGATTACCCCAATTCGCTGACCATGTTGTACCAGGTCTCGCCGGCATGCGCAGAATCCGCCACGCCTTCGTTCACATAGCCATGTGCTTCGTAGAATGGCACTAGCCGTTTCAGGCAAGTGAGCGTGATTCCGCGGCGGCCCTGTGCACGCGCACGGTCGGCAAAAGCCGCGAGCAACTGGCCACCAATGCCCTGCCCCTGTGCGTCGGGCGCAACCGCCAAGCTGAGCACACTTAGGTACTGAGCGTTGGCGTCATTAGCTGTCAGGTGCGCGAACAACTCATCATAGAGGTAACGTTCATTAATCGCGGGACCAACGATATAACCGCACACCTGATCAGCTTCTGTCGCGACGATGAAAGTATCCGGAATGCGCGCAATGCGTTCGCGCATGCTATCTTCAGTTGCGGCTTCGTCGGGGGTAAAGCCCGCGTTTTCAATCGTCATGATGGTCGGCAAATCGGCGACCTGCGCGTTGCGGAATTCGAGTGCCATAGTGTTGCTCCTTTGGATTACTTTGCTTGTTACTTTAGACCTGTTAATGAAGTGAAGCAAGCACGAAAGGCTGGTAAGCACTCACCGGATAGCGCAGGCAATGGTCACAAGCCCCATGACGTGAGTGCACGGCGGGGCTGGAACAGAGGGACGGAGCGACTGGCGACGAAGCGGCGCAAAGCAAATGAGCAGTGCATGCCTGACGGGTTTTGTCAGGTGTGCACCGCTAATTTGCTCGGGAGCGCGCATTTTGCCGCGGTTTGGGCGGCAAAATCGCCAGTGAGTGACCGAAGGGCACGAACGGTCCCCGCCGCGGAGTAGCCAGTCGCGGAGTCCCTCTGTTCCAGCCCGGCCTTTTCCCCGCCAACACGCCACAAAATGACCGGTCCTGACGTCTTTTTGACGTTTATCGAAAATAATTGCAACTTTTTGACCGTTTTTGCTTGCTTGTAAGCGGTTATCCTGTATAATAGCCCTTGTGAGGTGATAGAAAGTGCTTACAGAAGAACGAAAGCGAAAGATTTTGACCGAGCTCGACAAAAAGAGCGTGGTCCAACTCCGTAAGCTGACGGATATGCTCGACGCATCCGAGTCGACCATCCGCCGCGACCTCGGGGAATTGGAAAAGGAAGGCTTGCTCCGGCGGGTCCACGGTGGTGCCGAGAAGACCGCCAGCCTGACCGCCGAAGCCGGCGTCCAGGAAAAGGCCACGGTGCACACCGCCGCCAAGATGGCGATTGCCCGTGCGGCCGCCGACATGGTGAACAACGGCGCCCTCATCTTTCTGGATGCCGGCACCAGCACCGGCGCGATGATTCCGCTGCTGCGCGGCAAGGACATCACGGTCGTGACCACTGGGGTTGACAACGCGTCGATGCTTGCTGACTACGGCATCAAAACAATTCTGCTGGGTGGCAGCGTTAAGCCGCTAACCAAGGCGGTTATCGGTGCCGAAGCGGTCCGGTCACTGGGCCAGTACCGCTTCAACATCGCCTTTCTCGGCACCAACGGGGTGCATGCCGAATACGGCTGCACGACACCTGATCCCGAGGAAGCCGCGACCAAGCGTGTCGCTGCCGGCCAGAGTGCCCAGGCAGTTGTGCTCGCCGACTCTAGCAAGTTCGGCGCGGTCTCTTTTGCCCAAGTTCTGCCGATTCAGGACGCACTGATCATCACCGATGACAGACGGGAGCTCGATGATTCCTTCACGAAGCTCAGTAACATCAAGGAGGCACAATTTTGATTTACTCAGTCACCATTAATCCAGCAATTGATTACGTGATTGGCCTGCCCAAGCTCGAACTGGGATTGGTTAATCGCCTCGATAGCGCCATCAAGCTCCCCGGGGGTAAAGGCATCAACGTGTCCCGCATCCTCAAGGAACTGAGCATCCCCACCACCGCGTGGGGCTTCACCGGCGGCTTCACCGGCAACTTCATCAACCAGAGCCTCGAAAAACTCGGTCTCGGCTGCGACTTCACCCCGATTGCGGGTGACACGCGCATCAACGTCAAGCTCAAGGCGGAAGATGAAACCGAACTGAACGCCCCTGGCCCCCAGATTGCGGATGCCGAAATCGCCGCTTTCCGGGCAAAATTCAGCAAGCTTCAGGCCGGTGACGTGGTCGTCATGGCCGGCAGTATTCCAGCCGGTTTGCCAGAAAGCTTCTACCGCGACTTGATTCCGCTCATCCACGAGCGCGGTGCTGAGTTCGTTATCGACACCACTGGCCAGGCATTGCTCGACACCCTGCCGCTCAAGCCGCTGGTTGTCAAACCTAATCACCACGAACTGGCTGAATTGTTCGGCGACGCGGAGTATGACAGTTTCCAAGCAACCGCTGCGGCGGGTCGCAAACTCTTGGACCTTGGTGCTAAGCACGTGCTCATCTCCATGGCCGGCGCGGGCGCCTTGCTCGTGACCAAGGACAAGGCTTGGCACGGCACGGTCCCAAAGGGGAACGTGAAGAACTCCGTTGGTGCGGGGGATTCGATGCTCGCCGGGTTCACCGGGACTTTTGCCCAGACTCAGGACGAACTGGCCAGCTTCAAGAAAGCCATCGCCTGCGGGAGCGCCACGGCCTTCTCCACCGACCTGGCCACCGCCGCCAAAATTGCCGAAGTTGAAGCCACCATTACCATTGAAGAGATTTAGGGAGGAACAACATGGACATTCGTGAACTTTTGCGGAAAGACATCATGATCATGGACCTGCAGGCCACCGATAAGGCCGGGGTCATTGACGAAATGGTCGCCAAGTACGCAGCCAGCGGCATCATCACTGACGCCGCCCTCTACAAGCAGGACATTTTGAAGCGGGAAGCGGAATCCACCACCGGGATTGGTGATGGCATTGCGATGCCGCACGCCAAGGACAAAGCGGTCACCACCGCCGCCGTCCTCTTCGCCAAGAGCAACGCCGGCGTGGACTACGACTCCCTGGACGGCCAGCCCGCCCACTTGTTCTTCATGATTGCAGCGCCTGAGGGTGCGGACAACACGCACTTGGCCGCCCTCTCCGCCCTGTCTTCCCTGCTCATCAACCCTGACCTGGTGGCCCAGCTCAACCAGGCCGAAACACCTGATGATGTGCAGCGCCTCTTCGCCGCCGCCCAGAAAGCTAAAGACGAAAAGGATGCCGCTGACGAAGCCAAGGAAAAGGCCGCTGAAGCCGCAGCAACGCAAGCAGCCACTGCACAGCAGACTGACACCAAGCCTTACATCGTCGCTGTTACCGCCTGCCCAACTGGGATTGCGCACACCTACATGGCCGAAGCTGCCCTGAAGGAAACTGCCGAGAAGATGGGCGTCGACATTAAGGTTGAAACCAACGGTTCTGAAGGGGTCAAGCACCAGCTGACCGCAAACGACATCAACCGCGCCGTCGGAGTCATCATTGCCGCCGACAAGAAGGTTGAAATGAACCGTTTCTCTGGCAAGCACCTGATTAACCACCCCGTTATCGACGGAATTAAGAAGCCACAAGAACTCATTCAGGACACCCTGGATGAAAAGGGCGGCATTTACGCCGGCACCGGCGCAAGCAGTGATGCCGCTGAAGAAGAGTCAACCGGCACGCTCTGGAACCGCATCTACAAGGACTTGATGAACGGTGTGTCCAACATGCTGCCATTCGTTGTCGGTGGTGGGATTATCATGGCCCTCTCCTTCATCTTCGAACAGTATGCGGGTCCCAAGTCCATGCTCTTCACCTTCACCAACGGCCTCGGGAACTACGCCTTCAGCTTCCTGGTACCAGTCCTCGCCGCTTACATCGCGATGAGTATTGGTGATCGTCCTGCACTGATGCCTGGGTTTGTCGGTGGTTACATGGCCACCCTCGCCCAAGCTTCCGTGGTTAAGGCAAGCAACCCGTCCGGATTCCTTGGTGGTCTGGTTGCCGGGTTCATCGCCGGGTGGATGGTCGTTTACCTGAAGAAGGCCTTCAAGGGTCTACCGAAGTCACTCGACGGTCTGAAGACGATTCTGCTCTACCCAGTTGTCGGCCTCGCCATTATCGGGCTCATCATGTTCTTCGCCGTCAACCCAATTTTCGCCGCAATCAATGGTGCCCTGATCCACTTCCTGGAAAGCATGGGTACTGGTAACGCCATCCTGGTTGGGATTATCCTCGCCGCGATGATGAGTATCGACATGGGTGGTCCTTTCAACAAGGCGGCTTACACCTTCGCTATTGGGATTTACTCCGCATCTGGTTACACCGATGGTCGCTGGATGGCCGCTGTCATGGTTGGTGGGATGATTCCACCACTGGCAATCGCCATCGCCTCCACCTTCTTCCCTGCAAAATTCACCGCGCAGGAACGGCAGTCCGGACTTTCTAACTACGTTCTTGGTTTGACCTTCATCACTGAAGGTGCGATTCCATTTGCCGCAACCGACCCCGTGCACGTTATCGGGAGTTCCGTTATCGGGAGTGCAATCGCTGGTGGTTTGACCCAGCTGTTCAAGGTTAACGTCCCTGCTCCCCACGGTGGAATTGTGGCGCTGGCCCTGACCAACCAAAAGGTCGGCTTCCTCGTTTCCCTGCTCGTCGGCGCCATCGTCGCTGGTCTGATTCTTGGGATCTGGCGGCCAAAGGCTAAGCAAGATTAGAGTGGGCCGCAATGCGGTTAGCTTCTGAGCACTAACGTAAAAAGGTCTTAACTCCCCGCAATTGGGAGTTAAGACCTTTTTGGGTTAGGCGGAGGAAGCTGCATTGCGGTCCACGTTTCAATGCTGGGAGAGTAGTGCTTTTGCACGTACTCTCCTACATCCGAAGCGAAGCGTAGGTGGCCGACTCCTCACCGTAACTCAGATTGGTCAGGAGTCGGCCGGCGTCGAAGCACTCTATATATCGGAAGCCACTATCCAATCACAATTCTTTTGTGGTCATCGGCTCTACTCCGGGAATGGGGCGGATTGGCTCTGCTCGCTGGGGACTGCGTGGCGGGGACCGCTTCAGCCGGTCCTACGGTGTCCGTCTCACTACGCGCTAAAGCGCGAGGTCGACTGGCCCTGCCGTCTTCCGCTGGCAGAATTGCCGCAAGACCAGCGTCAATTCTGCGCTCCCGACATCAGCATGTGCAGCCTCGGCGAAAAACCACGCCGAGTCTCCAAATGCTAATGTTTTCGCCACTTCGTCCCCGCTCGCGCCGCCAATCCGCCCCATTCCCTCAGTGCAAACTCCATCAGTGTGCGCAATCTCTACTGGAGTATGCAGGATAGCACAATGTCTACACAAGCGGTATACTGTTTCCACTAAACTACTCGGAGGCTATTCATGGACTACTTACTACTCCTGCGCGGTGTCAACGTTGGCGGCAGTCACCGCGTTGTCATGGCTGACCTGCGCGCACAGTTCACTGCCGCTGGTGCGGCCAACGTACGCAGCTATATCAACAGCGGCAACCTTTTGTTCAGCTATGAGGGCGCGGATCCCGCCGCTTTTGCAACTCAGATTCTAGCTGCGAACTACGACTTCCCGATTGCGAGCGTTGTGCTGAGCGCGCCAGAAGTGGCCGCAAGCTTGGCCGCTGTCCCCGACTGGTGGGGACAAGACGCGAACTTCCGCCACAACGCTCTCTTCAAGTTGCCCGGTTACGAAGACGCGTTCGATGAGCTCATCCGCAGCAAGGCCACCGCTTACGACCGCATCGCCTTCGCTCCCGACGTCATCTTCTGGAGTTCGCCGCAGAAGGTCAACTACTCCCGCGCGCTGTACGCCAAGATGTTGCCAGAACCCTACTATCCGCTCGTCTCCATTCGTAATCGCAACACGACTCTGAAATTGGGCAAAATGTTGACGAAAATGGCTTCGATGGAATAGTCGCACTCACTACACATTACTCAATAAGCAAACAAAAAAAGAACGAGTTTCTTCGTTCTTTTTGTTTTACTTTGGTTTATGAACATGAACATACCCATCATCTGATTTTAAGGTCTGATAAAAATGCTTCAAGCCCTTAATGTCCACGTTTGTCAGTTTCCCGACTAGTTTAGTCACAGTGAGCGCTCGCGTATCAATTTTGAAGGCAGTATCCACCCAAGTAGGTTGATCAAGACCCGCCGCTCGCCAATCGGTAATTCGGTAAAATACCCGCTTCAAGTAATCTGGTTTGTTAGCAAATTTGGAAGTCAATTTCAGCGCAATTGACGGTCGCCCGCTCATCTTGAATATCAACACTGGGCGTGCTTTGCCTTGGTTTTGATCCTTGAATTTGACGAAAGCTAAATAAATACTGCCATTCTGCGGCTTAATCATCACTATTCCTCATCTAAGTACTTACGAATTTCTTCAGGATCTGTGAGTGTGGGCGCATCCGATTCGTAAACCGTTTTAGCCAAACTCATTTCATTTTTTTCACGCTCAGTCAGACCCAACCGGAATGGAATTTCACCTTCAGCGACAGCCCGTTTGTACAAAGCGGTAATTACCGTAGTCGGCGTGAGGCCCAAGCGGTCAAACAATTCGTTTGCGTCATCGCTTAGTTGGCGATCAATTTTTATTTGCACACGTTTCTTTGTGTCTGCGGTCATGGCTCATTCCTCCTTGAATTCACTACCATAATACTACCATCAGCAGCCTGATGCACCATAATTTGTGGACAAAAAAGCTCTCGTCACAATCATGACGAGAGCTTTTTACTTCTCACTGTTCATGTTGCACTTCATGCCGGCTGTGCCAGCGCTGCAATCCATACACCAGTGCAATCCAAATCACCGCGGTGATTGTCGCAATGGCAGTAGATTGGCTGAACATCATGATGACCACCACCATGGCCAGGAAGGCCAATACCAGGTAGTCCGCAAGTGGGAAGAATGGCGCGCGGAAGGCACTCCCCTTGGGGTTCAGCTTGCGGTAGCGCAGATGCGCCAGAATGATCATCACCCACACGAAGAGAAAACTGATGGTCGCCACACTGGAAACCAGTGCGAACACTGACGACGGCAGGAACATGTTCAGGAGTACCGCAATCGCGATGACCGCTGCCGACACCATGATGGCGCGCGCCGGCACCTGTGTCCGCGACAATTTAGACAAGCCATGCAGCGTCTTGTTCTTACTCGTAATCGTCTGCGAGAAGAGCATCCGGCCGGTGCTGAACAGACCGGAGTTGCAGGCGGACGCCGCCGCCGTCAGCACCACGAAGTTGATCACATCGCTGGCGCCGGGCAGGCCGACTTGCTGGAACACCTGCACGAAGGGACTGTTGCTGGGGCTGACCACGTACCAAGGGTTAATGCACATGATGACCAGCAGCGCGCCAATGTAGAACAAAATCACGCGAACGGGCAACTTGTTAATCGCGTCCGGAATCGACTTGGCGGGATCGTCGGTCTCGCCGGCAGTCATCCCCACCATCTCGATACCAGTGAAGGCAAAGACGACCATCTGGAAGGACAGCAGAAAGCCGCCCGCACCTTTTGGAAACAGTCCGCCGAATTGCCAGAGGTTCGCCACGCTCACGTGACCGTACGGTGTTGCGCGGTGCATGACCAGCAGCACAATCCCGACGGCAATCAGCGCAATAATCGCGACCACCTTAATCAGCGCAAACCAGAACTCCGCCTCCCCGAACAGGCCGACCGAGATGAGGTTCATCAGCAGTAAGACGACCAGCACCACCAGACCCGGCAACCACTGCGGCAATGCGGGCCACCAGTTGCGGACATAGACCCCGATGGCGGTCACCTCCGCCATCGCTAAGCTCAGCCAACAGACCCAATAAGTCCACCCGGTGACCACCGCCCAGTTCTTGCCGAGGTACTTGCCGATACTATCAACGAACGAGCGCTGATTCAGATCCGAAATCAGGAGCTCACCCAGCGCGCGCATAATCAGGAAGCACACGATTCCGGTGATTAGGTAGGCAAAAATGATCGCCGGTCCCGCTTTATGGATGGATTCACCCGCGCCCAGGAACAAACCGGTCCCAATGGTGCCCCCGATTGCCATGAGCTGGATATGCCTACTCTTCAGATTGCGTGCCAACTGCGGTTCTGTGCTTGCCATGCGTAGCTCCTTTATCAAAGTAATGTTAAAAGTATACTCAAGTGTCCGCAGTCTGTAAACAGTTGCCTACCTAATGCGGCTATTTGCAGAAAAGTTGATGAGCGTTTCTTAGTGAATTGCTGAGTGGACGCGAAGACCGCGTTATTTTGCGTGTCCTGGCCATTCAAAATTACTCGCGGATATCCAAACGGCGCAGTGTCGGGACGATGCCCGCAAGTAGCACCACGCCCAGTCCCGCAAAGGCCAGATTGAAGCCAATGGCGGTGATGATCCAGCCCATCAGTGGGAACAGTGCAATCATAATGAGCGAGAACAGTAAACTGGCAACGCTGAGGAGCGTGGCCCGCTGGCCGCTGGGCACCAGTGCGTTGTAGTAGATGTTAAACAGTGGGTAAAGCAAGGCGGTGATCCCCGCGATCAGCAGGTACATTGCCAGCATCCCCGGCAACCAGTGCGCATAACTCAGCAGCAAACAGGCGGTCATCACAAAACAGATACCGCGCACCAACTGACTTTTGCTAAAGCGCCGCTGCAGGAATGGCGTCAGCTGCACGGCGACGACGTTGACCACCGCCCCCGTCAGCATGAGCCCGGACACCAGTGCCCCGCTGAAGTGGCGCGCGGTCATGACGTGCTGGAAGTAATAATAGTAGGCAGTCGCAATCGCGCTCATCGCCGCGTCGACCAACATTAGCTTGCCCAGCAGTGGCGTGGCCCGCAGCACTTGCAGACTAGTTGTGATGATGGCGCGAACGGTCTGCCGCTGTTCGCGCGGCCGCTTGCCAACGTCAACCGCTGCTAGCAAAGCGAAGCCCATCAGTAGCGCAAGGCCAACGCTAATCCAGTAAGTCCAGGCAAAATGCCAGTGGACCATCGCGCCGGCCAGCACAACGCCCAAAGTGCTCGTGATTTCGGTGATACTGGCGACGCGAGCGGTCGCTTGTGCATAACTGGCTTCGCGCGTCGCCAGTGGCAGCGATTCGTACACGAAGGCTTCCAGCGTCCCCGACTGCAGGTTGTAGCTGAAGGCACTAATAATGAAGCTGGCGGCAAACCACCAGAAGGAGTTGCCCAGCAGCATCAGTACACTGCTGAAGGCAGCGGCCAGCCGACTGGCAATCAGCACCCGTTTGTAGCCGAAGCGGTCGGCGAGCACCCCGCTAGGGACTTCAAAACAGAAACTGGCGACGTGGAAGATACTTTCACACAATCCGATGAGGACCAGCGGCAAACCGCGCTGGCCGAGGTACACGACCCAGAGACTGGTGATGCCGAAATAAGCGGTGGCACTGTATAAGTAGGCCAACCCAATGTTATGATTTTTACGCATAATTTTGACTTTCCGTGCGCACACAAAAAGGGATGGCAAGCGCCATCCCTTTCGGTTTAGCTTCTGTTGCCGCGCACAATTCTCAGTTAATCATCATTTTTGAGCGCACTACGCCCCTGAGCCGCGAAAATAAAGATAATCGCGTTCTTGTGGTTGATCCAACTGAGTTGCGCGTTAATCATCAGAAACCTCCGTCGTAAGTTGTTGTCAGCAATATACCATTAGCGGATACTGCCTGTACACCTACTTACGCTTGGTCACATCCAGGCGGTACTGAATCAGCAGGCCGCGACGAGATTCTTGTTCCTTCTTCACGTCACGGGTGTTCAGCTGCACGGTGGTGCTATCCAAGTGCAATTTGCCATTCTTCATTCTAAAACGTAATTCCACGGGGAATACTTCCTTTGTTATTGCGATATTCGTTTCTTCGCCGCACATGGCGGCGCGCGTCCAAGCCTTGCTTACTAAGCTAAACCCGAACAATCCTCTTCGAGTTTAACAGTGAAAATTTTCATTGTCAAAGATATAACGTTTTCAGTTATGTAGTAAGAGCACCTGATGGTACGACAATTTGCAGTGCTGAAACAAGTCGATCGCTGAATGACCGCCAGAACACAAAAAAAGACAGGCTTCTCAGCCTGTCTCGTTAGTGCGGGTGAAAGGACTTGAACCTTCACGGCCGTAATTGGCCACAAGATCCTTAATCTTGCGCGTCTACCAGTTCCGCCACACCCGCATCACTGGTATGTTGTGCCTCAAGCACAAGAAATATCATACCGAGAATTCGCCGCGATGTCAACGCAAAATCGCAAGAATTTTGTATTTCCCCCGCGAACCGCGGACCGGACAAGATCAGCACGCCACTTTTACCCGCAAGGATGGCTTTCCGGTCAAGACTCAGCTACACTATGGCATAGAGGAGGAGATAACACATGGCGAACATTTTTGAGCTCACAAACGTCGGCTTTACGGCGGACGGCAAGCCTATTCTCACGGACATTAACCTGACCGTCACGGCGGGCGAATACATTACAATTTCTGGCCCGTCTGGTTCAGGTAAAAGCACGCTACTTCGGCTACTGGCAACCATGCTGACACCAACGTCTGGGACAATCCTGTACGATGGCCAGCCGCAAAACACGCTGCCCAAGCCCGAATACCGGCAAGCAGTATCCTACTGCTTCCAGCAACCGAGTTTGTTTGGCGAAACCGTGCGCGATAACCTCGCCTTCCCCTTCGAGCTGCGCGGGCAAGCTTTCGATGAGCAGCGAGCACTAGCCGCGCTCAATTCGGTGGAACTGCCTGATGCGATGCTGACTGCCAAAATCACGGCCCTATCCGGTGGTGAAAAACAGCGGGTGGCCTTGATTCGGAACTTGCTTTTCCTCCCCCAGGTTCTGCTGTTGGATGAGGTCACAACCGGACTGGATGCCGAAACGAAGGCCACGGTGCACGCCCTGATTGAGCGCCACCACCAGGCGGGCATGACCATTCTGGCCGTCACCCACGACGAGACGGAAATCGCCGCCGCTAGCAAGCTGCTCACCATTAAAGAAGGAAAGTTGGTGGCCAATCATGAATAACCTCATTGTTAGTCCGACCGCGCTCGCCTTCGCGGTGATCCTGGTGGTCATCGCGCTGGGCATCAACCTGCATGAAAAAATTGGGCTCGAACGCGACATGATTGTCGGGGTCATCCGCGCTGTCATCCAGTTAACCGTGGTCGGCTACGTGCTCACCTACATCATCAAGGTCGACCGTGTGTGGCTCACCGGCCTCATGGTCGCCATCATCATCCTGAATGCCGCCTACAACGCCTACAAGCGCGCGGCGGGTATCCCGCACGCTTACGCCATTAGCTTACTGGCGATTTCGGTCGGCACCCTGGTGACCATCCTGCTGCTGGTTCTCGCCCGCGCGGTGAAGTTCACGCCGAGCCAGATCGTACCGATTTCGGGGATGATCGCCTCGAACGTCATGGTTGCCATTGGCCTAGCCTACCGCAACATGAACGCCGGCTTCCACGACCAACGCCAGGGCGTCCTCGAACGTCTCGCCCTCGGTGCCTCGCTGAAGCAAGCCTCCGCCCACATCGTGCGTGCGGCAATCCGCACGGGAATGGCCCCAACGATTGATTCAGCCAAAACGATGGGGATTGTGAGCCTGCCAGGGATGATGTCCGGACTGATTTTTGCCGGCGTTAACCCGTCCAAGGCCATCATGTACCAGATCATGGTCACCTTCATGCTGCTCGCTGCTACCAGTATTGGGAGCGTCATTGCCTGCTACCTGGCGTACCCGCAGTTCTACAACAACGATATGCAACTGGTAAGGTAAATATGTACAAAATTAAGGTGCAAGCTCAACTCTGAGCTTGCACTTTTTTTAACGCCACAAAACATGCGGCAGCAGCTGTCGCTATCCCCGCCCAAAAGCGCTAGAATCAGTTTTAGGGGGAACTGCATATGTCAAACTTGATGATTCTTCAGTCATTCCTGCTTGCGCTCGTTATGAACATCATCATCAGCTTCGGCGCGACCTCGGTCTTATACCAAATTAACGACCGTACCTCGAGCCCTTTTTTGGTGCGCCACAAGGAGCTGCTCATTCAAGTCACCGGCGTTGCTTACGTGCTGTTCTTGTTTCTGGCTTTTCGCTTTCACTTTCAACTGGATCCGCAGATGACTGGCTACGGCGCTCACTGGACCTTTCTGAACATGATTCTAATTGCGGTGTACGTAATGGCGCTCTATGCGGGTAACCTCATCCAGGCCGGTGTGTGGGCACTGATCATGGCCTACTATTATTTCGGGTATCGCATTACTAGCAGTCCCATCGGCGTCATTGGGTACTTCCTTTTTGTCGGTCTGCTGCTGTATTTTGTCACGCACCGGCGCTACTTCCTGTCGGCACGAGCGCCGTACTACCTGGGCATGCTGCTTTTTTGCACCATTGGGATTGTGGTAGTCTACAGCATGGCGCCCCGGCAATTAGACCTCTGGTTCTGGGTTCGCCAAATCGGGGCGCTACTCACCATCGGCGTTGCGACCGGTGAATACAGCAACCTGATGACCGTGATGGATCGGCATTACGCGGCTGCCAAGCACGGCGCCACCCATGACGAACTCACCGGTTTAGCCAATTACGCCGAATTCAGCGCGGACGCGGTGCGCCGCTACGAGCAACTCCACCAGTCAGGCGCGCGCTACACCTTCCTCGAAATCGACCTCGATCATTTTAAGCAAATTAACGATACTTACGGCCACCCAGCCGGCAACACTGTGCTGCAGGCCGTCGCGCGTGTTTTGCAAAATTTTGCCCACAACATGCCCGGTGTCAGCAATGCCTACCGGCTCGGCGGCGAAGAATTCGGCCTATTGTTCGACGACGAAATGACGCCCGAAGAGATGCACCGGCTCGGTGAGGCCCTCCTGCAACGCCTGGATGCCGTGCGCATCCCCAGCATCAGTCCCGACCTGCGTCTGACCGCCTCAATTGGCTGTGCCGCCGCCGGAGACGTGCGCAAGAAGCTGTTTGGTGTGTATGCGGTGGCCGACCAGAACCTTTACCTCGCCAAACAAGCCGGGCGAAACCGCGTCTGTGCGGCGGGGCGGGTCTATGAGCGCGACGTTGTGCCTACTTTATCTTGAACCGAAATCGTATCAACACCCCAGTCATTTGCATGGCTGGGGTGTTTTTGATCATCTTAAATAAAACGCATACATTATTTTTAATGAATCGTTTGAATTAGATATGTTCAAGCTGATATGCTTGTTAATAAGGTAAGAAAGGAGATTAATCCCATGATGACAATGACTGAACTGACCGCAATGCCTACGACCGCCACCACGAATCCGGTCGTGACCCTCTACTTGCCACTGAGCACCACGCACGACCTGAGCAAAATGCAGCTCAAGTTCAAGGGTCTGCTCAAAGAAGCCGCGCAGACTTTTGCCAGCGACTGGCCAGACCAAGACTGGACCGCTTACGCAGCGCAATTCGCCGACGCTTTTTCCCCGTCACGGCGCATCACCGCTGAACCGGCGGCAAGCGTGTGCCTGGTGAGCGATGGGCAGCAGCTGCAGGTATTTGCACTCGAGCTGACCGTGCCCGCCAGCGTGTCAGTCGGCGAGCAGGCCAACATCTTGCCCCTGCTGCTGGACCGTCAGCAACAGCACAGTTTCGACTTGCTGACGCTGCAGCAAGATCAGATTGGCCTCTACCGCTACGACCGGCACGAGCTCAGCACGGTGCACCTGCCGGCCGACGCCCCGCGCACGCTCAAAGAAACACTGGGTAGTGAAATTCGCGGCGGCAGTCTGAATTCCGTGAGCCAAGGTCCCGGCAAGGTGAGTTACCACGGCCACAGCGATAAGGCAGCCGAAGATGCCATCGACACCCAGCGCTTCTTCCAAGCGGTCGACAGTTACATTGCCACCCACTATTCCAACCCCGGCGGCCGCCCACTGGTGCTCATGGGATTGGCCCCGACGCTGGGCACCTTCCGGCAGCTCAGTCGCAACCCGATGCTGGACGATGACCAGATTGTCCTCAGTCCCAGTGGCCTCAGTCGCGGCGACCTGCGCACAGCCGCTGTTGAACTCTGCCAGCGTGTTGATTTGCGCAATGACCAGCAGGCGCTCGCCAACTTAGACGCGGCACGCAGTAGTAGTCGTGCCACCAGCGAACTGGGCGCAATTGCGGACTTGCTGCCAGGCGGGATTGAACAGCTCGTGATTGCAGAGAATGCAAACATCCCCGGGCGTTTGCACGATGGGGTTATCGACACCAGTTCGCCAGCAGCGCGGCGACAAAATTTGGTGAATGCCATTGCCAGTCAGGTGCTCACGGATGGCGGGCAGGTGCACATTTTGAGTAGTGAAGACGCACCGGCAGTGATGACGGCGGTTAGTCGGTATCCGCTACATTAGACGAAACTAACAGAACGCCCCAGATAGCGGCATTATTGTGCTGACCACCTGGGACGTTCTATTTTTATTCCTCAATTTCAAACCCATACCCGCGAATATGCTCCTTCAACATATCCAAGTACCGCTCCGCCGTGTCGCTCAGCTCCATCTTCTTGTGGCGCAAGTAGCCCAGCGTCATCGAATCATCAACGTCCAGCGGAATGGCGACAATCTTCTCGTCGTTCAGCTCACTACTAATAATCCCCGAACTAATCGTGTAGCCATCCAGCCCGACCATCAGGTTGAAGATGGTCGCACGATCGCTAATCTGGATGTGCTTCTTGTGGTGCAGGGTACTGAGGATTTCCTCAGAGAAATAGAAGGAGTTCGTATCCCCCTGCTCGTATGACAGGTAGGGATAATCCGTCAGATCATCAAGGGTGATGCGCTTTTTCTTGGTCAGCGGGTTATCACGGCCCACAAAAACGTGCGGCTGGGCTTGGAACAGCGGCACGAACTCGAGATCCTTTTCCGCAATCAGCCGCAACATCACCGTACGGTTGAACTTATTCAAGTAGATGACGCCGAGCTCGCTTTTGAGCGACTGGATGTCATCGAGTACGTTCTGGGTCTGCGTTTCGCGCAGCGTGAACTGGTACTCGTCGCCGCCGATTTCCTTCACGAGTTCAACGAAGGCGTGCACCACGAAGGCGTAATGTTGCGCCGACACACTGAACACGCGCTTACGAACAGTGCCCTGGCCAAAATGCTCGTTGAGCAAGTTCACCTGGTCAAGCACCCCGCGCGAGTAGTTGATGAACTCCCGCCCCGCATCAGTCAGCGTAATACCGCCCCGACTACGGTAGAACAGCTGCACGCCGTACTCCTTTTCCAGCTCCTTCATCGCCTGCGACAGCGACGGTTGACTGATAAACAGTTGCTTGGCCGCTTCGTTGATGGAGCCAGTCTCGGCAATTTTTTCAAGGTACTCCAGTTGTTGAATCCGCATTTTGCACGTCCTCCGTGTTATAGTCGCTACCTATTATAGCATCTAGTAATCAAGAATTATCTATTTTGTCAGAATTCGCTTAGAATAATCTCAACAACAAACGACACGGAGGAACCAACTTATGACCAATTCACGTTTTCAGATTGTGGGCTCACTATTGCGCCCAGCTAACTTGCTCAGCTACAAGGACCAGATTGAACATCGCGACGACATTCAGTACCCCTTCTACGACGCCTTTCCTGGCTACCAGGAAACTGAGGCGGCAGACATTAAGCAGGTCATTGCTGAAGAGAAGGCGCACGGCATCGATGTCCTGACCGATGGCGAATACAGCAAGTCAATGTGGCACCTGGACTTCCTCTGGGGCTTCACCGGCATCGAGCGCTACATTGCGGACCACGGTTACACTTTTGAAGATCACGACGGCGGTAACTTCGAAACGCGCAAGGACATCGGCATCCGCATCACCGCCCCACTGTCCGGCAAGAACCACCACTTCATCGACATCTTCAAGCAGCTCAAAGCCGAAGCTGGCGACACGGCAGTCAAGACCACGGTCTGGGGTGCGGCCCACGCCTTCACCGAACTGTCCGTTTTCAACCACCTCTACGGCGAAGACCAGGTGTACAAGACCGCTGAAAATCTCAAGGCCGGCCTCATCAACGCCTACAAGGAATTCCTAAGCGACTACAAGGCCGCTGGCGGTGAAATCATCCAGTTTGACGATTGCCTCTGGGAACTGTTTGCGGATGACAACGACAAGAGCTTCTTCGCTGAAGGTAACGGCGGCATCGAAGACCTCGCCGACGAGTTCGTCGCCGTCAACAACGCGGTTGCCGATTACGGTCACGAGCTCGGCCTAAAGGTCTGGACCCACAACTGCCGCGGCAACTACGCCAGCCGCCACGCAGCCGGTGGTTCCTACGCCGCCATCGCGCAAAAGTTCCTGCACGACCAGCACTACGACCGCTTCTTCCTTGAATGGGACGACGACCGTGCCGGCGACATCACCGCCCTTCAGGCGCTGCAGGACCGGCCAAACGTTGAGGTCGTGCTCGGGGTGCTCTCCAGCAAGACTAAGACGCTTGATGACGAAGCCCGCGCCCTGCGCCTGCTCGATAAAGCCAGCGCGATTTTGGGCAAGGACCGGCTCTACCTGTCCCACCAATGCGGTTTTGCCTCCTGCGACGGCGGTAATGAACTCACCGCTGCTGAGCAGTGGGCCAAAATTGACCAGGGCCAGCGGCTTGCTGCTGAATACTGGGCAGGCGTGACGGCTGAATAAATTAAGCATTAGTGACACACAAAGGGCGAGCCTCCATGGAGGCCCGCCCTTTGTGTGTCACTAATTTCTTTCTGTCTTTGTTTTTCCAGTAAATAGTAACCGGCCATCATAGTGTCCCCAGCAAGAATAAATCACTACTAGTTTTTCTTCAGGATTAATCTTGTACACGACGCGGTGTTGCACGTTCAGCCGTCTTGAGTAGAAACCTGCGGCAGGCGGTGTTAATTTCTCAAATTTTTGACTTGGATCATACGAATCAGATTCAAGAACTGCTTTGATCTCAAAGAACTTACTACGCAGCGGACTTTTCAAAAGTTTTCGCAGCCCTGTTTTCGCACTGGGTTGAATGCGAACTGTCCACTCACTCATTGTCTAATTCCCGAATCATTTCGTCTAAATCAACCGCTTCTTCGCCTTCACGGTTAAGCGCGTCTTGAATCTGCCCATTCAGCAACAATGCCATGGTTTCTTGTTGCGCGTCGTAATCGCGTTTGCTCATCAGTACCGCACTCTTTGAATCATCCGCTCCCGCAATGATGATTGGTGTCGCATTACGATTAGTACTTTGAATTAGTTTGAACAAATTTGCGCGTGCATTTGTAGGGGTTGTAATTTCTGTCATGAATTTCCCTCCAATTCTATGCTTACTCGACAACAACATCGATGAACTTAATGGAAATGTCTCATCATCACGCTGATTATAGCGTACATGATGACGTACATCAATTATGTGCATTTATACACAAAAGGCGACGTCTTCACGTCGCCTTCTAGCTACTTTTATACCAGCCGTTCATTAAAGTGCATGATTCGTGCCCGGAAGTTATCCTTGTGGTCCAGGTGCATCTCGTTGAACGCCACGTTGTACACCGCGGTGAAGTTGTACACGTCCGACAATGTGGCGGCCGCAAACAGTGCGCGAATTGTCAGGCCATGCGCCACCACCAGCACCGAATCCTTGGGGTGCTTGGCTTCAATGTCCTTGAGGAAAGCGTTACTGCGGCGGATGAGGTCTGGGTAGCTTTCCGCATTCGGCGCGTACTTGGAGTAGTTACCGTTAAACATCCCCGAGTAGTCAAAAGCATCCGGGTGCGCAACGCGAATTGGGTCCGCTGAAGTGCCGTCCCAATCCCCGAAGTCCATTTCCATTAGCCGCGGATCCAGCTGAATATCGGCGCGGTGGTTGGTCAAAATCGCGGCGGTCTGCCGAGTGCGTAGCATTGGGCTCACGTAGACGGCGTCAAAACGGTCCCAATCGTAGGCCTGACGGACCTTCTGGGCGTACTCGATGCCCTTATCTGACAGTGACACGTCATTACTCTGTCCAGAAATCAAGTCTGCACTGTTGGAAACACTAATACTATGCCGAACGATAACTAAATCCATAGTGAATAATTCTCCTTTTGGTAAGCGCTTAATAATAGTCTATTATACGTATTCACCGCCAGAGAGTCCAATGCGAGTTACCCCAGTCTGCCGCTCCCCACTTCGTACAAAGTGCGCTCTTGCAGGCGCTGGAGCGTGTACTGCCAATCCAAGCTGAATTTAGCGTCGGTGTCTGCACCGCTTTGCTGGACGCGGGCGAACTGGGTGGCGACGCGCTTGGCCAATTCTTCCTGGTAACGCGCAATCTGGGTCGTCCGCAAATTATGCTTGCGGCGCTGGTTCGCCGCGTTCTGGAGCAGAATTTTACGCATCTGGGTGCGGCCGGCCCTGGTGCCCGCTGCCGCCCAGTTGTGCTCAAGTAAGCGGATGAGCAGTGCCTGCTCGCGGCGCACCCACGCGGCCGTCCGCCGAACTGTACTGTGCAAAATGCGCGTAGTATCCGCACTGAGTGTTTTCTGCCGCAGATGCGCCAACACTGCCGTCAATTGCGGATGACTGCTGTGCACATCAATGCCGCAATCCGCCGCTAGCGCGAGCAAAAACAAGTCGCGTTCCGGCGTCCGCTGCAAGTGACGGCGCAGGTCGGACACGCTGCAAGCACAAAAACGGGCGATTAGCCGCAGCGCGTCACCTGGTAATGCGGTTTTTGCGGGAGTAGCCACCGTTGCTGCCGGCGCCGTTGCCGACGTCTGTTTCACGGGCGCGGCGACTGGCTTAGCCGCTTTGTTCTGCACTCGCAGTAGCCGCTGCTCAAAACGCTGCTGATCTAGGTGAAACAAGGGAAAATTCGCCCGCGCAAAGTCCGCCAACTTGGCCGCAAACGCCCCGTCATCGCTGAAGGCACCGAGCGCCCGCCCGCGTGTGTAGCGTTCTGCCGGAAAGCGGCGCCCCCACTTGTAGTAGGTCAGCACCTCATCCATGTACATCTGAATCGTGTTGACCCGTTTGCGCACCTCACTGGCTACCGCCGCAGGAATTCCCAGCTCCTGTACAAAATGCGTGACGCCCAGATAGATGCGCTGGTGCGGCGCGGCGACTGCTTCAAGCACATACTGATTCTTCACGATGCGCCCGCACTGACAGTGGTAATGCGGAAATTGACGCAAATCACGGGGCTTTTGCTCCCAGTGGTAGTCAATGTTCACCCCCACGAACCGCCAGCGCGCACCGCGCGCGTAAATGTCATTGAAGAGCTGCGACTTGCTCGCGTAGAGCGTATATTTGGCCAAAACTGCGAGTTGGTCATCAGTCAGTTGCGCCCAGATGGCGGCGCGGGATTGAGCGGTGAGCGTGAAAACTTCCATGAATCAGGATCCTTTCCAGAAAATATGCTCTAACAGTGTAGCGCAAAAGCAACTTGCAAACAAGCGTTCGTAGCTAAAAACGATCTACCTAATCATTAGTCATTGATGGTTTTAGGCATTCCTAAAAATAAGCTTGCTTTTCCAGTACAAACCCAGTAGCCTAATAGTAGAGCATAAGTTAGACGCACCTAAAAGGAGGGATCATTTTGCTTGAGATTCGTAATCTCTCGGTGGGATACTCCGCCGCGCCAATTTTTACTGATTTATCAGTAACATTTGCGAACGGCAGAATCACCGGGATTATCGGCCCCAACGGTGCCGGTAAATCAACCATGATCAAGGGCGCTCTGGGCCTGATCAAGACGCAGCGCGGCACCGCCACGTTCTGCGGACAGGCGCTCAGCAAACAACGCGGGAATATTGCCTACGTTGAGCAGCACAATGATCTGGACCTGAGTTTTCCCATTAATGTTTTCGACTTCGTCCTCAGCGGAACCTACGCCCAGCTTGGCCTGTTCAAGAGCCCCGGAAAGCGCGAGCACCAGCGCGCTTTAGCGGCCCTTGAACGTGTGAACTTGAGCGCATTCCGCAATCGGCAGATTGGCGGCTTATCCGGTGGGCAATTGCAGCGGGTCTTCGTGGCCCGTGCCATTGCCCAGGATGCTGACCTGGTCATTCTTGATGAACCTTTTGTCGGGATCGACATGCATAGTGAACAGCAAATTATGACCGTTTTGCACGAGTGGCGCGACGCCGGCAAGACCGTGATTGTCGTCCACCACGACCTGAACAAAGTGTCCGCGTACTTCGACGATTTGGTCATCTTGAACCACGGACTGATGGCTAGTGGTCCCGTTGCCGCAACCTACACCGCGGCCAACATTGAGCGGACGTTCAGCTCGGACCTCTCTGCTTTGCTGTTTACAAAAGGCGGTGATCAATATGCATAGTATTGCCACTTTCATTGCGGCGCTCAGCAAGTACGACTTCTTGCAAAGTGCCCTCATCACCTCAACCATGGTCGGCATCATGAGCGGCCTGATTGGGAGCTTCATCATTCTACGCGGCATGTCGCTCATGGGTGACGCCATTTCCCACGCGGTACTGCCCGGTGTGGCGGTCGCCTATATTCTCGGAATCAACATTCTGATTGGTGCCTCCGTGTTCGGCATCCTGGCCGCGCTGATTATTGGTTTCGTGTCGACACACAGTAAACTCAAGAACGACACGGCCATCGGCGTAGTCTTCAGCGCATTCTACGCCCTGGGGTTTATCCTCATCTCGCTAGCTGGTAGCGCAACGAACCTGCACCATATTCTGTTCGGGAACGTCCTCGCCGTCAGCAATGGCGACATGATTACCACGGTCATCGTGCTGTGCATCGCGGTGCTGTTTGTGGTCATCTTCTATAAAGAGCTGCTCATCAGCTCCTTTGACCCGACTTTTGCCCAGACGTACGGACTGAACACGCAGCTGATGCACTACAGCCTGATGCTCGTGCTCACCCTCGTTACGGTCTCCGCGCTGCAAACCGTCGGCATCATCTTGGTAGTGGCGATGCTGATTACACCCGCCGCTACCGCGTTCATGTGGACCAACCGCATGAGCACCATGTTGACACTGGCCGCTGGCTTTGGCGTGTTGGCATCCACGGTCGGGCTCTACCTCAGTTACACCTTCAACTGGGCGTCCGGTCCGGCCATCGTGATTGTGGCTGCGGGGATGTTCCTGATTTCCTTCCTCCTCGCGCCCAAACAAGGCCTGCTGATCAAGCGGCGGGAGGCCAAGCATGCTTAAACGTCTCAGCATGACTATCATCGCCCTCGCGTTCACGGTTTGGGGCGTGGTCGCCTTCACGCAGCGTACGCCTGAAACTGTCGACGGCAGCGCGAGTGGCAAACTGCGCGTGGTCACGACCAACTCGATTCTGGAAGACATGGTGGCCCAGGTCGGCGGCGACCGCATCGAACTCTACAGTATCGTTAAACGCGGCGTCGACCCGCATGAATACGACCCGCAGCCGCGCGACATCACCGAAACCGGTCAGGCCGACCTGATTTTCCACAACGGTCTGAATCTGGAGACTGGGGGCAGCGGCTGGTTTAAGAAGCTGATCAATTCCGCTCATAAAATCTGGGGCGATGATGTGGTCGCCGCTAGTACCGGTGTGACCCCGCTGCATCTCAGCACCAACAAAAATGAGCAGGATCCCCACGCCTGGCTGAGCCTTGCCAACGGTGCGCAGTACGTCCGCACGATCACCAAGGCCTTGGTGCGCAAGGACCCGGCTAACGCGGCCTACTACGAGCGCCGCAGCGCCGACTATATTGAGAAGCTCACCCGGCTGCACAAGCGCACCCAGCAGCAATTTGCAGCGGTGCCGAAAAACGCGCGGGTGCTGGTTACCAGCGAAGGGGCGTTCAAGTACTTCGGCAAGGCCTACGCCGTCACGCCCGTTTACATCTGGGAACTGAACACCGAAGCCCAGGGCACGCCCGAACAAATGCAGACCGTGCTCCGCAAAATTCGCAGCAGCGACGTGCAGGCGTTGTTCGTCGAAACCTCCGTCTCGCCTAAATCCATGGAGAAAGTCAGCCACGAAACCGGCTTGCCAATTAAAGACAAAATTTTCACTGACTCCCTCGCCCCACGCGGGCAAACCGGAGACACCTACTACGCCATGATGCAGTGGAACATCAAGCAGATGCTGGTGGGGATGAAAATTAAGTAGTGGCTGGTGAATAATTTGTCCAAGCTATCTGTAACAGTTCCTTAACCCGTTATCGTTGTATAATAGATGCATAGG
>NZ_RHNR01000001.1 GCF_003946025.1 Lacticaseibacillus songhuajiangensis | reverse complement strand
AGTATTCGCAACGCTCCAAACGTTGCTTTCAGACCGGCCAGATGCGATTTCATGTCCCAAATACCGAGGTGAATAATCCAGGTTAAAAGTGGTAGCTATCCTCCAGACATATTCTGGGGGATTTTTTATTTGCTGCCAGCTTAGGAATAATTTTCAGAAAGCTCTTGACTATATGTCGCAGCGACCTATACTGTAATAGGTCGTTACGACATATGAACGAATTCCGTGGGGGGTAAGTGGATGTACGAATTATTAATTCTTGGTGCGTTAATGGCGCACGAACGCAGTGGTTACAAACTCGGCCTGATTTTGGAAGCGAGCTTGGAACCGCGCCGTAAGATCTCCAACGGTGTCCTCTACCCGATGTTGCATAAGCTCGCTACCGCCGGGTACATCACCCTCCGCGACGAAACGACAACCGGACGCCGTTCGAAGGTTGCCACCATTACGGATGCTGGTCGTGAGCGTGTGCACGAACTGATGCGTGAAGCAATTCCCGAGGATGCCAAGCGTGAGTCGGCTTACCGTTTCAAGTTTCGGGCGATGAGTTATGAACCCGTTGCGGTGCAGCGGCAGATTCTTGAGGAATACCGGGCATTGTGTGAGGAGGACCAAACCGTCTACGGTTATGTCGCCCAACACTTGGAGCAACGCCGGGCTGCTGGCAAACGCGGCGACGATGTGGTGTCGATATTGAGCATGCTGCAATTGCAACTGGCCTTAGCCAAGACCAAATTGCAGTGGGTCGATACGCAGCTGGCTCAGTTGCCAGCTGCAGACGATGTCCAGAACTAGATTAAGAAACGAGGCAATTATTTTGGAAAAATCATACCGCCGGTGGATTGCGCTGATTGCGATGTCACTGGGAACCTTTATGGGGCTGCTCGATGTGACGGTTGTCAACGTGGCACTGCCCACCATGGCCGAGCACTTCAACGAAACCTTCACCAACTTGCAGTGGGTGCTGAACATCTATACTCTAGTGCTTGCCGTCAGCCTGCTCATCCTCTCCAAAATGGGGGACATGTACGGCCGCAAGCGCATCTTCTTGGCCTCCATTGTCATTTTTGTTATCGCGTCTGCAGTTAACGGGATGGCCCCGAACCTACTCATTCTGAATATTGGCCGTGCCGTGCAGGCAATTGGTGGTGC
Source organism: Lacticaseibacillus songhuajiangensis (assembly GCF_003946025.1). Classification (GTDB taxonomy): domain Bacteria; phylum Bacillota; class Bacilli; order Lactobacillales; family Lactobacillaceae; genus Lacticaseibacillus; species Lacticaseibacillus songhuajiangensis. Next base: position 202,317 of record NZ_RHNR01000001.1, on the reverse strand, counting down.
GGGGATGAACTCACTGGCCATGGCGCTAGTGGCGTCCAACTTCAGCGGTCGTCAGCGCGGTCTTGCACTAGGCATTCTGGGTTCCGTCATCGGGATGTCCACCGCTTCAGGGCCGCTGATTGGCGGTTACCTGGTTGGTCAGTTTGGCTGGTCGTCCATCTTCTACGTCAACGTACCAGTAGGGATTATCACCGTGATTCTCACCATCATCTACGTCAAGGAAACACCGAGTTATGGCGCGCACGACCGGATTGATTTTGCGGGTATGCTGCTGTCGGCGGCGACGTTGTTCAGTTTGATCTATGGTCTGATTCAAAAGGAAGGCCACCCGCACTGGAACTGGACCAGCCCGCAAGTTGCCGGCTGGCTTGTCGCTGCAGTGTTGCTGTTTGCGGTGTTCATCTACGTTGAGGCGCACGTCAAAGCGCCAATGGTGAATCTTGAGATGTTCAAGAGTCGCCACTTCATCGGTACCATTGTGGTCGCGTTCACGCTGGGGGTTGCCATCTATTCCTTCAATGCTTTCTTGACGGTACTGATGCAAAATTACATTGGCTACTCCGCGTTCCAGACCGGGGTTCGGCAGCTGACCATTAGTATCTGGTCGCTGCTGCTCGGTCCAATCACCGGACTACTGGGTGCGCGCTTCAGTAAGAAGCGCATGATTAGTCTGAGTTTGTTTGTCGGCGGCATTGGCTTTTTGCTGATGATGAACGCAATGACAGTGAACGTCAGCTTTGGCCAGATGTGGCCGGCAATGATCCTGATGGGGATTACCAACGGGATGGTTAACCCGCTGCTGAACACAGCGGGGATGGAAGGTATGGCCCCACAGGAAATGGGGATGGCTTCCGGCTTGATTAACGTCTTCCGGCAAATTGGGACTACCGTCGGGGTCGTCGGTCTCGGCCTAATTCAGGATCGACACTACGAAAACTACCTGGCCGGCCACATGGGTAGCTTGGCGATGCCAAGTGCCGCCAAGGCGGCAATCCACAAGGCACTGGTTGCGGCCGGTCCATTCTCCGGTCACGAGATTGCCTTCTCAACGCGGATGAGCAAAATGCCTTTTGCTCACGCTTTGCAGCACGTCGTTGTGAGTGCCTACACGGGTTCAATGGCGGCCATTACTCTGACGGCTGCGGTTGTGCTGGTAATTAGTGGGGTGCTCGCGGCGCTCCTCATGCGAGATCAGCCAGCGGCACGCGGGTAAGGTTCTCTAGTGTGAATTCGAGTAAATAATCATTCTGTCAGGCCATTACGATTCCAACTTGGAAACGCGGCCACCAGAGTAACTTTTTTCATTTAGTGCAAACAAAGGCGTATCTCCAAGTGCAGGGGATGCGCCTTTGTTTGCGCGAATGCGCGGAAGCTACCCGCTCTGCGGACGACTCTGTGATATACTCGTACTATCTATGATTGAATATCGGAGGCATCGCTTCATGGCTGAAAAACCTACTTACTACATTACCACACCTATCTACTACCCATCAGGTCGGCTGACCATCGGGAACGCCTACACCACAATCGTTGCGGACGTGCTCGCGCGCTACAAGCGCCAGACTGGTTACGACGTTTTCTTCCTGACAGGGACTGACGAACACGGTCTCAAGATTGAGCAAAAGGCCGAGGAACTCGGCACCAGCCCGCAAGAATACGTTGACGGCATGGTCAAGGGCATCAAGGAACTCTGGAAGACGCTGGAAATCACCAACGATAAGTTCATCCGCACAACCGATGCGCAGCACGTGGCAGCAGTGCAGAAGATTGTTGAAAAGCTGATTGACCAGGGCGATGTTTACCTGGGTGAATACACCGGCTGGTACTCCGTGGAAGATGAAGAATACTTCACCGAAACCCAGCTCGCTGAAGTCTACCGTGATGCGGATGGCAAGGTCATCGGTGGTAAGGCGCCATCAGGTCACGATGTGCAACTGGTGAAGGAAGAAAGCTACTTCTTCAAGATGAGCAAGTACGCTGACCGTCTCCTTAAGTACTACGAAGATCACCCGGACTTTATTCAGCCAGAATCTCGTAAGAACGAAATGATCAACAACTTCATCAAGCCAGGTCTGGAAGACCTCGCCATGAGTCGCACCAGTTTTAACTGGGGTGTACCGATTCCGCGGAACCCGAAGCACGTGGTTTACGTGTGGGTTGATGCGCTGCTCAACTATGTGACCGCACTGGGTTACATGAGTGATGATGACTCCCTGTTTAAGAAGTACTGGCCTGCCGATGTGCATTTTGTGGGTAAGGAAATTGTGCGTTTCCACACAATCTACTGGCCGATCATCTTGATGGCACTCGGTTTGCCGCTGCCTAAGAAGGTTTACGGTCACGGCTGGCTCCTGATGAAGGACGGCAAGATGAGCAAGTCCAAGGGTAACGCGGTTTACCCTGAGACCCTGATTAACCGTTACGGTCTGGATGCGCTGCGTTACTACATGATTCGTGCCATTCCGTTTGGCCGCGATGGTATCTTCACGCCAGAAGACTTCGTGCAGCGGATTAACTACGATCTGGCTAACGACCTCGGGAACCTTTTGAACCGGACTGTGGCCATGGTTAACAAGTACTTTGACGGCAAGGTACCTGCACTGGACGCCGGGCGCACCCAGTTCGATGATGCGCTGGAAGCAACTGCTGCGCAGACGGTTGCCGACTACGCCGCGGACATGGACAACCTGCAGTTCTCCGACGCAATGGACGCCACTTGGCGGCTCGTTGCCCGTGCGAACAAGTACATTGACGAGACCGAACCATGGGCGCTTGCCAAGGATGACGCCAAGAAGGGCGATTTGGCCGCCGTTATGGCCCACCTGGTTGAGAGCTTGCGCGTGATTGCCGTATTGGCGCAGCCAGTGCTGGTAAGTTCCGCCAAGAAGATCTTCGACCAGCTTGGTCTGGACATCACGGCTGAAGACCAGCTGCAACCAGAATTTGGTCACCTGCCAGCAGGTATCCAGGTGGTTGCCAAGGGTACGCCAATCTTCCCTCGTCTGGACATTGACGAAGAAGTAGCTTACATCAAGGGCGAAATGGCCAAGAGCAAGGATAAGAAGCACGAAAACAACAAGCACAAGAACGCTGAGAAGGCGGATAAGGTGGTTGTTGCGGCCGACACCCGGAAGGATGAGATCAGTTTCGATGACTTCGACAAGGTGGAAATCCGCGTTGCCGAAATCAAGGCCGTTGAAAAGGTGAAGGGCTCTTCCAAACTGCTCCAGTTCACGCTGGACGCCGGTGATGAAGGCGACCGTACCATCCTGTCCGGGATGGCAAAATTCCACCCTGACTACGAGAAGCTTGTCGGCAAGAAAGTCATGGCCGTGGTGAACATGAAGCCACGCAAAATGATGGGCATCGCCAGTGAAGGCATGCTGCTTTCGACTGAAGATAGTCAGGGCCACATCAGCCTGACCTTCGTTGACCCAGCACTGGAGAACGGGGCACTGCTCGGTTAATCAAATGTTTCTGCAAAAAGTCCGCATGGCGGGCTTTTTTTGTTACACGCCACTCGCCCATGCTCGCGGAGCCAAGTCGTCCTAATTTCGGAGAAGGTTGGCAGAACACCCCTGTACGCCTTACAATGGTAATAATTATGATTACGACCGGAACATTTGAAAGGAAACCGCCATGCAGATTTTTGATTCCCACACCCATCTGAACGATGAGCCCTACGCAGGGCAGGAAGCCGAATACGTGCAGAACGCGGCTGACTTGGGTGTCACCGAAATGGCCATCGTTGGCTCAGATACGAATCTGAACGCTGGTGCCGTGCGCCTCAGTCAGCAGTTTAAGAACCTCTACGCGATTGTCGGCTGGCACCCGGAATCTGCCAAGGACTACACGCCAACTGCCGAGAAGCTGCTGCTGGAGCAACTGGCGCTGGATAAGACGGTGGCGATGGGCGAAATCGGCCTGGACTACCACTGGGACACTTCCCCGCGTGATGTGCAGCGAACCGTTTTTAAGCGGCAACTTGAACTGGCAGCGGAGCTGAATATCCCCGTGTCCATTCACAGCCGGGATGCCTTCGAAGATACCTACAATATTCTGGCCGCCAGCAAAATTCGCGATTTCGGCGGCATCATGCACAGCTTCACCGGTAATGCCGAGTGGGCGCGCAAGTTCTTGGATTTGGGCATGTACATTTCTTACTCCGGTATTGTCAGTTTCAAGAATGCACCCGAGGAGCACGAATCCGTTCAGGTGATTCCAGAAGACCGCCTGTTGGTCGAGACCGATGCGCCTTACCTGACGCCAGAGCCACACCGCGGCCGGCCCAACCAGCCAGGTTATACCCGTTTTGTGGCTGAGGCTGTTGCTAAGTTCCGCGGCGACTCTCTTGAGCACATCGCGGCGATTACGCACGCTAACGCACACCGTATTTTCCGTCTCGGTGACGATAATGACTAAGTTCAAGCAAATCATCGTGGTCGAAGGGCGCGACGATACCAAACGCTTGCGGGCGCTGGTCGGGGACGTCGATACAATTGAGACGGGTGGCAGTGCCATCAGCGATGCGACCGTGCAAAAGATTGCGCTCGCGCAGAAAACGCGCGGGGTCATTGTGCTGACAGACCCAGATTTTCAGGGCCAGCGCATCCGCAACATCATTCGCCAAGCGGTGCCAGACGCGCAACACGCGTTCTTGCCGCGTGAGCTGGCGGTGCCGAGCAAGGCCGGCGGCTCCTTGGGCGTCGAACACGCAGACGCCCGAGCGCTACTTGATGCTTTAGCCAGCAAGGCAACGCCGACAGAAGACGCGCCGCAACTGATTACGCGCGACGACTTACAACTAGCCGGCTTGCTGGGTGGCCCGGATGCAAAACGTCGGCGCGAACGGCTCGGCGACCTGCTTGGCATTGGCTATGCAAATGGCAAACAGTTACTGCGCCGCCTGCAGGAGTTCCAGGTGCAACCCGCTGCTTTTGTCGCGGCACTCAAAACAATTAACGAGGATAAACATGACGAATAACTTACCACCAATCGCTTCTCCAGCCCGTACGCGAGCCATCATGGAAGAGTTTGGTTTTCGGACTAAGAAGCAGTTTGGCCAGAACTTCCTCACCAACACGGACGTTTTGCGCCGGATTGTTGATGCGGGTGAAGTCACCCCGGATGATGATGTCATCGAAATTGGTCCCGGGATTGGCGCACTGACCGAATTCTTGGCCGCTAGTGCCCACCAAGTGTTGGCATTAGAAATTGACACGAACCTTTTGCCTGTCCTTGCCGAAACGATGGGCCCATATCCCAACGTGACCGTGCTCAACCAGGACGTGCTCCAAGCGGATCTGCCTGCGCTCGTCGCTGAACATTTCGATGGTCAGCACAACATCAAGTTTGTGGCGAACCTGCCGTACTACATTACAACCCCAATTCTGATGCACCTGCTGACGGCGCCAATTGAAATTGCCGGCATCACGGTCATGATGCAAAAGGAAGTGGCAAGCCGTCTGACCGCACAGCCGGGGACCAAGGATTACGGCAGTCTGTCCATTGCGGTGCAGAATGGCATGGATGTCGAGGTCGCCTTTACGGTGAACCGCAACTCCTTTGTACCCGCACCTAACGTGGACTCTGCCATCGTGGTCTTGCACAAACGGCAAGAACCGCGTGCAGCGATTGCTAATCAGGCCGCTTTCACTAAGCTGGTGAAGGGGAGTTTCGCGGCGCGGCGCAAAACACTCTGGAATAACCTGCAGCATCTCTACGGCAAGGAAACCGACGCAAAAGTTAAGATTAAGGCAGCCCTTAACGCCAGTGATTTGGAACCAAGCATACGCGCAGAACGGCTCAGCATCGAAAAATTTGCGGAATTACAAAAAAACTTGCAAAATGAGGGCCTTTTGTGATTCAAAAATAATTCTAAAAAAGCGTTTCCAAATGCATGAGAGTGCCGTTTAACGCTTGTCGCATCTTGACTGTCGTGGTATAATTGCAAAATTTGCTAAATCGTGCTAAAATACCCCCATAAGGGGTGAATTGGATGCCAATTACATTAGCAAGTATTAAGCACCAGCTCGACAGTAAGATTGGTGAGAACATCATGGTAGTTGCCCAGGCAGGCCGTAAGAAAGTCACCCGGCGGCGTGGTGTTCTCCGTGAGACGTTCCCCGCTATCTTTGTGGTCGAACTCGACCAGAACGAAAACAAGTTCGAACGTGTCTCATACAGTTATGCAGACCTTCTGACCAAATCTATCGAAGTTAAATTTGACGACGAAGCCCAGGTTTCTTAATCTGGGAAGATCGCAACAAAATGAATTGAATTGGCGAACCGATTCTCTTCTCTAGAATTAGCATGCCAAGCGCACGCCCAGCTGATGTTGGACGTGCGCTTTTTGCTATAGGCCGTGGCTGGCCGGCATTGGTTCCGCAACCGGCGGCGGACTGGCGGGGACCGCTCCAGACCTCGGGTCTTCCGCTGGCAGATTTGCCGCAAATCCCGGCGTCAAATCTGCGCTCCCGAAAATGGTGTGTGCAGCCGCGTTCCGCGTCTTCAAACACCATTTTTTTCGCCAGTCCATCGCCGTTTGCTCCACCAATGCCGACCAGCCACTCCGTCATGATGCGAACTCTGCCCTTGCCAATTTTTTCTGGACAGTGAATGCGTAGTTAATTTTTATCAGGAGATATTCTGTTCCATTCTGGTAGCAATCTCCGTTAACGGCGCCCTCGCCCGCGGTACCAACTCACCCCAGTTCCAGCGCATGACTCGCGAAACACAACCGAAAAAGACGTGAGACCAGCATTCACAGGTGCATTGCTAGCGGTAAAAAAGTATACTTATAAGTAAAATTACGATGACTGGTGGTTGCTGATGGAAATTACGCAAAAAGCACCGGCCAAGATTAATCTGAGTCTGGATGCACTGTATCGCCACAGCAACGGGGACCATGAGTGGCGGATGGTGATGACCAGTGTGGATTTAGCCGACTACGTACACATTAAGCCGGCGGGGCGCATCACCGTAACGACTGATAGTGGTTTTTTGCCCGAAGATCCACGAAACTTGGCCTACCAGGCGGCGCGCGTGCTGCAGCGAGAATCTGGGGTGCGTGCTGGCGCCAAAATTCATATCGAGAAGAATATTCCGGTGGCTGCTGGACTGGGCGGCGGTTCATCGGATGCTGCCGCCGTCCTCCGCGGACTCAACGAATTGTGGGGACTTGGTTACAGCCGTGAGCGTCTCGCCAAAATCGGCTTGCAGGTCGATTCTGACGTGCCTTATTGCGTATACTCCGAAACTGCGCTCGTCAGTGGGCGCGGGGAGATTGTGCAACCACTGGGACGTCTGCCCCAGTTTTGGGTCGTACTGGCTAAACCGAGTGTTTCGGTATCGACACCGAGCATTTTGCGCGCCTTCGACTACGACGAAAAACACGTTTGCCCAGATACTGCGACTGTTTTGGCTGGCATCAAAGGCCTGGATTTTGACTTGATGGTTTCGGGCATGGCGAATTCGCTCGAAGACGTGACGGCCGTGCGCTATCCGGAAATCAACGCCCTCAAGGCTCGCATGTTGCGCTACGGTGCCGATGTGGCCCAGATGAGCGGTAGTGGACCGACAGTGTTCGGCCTGTGTGCCAAGAAGAGCCGGGCGATGCGCGTATACAATAGTATGAAGGGCTTTTGCAAAGAGGTTTACCTTGTGCATACGCTCACTTGATGGGCTATACTTGAGTACTAGGGTTGCGGCTTGCTACGACCTGATGATAAACGCGCAATCAAGGGCAACCTTGGTTGCAGCTTAGACGAGAGGTAGATTCGAATGCATGAACATAACGCAAATGGGCGCGCGTTCACGCTGGGAATGGTAGTCAACACTGCCTACACCGTGATTGAACTTGTTGTCGGGACACTGATTGGTTCGGTGTCCTTGGTGGCAGACGCGTTGCACAACCTGTCTGACGTTCTCAGCCTGGGGCTCGCTGCGCTGGCGAACTGGCTGACCCATAAAAGTCCTACTGTGCAGCGGACGTATGGCCTGAAGGGTGGGTCCATTCTGGCTGCACTGATTAACGCCTTTATTCTGCTGATTGCAATGGGGGCCATCATTTTTGAAGCCTTTGGGCGCTTTGCCCATCCTGAGCCAGTTTCTGGTGGCACCGTGATGCTGGTTGCGGGGATTGGGATTCTGATTAACGGTGGCACTGCACTACTGTTCATGAAGGGCCGTCATGGCGATTTGAACGTGCGGGGCGCATTCTTACACATGGCCGCTGATGCCGGTGTATCCTTGGCCGTGGTAATTGCCGCACTGATTATGAGCTTTACTGGTTGGAGCTGGCTTGACCCACTGATGTCGATTCTGGTTGCAGTGGTGGTCGTTGTTGCGACCTGGGGGCTGCTCCGTGACGCCGTCAACATGGCGCTTGCCGCGGTGCCGCGTTCAGTGGATGCTAGTGAGGTGGCGGAAGCCATTCGCGATTACCCAACTGTGCGTTCATTTCACGACCTGCACATCTGGGCAATTAGCACGACGGATACCGCACTCACCGTGCATCTGACGCGGACCACGCGGGCGGATAACGACAAATTTTTGGCAGGACTTGCGGAAGAATTACGCAAGAAATGCACAATCAGTCATATCACCATTCAGATCGAGTGCGGGGATTACCCAGAACTCTCCTCGACAGATAATAATTTCTAGCGCTGCTAGTGGCTGGACTTCTGCATGTGAAGTCCGGCTTTTTTGTTTCCACAATTATTGGCGGCACGTAAAATGGTGCTGATTCTGGCAGCTGCACGTGTAGATTTGCCATGTAAGCGTGAACGGTAACGTTCGGAATTAAGGGTGAATGGCGAAAATCGCAATTTTCCGCGAATATTCGGCAAATCTAGTGGAATTTGTTTGCTTAATTCACGGATGATTATGTATAATTGTCAGGTATAATACGCGTTTGAATATATAAATTAAATCCATTAAGGAGTGCTAACTATGAAAACTCGTCGTAGCGATCGTTTGATTGACATGACCCGTTACCTGCTGGAACGGCCGCACACACTCGTGCCGCTGACCTTCTTCTCGCAGCGTTACGAGTCCGCTAAGTCTTCCATCAGTGAGGATTTGGCCATTATTCGCCGGACTTTTGCCCAGCGTCACACTGGTATCTTGGAAACCGTCCCTGGTGCGGCTGGTGGGGTGCGCTACATCCCCGTCATTGCTGAGGCCGAAGCCAAGGATTTCATCCAGAACATGGCCACACGGCTGTCTGATTCCGAACGCCTGTTGCCAGGGGGTTACGTTTACCTGACTGACCTGCTCGGGACACCCGAAATTCTGCGCCAGATTGGCCGCCTCATTGCCACCCAGTACATCGACTCGTCCGTGGACGCCGTCATGACCGTGGCCACGAAGGGGATTCCAATTGCGCAGAGTGTCAGTCAGTACCTGAACGTGCCGTTTGTCATCGTGCGCCGTGATTCCAAAATCACTGAAGGCTCCACGGTGTCCGTTAACTACGTGTCCGGTTCGTCCGATCGCGTTGAGAAGATGGAACTGAGCAAGCGCAGCCTCAAGCCTGGCTCTGGTGTCCTCATTGTCGATGACTTCATGAAGGGCGGCGGCACTGTCAACGGGATGAAGAGTCTCATTGAGGAATTCGACGCTAAGCTCGTCGGTGTGTCCGTCTTCGCCGAAGGTAGTTTCGACGGTGATCGCATGATTGACGACTACACGTCCTTGCTGCAGATGGATCCAGTTGACGCTAAGGCGAAGACCATCAACGCCAAGCCAGGGAATTACCTGGACGTGAACGCAGAACTGCTGAACGGCCTGGAGAACTAAAATGAGCGCCTACCTGATTCCGATTCGCACGGCGATCATTGTTTTCCCTTTTCTGGCACTGCTCATCGCGTTGCCATTTCTGATTGTGCAGTACCGACGCTTTGGTAGTTTCACTTTTGGCCGGGCGTTCGTGCTCTACACCTTCGTGTTCTACATGCTCACAGCCTACTTCATGGTGATTCTGCCCTTGCCGGCGCGCGAGTGGGTGGCCAAGTTGACTACCCAGCGCTACCAGATTATCCCGTTCACCGCGTTGCGTGAGTTTTTGAATACCAGCGGCTTCGTGGCGACCAATCCGCACACCTGGCTCGGCGCGTTGCGTAGTGCGTCCTTCCTGCAGCCGGCATTCAACCTGCTGCTGACACTGCCGTTCGGATTTTACCTGCGTTACTATTTCCAGCGCAACTGGAAACAAGTGCTCCTGATGTCATTCGGGCTCAGCCTGTTCTTCGAATTAACACAGCTGAGCGGTCTGTACTTCATTTACCCGCGTCCATACCGCTTATTCGACGTTGACGATTTGATTGTGAACACCGCCGGCGGCCTACTTGGCTACTACTTAACGCCGCTGCTTCGTCTGGCATTCCCCAACCGGGACAAGATGGACCAGCGCAGTTATGAACGCGGGCAAAAGGTCAGTTGGTTGCGCCGCTGGGTGGCGTGGTTTATCGACTACGCTATCTGCGGTGCGCTGGTGCGCTTCGTGCTCATCCTGCTTTTACATGACGCATTGGGCTTAGCCAATAGTATCACCACACCACTGTCCTACATTGCCATGATTGCCCTGGTTTTCATTTTGCCAAGTTGGGGCGGTGGCGCGACGCTCGGCAAGCGCCTTGTACGGATTAAGGTGCAGCCGGTGGCGGCAGCGGCTGGCAACTGGCGTGTGCCATTGCGTTTTGCCCTGCTGTACTACTTCTGCATCCCAGTTTGGCACTGGTGGTGGCTAGAAGTGAGTCATGTGCTGACGGTCATCTCCGCACGCACGGAATTAAACCTGATCATTGTCGGCATTCTGAGTCTGGGCGTTCTCTTCTTCATGGCGGATGTCCTCTGGACACTCTGGCACCATGATGGGCGCCTGTTCTATGACGATTGGGCCCGCACCATGCAAAGCAGCACGGTGACCCCTAAGCAAAATAATGCGCAATAGCTTTAGCAAGCAGCAGCGCCGACTCCAAGAGGGGACGGCACTGCTGCTTTTTTGCGTAAACTGACACTTTTGTCTAGGTGGAACGTATTTCCCAGGCAATAACTCGCATTTGCGTGTTGGCTTAGTTTTGGTGCGGCCGTATAATAAATTTAAGATGTTGTTGGCGGGTGCATGAGGAGTAGCGAGATGCAGGAACAAAGTAGCGCAGAATACATACGGAAACTAAAAGCAAAAATTGCCGCTTTGCCGCGCAAAGAACGCATTAAGCGGCTTGAACACGAACGCCATAATTCGCCGAACCGGACGGTGGCTAAGCAACTAGACGAAATGCTGAAGGTGGAGCGCGGTGGCTACCGGCGCCGCATCGGCCTCAAGCTGGCAGGTTGGGTCGTCATTTTAGCTGCCATTTTTTACGTGCTGATTGCTTTTGGCCAGCCGCATCCGCAGCGCCAGGCCGCACAGTCTTCTAGTCGCAGTAGTAAGGTGCAAAAGTCTTCCTCAAGCAAGAAGAGCAAGCATAAGGCGAAGAAGCAAAAGCAGTCCAGCTCAAGTAGTAGCAGTTCAGCGGCAACGAGCTCCTCATCCAGCACCGTTGCGGCAAGCAGTAGCAGCGTCGTGAGTTCTTCCAGTAGTGTGGTCAGCAGCAGTTCGGTGCAGAGCAGTAGTGCATCTGTTCAGCGGCAGGCTACCAGCAGCTCACAGCGTAGCCAGACCACGCAACAAACGCAGACAACGCGAACACAGCAGGCAACTAGCACGAGTCAATCGAGCACATATACCATTAAGAATGGGGACAACCTCTACCGCATCGCGGTCAACCACGGTTTGACCTTGAAGCAGCTGCAGGCACTGAATGGCATGAATGACAGCTCAGCGCTGACACCTGGACAAACGATTCGGGTTAAGTAGGCGTGCATTGTTAGACGGAAGTAATCAAGATGGCAGCGCGGGCATTTCGCCGGCGCTGTTTTTGTGTGTGCAAGTTCTGATGTGCCGCCTATACCAATTTTGTTAAATGTTTCTAGCGACCGCGTACGGGTCGCCGTGAAATGCCAAACCGGCGTTGTTTCAGGCGGAACGCTGATATATGATATAAGCATGTATACAAGTTAATGAAGGAGTTAAATCGATGACAACAAGTAAGTTCACCATTATTTTGGCTGCAGGTAAGGGTACCCGGATGAAGAGCAAGCTCTACAAGGTTTTGCACAAAGTTTGCGGGAAGTCCATGGTCGACCACGTGCTCACACAGGTGGAAGCAATGCATCCGGACGAAATCGTGACGGTTGTGGGTCACGGCGCCGAAGCCGTGGAATCCGAGCTCGGCGACCGCAGTAAGTTCGTTGTCCAAGAACAGCAGCTGGGGACCGGCCACGCCGTATTGCAGGCAGAACCGCTGCTTGGCGATAAGGAAGGGATGACCCTCGTCACCATCGGGGATGCGCCGCTGCTGACAGCTGAAACTTTTGACAAGTTGTTTGCTTACCACCGCGATAAGGGTGCGACAGTCACCATTTTGACCGCCCAGGCACCAGACCCAACTGGTTATGGCCGTATTGTTCGCGGCGATCTCGGCACCGTGCAGAAGATTGTGGAACAGAAGGACGCCAGCAGCGAAGAAGCCAAGATTGATGAGATCAACACTGGTGTCTACTGCTTTGATAACAAGGCGCTCTTCTCCGCACTGCACGAAGTTAACAACGACAACGCCCAGGGTGAGTACTACTTGACCGACGTCATCGAAATCCTGAAGGCCCGCGGTGATGTCATTGCGGCATACAAAATGAAGGACTTCGACGAAAGCCAGGGGGTCAACGACCGGCTGGCGCTCGCTTCCGCCACTAAGGTGATGCAAAAGCGGATTAACGAGCAGCACATGCGCGACGGTGTGACCATCATTGACCCAAGCAACACTTACATTGACGTCGATGTCAAAATCGGTAACGACACAATCATTGAACCTGGGGTTATCCTCAAGGGCAAGACGGTCATCGGCAGTGACTGTGTCATTGGCGCCCAGACACGCATCGAAAACAGCACAATTGAAGACGGTGTGCACACACTGTCCTCCACGATTGAAGACAGCATTATGCGTGCCGGTAGCAACATCGGCCCTAACAGCCACTTGCGTCCGCAGAGCGACATCGGCGAAGGTGTCCACATCGGGAACTTCGTTGAAGTCAAGAAGGCAACGCTCGGTGCCGGCACTAAGGTTGGCCATTTGACCTACGTTGGTGACGCAACGCTTGGCAAGAACATCAACGTGGGTTGCGGGGTTGTCTTCGTTAACTACGACGGCGTGAAGAAGTGGCACGCCAATGTCGGCGACAACGCGTTCATCGGCAGCAACTCCAACATCATTGCGCCGGTCGACATCGCGGACCACAGTTTCGTGGCTGCGGGCTCAACCATCACGAAGGATGTGCCTTTCCACGCGATGGGGATTGCGCGTGAACGCCAGACTAACAAGGAAGACTTCTGGGACCGCCTGCCACTGTCCAAGTCTGACGACTGGAAGTAAGCTGTAACACTGTCCGTCAGCGTAAGTGTTGAAACTTTCAATCAAATCATCCGCAAGGATGAAAATAGTGGTTAGACCGAAGGTCGGAACTGGGCCGGATTAGCTTTGCTCCCGGGAAGGGCGTGCGTGGGACCGTTCCAGCCAGCTGCGCTGTCTTCCACTGGCGATTTTGCCGCAAACCCGCCGGCAAAATCCCGCTCCTATCGAAAATGGCGGTGTACATTTCGCACGAAGTTCATGTGCGAAACATACACTGCCATTTTCGTGGTCACGCACACCCTTCCCGTCCGCTGCCGGCAATCCGACCCAGTTCCGACGCGCATTCACATGACTGTGGTTGTGAAAGCTTCAGGTTACGGTGGTGAACGCTTATGCGTGCTCTGGTAGCAAGTCGTTCGACTGAAAAAAGTTGTATATTCTTGACACTTTAACCACGTGGTAATGTGTTGGCCACGGAGGTGTGGGTGTGCTTGGATGAAGCGATTGAGGGCGGAGCGGCGAATGCATTATCGTTTGGAGACACGGCGTGGTTTTAGCCGTGGCTGCACACGATAATGCCGGGAGCGGCGATTTGACACGGGTTTTGGCAAATCGGCCAGTGAAGGACAGGCGCAGCCTGGCCTGAACGGTCCCCGCCGCGTAGCCCTCAATCGCGGAATCCAAGCGCACCCGCGCCGGAGTTGCCAATCACCGCCTTGCGGCGGTATGAAAACTGCTTAAAGTGCAAAGCGCACCCTTGCGGGCGCAGACTTACACTGACGGACAGCGTCAGCCGTTATGTATCCATAAATTTTATGTTCAACTAAAAATGCCTCGCTATCCTCACGAAAGTTCCGAATAAAATGAGAGAATTGCGGGCGAGGGTGCGCTAAACCCGAACTTTCGTATTTGAAAACAAACAGAATTAGAATAAAAAAGGTGTTTTCACAGCTGAAAACGCCTTTATATTGCGATTGGTCTCATGTTCTTTCATGAGACACCAAGCTGTTTCCGGCTTGCTTTTTCCATACATTCCGTTACACTTTAATACGGAAGTAAAATACTATCTAAATATGGAGGCTACCATGTCTGCGCATTACGCCGACCCGAAACTCAAGATTTTTGCCCTGAACTCAAACAAGCCACTCGCCGAGAAAATTGCGGCTGAAGTTGGTGTCGAACTGGGTAAGTCATCTGTTCGTCGCTTCTCCGATGGTGAGATTCAGATTAACATCGAAGAGAGTATTCGTGGGGACGATATCTACTTGATTCAGTCCACCTCAGCGCCCGTCAACGACAACTTGATGGAACTGCTGATCATGATTGATGCACTCAAGCGGGCGTCTGCTCACACAATTAACGTTGTTATTCCTTACTACGGTTACGCACGGCAGGATCGTAAGGCTCGTAGCCGTGAACCAATCACAGCCAAGCTGGTCGCTAACATGCTCGAACGCGCCGGTGCTGACCGCGCCCTCGTGCTTGACCTGCACGCCGCTCAGATTCAGGGCTTCTTCGACATTCCTGTCGATCACCTGATGGGTGCGCCACTGCTGGCTGACTACTTCCTGAGCAACGATTATGTCGGTGCCGACACTGTTGTTGTTTCACCTGACCATGGTGGTGTGACCCGTGCCCGGAAGCTCGCTGAGTTCCTGAAGGCACCTATCGCCATCATCGACAAGCGTCGTCCTCGTCCAAACGTGGCCGAAGTGATGAACATCGTTGGTAACGTTGACGGTAAGCACGCCATCATCATCGATGACATGATTGACACCGCCGGCACGATTACGCTTGCCGCCGCTGCGCTGAAGAATGCGGGCGCTAAGTCCGTGCTCGTTGCTGCAACGCACGCCGTCTTCTCCGGCCCTGCTGTGGAACGTCTGAACAACTCTGTCATTGAACAGGTTGTTGTAACGGACTCCATTCAGCAGCCCGCCGAGCAGAAGCTCGACAAGCTGGTTACCGTTTCCGTGGGCCCACTTATTGGCCGCGCCATCAAGCACATTCACGAAAACCGTCCAGTTTCCCCACTTTTCGAAAACCGTTTCCGCAAGGATGCTGAATAAAAATTTGGCGACGCCACTTGGCGCTTAGCCATCGTTAAACCAAAACGTCCCCGCACAATCCTGAATCAGGACTGTGCGGGGGCGTTTTTGTTGTCGCGCACGCTGTTGTGTGCTAACCGCGCGATTACTTGCTTTGCTGCTTGAGGAGGTCACGAATCTCCGTCAGCAATTCTTGTTCGCTCTGGCCTGCCGGGGCGGCTTCTTCAGGCGCCGGTTTGCGCAGAATTTTGTTAACGGCTTTGACCAACAGGAACACCACGAAGGCCATGATGATGAAGTTAATGACGTCATTCAGGAAGTTCCCAATTGGAAACTTCGCGGACAAAATGGTGAAGCTCAGCTTGCTCAGGTCGGTCTTGCCGATGAACAGGGACAGCAACGGGTTGATGAGATTGGTGGTCAGCGAACCAACCAGTGCGGTGAACGCACCCCCAATGATGACACCAACGGCTAAGTCGAGCATGTTGCCGCGGGTGATAAAGTCGCGGAATTCTTTGAGCATTTTGCGTTTTCCTCCCTTGTGAAAGTTGTCTTTAGAATCATTATACGAGTTTGCCTTGGCCTAATGGAACAGGTTGACGATGCCGCCGATGAAAATAATCAAGGAAGGAATGCTTAGAATTCCCAGGCTGATGGCGTGACGGCGCTTGTTCATCAGGAAGACGGCCGCGAATTCGCGAATGGTGGCATTAGGCAGGAAGTAGAACGCCGTGTGCGCCCCCATGCCGTTGGCATTCAATCCGGCTTCTTTAGCAAACAGTCCGGCGCGGAACAGGTGGTAATTGTTGGTGCAGAACTGCGCCCGGTACTGGCCGTCAGGGACTAAATCGTTGATAATCCGTGCTGAAAATTGCATGTTTTCCAAGGTTGTGCGGCTACGGTCTTCCAGGAGGGTGGCCTCTTCAGGGATGCCGTGGTCGAGTGCGTACTGGCGCATTGCGGCACCCTCACTGAGTTGTTCATCGCCGCCCTGACCGCCAGAGAAGATAATGCGTGGCAGTGGCCGGCCCTTGATGCGCTGTTTCTGGTAGTAGGCGATGGCAACGTCGATGCGCGCACCGAGTAGCCGGGAGACCTTGTGCCCGTCAATCAGACCAGCCCCGAGGACGATCAGAAAATCTTGATTGTGCAACGGTCGGCGCAGGTTATAGGCGACCAATACAGTTAAGAAATTCCACAGGGTGAACAGCAGGTATGCCGTGCCCAGTGCAATCATGCTACTGATGGCCTCGTAGATAAAGGTGGGCAAAAAACGCTGGCCAAACACCCCAAAAACATCCACGATGACGATAGCAACAGCGAGAAGCAGGGTCAACATGTTGGCTAGCGAGTGACTTTCTTTGCGCCAGACGATGATGGCGTTCCAGATTAGCCAGACCAGGTGCAGGGCGAAGAATAGCACAATCAGAATGACGATGACCCCGAACACCGCGAGTGCCGGGTAGATTAACCAATTTTTGCCGGTCGCAATCACCAGGGTGCCGCCGCAGAAGATATCGCACGCGAGCGCAATATTAATGAGCAAACCGTTAATGAGTCGTCGGGGCTCGATGGTGAGGCTGATTCCCGCTGCGAGTGTCGTGATGGCGGCCATGGCCAGCACCACGTATACAAAATCATTCAAAGTGCATGGTTTCCTTTCGCTTGTGATTTAATGGGTTTATAATGATAGCAATATAAGAAGGCGGTGCGATTATGACGAACCCGGTTTTTGGTACTAAGGATCCGAAGTTGCAGTATGAAAAGCGCGTCGGCGTGTATGCGGTCATTCCGGATGCATCTGGCAAGCGGATTCTCACCCTCGCGGCGCCCAACGGGGCCGTGTTCTTGCCTGGCGGCGGTGTTGAGGCCGGCGAAAGCGACGCGCAGACGTTGACACGCGAACTGCTTGAGGAATTCGGTGTCGCCGTCGACATTGACGAGTGCCTGGGCAAGGCAGCGGAGTACTTCTACTCTCACCATCGCGAGACGGATTACTACCACCCGGCGACCTTCTACGCGGCGCATAATTTGCGTGTGGTGGCCAACCCGCTAGAGGATTTCAACGTGCTCATGATGATGCCGGTGTCCGTGGCCCTGGCGCAGCTCAAGCGACCAACCCACCGGTACGCGGTGGGTGAGTGGCTCAAAATGCGTGATCAGGCTAATCGCTAAACTAAACAAGCAAGCGCGTTCTGCCGCAATTACGGCAGAACGCGTTTTTGTTGACCACGCTATTGTTGCGCGTCGAGGACGTACTGGCGCAGAGCGACCGCAACCCCATCATCCTTATTGCTGGCGGTAACGCCGGTCGCGATGGCCTTGAGTTCATCTTTGGCGTTGCCCATGGCGATGCCGGTGCCGGCAAAGTCGAACATGGACACGTCGTTGTGCGAATCGCCCATCGCCATCACTTCGTCTGCTTGCAGGCCCAGCTTAGTCGCCAGTTCGCGCAGGGCGTTGCCCTTGCTGGCGTGCTTGCTGACAAACTCGAGCAGGAAGTCCTCGCTGCGGTTGGCGTAGAAATCAGTCTGCAGCTTTGGGTCTAGTTGCGGCATGGCCTTGTCCAGCAGCGGTTTGTCGGCGAAAAACATGATTTTGGAAAACTCAATGTCGCGGGCGATTTGCTGCGGGCCGGCGAACTTGACTGCCATGTTGGTGTCGACGGCTTCGAACAGCTCACGGTGGGTGAGCAGCGGCGCGTCAGTGTACATGGCACTCTGGTCTTCGGCAATCATGGTCAGCCCAAACTTGGCTGCTTGCGCGTACAGGCGCAGGTAGTCTGCGTAACTCAAGCTATGCTCAATGAGTACCTTTTGGCTCGCCGTTGTTTGCACGAGCGCGCCGTTGTAGGGGATGGCGTAGTCGTCATCGCTCACTAGGTTCAGCTCGGGCAGGAAGTTCATTACGCCGGGCAGAGGCCTGCCCGTTGCCAATACGACGCGCACCCCCCGCGCGCGCACCTGGCGGATAGTCTCCGCAACAGCGGGGCCGAGTTCTTGCCGCTCGTTGAGCAGGGTGCCATCCATGTCTAAAGCAACCAACTTAATCATTTTGCTGCCTCCAAAATTCTTTAGTCTTGCCCGTAGATAGCCGGGTCAATCACGTGCCCGCTGGATAAGTAGCGCTGGAACTGGCCGTATACCGGCTTGTAGTCCGGGCTGTCCGCTGGTGTCAGCATGGCTTTCGGGAAGTAGAAACGTTCGTCACCAGTGACCTTACCGGTAATGGCACCAACCAGGGGACTGAGCGTGGAGAGCTCTTCCAGTGTGTTGTCGTCCTCCATGATTTCGATCTGGGTCTTCGGACTGGCGCTGGTCGGATCGTACTGGTCGTAAGGCAGATCAAAACTAGAGTTCCGGGCGGAATAGTAGTGGCTGTCAAAGCCGGCCTCATCAACGAGTGCCGCCATTTCTGGCAGCAGATGCGCCGTTGCACTGTTAAAGGCTGCCGATTTAAGCGGCTGTCGGTTCAAGAAGCGGGCGGACAGGTCCGCCAGAATTGGGTCAGGGTGCTTTTCCCAGTAGTGGAAGTAGGTAGTCAGCACGCCGTCATCGAGCGCCAAGTAGTCCGGCAAGTCGAACTTACCCTCAAAGAATGGCAGGAGCAGTGTTGGCGTGAACTCAGGTGCGAAGGCATCGTCTTCGTAGAGTTCTTTTGCCCGCTGCAAAATGCCCGTTAGCACGACCTCCATCCCGCGGGAAACGGGGTGGAAGTAAATCTGCTGGTACATTTGGAAGCGGCTGACGATGTAGTCCTCAACCGCGTGCATGCCGTTCGGTTCGAACGCAATGCCGCCAGCATAGGGGCGCATCACCCGCAAAATGCGGGTGAGGTCAAACAGCCCGTAGTTGGTGCCTGTGTTGTAGGCATCGCGTAGCAGGTAGTCCATCCGGTCAGCGTCAATCTGACTGCTAATCATTTGAACAACTTGCGGGTTCGGGTAAGAGTGGTCAATGACGCTAGCCACCTTTTCCGGAAAATCAGGTGCCACGGTCCGCAGTACTTTGTTAACGGTGGTGTCGGGACTGGTAAGAATTTGCCGTGTAATGGCTTCATGGTCAGTATTAAAAATATGCTCGAACGTATGAGAATAAGCGCCGTGCCCAATGTCGTGCAACAGAGCCGCGCAGAGCGCGACGAGGCGCTCGGAATCATCCCACAAGCCGTCGCCGGGTGTCTGGCTCGGGTAGTTCTGGGCAAAATTGTCACAGATTTCTTGAGCGACTTCGTAAACACCCAGCGAGTGGGTGAAGCGGGTGTGTTCGGCACCCTGGAAGACGGTGTTGGCCACACCTAGCTGGTGGATGCGGCGCAGGCGCTGCATCTCGGGGCTGTTGATGAGGTCAAGGATGACACGGTAGCGAACGGGAATGTAATTGTGTACAGGATCGCGAAAGACTTTTTCGCGAGGTAAAATTTCAATATTCACGGCTGCAACCTTTCTCCGTCCAGAGGGCGGACTTCTGCAACAAATTTCTATCCTTAATTATAGGATATGTCTCGTAAATTGGGAAACAAAGCAGGCCAGAAGTTATCGCTGTCCGTCAGCGATAGCGTTTCAGTGACGAAGTCACGCTGGGCCTCTTTGGCGTTTTCATGACGCCGTTAGGCGGTGGAGTCGGCAACTCCGGTGGTGGTGCGCTTGGGCTACGCTCCGGGAACTACGTCGGGCGGGGACCGCTTCAGCCCGCTGTCACGGTCTTCCGCTGGCGGAGTTGCCGCAAGAACAGCGTCAACTCCGCGCTCCCGAGATGATTGTGTGAAGCCACGACGGCAAATACGGCCGTCCTGTCTCCAAACAATCATCTTTTCGCCCGACTCCGTTCCCTGCACTTCGCCCAAGCACACCACCACCTCCGTGGCCGACACGTTACTGAGCAGAATACTACAGAGAGAGGCCCATGCTGTGACACTGAAATGCTGAGACCGACGTTCGACTGTACATGGGCCGTGCAATTGGACGATTATGAAATTCCTGTATGCCGCATGGTAAAAGTATTCAAGGTGTTTGATCAACTAGATGAACCGCTCACGATGCCAAAGTTGCTTAATTTCGTGTTCATCTTTGTCTGCCATTCTCGCCACCGAAGCCCGAAACATTCACCACCACAGTCATGTGAATGCGCGTCGGAACTGGGCCGGATTGGCGGCAGCGGACGGGAAGGGTGTGCGTGCCCACGAAAATGGCAGTGTATGTTTCGCACATGAACTTCGTGCGAAATGTACACCGCCATTTTCGTTAGGAGCGCAATTTTGACGCTGGGTTTGCGTCAAAATCGCCAGTGTAAGACAGCGCAGCTGGCTGGAACGGTCCCACGCACACCCTTCCCGGGAGCAAAGCTAATCCGGTCCAGTTCCGACCTTCGGTCTAACCACTATTTTCAATTCCACCATCCTTGCGGATGGGATTTTCCATGCTTACGCTGACGGACAGCAAGAATAGCGGGCTAGATGTGCGACTTTATGAGCAATTTTGCCTCTTATAGAATATAATGAACAGGAAGAAAGGATGAGGATACATGGATATGTCACGCGGTGTGCCAGTACGGGTGCAGATGGAGACCTGGGTCGAGCAAGATGGCCAGCAGGAACATCACCAGTACGACGAACCCGGTCAGATGGTGCAGCTTGGTAACACCATTTATATTCGGTACGTGGAGCCTGATCAGGACCACCTGCCGGTTACGGTGAAGATTAAGGGTGACAATAACGTGGAACTCACCCGCGGAAGTAATCAGGGCGATACGCGCCTGCACCTGCAGTTCATTGCCGAAAAGCAGGTTCACGCGCAGTACCGGACGCCTTACGGGGTAATTCCGGTTGATACGATTACACCCCGCATTGATGTGGCGTACACATTGGAACCGGTTAACGGTCAGGTGTATGTGGAATACCGTTTAATTGCAAATAATGAACACTTGGGTGATTACCGCATGCGGTTGATTTTTAGCGCTTAGTCGGTTATATTTGATTGTATCTGTGAAAATGTTGAAAGGGGCGCGACTAACTTGAAACTTGACGTATTCAAAGACGCCGACAAGAGTCAGTTATCCATGATCGAGGTTGCCCACGCGATCCTGGAGGAAAAAGGCGATACGATGGCATTCGTTGATATCGCCAACGAGATTCAGGAATTCCTGGGCAAGAGTGATGAAGAAATCCGTGAACGGCTGCCACAGTTCTACACGGACATGAACATTGACGGGAGCTTCATCTCTCTCGGCGATAACGTCTGGGGGCTGCGTTCCTGGTACCCATACGAATCCGTCGATGAAGAGGTTAACCACCCAGAAGAAGAAGAAACACCACAGCGCAAGAAGAAGCACAAGAAGGTTAACGCCTTCCTCGCTGACGCTGGCGACGATGATGATGTTATCGACTACAACGACGATGATCCAGAAGATGATGATCTTGACGACGACGATGACCTTGATGACAGCGGCGACTACGATGACAACGCAGACGACGATGGCAACGAGGACAACGACGACGAGGAAGACTCTCTTCCAGACGGCATCGAAGGTCAGCTGAGCGAATTCAGCGACGACGATGACGAGGATGACGACGAAGCTTAATCTAAGTTAATCAAAATGCGAGCTGCCGGTAACGGTGGCTCTTTTTTTCACTATTGGTATAATCACATCTAATTGGAATACTTACCGATACAATACTAGGTGGTTCATACTTAATTACTCTGAGTACAGCTGATTTTTAGCTTTTAGAGTACACCAAATAGACCTCTGGCATTTTCATCTTTTGCCTAAAGGTTTACACTATTCACGTAATCAGTTTTATTGGCGCTGGACGTCGTATTGATATAACTGATTCGTGTCACGAGATGATAAATCGTTCGTAGTAGGCGATTCATCACGGTGACCGCAACTTTCTTTGAGTCAATGGTTTTACCATTGATCACGGGGAGTTGCTTTTTTGTTGCGTAAATTTAGCGGTGCTTCGTGAACTGAAAATCTGTCGTACGTAGGTTTACGTCAATTATGGCGGATGAAGCTGACTATGGTAGTGTGAACCCGCCCTAATTCCAGCACTAGTCGCACAAACCACCCAAGTAAACGTTTCCCCTTCCTTGACACGCAAGGGCCATTTGGATAACATACTATTTGGGCACTCCGGAGACCTGTTATTTTGGTATTCCGGAATCGATCGGTTGCAAGCTCCCTGTTCTATGGAATAGGGAGCTTGCTTTTTGTTTTTCCCCGTTGCCAAGTATTTATTAATGTGGCCGCACTGCGACCAGAAGATAGGAGTAAATATGACCAAGTATATTTTTGTTACCGGTGGTGTTGTTAGTTCTCTCGGTAAGGGGATCATTGCAGCTTCCCTTGCCCGTTTGCTTAAGAGTCGCGGACTCAAAGTTACCATCCAAAAGTTTGATCCGTACATCAACGTCGACCCCGGTACCATGAACCCTTACCAACACGGTGAAGTTTTTGTTACTGATGATGGTGCGGAGACTGACCTTGACCTTGGCCACTACGAACGCTTTATCGACATCAACCTCAATAAGTACAGCAATGTTACGACAGGGAAGATTTACTCAGAAGTACTCGCCAAGGAACGGCGTGGTGATTACAACGGGGCAACCGTTCAGGTTATCCCGCACATCACTGGCATGATTAAGGAAAAGATCATGCGTGCGGCTAAGCACAGCGATTCTGACGTCATCATCACCGAAATCGGTGGGACTGTTGGGGATATCGAAAGCTTGCCATTCCTCGAAGCCATTCGCCAGATGAAGGCTGATGTGGGTAGCGACAACGTGATGTACATCCACGCCACGCTGGTACCATACCTGCGCGCCGCTGGTGAACTCAAGACCAAGCCAACGCAACACTCCGTTAAGGAACTGCGCAGCCTTGGGATTCAGCCAACGATGCTGGTTCTGCGTTCCGAAAAGAAGGTTACCGACAGCATGAAGGAGAAGATTGCGCTCTTCACCGACGTGCCAACCGAAGCCGTCATTGAATCACCTGACGTGCCAACCATCTACTCCATCATCCGTGTGCTCCACGAACAGGGCATGGACGACTTTGTTTGCAAGTACCTGGGCCTGCCACAGGCGGATGCCCACATTGAAGACTTCGCTGAACTGGAAGAACGCGTGCAGCACCTTGAAGGCAAAGTGAAGATTGCGCTCGTTGGGAAGTACGTTTCCCTGCAGGATGCATACATCTCCGTTTCCGAAGCACTGAAGGCTGCCGGTTACCACTTCAACACCGGCATGGACATCGACATGATTCACGCCGAGGACGTCACCGATGAGAACGCCGCACAGATTCTGGGCGACGCTGACGGGATCCTCGTTCCTGGTGGTTTCGGGGACCGTGGCCTGGAAGGCAAAATTGCAGCGATTCGCTACGCCCGTGAAAACAACGTGCCATTCCTGGGCATCTGCCTGGGGATGCAAATGGCATCCGTTGAATTTGCCCGCAACGTGCTCGGCCTGAAGGGTGCCGGTTCAACCGAAACCCAGCCAGATGCCGCTGATCCAATCATCGACATTCTGCCGGACCAGGACAAGGATGGCGACCTCGGCGGGACACTCCGTCTGGGTCTGTACCCATGTGACCTCAAGGAAGGCTCCGTTGCCGCTGCTGCTTATGGCAACGCCAAGGAAGTCCAGAAGCGTCACCGTCACCGCTACGAATTCAACACCAAGTACCGTAGTGCGATGGAAGCTAAGGGCATGGTCTTCTCCGGGACAAGTCCTGACAACCGCCTGATGGAAATCATCGAACTGCCAAGCAAGAAGTTCTTCGTTGCGGCGCAGTACCACCCAGAATTCCAGTCCCGCCCAACCAAGCCAGAAGGCCTGTTTGAAGCATTCATTAAGGCCGCCGGAAACTTTAATTAAAGCTGGCTAACTAAATAGCAGTATAAAGGAGCGCCCCTTGTATTTTGAGGGGCGCTTCTATAAACTGGAATAATGAGTGTGCGAATATAGGTTCGCACGATTTCGAATAGCAAGTAGTGAGGAATCGTTTCTGATGGAAAAAATGCTGATTCACGGCGGCAAACGGCTGGCCGGAGAGGTCGTCATTGGCGGCGCAAAGAATAGTACGGTGGGGCTTATTCCCGCTGCAATCTTGTCTCGGACCCCAGTGACGCTGGATTCGGTCCCCCACATTCAAGATGTCTACAACCTGATGAGTATCCTGGGCGAAATGAACGTGACCTCTGACTTCAGTGGTAACGTGCTACGCATCGACCCCACCAACATCAAGATGGTCGACCTGCCGAGTGGCAAAATCAAGTCCCTGCGCGCGTCCTACTACTTCATGGGCGCGATGCTCGGCCGTTTTGGCCACGCGGTGATTGGCTTGCCAGGTGGGGATGACATCGGTCCACGGCCGATTGACCAGCACGTGAAGGGCTTTGAGGCCCTGGGCGCAAAAGTCGTTGACCACAACGGGATTTTCACCATTAACGCCCCGAAGTCTGGTTTGACCGGCGCGCGTATCCACCTGGACATGGCGTCTGTGGGAGCGACTATCAACATCATCTTGGCGGCTGTTACGGCAACCGGTCAGACGGTCATTGAGAACGCGGCCCGCGAACCTGAAATCATTGACCTAGCGACCTACCTTAACAACATGGGCGCGGTCATTCGTGGTGCGGGGACTGATGTGCTGCGCATTTCTGGCGTACCGGAATTGGCGGCCCACAACACGCACACCATTATCCCGGACCGCATTGAAGCCGGCACCTACTTGGCAATTGCGGCCACGATGGGTGAGGGTATCCTCATCAAGAACATCATCGCGGAACACCTGGACGCCTTCCTCGCCAAGCTTGAAGAAATGGGCGTGATGATGGACATTAATGAAGATTCCATCTTCGTTTACCCATCTGGAGAACTCCACGGGGTGACGCTGCGGACCAACACTTACCCGGGCATTGCGACCGACTTGCAGCAGCCCGTGACGCCACTACTTTTGCACGCGCAAGGCGAAAGCCGGGTCATCGACAAGATCTACCCGAAGCGCACCCGCCACGTGGAAGAACTCGTCAAAATGGGCGCGAACATCCGCGTGGAAGATTCCCAGATTGTAATCGACCACAGCGAGGAACTGCACGGCGCGGAAGTCGTCGCTGAAGAAATTCGCGGCGGTGCGTGCCTGATGGTCGCGGGACTCATGGCGGATGGCGAGACAGTCATTTCCAAGGTGGACAACATCCTCCGCGGCTATGATCGCGTCGTCATGAAGCTCAAGAATCTCGGCGCTGATGTGCAAATTGTCGACTTGGCGGAATGATTGTCAAGCTGGCGCAACTGTGTTAAACTTACAAAGTTATTGACAAGAATATCTCTAGGTCAGGCAATGGCTTAGGGCAAAGGAGAAATTATCATGAAAAAAGGCATCCACCCAGATTACCACCAGGTTGTATTTATGGACTCATCTACAGGTTTCAAGTTCATTGCAGGCTCAACTGCCGGCAGTGCTGAAACTGTAACCATGGACGACGGTAACGAATACCCACTCATCCGTGTTGAAATCAGTTCTGACTCCCACCCCTTCTACACTGGTAAGCAGAAGTTTGCCAAGGCTGACGGTCGTGTTGAACGATTCAACAAGAAGTACGGTCTCAAGAAGTAAGACAACTAATGAAGCGCGTCACCCCGTCTGGGGCGGCGCGCTTTTTGTATGCCCGGAATTCTTGCGCGGTTAAATAGCAAAAAATATTCGGTGGATGAACGATTTTGTCGGTAAATTGTTTCGTTATTTAATTGTTCTGGGCAATAGTAAGTGCTTAGATTATCCGTGTTTTTGAGTACAATTGTTGCTTTGCTGCGCGGCAATTGCGTAATTAGACTGTATTTTTCGACAAAATGTTCGTGAATTGCAGATTAGCATCGGCTTAATACGTATAAATAATAACTTATATTGCCAGCACGTTTTTTATTGGTATAGGTGCACGATTCGTAATGGTAGTTCTTTAATGTTGACGACCTATTGCATAGTGGCGGGGTTATATTCAGTTATGGATAGGAGATTTAGTTATCCTAATGTTCAACTGTTAAAAACGGTATAACCCGCGTCGCTGCAGGCTTTCACAGGGATTTAGCTTCAATAGCGGAGAAGTTATTTCAGGGAGGAACTCACCATGGAAAACATTAATCGTCATGAACGTCGGCTCCGGGCAGAAGCAGCACGGAAAGTGCACTACCGGATGTACAAGGCAGGGAAGAAGTGGGTGTTTGCCGGTGTTGCGGTATTGAGCCTCGGTGGCGCCGCCGTACTGAGTAGCCAGCAAGCGAACGCTGCCACCGATGCGTCCGCAAGCGCTGCGGAGCTGAAGCAAGACGCTGCAACTGGTGACTCAGCTGCGGCAGATCAGAATACGGATGCCGCGTCGCAAAAGTCAGGTGCCGCGGCCAACACTGCGGATTCTGCAGGAGATAGTCAAGCCGCGAGTGCTGCTAGTCAGAACGGCGGTGCGCCCGCAACGTCAGCTGCTGAATCCAGCGCGGCCCAGTCGAGTGCCGCAGCACCGAGTGCAGATTCTGCAAGTGCGGCTGCTGCAAGTACGGCGCAACCGCAGAGTGACACCAGTGCGGCTACAAGTGCCGCGAGTGCCACTGACAATACTACCGACATTGCGGATGCCGCGTTCGTACAGGCCAGTGCCGTCAGCGCTGAAGTACAGACGGGCAGCCGTGCCGGTTATACGGTAACTTTGAACACGACGGGGATTAAGACCACGCTGCACAATGCAAAGCTGGTTTTGAACATTCCAACCGGCAGCGGAATCAGTTTGGCCAATTCACTAGCATCGCTCGCCATTGATGGCGTGACACCGGTGCCTGATACGGCTGCGGGGACGCTGACTTACGATTTTGGCACCCTCGAGTCCGGAATTAGCGCGAAGCTCGACCTGGATTTTGACACAACCAATGCGCTGGCCACGAATACCAGTGTTGAATTAAGCGGCAAGCTGAGTGCAGATGAAACGACGCAGGATATTCCAGCGGCGAGCGTGAAGCTGACCTCAACGGCAAAAGGTGGCGCCACCAACGTGCTACACAGCGTGAAGAGTGCGGACGGAACGGATACGCAAACCAACCCGATTGCTGGTGATACCGTCAGCTTTGACTTTGGAACCTGGATTCCAACGACTCAAGACGGGACGACCTTGGTTAAAGAGGGCTCACCAATTACCGTGACCTACACACTGCCAGCGGGCATGACTTACACGGGCATGCAAACTGGCACTGACCTCGATGACACCACGCCAACGATTACGCCAAATACTGATGGGACGACCACATTGACCTGGCAGTACACTGCTGGTGATGCGGATTCCCAAATCACGACTGATTTTATCAAGGAATACATCGCGCAGGCGTCGATTGCAAAGACTATAACGGACTGGACAAAACTCACGACTAGTGCGGACATGACCTTTACAGACATTAATGGTGATGGGCAAATGGTGCCAACTGCTGATGCTACGTTCACCGTTACGCCACAGGACTTGCGTGCGGCGATTGCTCAAAAAGGCACAGCCTGGGCGCCAATGTACACTTATAATTCCTATAGTGGCAACATGGAGTCGGATAGTAAGGTGAATACCAACCCAGACCCAACCGTCTACACGGAGGATAGCCCGCTGCTTTACCGGCAAATCCTCGCAACATCTAGCGTTGCGGGGTCCGGTAATCCGGAGGGAACCTTCGTGTACTACGCGGTTCATAACCAGATTGATCCGAACGAGACGCTGCAGACCTTGTACATTAATCCCGCCGTATTTAATGCTAGCGTTACTATTGGCTCGCAGCCGCTCACACGGTATCCATACATTACGATTGCCGTTAAATATCAAGACGATGGCAAGAATGTCTACCATGCTCTGAAGTCAGATGTGAACACCGCTGAATCAACGATTCTGCATCGTGAAGACTTGGTTGCACTGGGACTGGACCCAACAAAGGCGGTTACTGATCTTTATCTCTACTACCACATGACCGCTAATCCAAGTGCCGTCATTCCGGCAAATGTTGACACCTTCTTCACCGATGGGGCAATGGTACATTCGGGAGCTACAGCTGGGCAGCCGACGAATGCACAAGGGTATCCGGTGGATGCGAGTGGGAATGAGATATTGACGTCAATCAAAAAAACGACTTCAGATTTCACTGGTTTTCCGAGTGATTCGGGGGCGCCAATGGGCATTTACCAAAAAATTGGTATTGTAACTAGTGTTAATGATGGCTTCACCGGTAAGATTACACACAGTAGCCTCGTGCAGATGGACACGGGATTGACCATGTTTGCTGACTACTGGTATCGTTTCTTAAATGCCACGGATTATGATTACACCAATGATAAAGTGATTGTCGCCAGCATTCAGCCGTCAACGGTTGAAGTCGCGCACACCCCAACTGGTGTTGAACGTGACGTTGATGCTACTGCAAGCCTAGTTAACAGCGACAGTAGCACCATTGAAGCCGGCAACAAGGTCCTGCACGTACAGTTCACCTTGGGGAAGAACTCCACGGCTAACATTGTGACGAGCACTGCGCCAATTAGTGCTTACGTCATTTTGCCAAGCGGCGTTACTCTGAACACGACCCAGAACACTGATGCCACCGTTGTGGATGCAGATTACCAGGGCACTGGTCAGCAACTGGTCAAAATGAGTTTTGGCCAGTAAATTGCGGCCATTGGTGCCACGCTGAGTGCTGACCTGCCAGTGACCATCAGTGATGTAGCGCCAACTAACTTGGCCTTCAAGACTTTCATTGACCTTGGTGCTAACTCTTACACCGTGACGAGTCTGGATGGCACCACGACTGTCGCCCAGGCGGTCACGGATACCAGTGACCTTAACGGTAATGGTGAGACGACCGACCAGCTTGTGGCCATCGACAGCAACTACATTCTTGGTCAGACCAACAAGGTGCAGACTGGGCAGACGATGACGGGCTCTGGCACAACGGCTGATGGTATCGCGGAGACGACCATCGGTGGTCAGGGCACCGTCACCATCACCACGAGTGCGGACACCGATGCCAAAATCACTGCGCTAGATCTGCTGGATGTGCTTCCGCAAAAAGGTGCGACTGGGCTGACTACCACTGATAGTCGCGCGACCGACTATGCCTTCACGCTGGATGGGCCGATTACCCTGCCAGCGGCATGGGCCGATCAAGTGAACGTCACTTACAGTACGGCCAAGACGGTGGATGCTACGGATGCAAGTCAATGGCAGACTGCTGACGCCATTACAGATTGGTCTGCGGTTACTGCCTTCCGAATTCAGCTTGCCGCCGATAGCGGTAAGGTGATCGCCGGCGGTGCGCAGACCCTGAGCTTCAAGGTGGACGTGCCAAATGATGCCGCGCAGTTTGCGGGTGGCGACCAATTCGTGGCCGACAACACTTACTCGCTGAGTGTGAACGGACTGCAGGCAACTGAGCCACACGCGGCGCAGCTGGCCGTAACGCCGGTCACGATTGACCACGGCACTTACACAACAACGCGGACAATTCACTACCAGACGGCCGATGGCAAAACGCTCAAGCCGGACACGGTGCAGACCATCACCTACAAGACGACTAGCAGCAGCGCCGACGGGCGGACTGTCTACACACCAAGTGGTGCCTACGCCGGCTTCACGCCAGCTGCGATTGACGGCTACACGACGACTGACGCGGTACCAACCGTGATGCCAGACGTCACAGATGCGGCGCCTGCAAACACTGAGTACACCGTTGTCTACAAGGCTGATGCACTGGTAGAAGGCACGTACACGACGACTCGGACTATTCATTTTGTGGACGCCAGTGGCAAGACGCTGCACCCAGACATCGTGCAGACGCTGACCTACAAGACGCTGATTGATCAGGTTAACGGCCAGACCATCTACACACCAGCTGGCAGTTACGCGAGTCTGACGGTTCCTACGGTTGCAGACTACACGCCAACACAAAAGACGGTCGCAGCTGAGGCCAAGGGTGCAACGGACACGCAGCCAGGCAACAACGGTGGTACTGGCATCGGAACGACTACACCGGATAACGGTGGCAATGGTACCGGGACGACAACGCCGGACACTGATGGCGGTCACGTGCTGCCAAGCACCGGTGGTGATGAGACCACTACCGCTACCACTGCCAAGCCAACTGTGGTGAAAACCACGGCGCGGACAACTGGTACTAAGCAAGGTGCAAGCAAGCAACTGACAACCGTAAAGCCGATCGCGAATGCGGCTGCTCAGACGACACGAACCGGCCTGCCACAGACTGGTGATAGTGATACGAAGACGCTGTCCTTCATTGGGATTGCGCTTGCGGGTATCATGAGTATTCTCGGGCTTGGTGCAAAGCGGCGTCGGGAAGACTAATTTTTGGAAGGTTGCAGTGAATAATCATCTCGAAACGGAGTGACAAACTTCGCTTAAACAAGAAGGATGTCCCGCACTGTTAAGGTGGTGGGACATCTTTTTTGCTGTCCCACCGTGAATGCTTAAAGTGAGGGTTAGTTTCAGGTAATACAAAGCGTGTCTAAAATAGACGCGTTACTTACTTTTGTGTCATAATGCGAAGATTTCATCCTGTGTTGTCTTTTTTTCAGGCACCGTCGCCACTAAATTAACAATCGAAAGAAAACAGGCGGGCAAAATATCACCATAATAGTATGTTACAAATCGTATTTAACCGATAGGATTTAGCTTATTCATTTCCGCATAATCCCAAATTAATTTCGAAAAAGGGGTTTCATCTTCTTGCTGGAGAGTGTACTATTAGGCTTGCAAGGGCGAAAGCCAAACAAACCTATACTTGCACTCCCCTAAAAAGTTCCCCCAAACTTTTCCACCGCATTGCGGTGGTTTTTTTATGCCCGCAGTTGTTAAATATACTTATGAAAACCATAATTCCACTTTTGGCCGTCCTTTGGCATCGGGGCTGCCGGCTTGTATAATGGAGCTATACAAAAGGAGGGGTAGCATGGCAGCGTTACGAAAGTTTCTTTACTACTTAAACGTGGTGGGCATGGTGATTTACATTCTGGTGTGCAGCACCTTCTTATTCATGGGCAAGTCTTTGTACCCAGGACAACTGACACTGATTTTGGAAGTGGCAGCGGGCATCGTGCTGGTGTCACTGCCACCGATTATTGAGCGGGTGTTCCACGTGCAGTTGCCTGATATTCTGGTGGCACTGTACGAAATCTTCATCCTGATGGCGATTTTGCTCGGCTCAGGGATGCAGGGTTACTCCGTGCCGTACTGGGATAAGGTTGAGCATTTGTTCTCTGCGGGGATTCTGGCGGGGAGCGGCTTCATGATCTACTCGGCGCGCACGCCAGCGGGGAAGAAAGTGGATCCACTACTGATTTGCTTGTTTGCCGCTAGCTTCGGCGTGATGCTCGGCGTGTTCTGGGAATTCTACGAGTTCACCGGCGACTCTCTGCTGGGCATGAACATGCAGCGCTACATGGCGGGTGGCCACCCACTGGTTGGTCACCCGGTGCTTTATGACACGATGGGCGACCTGCTGATGGACTTTGTGGGCAGTGCTGGGTTGGCGCTTTACGGCTACTTTGCAATGCGCAAGAACGCGGCGTGGTTGAACACCTTCAAACTCGTCAAAAGATAGTTCTGTGTCACATTAGCAGAATGGTAGCGACTAATAATTTTGCGGTGTACAATGGTGGGTGACCAATCAGAAAGTGACGATAGCCTTGCGTAATTCATTGATGTACGTGCGGTTCGAACCGATTTCGACTGCTTTTGTTACCCTCGGGGTGGACCCCGTGGACATGCTTAGTACTGCGAGTCCTAACCCGCGGCACCTTCTTTTGTTGCCCCCAGTGACGGACGACCTCAGCATTAACCAGCACACGGGTTTTAACGTGCTCGATGGTGAAGAGGAAGCCCGCAGCTTTCTGAGTAGCGAGGTGGGCAAGAAGGCCGCCTGGCTGGACGTGCGCGAAGCAGATTACGTTGACGACCTGCTGCCGCAGGAAATCGCGGAACTGCTCTACCTTGCGCACAAGAAGACGCACATGGTGCTGCCTTTCTACTATAAATTGCAGAATGAGTATGCCCGCGTTCCCTTGCCGAGCGGCTTGGTGACGAGCTACTGGCGGCATCCGGAGCAGTTTGAGGCCGTGTTCAGTGCGGCGGTGAACCGGCACTTGCAGGACATTCTGGCATCGCGGCCATTTTGGCTCCGCGGGCGCCGATCGCGCGGCGGTGTGCCACTGCCGTCAGCTGTGCAAAAAACCTGGCAGGACCTCTTGCCAGACGGGGTGGCTTTTGACTGGCCACACGCACAGGTGACAGGGCACGTCGTCAAGATTGCGCTGCTGCGGGTGCAGGAGCGCCGGCTGTTTGCCGAGATGGATCAGGATGCGCTAGATGCTCAGGAGCTCGGCCATCTGATTCTGAACCGCAATGACGGTACTTGGCAGGCAGAACTTAATTGAAAAAACACTACAAGGGGCTGTGACAAAACGGTCGGTGCATCTGCCTAGTATGGCGTGCACACAGAAGGGTCCCACGTCGAACTTGAATTGAATGAGCGGTGCTTGCGCCGCTTGAATTTGGCGGAACCCGAACGTTGTTGTCACTGCTTTTTTGTGGCTTTGAATGGAGAATTGTAATCATGAAAATGACCCTTGAAGAAATAGCTGGCGTCCTGAACGTGACGGCACCAGCGGGAAGCGACCACATTGCCGTTACGGGCGTTTGTTTCGACACACGCAAATTACGCGCCGGTGACCTGTTCGTTCCCCTCCAAGGAAGTCGGGATGGCCACGAATTTATCGAACTTGCGCAGCAGAAGGGTGCTGCCGCAAGCTTGTTCGCTGAAGGCCACGCACCAGTTAACGCCTCCTTGCCAATGCTGACGGTGGCAGATCCACTGACCGCTCTGCAAGATTTGGCGCGCTACTACCTGATGCTGAAGGTGAACCCCAAGGTTGTTGCGGTCACCGGCAGCAACGGCAAGACCACGACCAAGGATATGACCGCGGCCGTGCTCGCCACGCAGTACCACGTTGTCAAGACGCAGGACAATTTCAACAACGAAATTGGTGTGCCAATGACCATTCTCAGCATGGAGCCTAACACTGAGGTGCTGGTCGTGGAGATGGGCATGGATCGGCCAGGACAGCTCGAATTTCTGAGCAAACTTGCTGAACCGGACGTGGCCGTTATCACCATGATTGGCGAGGCACACATCGAGTTCTTCAAGACGCGCGACAAGATTGCCGATGCCAAAATGGAAATCACTCACGGCCTCAAGGAAGATGGTTTGTTCGTCTACAATGGTGATGAACCATTGCTGAAAGAGCGCGCGGCTGACGTGGATCAGGAGCAGAAGACTTTTGGCCTTGATCCGGAAAACGATCTCTACGCCAAGAACATTGAGGCGCACCAGACCAGCACCGAGTTTGACCTGTCCCGCTGGCCGGATCTGCACTTCGAGATTCCAGTAATGGGCGAGTACAACGTGACCAACGCGCTGGCCGCCATCCTGGTGGGTCGCCGTTTCCACGTGAAGCCGGAAGCCATTCAGCGGGCGCTGAAGAACTTCCAGTTGACTGGCAATCGCACCCAGTGGCTGCGCGGTGACAGTGGTGAGCAGATTCTGAGCGACGTGTACAACGCTAACCCAACTGCAACGAAGGCCGTTTTGAACGACTTCGCAGAGTTCCCGGCAACGGGCGAGCGCATTGCAGTGCTCGGTGACATGCTCGAGCTCGGGGATGCCAGTGCCGAGCTGCACGCCAGCCTCGCCGATTCGCTGGATCCAGCGAAGGTACAAGAAGTCTACTTGTACGGGGATGAAATCGCCGCTTTGCGCGATGCCCTGCAAGACAAGTATCCAGAAGGTAAGTTGCATTACTTCCCATTCGGCAGTCAGGCGCAACTCATTAAACAACTGCTCGACCGGGTCAACAGTACTGATCTTGTGCTCCTGAAGGGGAGTCACGGGATGCACCTTGAGAACGTCTTGACGGCACTTCAAGAAGCAGATCGCGGTTAAAATTTTGAAAATATTCTGTGAAAACGTGGTCATTCGTGGCTGCGTTTTTGCATTACCGCTTAAATCATGTTAGATTAGTAGGAGTGCTTTTTGCTTCCACTTTGTTAGTGAAGCAGAAAAAACCGAAAATAGAAGATGCACTTTTCAAAACAGTTTTGACGAATTACAAAATTACTCCTGTTTTGTGAGGTGCGAGGAACCCGCACGGAGCTGCGGCAAAAAGATTGTCACGCGAAACGTTACAACGCAATCGCGCGGCAAAAGGCAGGGGCCTAATAGCCAAGTCGGTGCTGACCAAAATCCTAAAACCGGGATTTTCGTCAGCCCCACCTTGGCTAACGGCCCCTGACCGCCTTTTGCCGCAGCTTCCCAAAATAGGAGGAAATATATTTGAAATTTGCCGAATTAGGCCTTGATCAGGACTTGCTTGCTGCCGTTAACCGGGCTGGCTTTGAAGAAGCCACCCCAATCCAGGCGGAAACAATTCCACACGTACTTGCCGGTGAAGATGTCATTGGGCAAGCACAGACCGGGACTGGGAAGACGGCTGCTTTTGGCTTGCCATTGTTGCAGCTCATCGACAACTCAGACCCATCAATCCAGGCGCTCGTAATCTCCCCAACCCGTGAACTTGCGGTACAGACTCAAGAAGAGCTCTACCGTTTGGGTAAGGACAAGCGCGCTAAAGTGCAGGCTGTTTATGGCGGTGCTGACATTCGTCGTCAGATTCGCGCCCTGAGCAGCCACCCCCAGATTCTGGTCGGAACTCCCGGCCGTCTGCTGGACCATATCAACCGCCACACGGTTAAGCTCGAGAACCTGAAGACTCTGGTTCTGGACGAAGCTGACGAAATGCTGGACATGGGCTTCATTGAAGACATCGAAAGCATCGTTAAGACCGCGCCGGCTACTCGTCAGACCCTGCTCTTCTCCGCAACGATGCCTAAGCCAATCATGAACATCACCAAGAAGTTCATGAAGGACCCAGTCACCATTCAGATTAAGAGTAAGGAACTGACCGCGGATACCGTTGAACAATACTACGTGCGTTCAAAGGAATTCGAAAAGTTCGACATCATGACCCGTCTGTTTGACGTTCAGTCCCCTGAACTCGCCCTGATTTTTGGTCGGACCAAGCGTCGTGTTGACGAATTGACCAAGGGTCTGCAGGCGCGTGGTTACAACGCCGAAGGGATTCACGGGGACTTGTCTCAGCAAAAGCGGATGCAGGTTCTGCGTCAGTTTAAGGCTGGCCAGCTTGACTTCCTGGTTGCGACCGACGTTGCGGCCCGTGGTCTTGATATCTCTGGTGTGACCCACGTTTACAACTTTGATATTCCGCAGGATCCAGATAGCTACGTGCACCGTATCGGCCGTACCGGCCGTGCCGGGAAGTCCGGGATGTCCGTGACTTTCGTTGCACCAAACGAAATGGACTACCTGCACACCATTGAGGACTTGACCAAGAAGCGGATGCTTCCCCTCAAGCCACCAACGGAAGCTGAAGCCTTCAAGGGCCAGATGACGGCGGCAATTGCCAACGTTAAGGAACAGATGAATGGTTCCGAACTGGACCGGTTTGAAGACCAGGCCCAGGAACTGCTCGGCCAGTACGATGCTTTGCAGCTGGTTGAAGCTTACTTGAAGGAAGTTGCACCAGATGATGCTTCTTCTGTACCTGTTAAGCTCACGCCAGAACGCCCACTGCCTCGTCACAAGGGCGGTCAGCGGCGCTGGAACCACGGTGGCAGCCGTAATGGTAACCGTGGCGGCGGCCGCGGTGGTGATCGTCGTGAAGGCGGCAACCGTCGTTATGGTAACGGTGGCGACCGGCGCGAAGGCGGCAATGGCCGTCGTTACGGTAACGATGACCAC
This sequence comes from Lacticaseibacillus songhuajiangensis, assembly GCF_003946025.1. Classification (GTDB taxonomy): domain Bacteria; phylum Bacillota; class Bacilli; order Lactobacillales; family Lactobacillaceae; genus Lacticaseibacillus; species Lacticaseibacillus songhuajiangensis. Next base: position 165,919 of record NZ_RHNR01000001.1, on the reverse strand, counting down.
CGTGGTGGCCACAGCAACTACCGTGGCGACCGTGATCGCGACCGCAATGGTAATGGCGAACGTCGTTACAGCGGCAAGCGCGATGGCAAGCGGAGCTACACCACTCGCCGGACTGAAAACAAGTAATTAAAAGTAGTTAAGCAAAAGGACTTCCGGAGACGGAAGTCCTTTTTTGCTGGGTAAATTAGCTGCAATTAGTGTTCGCACAAGAAGGTGATGGCAGCCTGAAAGTCAGGCAAATCACTCTGCTCCTGGACAATGTCGCGGTAACGGATGACACGTCCGGGATCAACGATGTACAAACTACGGGCGAGTGTGTCACTGGACTTGATGAGTAGCCCCATCTGCCGTCCGAATTCACCAAGCGGGTCCGCGAGCATCGTGACCTCGTGGTTGGCAATTAAGCCGCACCAATTAAGCAAGCTATCGGGTTCAGCGAGCACAATGGTATACAGGTTAATCCGGTTGAATCTGCTCATGAATTGATGGAAGGCGAGCAGCGTTGCGTCGCAAACTTCGCGCGCGATGGTGGGCATAATGGAGAACACCGACCACTCGCGAATGCTGCTGGTGTAGAAGGGCTCACCAAGTGATGTGTAGAGTGTGCACATTGGCAACCGCTGGTTTGTTGCCAGTGGCTCTTTATTCAGTTCGATTGGGCGACCGTAACGTGTGATGCGCAATTTTGCCACCTCCAGCCTGACTACAGGAACCTCCGCCGTCAGGATAATCCAGAATGCGTGGCGCGGCTAGCATGTGCTTGCAGAACATTGGTCTAGTGGTCATTAATGGCAGCTGATTCATCCGCATGGGAAAAGTAATTCAAAATTTTGCAGCTAACGTCGACGAAACTTGCAGAAACTGCCGATAAAATGGCCGATATTTCTTTCCAATCCGCTTATATATGGGTAAAATTAACAAAGACAATCTAGGAGGATATTATGCCTGAAATTGATAACAACCAGTTAGTTGCGCGCTACTTCAAGATGCAACGTGAGAACCGGCCTTACTTCCTCACGGTTAAGGAATACATTGATCAGCAGGTCAATGACCTGTACGCCCGCTTGGAAACCACATTCCAAGACACTGTGATGCTGTCCGTTCAGGACGCCATTGCTTACGCTGCTGACAAAGGTCAGGCGCTTGACCCTGGTTCGAACGTGAACCTGGCAACCCTGAACTACATCATCAAGAGTCTCGACAATCTCGGGATTCTGGTTGAAGGTGGCACCCACGCGCCTGACGTTATTGTCGGGAAGCTGAACTTCGAGAACCGCGCACGGTACATGTAAAACTAAGCAATATGAGTCTGTTCAGCACTCCAACAGGAGAGCGAACGGACTTTTTTTGTCCACAACCAGCGTCTACCTATAATCGGCCTCCCCACCGTGGTAAAATTTAAGATAAACATAACGATGGAGGAATCGCCATGAAGAAAAGCGTGTGGGGACTTATTGTTGCGGCGGCACTGGGTTTGGGACTAACCGGGATTAATGCGGTGAGTGCCAGTTCAATTAATACCCAAGCAGCCAAGTATCCGGTTGCCAAAATTACGACGAAGAAGAGTAATTTTACGTATAAGAAGGCCTTTCGCCAGGGCGTCGGGCGGCCTGAAGGCATTGTCATCCACGAAACGGCTGAACCGACGTGGACTGCTGCTAGCGGCGCGCAGCACTTCATGAACGAGTGGAAGACCAAGCAGACCTACGTCCAGTCGCTGGTTGATTCGGGCGCCATTATTAACATTGGTAGCAACGACTACCAAACTTGGGGTACCGGTGCGGTGGCCAACAAGCGGTTCATCAGTATCGAATTGTGTGAAACGACCAACCAGACCAACTTCATCAAGAGTGTGAACAACTTGGCGTACTACACCGCCACACTTTTGCGGCAGTACAACTTGAAGCCGGACCTCGCCACCAATGATGGCTTCGGGACGGTGTGGTCCCACTACGACGTGACCCATTACCTTGGCGGCACGGATCACAGTGACCCAGTCGGTTACTTTGCCGCCCACGGGTACGACATGAACCAATTCTACGCGCTCGTGCAGAGCTGGTACGGCAAGCTGGGCAAGGTGAAGGCTAAGGCCAGTGCCAAGAATGCCAACGTCATCAAACTTGGCGCCACCAGCAGTGTCTATGCCGGACCAAGCACCAACTACAAGAAGGTGCGCACGCTGAAGAAGGGTAGCGCCTGGAAGTACGCTTCTGTGCACGTGACGCGCGGTCAATTCTGGTTCCAGATTGCCACGAACCAGTGGCTGGTGAACGGGCTGAACGGCAAAACGACAATCAAGACCACCAGCAAAAATCATGGCGTGATTAGCCTCGGCACCAGCACAATTCTGCGTGCCGGTGCCAGCGATAAGGCAAAGGCCATTCGGACGCTTCCTGCCGGCGGTAACTGGAAATTTGACCTGGTGCAGAAAGTTGGCAATCAGACTTTGTACCGTCTGGGCGGTAACCAGTGGGTGAAGGCTTAAATTATTACCCAGGAAATTTTGCGAAATTAAAGAGGCACTGTCAGAATCATGTGCATTGATTCTGGCAGTGCCTCTTTGCGTTGGTAAATGCTAGCGCCAGTTGATTCGCGCCAAGATGCGGCGGCCCAGGAATTCCTGCAGGAGCAGGTACACAGGCACGGTGGAAATCGCCATTGGTCCGTAGATCAAGAAGAGCTTGAAGTCCCATAGCGAAACCAGAGAGAAAAGCTTGTTGATGACGAAGAAGACAACGACCAGCGCGGTTCCGGAGGCGACGACCATCGCAAACTTGTAACGGTTGAATGGGCGCGCAACGCGGAACAGGACGTTGTAGGAAACGCAGGCAATCATCAGGGCGACGAGGGTGCCGGTGGTGCTAAAGGACAGCCCCAGCGCAGTTTCTAGCCAGGTGAGCACCATGGTGTAGATCACAATCTCGAGCGCGGCGGGTGTGGCGAAGGTCATGACCTTCTTCATGAACTGACCGGTGACGCGGGCAAAATTTGGTTCGAGGGTCAGGAAGAAGGAAGGGATGGCCACCGCAATGGCCGACACGGGCGTCAGGTTAATCGGGATAATCGGGTAATCCGCATTGATGAAGATGAACAGCGCCGTGAGCGTCGTGGAGTACATCGTTTTGATGAGGAACAATGAAGCGATGGACTCGATGTTGTTGATGACGCGGCGGCCTTCGTTGAGCACGCCGGTCATGGCGCTGAAGTCAGATTCAAGGAGTACGAAATCAGCAATCGCGGACGCGGCCTCGGAACCGCTAGCCATGGCGACGGAGCAGTCCGCTTGCCGCAGCGCGAGCACATCGTTGACGCCATCACCGGTCATCGCGACCGTGTGGCCGAGCTGCTGGTAAGCGGCAATTAGGCGTTTCTTCTGTTGCGGTGTGACGCGACCGAACACCGTGTTGGCCTGCATGAGGGCACCAAAGTCGGCATCGTCGGCAACGGTGGACATATCGACGTAATGCTCAGCACCAGCGATTCCTGCTAAGCTGGCGACTTTGCCGACCGTGACGGGGTTGTCACCAGAAATGACTTTCAAGGTGACGCCCTGACCGGCGAAGTAACTGAAGGTGTTGACGGCACCGGGGCGCAATTCGTCGGCAATGGTGATCAGACCCAGCAGGTGCGGGGCGGTTAATTGCGGGGTAAGCGCCTGCGCCGAACCGACGACGAGCACCCGCAGACCGGCACGCGCCGCGGCATCGACTTGCGTTTGAACATCAGCGGGCAAATCGCCGCCAAAAGTAAACTCCGGCGCGCCCATGAAGTAGTGGCTGCCGTTGCTGAAGCTAGCGCCAGACCACTTACGGGCGGAGCTGAAAGGCACGGTGTTCGTGCTCGTCCAGAACTGCGGTTGCGGGCAGGTGTCCTTGATGGCGAGGGCGGTTTCGTTGTCGTCGTTCAGGGCGTAGACGAGGGCCGCGGCTGTTTCCTGCAATTTTTGTTTACTAGTGCCGGCGACGGGGATGAATTGCTTGACGTGCAGCTTGCCACTGGTGATGGTTCCGGTTTTGTCTAAGCAGATTGTATCCACGCGCGCCAGTGCTTCAATGGCGGTCAGAGAACGAACTAGTACCTTTTTCTTGGCCAGGTTGCGACTGCCGACGGCCAGCGCCACATTGGTCATCAGCACCAGTCCTTCCGGAATCATGCCAATCACGGCGGCACTGGTGGTCAGAATGGCGCGGTTGTAAACGCCGCGACGGAACATCGACACGGTGAAAAGCGCGATACCCAGCGGAATCAGGACGTAGGTTAGAATCTGAATGATGCGGTTGATGCTGGCGAGCAGCTTGCTGCTGCTCTCCTTCTCGGATTTGGCTTCGAGGGCGAGCTTGCTGGCAAAAGTATTCGCGCCAACCGCGGTAACCTCCATGCGGCCGTTACCGGCAACGGCGAAGCTGCCGGAGAGAATGCGCGCACCCTGCTCCTTGGCAATTGCGTTGGGTTCACCGGTCAGCGGGCTCTCGTCGATTTCTAGCGGTCCAGCGCTGCGCATAATGCCGTCGACAGGGACCTGACCACCGCGGCTAATGGCCAAAATGTCGCCAACCACGATGTCACTGGGCGGAATCTCCTGCATTTTGCCGTCGCGCAGGACGGTGGCGGGCTCCTGGCTCAAGATGGTCAGGGAATCCACCTGGCGCTTAGCACGGATTTCCTGGAAGGTCCCGATTGCCGTGTTGACGATGGCGACACCAAGAAACAGTAAATTCGTATAGCTGCCAGTCGTAAAGATAAAGGCAGCCAGGACCACGTTCACCAAGTTGAAGAGCGTGAAGGTGTTATCCTGCACGATCTGTTTCACGGAGCGGGTCAGGGCCTCATCATGGCGATTTTGCAGTCCGGCCGCAATTTGCGCGCGCACCTGCTCGCTACTTAGTCCGGTTTCAAGCGTCGTTTTCATGGCCACCCCTCCTTACAAGTGTTTGCCCTGTGCGTCTACTTTCTAATTTCATTGTATCCGTTTGCGGGTCACTTTACCTCGGCAAATAGTCTGGTTTTAGTGAAAATTAGTCGGCTATTTTCGAACGAATGGCTGAATTTTGCCGGCAAGTGGTTGATAATAGGAATAATTAGATGAGAGAGGAATGAGGACATTGCCAAAAACAAACCCAAACGGAACGCGCTTCATTGAACTCGACAACGGCTATAAGTTGTGGAGTCAAACACAAGGAGAGGGCGACATTCAGTTGCTCACGCTGCATGGTGGCCCCGGTGGTACCAACGAGATATTCGAGAATTTTGCGCAGGAATTGGCACCATACGCTGTGCGGGTGAGCCGCTACGACCAGCTGGGTTCCTGGTTCTCTGACCAGCCTGACTTTAGTGACCCAAAGAACCGTGAAAAATTCTTGAACATTGACTACTACTTGGACGAAGTGGAAGAAATGCGCCAGAAGTTGGGTCTCGATAACTTCTTCCTGCTTGGCCAGTCCTGGGGCGGCGTGCTCGCCATTGAGTATGCACTCAAGTACGGTCAGCACCTGAAGGGGTTAATTCTCAGCTCCATGATTGACAACCTGGACGAGTACATTACGAGCATCAATGCCATTCGTGAATCCATGTTCAGCGCCGACGAAGTGCAGTACATGCAGCAAAAGGAAGCTGAACACGATTTCCAGGATGCACACTATCAGGAACTAGTTAGCGAATTGGGCGAGCAGTACCTGCACCACCAGAGTGACCCGCAGCCGCGTCACCTCATCAGCACAATGGGCACGGCGGTGTACAACTACTTCCAAGGTGACAACGAGTTCGTCATGGTCGGTGCGCTGAAGGATTGGGATCGGCGCGGCTACATGCAGCAAATCAAGGTGCCAACCTACCTGACTTTTGGCGGCCACGAGACGATGCCTCTGAGCGCGGCTGCGCGGATGGCAGAAGAGCTGCCTAACAGCCGCTTGCACATCACGCCGCACGCCGGTCACGGCCAGATGTTGGACAATCCGGAAGACTACTTCACCAACCTCGGTGAATTCCTGCGCGACGTGAACGATGGTAGTTTTGTGCCAACGCCAAAGTAAGTTCGCTGTCCGTCAGCGATAGCATTTCAGTGACGAAGTCACGCTGGGCCTCTGTGGTGTTTTCACGGCCACCGTTAGGTGGTGGGACCGGCAACTCCGGTAGGAGTGCGCTTGGGCTTCGCTCCGCGGAAACTGCGTCGGCGGGGACCGTTCAGGCCTCCGTTGGAGTCCTTCACTGGCAGAATTGCCGCAAGACCAGCGTCAATTCTGCGCTCCCGGCATTATCGTGTGCAGCCGCGGCGGAAAAGCACCGCCGCGTCTTCAAACGATAATGCTTTCGCCGACTCCGTTCCCGCCCGCTACGCCCAAACACACTCCTACCTCCGTGGCCGGCACGTTACTGAGTAGGGAAAGACCCAGAAATCTGGCGATAACGCACTGAAATGCTCCAACTGACAACAGGACGTCAAATTAATGGTGACAAGATTAGTGTATTCAGACAGAAGACTGACTAACCGTTAATTGTGCCAATATTTCTGAATCGTGTTCCCTCTTCGTTTGGTGTTTCCGCCAGCGCAACCTGAAATTTTCCCCACCAGAATGCTGTTGTAGCACTTAGGGACTGGGGTGACTTGGTGGAGTGAACGCAGGTAGGTGGCGCGCAAAGAACATGAATAGCCCATACAACCGGCGTCAGCCGCATTGTATGGGCTGTTCATGTTCGGGGTAAAGCTTTTTGCCAAGGGCTTCGGCAAAAAGTTTAGCGGTAGCCTGGTTTACCAGGCGTGAGCCAGTGGCACTTTGCGCTTTAGCGCTTAGTGCCACGGCCGCGTAGCTCGCCCCCGCGCCACCTACCTGCGGGCACGTAACCAAGTCGCTCCAGGCTCGACCTTGCGGTCAAAGCCCTATTTTCAACCCCTGTATCCTTGTGGATGAAAGTTCTAACGCTGTCGCTGACGGACAGTATTAGTATTGCCCGGGAAATGTAAAAGCGTGATAATGAATGCTAAACGTATGCGGCTGTGAAGCCAGAAGGAGTGACAGTTAATGCCTGCAATTTTTGTTCGTCCGGGACAGTCGGATGATGTCGACGCCATCATGAAAGTGATCGCTGGTGCCCGCGCCTTTTTGGGCAGCCAGAACATTGACCAGTGGCAGGGAAACTACCCTGACCGTGCTGCGGTGGAAACCGACATTGCCAACGGGGCCAACCGGGTGCTGGTCGTCGATGGCCAAGTGGTTGGGATTGCCAGCCTTATCCAGGGACCAGATCCGTTCTACAAGTACATTGAAGGTGGCACCTGGATTGGTGGCCCCGACGTGCCTTATTACGCTATTCACCGTTTTGCCATTGGTGACGCTGGCCGCGGTTTGCACCTCAGCCGGGCGTTCTTGACGGCACTTTTGTCCGAATTATACAGTCGCGGTGTGCGCGACGTGCGGATTGACACGCATCCGGATAACAAAATTATGCAGCACGTTGTTCTCAGCAATGGGTTTGAACATCGCGGACTTGTTTACCTGGATGAACCAGTGCCGGAGCGGCTTGCCTACCAGTTGGTGTTTGGCGGTGCGACTGAGTGAAGAATGAGCGTAAATTTAGTTGGGGTTTAGCCATTTTGCTTGGGACCTTATCGGCGTTTGGTCCCTTGTCGATGGATTTGTACCTGCCGGCGTTGCCGACGATGCAGGCGGGCCTGCACACTAGCGCAACAATGGCGCAACTGACCATTACGGCCAGTGTTGTTGGATTGGGACTTGGCCAGGTGATTATTGGCCCCTTGTCTGATCGTTTCGGACGGCGCTGGCCGCTACTGCTTGGTGTCCTGTTGTTTACCATTTGCTCCGCACTGATTGCGGTGCAGCAAAATATTGCCATTATTATTGCCATTCGCTTCCTGCAGGGGATTGGTGGGAGCGCCGGGCAGGTACTCTCCAGGTCTATTGCTCGCGATTTGTACAGTGGCAAGCAATTGACGCGCTTTATGGCACTGCTGATGGCCATTAACGGGATTTTTCCAATCATTTCGCCGAGCATTGGGAGCCTGATTCTGATGGCCACCAACTGGCGCGGAATTTTCATCGTGCTAACGGTGATTGGTGCGCTGCTCATTTTGTTCAGTCTGCTGATGCTGCGGGAAAGCTTGCCGGAAACGCGGCGGAGCACGCAACTCTGGGGTGCCTTTCGCGATATGGCTTTCCTGATGGGCGACCGTGAGTTTATGACTTACGTACTTGCGCAAGGGTTCGCTTACAGTGCGCTGTTTTCTTACATCTCTGGCTCCAGCTTCGTTTACGAACGTTACTACGGTGTGCCCGTACTGGTCTTTTCAATTCTGTACGCGGTTAATGGGCTGGGCATTGTACTCGGAACCAACCTGGTTGGCCGTTTGAGTCGGCGTCTATCGACCAAGCGCATTATGCACGCGTCACTCATGGGCGGCGTCGGGGCAGGGCTATTGCTGCTGGCCAATGCACTCACGCTCGATTCATTGATTGTGATGATTATCGGATTGGTGCTCATGCAGATTTGTTTTGCCGGCGTCAATACCACTGCCACCAGCCTCGGTATGAATGGAGAAGCCGAACGTGCCGGCGGGGCGAGCGCCATGCTCGGTCTTGGCAGCAACGTTCTGGGCGGTGTGGCGTCACCACTTGTCGGCATGTTTGGCGCGCAAAACGCGGTGCCCATGGTCGGCATGATTCTAGCCAGCAACATCCTTGCGCTCGGCACTTACGCCATCGGCATGCATGGTCGCATGGATGACTAGTTGGTAATAGCCAAAAGGCCTCAACTCCAAACGCGTGGTACTTGCGCAGGGGTGAGGCCTTTGTCTTTTGCTAAACGTTACGGGTGTCACACTGGCACTAGTGCTTGTGATACTGCTATGATTGGTTGGTGTTATTTCCGTCACGCATTGGCTGGAGGACGTCGTTGTTGATGTGTTCCAAAATGGTGGTGAGGGTCTGCACCTCGCCTTCACCGATGGTACTGGTGAGTTGGTTGAAACTGCGGTTGAGCGCGGTTTCGATTTGCTTTTCGACCTGCACGCCGTTAGTGGTGAGGCTGAGCACATGCCGCCGGTGATCGGCGGTTGCGGTGGTCTGGTTGATGTATTCGAGACTCCGCAGCGTGCGCAACTGGCGGGCAATTGCGGGTTTCGTTACGCCGCGCAATTGGACTAATTCCGTTAAATTGCTTGCGCGTTTATGCGCAATGTCGCGTAAAATTTGGTACTGTTCGAAAGAAACATGGAATTCAGCCGTCGCATTTTGAAGCAGGTTGGCCATTCCCTTTGTAGTTTTGAAGTAAATGTCAGTGAACGCATTACTTAACTGATTGCTATTCATGCTGAGGGCCTCCGAGTTGTATTCATGAACAATATAGCAATTATTGTGCGATAAGTATACCGTATTTGGTTAACTTAAAGTACATAGAGTCAAAAAACAGTCAAAGTCGAGGATTTTAGATTGAAATTTATCCGCAAACATCGTAAACTCACTGCCGCAATTGTGATTGCCCTGGTGGTACTTGGTGCCTATGGTGGCGCTTGTGAGTATTTTTACAGAGTCGCCTTCATTCCGAGTACAAAGACGTTCCTGAACAACAAAGTCAGCAAGCGCGAACAGGCCAACCGCGACTGGTTGGCCGCTGTTCATAAACAGACGTGGACCCAGACAGCGGTTGGGCACAGCGATTGGCAACTGAAGGCGGATTACGTTCCCGCCGCCAGCAAGAGCAGCAAGACGGTGGTGGTGGCGCATGGTTACATGAACACCAAGGAAGATATGGCGGCATACATCCGAATGTTCCACAACGCCGGCTACAACGTGCTGGCGCCAGATGATCGTGGGCATGGTCAGTCTGATGGCACATACATCGGCTATGGTTGGGCGGACCGTCGCGATTACCAGAAGTGGCTTCAGCAACTTCTGCGCCGTGAAGGCAGTCAGCAGCAGATTGCCCTCTTCGGTGTTTCGATGGGTGGTGCGACTGTGATGTACCTGAGCGGCATGAACTTGCCCAAGCAGGTGCAGGCCATCGTCGAAGATTGCGGCTATACGAGTGTCGACGCGGAATTATCCTTCCAAGCCAAGTCGATGTACAACTTACCAAGCCGGCCGCTTGTTCCTAGCGTGTTACGGCTAGCGCAGCTGCATACTGGCGTTGATTATCCGGCCGCGTCCGCCACACGAGCACTTAAGAAGAACAACTTGCCCACCTTCTTCATCCATGGAGCGCAGGATAAGTTTGTGCCAACCAAAATGGTTTACGCCAACTACAAGGCAAGCGCTGGTGAAAAGAAGCTGTGGGTAGTCCCTGGCGCCAGGCACGCCCAAAGCGAACTTAAGCACCCGGCGGAATATCAGCACCGTGTTCTCAACTTCTTGAGTACGCACTTGCGTTAACTTCCTTGTGCAACCGCATTGTAGAACCTGCGCGCTGGCGACCAGTTCAGCGCTGAATTTCGATAGTAAATCGTAACTTTTGCGCAGATAGCGCCAGTTTTTGCCAATCAAAATAGACGTAAACAAGCCCCTGCTAGCGACAACTAGCAGGGGCTTGTTTATGCCGTAATGCTAAACCCAAGCACGCTAACCATATTTTGCACTTTTTGCACAAATTGCTTGCGCAAGGTTACAGCTGAAACCTTGAGTATGACCGCTCGGCAACTTACACTTAGGAGAAAAGCGGAGAAAAAGGGTGGGTGTCATGAAGACAGCAATCGTAACTGATAGTTCGGCATACTTGACGAAGGAGCAGGTTACTGCCGCGGGGATTACCGTAGTGCCGTTAACCGTTATGTTTGGGCAAGAGGAATTGTTCGAGAACGAGACAATTTCCAGTCAAGAATTCTACGAACGCATGCGTACTGAGGACATGCCAACGACGGCGCAGGCACCGCTATATCGCCTCGATGAAACGTACCGGACGCTCGCCGCAGCAGGCTTTGACGCGGTGCTCTCGATTCACCTAAGCGGTGCACTTAGCGGGATGGTGGATAGTCTGCGCGGATTTGTGCAGGACTATCTACCCATCAAGGTTTACGTGCAGGATTCGCGCACGATTAGTGCTGGCCTGGCTTATCAAGTTCAGCTGGCCGCCCGCATGGCAAATGCTGGTTATGCGCCGGAGCAGATTATGCCGGTGCTAGATCAGTTTGATGAGCAGGTGTCCGTAGGCTTTGTGGTCGATAATCTCAAGCACTTGCTGCGTACGGGCCGCATCAGCGGCTCCACGGCATTTTTAGGCAATCTGCTGGCAATCAAGCCAGTCCTGGAAATGCATGACGGCAAAATTGTGCCAGTGGGCAAGGAGCGCACAGCCAAACGGGCTGTGAAGCGCATCGGTAGCGACGCGCTGGCGAATGCGGCGGCGATTGACGGGCCGGTACGCTTCAACATCATCGACGCCACTAACCCAACGGCCGTCACGCAGTTGCGCGAGCAGGTGCTGGCCGCAGACGCTGATGCCACTATTGACCGTAGCGACATCGGGCCGGCAGTCGGTGTGCACACTGGTGAGGGTGTGGTCGGTATCTTCGTTGCACCAGACTGGACGACGTATCCCATGGGCTGAAACTGTCTGTTAGTGTAAGTCGTGAAACATTCATCCGCAAGAATGCGGGTTTTGAAAAGGTGCTAGACCGAAGGTCGGGACTGGGGCGACTTGGTTACGTGCCCGCAGGTAGGTGGCGCGGGGTCGCTCACGCCTGGCAAGCCAGGCTACCGCTAAACTTTTTGCCGAAGCCCACGTCAAAAAGATTTACCCCGAGCACGAATAGCCCACACAAAACGGCCTTCGCCGGTTGTGTGGGCTATTCGTGCTCTTTGCGCGCCGCCTACCTGCGTTCACTCCACCAAGCCGCCCCAGTCCCTAAGTGCTACAACAATACTCCAGTAGGGAAAGTTTCAGACTACATGAGTCGGGGCGCCAAACGCAGACGAACACGTAATCGAGGAATGCTGTCACAATATGCAGTTCATCTGTCTTCCTAAACATGGTGAATATTGAAGTCATAGCCTTTCTAAGTACCGGAGACAGTCATCACTTAGTCACGACTGATGTGTACTGTATTTCCTACTTAGTAATATGTCGGCCACGGAGGCGTGAGTACGCTTGGGCGGAGCGGTCCCGCCCGACGTAGTTCTCCGGAGCGCAGCCCAAACGCACTCACGCCGGAGTTGCCGACCTCACCGCCTAGCGGCGGTATGAAAACAGCACAGAGGCCGTGCGTGACTTCGTCACTGAAACGCTATCGCTGGCGGGCAGTAAAAGGGCGGTGCACCCATCATGAGTGCACCGCCCTTTTGTGTTAGTTATTATCGTCTGTGCTCTCGTCAGCCTTGGCCGGAACTTCTGGCCCAACCGTGACGGTGAACCACTTGACGAAGCCGCGTTCATATTCCGTAACGTGGAAGTGGTAGCGACCCAGGACGATGTCGTCGCCCTGCTTCATCTTCGGGTGGCTTTCCTGCAAGGAACCGCCAACCGTGATGATGTCGGAATCATCGAAATCCGGAATGTCAGTGTGGAAGAATCGCTCGAAGTCGTACAGCGTGGTTTTCCCGCTGACCTTGTAGACATTATCCTGATCGGTGCCGATGATGTATTCATCAGAAACGTCATCGATTTCGTCCTTAACGGTCCCGAATAATTCTTCGTAAATATCCTTGTCCGTGACAATCCCGCTGGTACCACCGTACTCGTCGGAGACGACCACGATAGGGGATTGGCTCTTAATCATTTGCTGCAGAATACTCTGGATAGGGGTAACTTCCGGTACCGTGACGATGGCCCGCAAAATTTTGGCAATGCGGATGGAGTCGTCAACGCGGGACTGGCGGACTAGATCGTAGACATAAACGTAGCCCAGGATCTTGTCCTTGTCGCCATTTGCGACGACGGGGAAGCGGCTGAAGCCTTCTTCAAGGTAGAGGCGCAGCACTTCCTTAACCGTGGCGTTGATGTCGACGACGACCAGACGGGTGCGGTCGACCATGACGTCGCGCGCAACCTTATCGTTGAAATCGAAGGCGCGCTCCATGTAGACCAAGTCATTCTTGTCCAGCTCCCCAGTGGTGACCGCGGTCTTACTCAGGTTGAGGATTTCAGCCTGGGAGAAGGCCTCGCCACCTTCTTCTGCGGGTTTGATGCCAAACAGCCGCAGAAAGGCGATAGAAGACGTGTTCAGGAACCACACGAAGGGGTAGAACAGAATGTGGAAGTAATGCAGTGGTGTGACCACGAACATCAAAGTTTTGACTGAGTAATCAATCGCGATGTTCTTCGGGACGATTTCAGTTAAAACAACTTCCAAGTAGGTCAGGATGATAATCCCGAGAAAAGCCCCAATCACGTGCAGGCCGCCACCGGGCAGCTGCAGGTGCGTGAAGCCGAGCAGACTGACGAGGAGGTATTCTGCCACCTCTTCACCAATCCAACCCATAATCAGACCAGCGACGGAAACCCCAATCTGGGTCGTCGACAGGTACTCGTTTAAGTTGTGCGCCATCTTGAGAGCACGGGTGAGCTTGGTTTTGCTACCTTGGCCCGCCTTCAGCATTTCCTCAAGTGTGCTGGGCCGAGTCTGCACCAGCGCAAACTCGCTCGCAACGAAAAACGCTGCGAACAAGAAGGTAACGACCATCACCAATAGACTAGAGGCGACTTGGCCACTATCCATAGTTTATATTCCCCATTTCACATTAAAATATTCGCTTTAATTTTACCATGAATGCAATAGCTAAGCTAATCGGTCGATTAGTAGTAGATGATTGCTATCTGGTACTTTGCAAGCGACGGATGGCGTACATTATAACAGTATTTGGCAAGGCGTGCAGTCGTCTGGGGTACTTTTCAGTAAAATTCAGGACTAAAGTCGCAGGGCCGGCGCGGCGACCGCGCCAAAAGTGCTAAACTTGGTGAAAAGTGAGGATGACAACATGCAAATTGAAGTAATGCAACACACCCCAATTGAAGAACCCGGCGCTATCGCGGTTTGGGCGCAGGAGCACGACGTTGAGCTCAATGTGCACCGCATCGATATTGGCGATGACATCAAAACGCTTAATCCGGCGGCAATGGACGCGTTGATTGTGCTCGGCGGTCCCCAGAGCGTGAACGATGATGACGACTGGCTCGCTGCCGAGCGGATTATCATTCGCAGCCTGGCCAAACTCGGCCGCCCGGTGCTCGGCATTTGCCTAGGCGCGCAGCAGATTGTGCGCGCGTTCGGGGCGCCGGTATTCACCGCCGATGAACCTGAATACGGCTACCAGCAGGTGCGCGATCTGGCATCTGGCGCCGATTTCACCGCTTTCCAGTGGCATGGCGAGGAGATGGCGGAGTTGCCAGGCGCCAAGCAGTTGTACACGAACGCTGCGGGCACGAATGAGGGCTTTGTCTACCACGACAACATCGTGGGCCTGCAGTTCCATCTGGAGATGACGTCCGCGATGATTGATGAACTTTACGCGAGTGAGAACAAAATGCCGGTGGCTGATCAGCCGGTTGCAGTTGACCGCTTGAACGCAATTTTGGACCAGTTGTTTACGGCATAAAAGCCATGTAAAAGGCGCCGGGGACTCCTCATCGTGAGGAATTTCCGGCGCCTTTTGCATAGCTTAACGTTGATGCCCGCCGAGGCGACTGCGGCGCAGGATGCTCATGACATTCCCGCTGGGCAATTTGGCGAGGTCACTGGCGCTCCAGCTACCAGAGCGGTGGTCACTGGAGTAGATGCTACTTTCAACTTGCTGGACGTATTCGGCGACACCACTCAGCACGATGCGGCCGTGCCCGTGCCGAAGCAGGTGGGCGGTGTTCGCCAGCACGTTGTAGTTCTCGGGACCGACATTGGGCACGATGATTAAATCGTACTGACCGCCGAGAATTGGCCACGTGGCAGTTGGCATGAGCCGGTAGCGCAAACGTGAGGAAATCGCGGCGGCGCGGGCGGTGGCAACGTTGGTGCGGCTGGCATCGACGCCGAGGCTGGCGAGCGCGCCGGCAATAACCGCTTGTTCGTTCAGCCAGCCGTTTTGACTTCCGAGAACAATGACCCGTTTGCCGGTCATGTCGGGTAATTTTTTACGTAAGTTTGTCCAGTCAGCGCTGGGCGCCTTTGTGGTTTTGAGATTCCGTAAGTCGGTGCCGGCGACTTGCGGGTAGATGTGTTGCACCATGTTGAATCCTTTCCGTGGCCGTTAGTCGACGAACTGTAGCTGGTATTCACGCAACTTGCAGTCGATGTTGACGCTGACGTGCCGGTTCAGATCGGTCACGATATTACGGGCCGCCTTCATTTTGGTCTCGAAATCAAAGAACTTACTTTCTGCAGCAAAGACCGCAAAGTCATAGTTCTCGGCGATGAAGGATGCGTCGGTGACAAAGCTGAGGTTATTCTGGTCATGGCGACTGCCAGGCTTCAGAACGGAGTCGATGTAGTGGTACAACTCGCTAGGGGTGAAGTGGAGTGGCGCAATCAGGTCGGTGGTGATGGTGAAGTTCGGCGCATCATCAACCATCGCGTCGTTGATGGTGACTTGAGTTAAGGCTTGGTATAGTTTCATGATTGAATCCTCCACTTGATGAATGAATTACGCGAGGTAGATTTTCTGCAGGTCGCGCAGCTGCTGGTCGGATAGATCCATTGCTTCGTGCAAGTAGCGCTGCATGTCGCCATAGTTCGCGCGGATGGCAGCCAGTGCGGTATCGATGTAGTCTTCCTTAACGGTCCACAAATCGCGAATGCTCTGGGTAAAATTCTGGTTGCGGCCCGCAGCGTGCACCTTAACCATCATTTCCTGCAGTGGTGTTTGGATGAAGTCGTTGGTGGTGATGTAGTCCTGGCGAATGGTGGTTTCCTCCACGCCCAGTGCAGACAGCAGGTAAACAGCGCCCATCCCAGTGCGATCCTTCCCAGCTGCGCAGTGGAACAAGAGGGCAGAGTCATCCGCATCGTTACTCAGCAAAAGGTCAAAGAACTGCCGGTACGCTTTTTGCGCGTGGGGCAAGAGCACCATTTCGGAGTAAGTCCGCATCATGTTCTTGTAACCACCCTGAGCATCGGCGGCAAATTCGACTTCTTCTTCCTTACGGGTCTTGCTGACCTGTGTTTCGTCAGTTTCGAAGACGGGCAGGTGGTAGTAATTTGCACCCACAGGTACGCGGTCGGGCGCGGTGCTGAGTTCTTCCGGTGAGCGGAAGTCAACGTCGTACTTCACGCCGTAATCGCTGAGAAACTTGATGTCGCGATCACTCAGCAGGTCCATTTTGCCGGAACGAATCAGTTTATGTTCCTTGATGTGCTTCTGGCCAGTGCCTGCGTAACCGCCAAGATCGCGGAAGTTAAAACCGTGGTGGATGTTCAGCAGTGTGGGTTCCAAATTAAAGTCACCGTCTCTTCATAGATTTGCGCTGCGTGCGCATATATTAGTTCCATTATAGTCTATCCCGTCTTTTCGTGCGCAGCTAAGCGCAAACTGATACTGTCTGTTAGCGTGAGTCGTGAAACTTTCAATTAAATCATCCGCAAGGATGAAAATAGCGGTTAGACCGAAGGTCGGAACTGGGCCAGATTAGCTTCGCTCCCGGGAAGGGTGTGCGTGGGACCGTTCCAGCCAGCCCTACGGTGTCCGTCTCACTACGCGCTAAAGCGCGAGGTCGACTGGCTGCGCTGTCTTCCACTGGCGATTTTGCCGCAAACCCGCCGGGAAAATCCCGCTCCTAACGAAAAAGGCAGTGTACATTTCGCACGAAGTTCATGTGCGAAACATACACCGCCATTTTCGTGGGCACGCACACCCTTCCCGTCCGCTGCCGCCAATCCGCCCCAGTTCCGACGCGCATTCACATGACTGTGGTGGTGAAAGTTTCAGACCACGCTGGCGAAAACACCAAACGCATGGACAAGTACTGGGAAAAGTCGACGCAGGGATCAACATGTCTGCTTACCGCACACATTGAGAACCGTTATCGCAGCCTTTAACAGTGTTGGAAGTTCGTCGCCCAGTCTCTGTGGGGTTGCCACTCAGTTACGCACCACCACCGGAGTTGCCGACTCCACCGCCTAACGGCGTCATGAAAACACCAAAGAGGCCCAGCGTGACTTCGTCACTGAAATGCTATCGCTGAGGGACAACAAAACAGCCCTTCCACGATGTGAAAGGGCTGCAAGTTATGCTTTGTCGTCGGCCTTGCTGAGCAAGATGCCGGAGACGAATGCGGCGAAGAGCCGCTTGTCTTGTTCGGAGATCAGCTTGTCGTTAAAACTCAGTTCGGTTTCAGGGGAGATAACATCCTCGATGCGAATTGTGTTTGCAGGCAGGGCCGTCTTCTCGCTTTCGGCTTCTTCCTGAGCGTACTTATCAGGGTAAGCCAAGACGAGGAACTGCTGCGCTTCAACGCCGTAGTAATCGGCGAGTTTACGCAAGCTGCGCTCGGACGGAATGGTCTGTTCATTTTCCCACTTAGTGAAGCTGGCTGGGGACGTGTGGGTTGCCATTGCAACCTCCACGATTGATTCACCGCGGCCTTTACGAACCCGCCGGAGTTCTGCACCAATTTCGTTTGCCAAAAAAAACACCACATTTCTTATTGTTGTGAGGTTCAAATCTGAAGACTATTTCTTACTAAGCATAATGTAACCGCCAAAGTGCCCAAAATCAAGTTGTTTTCATGATAAATTTTGCGTTCTTTATCAATTTATAGATAGCAGTAGCGTTATCTGGTAATAGTGTTGGGTACAAATACAGTATGGCGACGCAGGTCGAGGAACACAAAGGATGTTTTTCATGCGCTGAAGTTAGAAAACGCCGTCATGTCGGGCGTAGTAAGGGTTACTGTCCTGATATGTGGTGGGTACAAGTGACAATATAACCGTTTTCACTTGTAATTAATGCGTCAGCGCCGTATGCTTAATTAAACGAAAGCAAGGGAGTTGATTGGTATGAAACAAGAATATGAACGCTTGCTCGTCCCCGTTGATGGTTCAACAGAGGCCGAATTGGCTTTTGCCAAGGCAATCAAGGTAGCATTAAGCAACCACGCCCGCCTGGATATTCTGAACGTATTGGACACGAAGCAGTTTATTGGCAGTTATGGCGGGATGATTTCCGGGGATGCAATCTATCAGCTCACCCAGGATTCGCAGGAGTATCTTGAAGGCCTGCAGAAGCAGGCTGAAGATGCTGGCGTTAAGGACGTTGCGATTCACGTTCGGTTCGGCAATCCGAAGAACGTTATCGCCACCGACTTCCCTAACGAATACCACACTGACCTGATTATGATTGGCTCAACCGGTCTCAACGCAATCGAACGTGTGCTGGTGGGTAGTGTCACCGAATACGTTAACCGCACCGCACCTTGCGATGTGCTCATTGTGAAGACAAAGTAAGTGCGCTAGCATTTGCACCGCAGCTCCCGTTTGGGAGCTGTTTTTTTGTGTTGCGCCAAGCAAACGGCGGTATAATTGCGGAATCTAAGGCAAAAGGACGGGAGGATGACTCATGGAATTAGTCGCAGGAACAGATGAGCATTTTTGGGCGAACCGGAGCAGCTTACTACAGGATTATTACCTGCATGACTGGTGTGTTCCCAAGCATGACGACAAGACGGTTTTCGAACTACTGGTGATGGAGATGGCTTCGGCCGGACTGAACTGGGAAATGATTTTGCGCCGCCGGGAGGCTTTGCGGACCGCATTTGCGGATTACGACCTGGAGACACTCGCCAGCTGGGATGAACAGAAGGTTGAAGAACTGATGCAGGATCCGACCATCATTCGCAACCGTCTCAAAATTCAATCCGTCATTAAAAATGCACAGGCAACGCTCGCGCTGCCGCCGGACTACGCTGGTTTGGCTGACTACATGTGGCACTTTACGGACGGTGCGGTGGTGCAACACCACCCGCGCAGCCTGGCAGACACACCCACGCAGGACGATTTATCGCGGCGAGTTTCCAAAGAGATGAAAAAGCGCGGTTTCAAGTTTGTTGGCCCTGTCATTGTGTATAATTACCTTCAGGCCTGCGGGATTATTGATGATCGCATCAGTCCGCAATAAAGAAACGGCCGCACTGGTAGTTGTCCAAACTGGCGGTGGGGGAGAAGGCTAATTTTGCGCAGGGCAAGATTACTGGGAATCGCGCTGGCAACGGGTGCCTCGCTTTTGTGGGGTGTGTCCGGTCCGGCCAGCGAGTACCTGTTTGACCACGGGGTGCACGTCACCTGGCTCATTAGCTCCAAAATGTTAATCGCCGGACTCATCTTGGGCGCTTACTGCATTGTGCGCGACCGGCAGGGCTTCTTTGCTTTGTGGCGGCGGCCCAAAGCCATCGTGCACCTGCTACTGTTCGTCATCTTCGGGATGGTGACGATGCAATACATCTACTTTAAGGCGGTCGCCGTGGCCAATGCCGCGACCGCGACGGTACTGCAGTACTTATCCCCCATTCTGATTCTGATTTGGGTGGCCTTTGCGACGCACACTTTGCCGCGGCGTTTGGACATTGTGACGATTGCGGCGGCGCTATTGGGAACGGTGTTAGTGGTAACCAAAGGTCACATTACTAGCCTTGCGATTACGCCGACCGCCTTGTTTTGGGGTCTGATGTCGGCGGTGGCTGCAGCGGCTTACACGCTGGTACCGCGCTGGTTGCTGGCGAACTATTCCGGGACGGCGGTGTCCGCGTGGGCGATGCTACTAGGCGGGTTGGGGATGAACCTTTATCAGCCGTCGTGGCAGCATGTGCCGCACATGACGGGGCTGATGTGGGCTTGCTACGCCTTCGTTGTGATTTTTGGCACGATTTTTGCTTACGCAATGTACCTGGTGAGTCTGAATTACATTGCGCCCACAGCGGCTGGTTTGCTCGATGCGTTCGAACCACTGGGTGCGGTGGTGGTTGGGGTATTGTTCCTTGGTTTGCGCCTGAGTTTTTGGGAACTAGTTGGCGGCCTCATTATTCTGCTGACGGTGGCGATGATGACGCTACTTACGCCCAAAGCGCCGCCAGAGGCCGCAACGCCTGATGTGAAGGACGATTAGACACTCCGTTACACACGTTACTGGGACGAGGCGGGCGGACGTGCTACAATAATGCAAGATACGCTGCGCTTGCGGCGCGAATGTGCAGGCGCTGCGTGGGTCTCCCGCGTAGCCCTTAAATCAGGAGGAAATATGGATCAATTTGGCGTAAGTGCCCTTGCTGACTGGCTTGAAGACCAGACAAGCGCACTCCTTAACAAGAAGACAATTGTTGACCTCGACCGTGTGTACACGGCCATTGATTACTTGCAGGTACTGAAGAACCCCGCAGCGGCTTACCCCGAGATGAGCGAGGAAACCTACCTCAAGTCTGAATCTGACAAGAAGCTCAGTTTGCTCAACGACCACGCGACGCTCGGCCAGTTGCAAGACCGCATCATGGTCAACCACGTGGACGGCTCCATCACAGATGATGACATTAGCTTCAAGTACAATCACGACACGCCTTTTGTCAATGGCGAGTACAAACCACGTAAGGATCTGGAAATCCTCAAGTTTGGTTTGGAAGTCATCGGCGCAGTGACCGCCACGAACCACCACGACACCGTGCGTGCTGCACTGGCACCAGATGCCGTGCTCAGCCTAATTTTGGCTGCCAACACGCTGCACGATTGGCAGATTAAGTAAAATCAACATCAGAATAGCCGCGCCGCAATTAATTTTGCGGCGCGGCTATTTTTTGCAGACATTTGACCGGGCAAGGGCAAAATTTTTGCTTAGGCCAGCGGTAGTTAACGAAATCGCTCGTGAAAGCTGTTACAATGTAGCTATATTAATGTTTATTAAGGGGGACTTGCCATGCGAATGGTTGACTTGATTGCAAAGAAACGGGACGGACACGCCCTGAGCAAGACCGAAATCGACTGGATGATTACCGCCTACGTGGATAAGCAGATTCCGGATTACCAGATGAGTGCGTTCCTGATGGCCGTTTACTTTCAGGGGATGGCCGACGACGAGATGGCGAACTTTGCCGGTGCCATGCTGAACTCTGGTGAGGTGCTCGATTTGTCTGCCATTCCGGGCATTAAAATCGACAAGCACAGCACTGGTGGGGTCGGCGACAAAATTAGCCTGATTCTGGCTCCCGTCATGGCCGCCATGGGCGTGAACATCCCGATGATTAGTGGCCGCGGACTTGGCTTTACTGGCGGCACACTCGACAAACTGGAAGCGATTCCTGGCTTTAACGTCAACCTGACCACCGAGCAGTTTATCAAGCAGGTGACTGAACACCACGAAGCCATCATTTCGGCAAGCAGCGAAGTGGCACCGGCTGACCGGCGTCTGTACGCCCTGCGCGACGTGACGGGCACCGTGGAGTCGATTCCACTGATTGCCGGATCCATCATGAGCAAGAAGATTAGTTCTGGCATCAACGCACTGGTGCTGGACGTCAAAGTCGGCAACGGGGCCTTCATGAAGACTCAAGAGGACGCGGAAAAGTTGGCCCACGCGCTGGTGACCATCGGTAAGGCCCACGGTGTGCAGACGCGCGCCATCCTGAGCGACATGAATCAGCCGCTAGGTCTCACCATTGGCAACGCGCTGGAAGTCGCCGAGACCGTGGCCTTGCTGAACGGCCGGGGCCCACAGGACGTGCGGGAACTGACCGTTACCTTGGCTGCGCACATGGCCGTGATGGCTGGCAAGACCGACAGCCTTGAGGTTGGTGCCCAGCTAGCTGGGGATGTGCTGCGCGATGGCCGCGCCAAGCGGGCCTTCCGCCAGATGGTGGCGGATCAAGGCGGCGACGTTAACGTCATCGATAGCCCGCAATTGTTGCCAAAGGCGCAGTACCGCATCTCCGCGGTAGCACCGCGAGGCGGCTTTGTACAAGCCATCGACAGCGAAGCGCTCGGGAAGGCTGCCATGCAGCTCGGCGCCGGCCGCGCGCAGGCGGATGACAAGCTCGATGTGGCCGTTGGTCTGGTGCTGCACAAGAAGGTCGGGACGCCAGTCAGTGCGGGGGATGTCCTCGCCACGGTGCACAGCAACACGGCTGATCCTGCCGCCGTCGTGGCTGCGGTCGTTGATGCCTTCACGATTGGCGCGGAAGAGCCAGCGAAGTTGCAGCTGATTAAAGAAATAATTGAGTGATTTAGCAAAAATTTTGCAAATAAAAAAACGAATTTACTTGCGTAGAAAGCGCATACATGATATATTCTAGATGAGGTTAAGGAAGCGCTACCAAGTCGGTGGTAGCGAGACCCTCTCAGTCTTAACGGCGAGGCGCGAAGCTAGCAGTTCGCCACTGTATCATGTTGTCAGTCCCGTACGTCAACTGTGGTTCATCTCAGTTAATATCGATTTGCTTGTGTAAGCCAAGTGACCCCGTGTTCAGGTCCTTGGCAACCGGATACACCGCCCGAATTGGCGGGAAAGCAACGTGTTTAGTCCGATAGCAGTACCGTAAGCGTTGAGCATGGAAAATGTGAACGTCGGTGTAGGAATAGCTGAAACGTTGTTACAGTGAGTCAGAATTACAGTATGTTGTTAGTCGCATAAAATTGTTTCACCAAGTTGGTTGTCACAGTATTTGGTGAATGCAGTTGATACGGCGGGACGGATGTTTAGGATGTCAGGTGTCGAAAGCGATTTCGAAGGGATTTGATTCCGATGCCACAAGTTGTTTAGTTGATCAGATTACAGGGTTACTAACTTGCTGAAGGGAGCAGATAGCCGTTAAATTGACGAGCGTATCGACTCGGCGCGTGCCGAGCAGCTTAGTAACAAGCGGCCTGCAACTCGCAGAATAATCTAGGACCGAGCCGAATGGCAGTCAAACTAACACGTTAATGTGAATTAGCGACTGCAGGCAACTAGAAGTAAGTAAAACAGAATATCTACAATTGAATAAGTTTGTTTAGAGGTGTAAGCATTAAGAAACTGACACAAACACCTACTAACCGACAAGCATCCTTAACCTAACATTCCGAGACGAGAGGCTCGGAATGTTTTTTTAGTTGGAGTCGTTCGCAATGCTCAGCGGCTATACGCATTGCGGGCAACGTCTGCAGGCCGGCCCCTCACCTTAAATCAGATTGGTCAGGGGCCGGCCAGATGCTTGAACTGTGAGTACCTGACCCGCTGACACTCGTCCGAGCTGTTTTTTTAGTTAAGCACAGGCTGCCATTTCCGCGGCAAAACGCACACTGTGGTATAATGCACCCAGTGTAAATAGCGATAAAAGTGAGGAGACATCACATGGCAGATGTGCCTAATTTCACCCCGATTTTGCTCGGGAGCGACATGAATGTTTACGGGATGGCGCGTTCATTCCACGAAATCAGTGGCCAGACGGTTGACGTATACGCCCGTTTGCAGCTCGCACCAACACGTTTTTCCAAAATTGTGAACGTGCACCTGATTGAAGATTTTGATTCTGACCCAGCGTTTATCGAGGCAATGCGTAAGATTGCTGACAGTTACAAGGGTCACAACGAAAAGTTGATTTTGATTGCTTGCGGCGATGGCTACGCGGAACTCATTTCCAAGCACAAGGACGAACTGAGTGAAACCTTCGTGTGCCCATACGTTGATTACAAGATGCTGAAGCGCTTGAACAGCAAGGAAAGCTTCTACGAAGTCTGCGACGAGTACGATTTGCCGTACCCAAGTACGAAGATCATCACCAAGGCGATGTACGAAAGCGGCGTGTCCATCACGCCACCATTCCCATTCCCTGTTGCCCTGAAGCCGACCAACTCGGTTGAATGGCTGAACATCCACTTTGAAGGCCGCAAGAAGGCCTTCACGATTCACTCCCAAGTGGAACTGAACACGGTGATTGGTAAAATCTACGACAACGGCTACACTAGCGACCTGATTCTCCAAGACTTCGTGCCTGGGGATGATAGCCACATGCGGGTGCTGAACGCCTACGTGGATCAGAACCACCAGGTCAAGATGATGTGTCTCGGGCACCCACTGCTCGAAGACCCAACGCCAGCGGCCATCGGGAATTATGTGGCCATTTTGCCGGAATACAACCAGCCGCTGTACGACAAGATGAAGAAGTTCCTGGAAGACATCCAGTTCACTGGTTTTGCCAACTTCGACATGAAGTATGACGAGCGGGACCAGACCTTCAAACTCTTTGAAATCAACATTCGCCAGGGTCGCAGCAGTTTCTTCGTTACCCTGAATGGTTACAACTTGGCTAGCTGGCTGGTGAAGGATTACGTGACCGGCGAACTGAGTAGTGCGGACACGGTATTCGGGAATCAGGACGACAGCCAGGCGAAGTTGTGGCTGGGTGTGCCGAAGAAGATTTTCCGTAAGTACGCCAAGGACAACGAATACAAGGCGCGCGCACTGAAGCTGCTTGAAGAAGGCCGCGTGGGCACGACCGTGTTCTACAAGAAGGACATGAACCTGAAGCGCTGGGCGCTCATGGAATACATGTTCTACAACTACTACGGCCGTTACAAGCGGTACTTTGCGGAGAACAAGGGCGATAATTAGGCCTCACAATTTAGGAGGATCCAAACATGGCTACTGAAGAAGAATTCGAAGTTGAAACGATGGAGTTTAACAAGCTGCTGCTGGCGGTGGACGACGATGATGATGAATCCAGTCACCGCGCATTCAACTATGCCTGCACGCTTGCCAAAATTTACAACATTCCACTTGGAATTGTTTCTGTTCTAGAGACTGGTGACTTGAACATTTACCAGTCTTTGTCGCCAGACATTCTGAGCGAGCGGCGTAGTGAGATTTCCGCGCACCTGAACACTTACGTCGAGAAGGCGGAGGCATTCGGGGTGACCGACACCGAACCCATCATCGGGGAAGGCAAGCCGGCGCAGGTCATCATGGATGAAGTGGTCCCTAACTTCAAACCAGACCTGATCATTCTGGGTTCCCACGACAAGCATGGTCGCGGTCACTTGGGTAGTGTCGCGTCTGAAATTACGCGTTTTGCCCGCCAGAGCGTCATTGTGGTTCGTTAACAACATTTCGATATAATCAATTAGCCCCGTCTACCGGATGAACTTCTGGTGGCTGGGGCTTTTTTATTACAAACAGAATTGCGAAACCGACAGTTGTCATACGGAGCTTGCCTTCATTTACCAGACGCATCCGTAACCGTTCTTTTTTGACGTAAGCAAAACAAATCGACAACGTCGTTATGGCGTCACTCATCAATTACAGCGCGTTAATTTTCAGCTACAAGGTGAAAATTAACGCGCTTATTTTTATGGGTCAGAGATGGTGTATTTAGCTCATAAAGCGCCGAATCGCTCGCTACTTTTTGCTAATGGAAGCTTAATGAAGAAACTTATTTATGCGAATCGTGAACACGTGTCGATGAAGTGTTTGGCTAATGGGTCGGTTGTAAATAGACGATTGGCGCGCAGTTGACGGTCCTACATACCGATTGAACCGCCCAATTGGCTGCAAGTGTTTTGCGGCATTGGACGGGTGCGGATTGGAGCGGCAGTAAAATTATCGGGGGTAGTCGATGGCGGGTCACATTTAGACTGTAAAAGCAGGTGAGTCAAACATTGATAATAAAACTTATAATTCCATTAATTACATCGCTGACTTAGTGCTGAATAAGAAACTTTAGCTCCATCATCTTGCACGCAAATTGCATATAAGAAGATGTACATTTACATATGTAGGAGTGTAAAAAAATCACACTATCCTTGACTTGCTACAAACAAAATCATTATGTAACGGGCGTTTGTTAATTTATCAAAGCGAAGTGGGAATGACCATGGCACTGGAGTTTATAAGATTACATAAATTCCGAATGCTTGACAGATTATCTACCAATAAATGAATCGGGGGATTCAAATATGATTTTTTTCATTAATTCAATTATGCCAAAGCAAAAATCCGGGATTGAGCACGCCGAACTGAAGCGGCTCGAATTGTTCCGGGCAAACAACACACCGGCGATGTTTGCCATCCGGGACTGGGATCCCAGCCTGCACACGAATGCTAACAATGCCGGCATCAAGGACGAGGAACTTGTCAGCATGTTCGATTACTTCCAAGAAGCACGTTTCGTGCCGCAGAAGACCGTCCACATGAGTGACATTGAATATGGTGTCCTCGGCGCGCATGCCGACGAAGAGGCGGATAAGCAGCGCTACCTGATTTTGTCGGGCAGTGGGCAATTAGTCGCGCGGGTTAATTACGTTACGGATGAGGACAAACGCGTTCGTTCTATTGAATGGTTTGACGGTTACAACAACTTGTACCGGGTGGATGTCTACGATGCGCGCGGCTTTGTCTCCTTGTCCCAGTGGTACACGCCGGACAACAAAATTGGTACGGAAACCTGGCGGACACCAAGCGGACGCGTTGTGCTTGAAACCTATAACCGCGATGACGTGAAGGGCAAACGGCAAAAATCTGGCTGGCGTCTCATGGATACCGATGGTCAGGTCTACCAGTTCGACACGATTGACGAGCTGACCGTGCACTTCCTCAACCGGCTCAGCGATGATTACTGGTCTGAACAAACGCCTAACATCTTCATTTTGGATCGCGGCCATGTGGCGGATTGGGGGCTGAACGTCCTCAAGAAGCCAGCTTACACGGTGATGCACCTGCACAACGCGCACACCGCTGATGCCCAGAATCCGGACGAACCGGTTCTCAACAACAACTACGAGTACCCGCTGTACGCGGTCGATGGTTATGACGCTGTGGTTTCCGCAACCCATAAGCAGACGGCCGATGTCATCAAGCGCTTCAAGCCGCGCGCGCGGATGTTCACAATCCCAGTTGGGGTTGTCCCGAACCGCTTGTTGAGCGCTCCGCGTGTGCCAGTCAGCGACCGTGAATTCGGCAAAATGGTGGTGTTCGCTCGCCTCGCACCCGAAAAGCACCTCGATGATCTGGTGCGGGCCATTGGCATTGTGCACCAGCAGATTCCGCAAGTGTCCTTGGACATGTATGGTTACGCGGACGCAACGGACAATTACAGTGCCCGCCGCGCGGTGCAGGCAGTCATCAAGGAGTACCAGCTCGAAGACGCCGTCCACCTACACGACTACACGACGGAAATCGACAAGGTGGAGAACAACGCCATGTTCTACGGCCTGACTTCAATTATGGAAGGTTTCAACTTGGCCATCATGGAAGCTATCTCGCACGGCCTGATTGGCCTCACCTACGACGTCAACTACGGGCCGAACGAAATCATCGAGGACGGTGTGAACGGGAATGTGGTGCCATATGGCGACTACAAGGCCTTGGCGGCGCGGATGATTGCGATTTTGCAGGACAAGCAGTTGCAGCAGCAATACTCAACCAGCGCTTATGATTCTGCAGAGCGCTACTCGGAAGCGAATGTGTGGCAGGCATGGCAAGCACTAATTGATGATGCGGACGCTGGCTGGTCAAAGAAACTCGCGGCATACCCGCTGAGCACAGTGGAGGGGGACTAATATGTATTACTTTATCGGTGAGAGCATTTTTACTTTTAATTCTGGTACTGAGATTAGTCAGGCTAAGCGGGCGCGGCTGTTCAACGACAACGGCGTGCCGGCCAAAATCGTGACGCGCAATTACAGTCGTTATCTAGACCGCGACCGCGCGGCACTTGATGTGAAGCAGGAAGAACTCGTGAACATGTACGACTTCTTCCAAGGCACCACGGCAGTGCCGCGGCAGGAACAGAACTTGCGCCTGCTTAAGCAGATTCCGAAGGACACCTACCATATCGTGAGTCACGGTCCAAACTACTCCACTATTGAGCTGGCCAGCCGCGAATTGGCCCGAATTGATGTCCTGCCAGCAACAGTCGGTTTGGTCGACAAAATCACTTATTATGACCGTTTCGGCAACACAACTAGTCGCGAAAACTACGACTGGCGAGGCTTTAAGAGCTCGATTGATTACTTCCACCCGAATGGGGAACTCGCGTACCAGCAGTTCCTGAACCTGGCGGGCGAACCGGTGCTGGAAATCGCGCACATGAACATTAACGGTAAGCTCAGCCCAACGATGTGGCGGCTCTTGAATTACAAGGGGCATAACTTCCGCTTCAACACCGAAAACCAGCTGTTTGTGTTCTTCTTGAACGAACTGGTGGCCGGCGATGATGCCGCAACGCTGATCTCAGATCGACGCAGCCTGGATGCTGTGGTGGCAGACGTACAGCATGTGCAGCACCGTTATGCCTACCTGCATGAGTTGCACACGCCAGATGTCACCAGTATTCGCGGTGGCCGCCTGTACAATTTCAACCGCGATTTGTTCGTAAACCGCGCGGCGGATTTTGACGCCGTGTTGGTGCCAACCGCCAAGCAGGCGGCAGACATTCACGCCGATTACCCGCAACTGCACGTCATGACGGCACCGGATACCTACGTGCCTAAAGCGTTGCAGGCAAAGCCGGTTGTTAACCTGCGGGAGCGGCAACGCCACCAGCTGGTTTACCTGGGCCGCTTGGCCAAGGAAAAGCATGTTGACGAGCTGGTGCACGTCTTGAGTTTAGTTCGCCAGACAGTGCCAGATGCGACCCTGGAGTTGCGCGGTTACTACCAAAGTGAGGAGCTCAAGCAGAGCCTCAGCGATGTCATTAGCAAGGCGAAGCTGGAAGACGCTGTGACCATCGCGGATTACGCGACCGGCGACAAACTCGCCGCAGATTACGATGCGGGTGCGGTGTTTGTGCAGAGCAGTGATAGTGAAGGATATGGTCTGGGGATGTTCGAAGCGCTGAGCCACGGCCTGCCGGTTGTGACGACCAATGTGCCATACGGACCTGCAATGCAGATTCAGGATGGCCGCAACGGCTTCCTGCTACGGCCAAACGACCGCCAAGCGTTCGCTGCGCGCGTGAGCCAGTTGCTGCAAGATGACCAGCTGTGGCAGACAATGAGCAGCCAGGCAAAAGCCAGCGTGCAAACGCATGATGAGGCCAAGGCGTTAGCGCAGTGGCAGCACGTGCTGGCGGGCGCCGCCACCGTCAAACAGTGAAGATGAAGAGAGCGAGGTTTGCTTAACATGATGAAGTTAATCAATTTAAAGAAGCAAAAGGGTGCTAAAAACACCCACTGGAAAATGTATAAGGCCGGTAGTAAATGGGTATTTGGCTCAGTACTGATGGCCGGGCTCGCCATGGGCGCGCTACAGACCCACGACGCGGCCGCCGCCACTGATAGTGCCGCGACCGACGTCCCCGCAAGCGCGCAAGAGGCCGCTGGCAGGACGGGTATCAGTCAGGCCAAGGTGGTGACACTCAGCGGTGCAGCAAGTTCTGCAGACGTTGCCACGAACGCCGATTCTGCAACGGGCACGCAGGTGGCCAGCACAGATACTACCGCTACCAGCACGAATGCGAGCGCCGGTAGTGAAGACAGCAACACGACTGCGGCGAACGCCGACAGTAGTGCTGCTTCTTCGGGTACTCAGCTGACTGCAACAAGCGCCCAGCAGCAAACGCAGAGCGGGAGCAGCGACACGGCACAGTCTAGTGGCGCCAGTTCGAGTGCGGATGCTGCGACAAGTGCCGCGACGTCTGGGGCAAGCGCGTCTTCGGCGGCTACCGATACCGTGCAGTACAAGCGGCCACAGGTGAAGATGCTGGCGGCTTCAACGGCTGACGCGTCCGCGACAGCGTCTAGTGATGCGATTCAGTTGACTGCGGGCAGTACGACTACATTTTCACCGTCAGTGACGATTAACAGCGGCAGTGATGCGGATCAGTACTTCTACCTGCAACGAACAGGTAGTGGCGAAAACGTCTCTGGTGGTGCACTTTCTGCCGGGACAATCGATATTGTTAACAACCAAGACCAAAATGGGAACGTGGTCATGTATAACCAGTTTGACATGACTACAGCCGTTAGTTTGGCCGGTAGTTTCGTTGTGGGTTCTGCGTCAAATGTTGGTGGGTCGGCGGCCACAGATCTTCAGGGACCTGGGGATGGACTAGGCATTATTCTGGCGAATGTGGCACCAGCCTCTATCGCTACTGGCACAAGTACAGGCGATTCCAATATGGAAATGGGAATTGCGGGACTTGGACCTGGTGCCGTCTTTATGGGTTGGGATATGTTCCAAAACGCTGGAAGTGCGAACAACCCGTCTAACTATCCATACGATGATAGTATTATTCAAAATGCATTGGCTTTACTAGCGACGTACATTACAAGTCCTAGCGATGCTAATAAGATTGAATTTGTGACGAACGCTGGTGCTTCTGCAAAAATGAGCGGCGGCGTCACATCAGCAAACACGAATGTTAATTATCTCGCAGGTAAGACAGTCAATTGGGCATTTACGTGGACACCAAAGACAACCAATGCAAACGGCACAATCAACGGTGACCTCACCTACACGATGACGTTAGCCGATGGTACGAAGGTCGGCACGATTACCTACAACATGAATGTTGCCAGCGCGATGGCGATTGCCATGCACATGTCGACTGGTTGGGCATACTCCACAACCAGCGTGACGATGTCTAGCGGTCAATTTAATGTATCCCAGGCTAAGTTGACGGTAAGCTACACTGGCGACGGGGTCACTGAACAGCCATCAACGCTGACTGCGAACATCGGGGATACTTTTGTAACGACCTCGGCAGCTGCTGGCCAGCAACAACTCATTGCGCCCGCAATTACAGGCAAGACTGCGCTCGGTATTGGCAGTGGGACAACCTTGGTTAAGGGTGGCTCATCGATGGCGATTGCCTACATCACTGATAAACAGACGGCAACCACAACGGTGGATAACGGTGCGACAGCGGTTTCGAGTGCGTACGCAAACGCGAACAAAATCAACACCACTAACGTTGATAAGACCAACGCCGCAGTTTCAGCTGCACTTGATGCATACAACAGCACCGTTGCGGCTGCTTCAACCGCCGCCTCCAACGCCGCCTCAGCCGCCACCAGCGCTGCGAGCGTGATTGCTACGGCGGCAGACTCCGCTGTCGCAGACGCTGCTGCCGGTTCATTGGCGAACGTTATCGCGGACGGCCGCAAGATTGATACTGCCGTGACTGCAGCAACTGCCGCACAGACAGCCGCGGATAACGCCATTACCGCGATGCAAAATGCCGGCGCTGCCCTTGCTAATGCGATTGCAGCAGCTAACAAAGCAACCACGGCGACAACAAGTACTAACACTAGCACGGCTGCAGACGTGATCGATAAGCTGGCTACCAGCTACCCAAGTAACGACACAATCACAAGTGCTGCGCAGGTTGCCACGAGTGCATCCACTGCTGCATCCACTGCTGCTAGCACCGCTGCTAGCACCGCTGCCAGTGCCGCTAGCGATGCGAGCTCGGCTGCTGCAGTTGCCCTTAAACAGAGCACTGCAGCTAGCACGGCCAACGCTACGGCCAGTACTGCTGCTTCTGCTGCTAGCAGCGCGGCTTCCGTAGCAAATGCGGCGACTACCAGTGCTGCTGCATCAGCGGCCGCAAGCACGGCTAGTTCCGCTGCTTCTGTTGCCGCTAGTGCCGCAAATGATGCATCGGCCGCAACGGTTGCTGCCAACAGTGCCAACAGCGTTGCCAGCAGCGCTGCGGCCGTTGCAACAACTGCAGTTGCTACAGCCAACACGAATTTTGACCTCGCAAGCAACGCCGAGAACGCAGCCAAGGCTGCAGCTAATGCCGATGATGCGAAAACTGATTCCACGGCTGCAAGCAATAGTGACAAAAATGCTGGTCAAGATGCAACTAAGGCTAGTTCTGCTGCCAGCGCCGCTTCTACAGCTAACAGTGCTGCCAGTTCCAGCGCCAAGGTGACAGAATCCCTTGCCACTGCCAACAGTGATAATGCCATCGTGCAGTCTGCAAGCGACGTCGCAGCCAGTGCCGCGACGGTCGCTGATTCAGCGTACACTGCTGCTAGTTCTGCTGCCAAAATAGCAAGCGCTGAAAGTGCAGCTGCTTCAAGTGCCAACTCAACAGCTATTGTCGAAAGTAGTAAAGCAGTTTCTGCTGCCAACGTAGCTAGTTCTGCTGCTTCTGCCGCCAGTGCAGCGCTAGCGGAAGGCAGTACCTCTGCAGCCAAGAGCCTCGGGGATGTTGCTTCCAGCGCCGCTACTGATGCAAGTAACGCAGCAACGAGCGCTGCTAACGCCTCATCCGCTGCCAGTTCTGCGGCCAGCGCGGCGAGTTCTGCGGCGAGTGTCGCTGAAGCGAACAAGGGTGTTGGTGACATCGCCGCTTCTACAGCGCAGACTGCAGAAGATACAGCACAGGCGGCTGTTGATGCTGCAGGGGCCAAGTCGACAGCTAATTCGGCTGCTGTAGATTCCAACGCAGCCAGCTCCAGTGCCACGCTGCTAAAATCCGTGGCGCCAGACAACGCTGCGGCTAGCACCGCCGTTTCCACCGCCGCCAGCACTGCATCATCGGCAGCTTCCGTTGCTAGCAGCGCCGCCAGCGTCGCATCTGATGCCACTATTGATGCCAGCACCGCAATGAGTGCCGCCAGCAGTGCTGCCAGCCTGGCAAGTTCTGCGGCTTCTGCAGCTAGTGTTGCAAGTGATCCAGCTAGCGCTGCGAGTCTCGCCAGTGTGGCTAGTTCTGCAGCATCTGTCGCAGACGCGCAGACGGCTAACGCTTCAGTTGCCACCAGTACTGCAAGCAGTGCAGCCGTGACAGCAGCAGAAGCTTCGAACGCAGCAAATGCTGCTAGCACCGCGGCTTCCACAGCCGCTTCGACGGCAGCTAGTGTTGCCAGTGAAGCTATGGGTAATGCTGCCACGACTGCTAGCACGAACGCGGGCAGTGATTACACTGTGACCAGCACTGCCGCTAACAATGCCAGTGACTACGCCGCCGCTGCTTCGACAGCAGCTTCCCAGGCAAGTGATTCTAACGTTGACGCTAAGTCGAGCGCGACGGCAACGGCTGACCTGGTAGATCAGTACCCTGATAACTCTGCAGTCAGTGCGGCCAATAGTACCGCTAATAGTGCTTCCGCAGTGGCAAACACTGCCGCCAGTGCGGCATCGTCTGCCGCGTTGGATGCTCGTACTGCCAGCAACGATGCCTCCGCTGCAGCTGACAAGGCAAGCTCCGCAAGCAGTGCAGCCAGTTCTGCCGCAACTGCTGCTAGCTCAGCTGCTTCTGCCGCAAGTAGTTATGCTGCAGAAGGTAACACGGCTTCAGCCGCTGCCGCCAAGCAGACGGCCGAAACAGAAACCGCTGCTGCCCTGAAGGGCGCGGCCGATGCCAGCGCTGCTGCAGTAGTGGCAACGAGTGCTGAGAGTGCAGCAAGCACAGCAGCTGACATTGCTAAGGCTAATAGCGCTGCCGCTAGTGTGGCCGGGGATGAAGCCAAGGCTGCTGAAGAAGCAGCAAATGCCGCAATTTCCAAGGATGAAGCCGCTAGTGCCGCTGCCGCTGCTGGTGTTGCAAGTGATGCGGCTGCAGCGAGTTCCAAAGCTGTCGCAGAGATTGCGCCAAATGATAGTGAAGCTAACGCAAAAGCGACCTCAGCAAGTAGCGCGGCTTCATCCGCTGCGAGTGCTGCTGGTAGTTATGCATCAGTTGCAAGTAAAGCAACTCAGGCAGCATCCGCCGCCAGTGTTGCTGCTATTTCCGCAGCACAAAATCAATCTAGTGCTGCAAGTGAAGCAGCTGTGCAGAGTGCCGCTGCCAGTGTAGCCGACTCCAACGCAAGTAGTGCATCTGCTGCAGGCGATAAAGATTTAGCTGCTAGCTATGCTACTGATGCAAGCACAGCGTCCAGCGCTGCATCTAGCGCCGCTTCACTTGCTAGCTCTGCAGCGGATGTAGCCGCATCCGCTGCTTCAACTGCAACCGTTGAGGCAGGCAAGGCCGCGGAAGCTGCGCAGAAAGCCAAGGATGAACTTGGAATTGCAACAACTGAGGCTAATGCTGCCAAGGCCAATCAGGATAGTGCAGCCATTGCTGCTGCTGCCAATGCTGGCACAACGGCTCAAGTTGATGCAGATACTGCAGCAACAAAGGTAACTGACGCAGGCGATGCTGCTGCAGAAGCCGTTAAAGCCGCTTCTCAGGCGAGTGATTCTAACAGTGCGGCTCAGTCCAGCGCGTCAATTGCTGATAGCCTTGCAGAAGCGAACAGCGACAATCCTGAAGTGAGTGCCGCTAACTCACTGGCGCAGAGTGCTGCCAGTGACGCAGCGACTGCCAAGACTAACGCCAGCACCGCTGCTTCAACCGCACTCGCGCAAAGTGGTGTCGCCAGCACCGCTAAGGTGGCAGCTGATTCTGCTAATACTGTGGCGTCAAGCGCTGCGAGCGCTGCAAGCTCCGCCGCGACCGACCTGGCGACCGCAATTGCCGCTGGTAACAGCAGTGCCGCAAGTAGTGCCAGCGACGTTTTGAAGGCTGCTACGATTGATGGCAGCACTGCTGCTGGGATTGCCAGCTCCGCTGCCACTACCGCTAGCCTCGCTGCTGATGCTGCCAACTCCGCAGCTACGGTCGCTAAGGCCAACAGTTTCGCCGCGAGCGTTGCCGCAGATGTGGCCACTGCCGCCGCAGATGCCGCCACGACTGCTGTGGATCAGAAGCAAACTGATGCTTCCACATCCGCAACCAGTACCGCAACTCAGGGTGTGGACGTCTCTAAATCCGCCGCAGATACTGCTGCTGACAAGGCGGATAGCCTGGCAAAAGCTAACCCAGACAATTCAGTAGCAGCCTCCGCCGCTACGACTGCGACTAGCGCTGCCGGCGTTGTCAGCTCTGCGGCGACAGTTGCCAATGATGCAAGTACCGCGGCTGACCAGGCGCTGACGGATGCGGATAAAGCGCAGATCGATGTCAGTGCTGCTAACTCGGCCACATCTAGCGCCGCAAGTGTTGCTAGCTCCGCCGCCGTTGCTGCTTCCAGCTATGCTGCCGCGGGTGATACCGACAACGCATCCAGTGCCGCAGCTGTGGCTAGTTCCGCAGCCTCTGATGCGAGCGTTGCAGCGACGACAGCAAGCACTGCTGCTTCTACAGCAAGTAGCGCCGCAAGCACGGCTAGCTCCGCTGCCAGCGTCGCCACTGCTGCCAGTACCGCGGCCAGTGTTGCCGCAGACGTCGCCGGTGCTGCGGCTGATACAGCCGCAGCTGCAATTGCCAATGACAATGCAGTTAGTGACGCAGATGCTGCTGCCGCAAGCACGACAGCGGCACAGGGTAGCGTTGACGAAATTAGGTCATTAGCACCAGATAACACGTCTGCCGCATCTACTGCTGCAAGTTATGCGTCTACTGCTAGTTCAGCAGCGAAGGTTGCTGAAACGGCTGCTACCGATGCCTCCAGTGCTGCAACTGATGCTGCAAATAAGAGTGCAGCTGCGGTGGACGCGGCAACGGCACAGTCTTCGGCAGCTAGTGCTGCAAGTTCCGCCGCTAGTCTTGCAAGTTCCGCCGCTTCAGCAGCCAGTGCTGCCAGTGTAGCGGGTAATACCAGCGATGCTGATAGTTTGGCAACCATTGCGGACTCCGCCAGCACTGCAGCCTCCACTGCCAGCGTTAAGGCTAGTTCCGCTGCGACGACCGCTTCATCTGCTTCGGTAGCTGCGAGCGTTGCAGCATCAAGCGCAGCCAGCTATGCTACTGCGGCTAGTTCTGCAGCCAGTGATGCCAGCGATGCAGCGTCCGCCGCACAGTCAACAGCAGATGCCGCAACGGCTGGTGCCGTGACCGCGGCCAATAGCAACGCGTCCAGTGCTGCTATCAATGCCGGGGTCAGCGCTTCTGACGCTGGTGATTCTGCATCACTGGCTGCCAAGGCTGCTTCTGAAGCAAAAGTTTCCGCCGATGGCGCTGACACAAGCGCGACGGCCACTACTACTTTGGCTCAGGACAACCCAGACAACAGCACAATCACGACGGCTAATAACACGGCAACTAGTGCCGCGGGCATTGCAAGTAATGCTGCGACTGTTGCCAATTCCGCAGCAGGCACTGCTAGTGCGGCAAGCACTGCGGCTTCATCTGCCGCATCGACTGCAAATGCCGAGAGCATTGCGGCATCTAGTGCCGCGAAGGCCGCTGAGGCTGCTTCTGCCGCCGCATCAACTGCGGTGGTGAACAAGGACAGCGCGGCAGCTTCACTTGCCAGCACCGCCAAGGACGAGGCTGCTAAGGCGAGTTCCGCTGCGATGGCAGCCAGCTCTGCTGCTGCCGACGCAAGCACTGCCGCCAGCACCGCTAGTTCTGCAGCATCAGTCGCAGAACTGCAAAATGACGTGGCAAGTACAGCTTCCGACGCTGCGAAGGCAGCATTAGAAACCGCCCAGGCCGCGGTTGATACAACTGCTGCCAGCAGCGCTGCTAGTGCCGCTGGTAATAGCAGTGTTGCTGCTAAGTCCAGTGCGGATGTGATTGCATCTCTGGCTGGATCTACTAGTCCAGAAGCATCGACCGCCAGCTCCCTGGCTGGTCAGGCCAGTTCCGCTGCTTCTCTAGCAAGTGATTTTGCCGGCAAGGCCAGTGATGCGACCCAGACTGCGGCGACTGAAACTGCAACTGCATCGAGTGCTGCGAGCGCTGCATCGAGCGCTGCAATTGTGGCGTCCACCGCCGCTACCCTTGCCAGCTCCGCAGCATCAGCCGCGGCAGCAACCAGCGATAGTGATGCGGCTGCTAAGCTGCGCGACCAGGCCAGTTCTGCAAGCTCTGTTGCGACAGCTGCAAGTACCGCAGCCAGTGATGCCGCTACCAATGCAGCTAGTGCCGAAAGTGCTGCAAGTACTGCAGCGACTGCGGCCGCTGACTACAAGGACAAAGCAATCAGTGCTGCAGATGACGCTGCTAAATTTGCGGCAGACGTCAAGACTGCCGAAAGTAATCTGGCTAAGGACGTCACAACAGCTGCATCAACCGCGGCTACCAGTGCCGCCACTGCTGCCAGCACCGCAGCTGTCGATGCCGGCAGCTACGCGGGTGACGCAAGCAGTGCTGCTTCGGTTGCCTCCTCGGCAGCTTCAGGCGCTGCCAGCGATGCCGGCGTGGCCAAGAGTCTGGCAGATGCTAACCCAAGCAACGCTGCAGTGAGTGCGGCAAACGCAACGGCAACGGCTGCTAACGCCAGCGCTGCCAATGCCAACAGCACCGCCAGCGAGGCAGCTAAGACCGCATCAACCGCAAGTACTGCTGCTTCAACGGCTAAGTCTGTTGCGGATAGTGAAAACGCCGCTGCAAGTAGTGCCGCGTCTGCCGCCAACTCTTACGCTTCCGCTGCTGCGAACATGAGTGACGCCAGTGCAGCCAGCGAGGCAAATAGCCTTTCTAAGGTGGAACTGACGAAGGCCAGTTCTGCTGCTAGCGCTGCAAGTACGGCCGCAAGCACTGCTAACAGTGCTGCGTCCACGGCCAGCTCTGCGGCTTCGGTTGCAGAAACACAGGCAACTACCGCTAAGGCGGCGTCTGACGTTGCTAGTGCGGCAGCTGCAGCAGCCAAGGCGGCGATTGCGAGCGCCGCAGCGTCCAGCTCTGCTGATGCCGCTGGTGCAAGCAGTGATGCTGCCCAGGCAAGTTCTAAAGCCATTAAGGAGCTAGCGCCAAACGATAGCGCGGCAGTGAAGGCGGCCACCGAATTTTCCAATGCTGCCGCCTCCGCTGCAACTGCCGCATCAAGTTACGCGACGATTGCTAGCAGCGCAACCAGTGCTGCCAGTTCCGCCGCTGCGAGTGAAAACTCAGCAGCTAATACCCAGGAAGCTATCGCCAAAACTCAGGCCAGCCTGGCAAGTTCCGCTGCCAGTGTTGCCGCATCTGCAGCAGCTCAAGCGGCTACTGAAACGGCGAACGCCAGTGCTGCCGCAACTGCTGCGAAGAAGAACGAGGATCAGGCTGCCGCTGCCGCTGCAACTGCTGCCGGGTCCGCCGCCAGTGCTGCCGCCGATCTTGCGGCAGCTAAGGCCAAGGATGCAGGTAGCTATGCCGATGACGCCGCTAGTGCTGCGTCCGCAGCTAGCACCGCCGCTGTTGGTGCTGACAAGAGTACTGACGTCACGGCGAGTCTCGCGACGGCTAACCCAGACAACACAACGGTGTCGTCCGCTAACAGCACCGCCCAAAGTGCGAGTGCTGTTGCAGCTAGTGCTGCTGGTGCCGCGAAGGATGCTGCTAGCTTTGCCGCCAGTGCTGCGTCGGCTGCCGATGCGGCAAGCACGGCCGTTGCCGGGTTTAACACGAATGCCGCATCCGCCGCTGCTGCGGCGGCCACTGCATCTGCCGCCGCTGCTGCAAGCAGTGACGCATCAGAAGCCGCATCACTAGATGCGACCGCTAAGGCCGAAACGGCCAAGGCGAATGATTTTGCTGCCAGTGCCGCATCCGCCGCTGCGGATGCAAGTAGCGCTGCGGACGTTGCCAGCTCTGCTGCAACGGTTGCCGAGGTGCAAAGCAACATCGCGAGCGCCGCTTCTGGTGTCGCGAGCGCTGCTGCTGAAGCTGCCAAGGCGGCTGTTGCCAAGGATCAGGCTGACAGTGCCGCTGCGGCCACCATTGCCACCGATAGTGCGGCAGGTTCCAGCGCGACCGTTACGGCCAGTCTGGCAACGACCAACTCGACCAACTCAGCAGTTAGTTCCGCCAACGTTACTGCGCAGAGTGCAGCCACCATTGCGCAATCCGCATCCTCTGCAGCGCGTTCGGCTGCCGATGTGGCGAGTGCCGCCAATGTAGCGGTCAGTGCCGCGCAGAGCGCAGCCGACAGTGCCAATGTGGTCGCGGTTAGCGCCGCGCAGGCTGCAAGCACCGCGGCAGCCTCTGCAGCTAGTTACGCTGCCGCCGGCCAGACGGATTCTGCCAGCGCTCAAAATGCCCTGGTCACCGCCGCGAAGGCTGCTGGTAGCAATGCTGCCAATGCCGCGAGTGCCGCTGCAAACACCGCAAGTAGTGCTGCTACCGTGGCCAGCTCGGCCGCTGCAGTTGCCGAAAACATGAACGCAATTGTAAGCAATGCCGCAAATGAAGCCAAGGCCGCTGAAGAAGCTGCCAAGGCCGCAATTGCGAACGCGAGTGCTAGTGCTGCTGCATCTGGTGCCAATGACCGCAATAGCGCGGCCAGTTCCAGTGCGGATGTCATTGCCTCCCTGGCGCCTGACAACAGCGCGGCTATCAGTACGGCCAACAGCCTTGCCAGCGCGGCTAGTTCCGCAGCGACTAAGGCTGATAGCTACGCAGCAATTGCGGATTCGGCAACGACGGAAGCCGCAAACGCTAGCGATGCAGCAATCAGTGATGCTGCCAAGGCCATTAGTGCCGCCAGCGAGGTTGCACTGCAGTCCACTGCCGCGAGCGTGGCCGCCAGCAACGCGGACTCTGCGCAAGCAGCAGGTGATGATGCCGCGGCTACCAGTTACGCAACGGTAGCAAGTACCGCCAGTGCCGCCGCTGCTACGGCTAGTGCTGCAGCATCAACTGCGGGCACGGCCACCAGTATCGCGGCCAACACGGCAAGTTCCGCCGCTTCGGTTGCTGCATCCGCAGCAGCCAAGGCAGCAACTGAGAACGCGACCGCAACAACGGCTGCTGATCAGGCAAAACAGAACGAAAGTCAGATTACTGCCGGTGCAACGACCGCAGCTAGCACCGCGGCAAACGCCGCCAAGCAAGTTGCTGATAGTTATGCAGTGACCGCAGACAGTTACGCAGACGCCGCCGAAAAGGCTGCTTCTGAAGCCAAGGACGAAGACGTGGGTGCAGGTTCAAGTGCAAACGTGACCGCCAGCCTGGCCAAGGACAACCCGAACAACACGGTTGTGAACTCAGCTAACAGCACTGCAAGCAGTGCCGCTAGTGTCGCAACTTCCGCGGCCGCTACTGCTAGCGATGCTGCAACGACAGCGCGGAGCGCAAGCAATGATGCTGCAACAGCTAAGAGTGTTGCTGACAGTGCAAATGCACAAGCTGCTAGTGCGGCCAACGCCGCCAACAGTGCGGCGAGTGCAGCTGCAAGTTACACGGCTGCCGGGAACACCTCGGCCGCAGCAGATGAATACGCAACGGCGAAGTCCGCAACCACTGCGGGTATTGCTGCTGCGGCAGTTGCAAGTACCGCTGCTGATAATGCAAGTACTGCTAACGCGATTGCAAGTAGCGCCGCTGCGGTTGCGCAGTCGGCCAACAGTACCGCCAGTGTTGCCTCTGATGTGGCTAAGGCCGCTGAAGAAGCAGCTAAGGCAGCCATTGCCAACACCGTTGCAAGTAGTGCGGCCAGTGCCGCTGGTCAGTCCAGCAGTAGTGCCGCAAGCACCGCAACGTTGATGACGGACATGGCTGGTGCACATCCAAGTGATGCCAACCTGCAAAGTGCCGCAAGTACGGTCAACAGTGCAACGGCGAAGGCAAGCAGTGCGGCAAGTACGGCTAGTTCTGCCGCCAGCGTTGCGGCCAGCGCCAGTCATGACGCGCAGAACGCAAGTAGTGCTGCAATCACGGCCGCTAGTCAGGCCAACAGTCTGGCCAGCGCTGCAAGTAGCGCCGCCAGCGCGGGTGATACCAGTGCTGCAAGTAGTTACGCCCAGGCGGCCAGTGCCGCTGCCGGTGTGGCAAGTACGGCTACAAGCACCGCCGATTCGGCGGCAATTGTGGCTAGCTCCGCCGCAGAAGTTGCCAAACAGCAAGCAGTCGTTGCCAATGGTGCTGCGACCCTTGCGAAGACGACTTACGACAACGCCAAGGCTTACCTCGCAACGAGTGAAGCTAACCAGGCGGCGTCCGCAGCGGACAGTGCCAGCAGCAATGCGGACACGAATGTGGCAGACATCACGAGCCTGGCTTCTCTTGCTGGTAGTGATTCTGCAGTGAGTGTCGCCCTCAGCACCGCTACGAGCGCGGCCAGCACCGCAAGTAGTGCCGCTAGCACCGCAAGTAGTGCCGCCAGTGTTGCTATCGTAGCTAGTCAAGCGGTTGATTCAGCCGCTGCAGGGGCAGACAGCGCCAATGCCATCGCTAGCAGCGCGGCCAGTGTTGCGAGCTCCGCAGCCGGTGCTGCAAGCACCGCCAAGAGTACCGCCAGCAGCGCGGCCAGTGTGGCCAGCTCCGCAGCTTCTGCTGCATCCGTCGCCCAAAGCATCGTAAGTAGTGCCGCCAGTCAGCAGAGTACCGCTGACAGTGCCTACAGCGGTGCAAGCAGTACTGCTAGTGTTGCCAGTGATGCGGCGGTGGTCGCGCAAAATTCAGCCGACTCCGCGACGAGTGTAGCGGGGAGTCTCAGCGCTGCTGCCGAATCCATGGCCAGTGCCGCCAGCGCTGCATCTTCAGCATTCCAGGCCCTAGACACACCAGAATCGGTTGCCAGTTACGCAGCTGATGTTGCGGCTGACAATGCAAGCAGTGCAAGCACCCTCGCCAGTGTTGCTGCAAGTGCAGCAAGTTCCGCGAGTGCCGCGGGTGACAGCAGTGCCGCTACCAGCCTCGCTAACGTGGCAAGTAGCGCTGCCAGTGTTGCATCAAGCGCGGCGAGCGTCGCAACTTCAATGAGTAGCGCCGCAAGCAGCATTGCAAGTGCAGCAAGTTCCGCGAGTGCTGCTGGTGACAGTAGTGCCGCTGCCAGCCTTGCAACAATTGCAAGTAGCGCCGCTCAGGAGATAAATGATCAACTCAGTGCTGCTGCCAGCGTGGCAAGCAGCGCGGCAAACACGGCTGTAGATAGTGCTGCGGTGCTGAGCACTGCGGCAAGTACTGCCAACAGCGTGGCTGCAAGTACGAGCGCGGTTGCCGAATCCGCCGCTAGCGCAGTGAGTGCGGCAAGTACTGCGGCCTCTGCTGCCACGAGTGCAGCGTCCAGTTACGCCACTGAAGCGAGTCAGGCAAGCAGCACCGCCACACAGGCCCAAAGCGATTACGCCACGCAATCGGCGGCTGCTTCGGTAGCCGAAACCGATGCCAATAGTGCGGCCAGCGTTGCTGATTCACTTTCTTCAATCGCAAGTAGCTCGGCAGTTGTTGCTAGCTCCGCGGCCGAAGAGGCTAAGCAGCAATCCACCGCTGCTGTGACTGCGAACTATGTGGTCGGAGCTGTTGCCGATGGCGTTCGCGCCCAGGCATCAACCAGTGCTGCTGGCAGCTCTGCAAGCCTGGCAAATAGTACCGCGACGAGCGTAAGCAGTGTCGCGGCAAATATTAGCAGCCTGAACGCCGTCAGCACCAGCCCAGCAATTTCTGCAGCACTCAGCACGGCAACTAGCGCAGCTACGGCCGCCAGTGTCGCCGCAAGTACTGCTAGCTCCGCAGCCAGTGTGGCTTCGTCTGCAAGCACCGCGGCAACATCTGCGGCCAGCGCTGCCGATGCTGCCAACGATCTGGTGGCAAGTGCAACGAACGTGGCCAGTTCCGCGGCCAGCGTTGCCTTCAGCGCGGCGAGTGTCGCAAGCAGTGCCGCCAGCGCCGCTAGTGTTGCAACGAGTCTCGAAAATGCTGCCAGTGCCGCCGCTAGCGTTGCGGCTGCGGTTTACACCGCGGCCAGTGTCGCTGCGAGCGTGGCAGCACAAACGGGTAACAGTGCTGCTGCAGAGGAAGCACAGTCAATTGCCGATAGCGCTAGCGTTGCGGCAAGCAGTGCCGCCAGCACCGCTACGAGCATCGCGATTGATGCCAGTGCGGCTAACAGCACTGCTAGTTCCGCGGCTAGTGCAGCCAGCGCGGCCAGTGCAGCACTGACAACGGCACAGTCTGCGGTTAGCTCCGCAGCTAGTGTTGCGGCAAGCACTGCCAGCCTGGCAAGCAGCGCCGCAAGTGTGGCGAGCTCCGCAGCCAGCGTTGCGGCTGCTCAAAACACGATTGCACTAGACAATTTCAGTCTTGCTAGCGCAGCCGTTGCCACGGCAAAGACTAACGTGACGGTGACAACAAGTCCTTACGATCAGGAAACTGCTGTTCAGCAGGCAAAGGCGGCTCTTGCAACCTTAGTCGCTGATCCTGATAGCACGATGGCAGAAGTCATTGCGCAAATTCAGGAAGTGGAAAATGTTGTGACGCAGCAGAAGCAGTTGCGTGATGCCGCCATTGCTGCTGGTGACCAGATTGTGGCCGCAATGCCAAGCGCAGTCGCGCAAAATGCGACGGTTGCAGCCGCTCTGCAAGCTTACGCACAAGCCAAGAACAATGCGGCTGCCAATGTTGGCAACACGCAGAGTATCAAGGATGCTGCGGCGGCACTGCAAAGTGTTATCACCGCTGCCAAGACCGCACATGACGCCGCAATTAGCGTTGTGACTGCGCCTTACAGTAAGGACCAGAACGTCGCTGACGCGAAGGCCGCGCTCGATACCGTATTGAACGCACCAAACAGCAGCACCGCCGACATTGAAAGTGCGGTGGCCGCCGTTAAGGACGCTGTCACTGCAGCTACAGCCGCTCGTCAGCTGGTTGAAAACCAGGGTGCAGAGATGATTGACAACATCGACAGTCAGAATCTGCAAAATGACAGCGGTGTGAAGGCTGCGATTCAGCACTACCTTGACATCAAGGCGCAAGCTGCAAACGATGCCGCATCTACTGCTGACGAACAAGCGGCACTTGCCGCACTGCAGGCCGCATTCACGGCCGCAGAAGTAGCACGCGACAATGCGGCACACGACCTGCCAAGCACTGGTTCCACCGCTAACAGCCAGACAACTGGCCAGCAAGGGAAGCAGACGAGTGGTAACGTGCTGCCAAGTACTGGCGCTGCTACAAGCGGCCAGGCTGGCAGCTCATCAGCAATCAAGTCGAGTGCCGAAACGCTGCCACAGACTGGTGCTGGGGATGACAGCACAGCGACTAAGACTGGGATTATTGGTCTGGCACTCGCTAGTGCGCTCAGCCTGTTCGGCCTGGCACGCAAGCGTAAGCACGACGAGGACTAAGCTGAATATTTCTTAAACTAAAGGTCAACGTTGTGCGTTGACTGACACACAAAAAGCCCCGAGATTGCGCATGCTGCGCAGTTTTGGGGCTTTTTGCTGCTGTCATTAGTCTGTCGTGCGGGGGATGCGCGGCGTTACCGACTCGTTGATGGAGAATTCTGGCTGTGCCTGCATCTCGTGTATGCGCGCTTTGCCCCATTCGTACATGCCGTTAATAATCGGCATGAGTGAGTGGCCGAGTGGGGTAATGGCGTAGTACTCCTTCTGCTGTTTGCCTTCCTCAACCGTCCGCGTGATGAGGTGGTCTTGTTCGAGTTCTCGCAGCTGATTGGTCAGCACCTTGTGGGTAATCTTCGGCAGTAAGCGGCGCAGGTCGTTGAAACGGTAGGTGCCGTCGTCCAGGTGGCAGATGATGGGCAGCTTCCACTTACCTGAGAACA
The DNA here is from genome assembly GCF_003946025.1 of Lacticaseibacillus songhuajiangensis. Classification (GTDB taxonomy): domain Bacteria; phylum Bacillota; class Bacilli; order Lactobacillales; family Lactobacillaceae; genus Lacticaseibacillus; species Lacticaseibacillus songhuajiangensis. The sequence continues at coordinate 121,671 of NZ_RHNR01000001.1, read as the reverse complement.
TGGCAAGCGTCATTTCCTTCTCGCAACTGTAGTCACCGTCGGCGAGTCGCGCCAGCACGTCTTTACGAATAATATCAGTCATGATGAATCCTCCAAAATAATTTTGCTAATCAGGGCACCTATAAGTGCGTTATTGTCACAATCCGCGGCCAAGTATAAATTAGATACCTGTAAGGCGCAAGCGCAGGCCTGCGCGGAAAGGACTAAATGACTATGAAATATCGGCAATTAGGTGACACGGGTTACAGCATTAGTGAAGTGTCGCTCGGTACTTGGCAGCTCGGCGGCAAGTGGGGCGCGCCGTTTGATCAGGCAGATGCAGACGCCACGCTCGAAGAAGCCTACAAGCACGGCGTGAACTTCTTTGACACCGCCGATGGCTATCAAGGCGGCGCGAGTGAAAAAACCGTCGGCGCTTTTGTGAAGAAGCACCCAGACGTGCACTATACCACCAAGATTGGCCGCAAGGAGGAGCCGCTGAGCTTGGAACACTTCACGCCGGCCGCACTGCGCCGCTACGTGGACGACTCCCTGCGCAACATGGGGACAGATAGTTTGGACATCGTGTTGCTGCACTGCCCGCCAATGCAGACTTACTACAACCCCGAGATGTTTGCGACGCTCGATGCGCTCAAGACTGAGGGCAAAATCAAGCATTACGGCGTCAGTGTGGAGCGCGTGGAAGAGGCCATCAAGGCACTGGACTATGGCGTTTCGGTGATTGAAATCATCTTCAACATGTTCCGTCTGCGTCCAGCAGAACTCTTCTTCAAACTGGCTAAGGAACACAAGGTTGGCATTTTGGCCCGCGTGCCACTGGCCAGCGGTTTACTCAGCGGCAAAATGACGGCGGACACCAAGTTTGCGGCCACCGACCAGCGGACGAACAATCGTCATGGTGAGTTGTTCGACAAGGGCGAGACGTTCTCCGGCGTTGACTTCCTGACCGGGGTGGCAGCTGCGGATGAACTCAAGCAGCGTCTGCACACCGACAACCTCGCGGGCACAGCGCTGCGCTACATTCTAATGTACGACGCCGTTTCCGCCGTGATTCCGGGAGCAAGTAACCCAACGCAGATTGAGCGCAACACGGTTGCATCTGACCTCGCGCCATTAAGCCACGAACAGATGGGCATTGTGCGGGATGTCTACGACGAGAAGATTAAGAATCCAGTGCACTACCTCTGGTAAACGTGATTGCAAGCAGGCAGGCCATAGGAAGCGGCTCCAGTATTTTCCGCTCACACTAACGACGGCCGGCTTCTGACCAATCTGAGTTACGGTGAGAAGCCGGCCTATTAACGTGAGTCACAATGCAGCTCCCTGCGCCTAACCCAAAAAGGCGGAGATTCCCAAAATCAGGAATCTCCGCCTTTTTACGTTAGTGCTCAGGAGCTAAACGCATTGTGACTCACTATCTGTTGCTTTAGCTAACATCATCTTCATCGTCGTCGCTGCCTTTGGAGTCGATGGCGACGTTGGGCACCGGTCGTGGCGGCTGGGCCGCGAGGTGGTTGGTGACCGAAACGAGTGTTGGAATCGGGGTGACGAAGCCTTCCTTGATCCAGGCCGTCGTCACCGCGTAGATTCCGGAAGTGACAAAATGTTTCCAGTACTCCGCGTACGGTCCTGTGAACCAGGAACGGCGGATGTTGTCCGTGAAGAATTCACCAACTAAGGTGACAAAAGGTTTGTAGAAGGCGTTGTCGCCCGCACGCTTGAGTGCGAGGGCGAAACGCTCACGGTTGTCGTAGAGGTAGTTAAAGTAAACCGGCGTCAGATTTTCGGCCGTCAACGGTTTGATGTCGGTAATGCGACTAATGACCTTGCGCATCTCGCCCTCGAAGTAATCGTCGAGGACGTCTGTCTTGGTTTTGTAATTACGGTAGAAACCCATGCGGGAAATCCCCGAGCGGGTGGAAATGGCGCTAATGGTGATGTCGTCGAGACTCTGGTCTTCCATCAGCAGGAAGAGGGCTTCCTGGATGCATTCCCGACTCAGCGCTTGTTGACTGCGCGTATATTCAGTTCCCATGCGGTCCTCCTCTCAAGGGTTAATGACAAAAGGTAGGCGCCGCAGCGGTGCCTACCTTCATCACGAACCTGGTGATGTCGATGGCGGCAGCCACAAACTCGGGCTGGCGCTTTGATATCACTATTTTATTCTTAAATGCACCTAATGGCGAGCTGATTATTGATACTACTTAATCTCTTTAGCAATAAAGATGGGGCGGTTCTTAACTTCCACAAAAATTTTGCCGATGTAACGGCCGACAATCCCGATTGCGAATAACTGGAGGCCGCCAATCATCAAGAAAATGGACACCATGGATGGCCAGCCCGGCGTTGGGTCGCCGAAAATGGCGGCGCGGATGACGATGAAGGCCAAGGCGATGAACGCGCCGATGAAGCTGACGATACCGAGCACGGACACGATGGTCAGGGGGACGTCGGAGAAGTTCACGATGCCGTCGATGGAGTAGCGTAGCAGGCTCCAGAAGCTCCAACTGGTTTCACCGTGCTTGCGTTCAACGTTGGTGTAAGGCAGGTACTTGGTGTTAAAGCCCACCCAGCCGAAGATGCCCTTGCTGAAGCGGTTGTGCTCGGACATCGACAGCACGGCGTCGACCACTTGCTGGGTCATGACGCGAAAGTCGCGGGCACCGGGTACAATCGGCGTCTCGCTGATCTTGTTCATGATTTTGTAGAACATGTTGGAGAAGAAGGAGCGAATTGGCGGTTCACCCGTCCGGTCGGTGCGGGCGGCGCCGACCATGTCGTAGCCGGCTTCAATGCCGGCGAGCATGTCGGGAATCATGGCTGGCGGGTCCTGCAGGTCAGCATCCATGACGGCATAGAGATCCGCCTTGGCGGTGCTGAGGCCAGCGTACATGCCGGCTTCCTTCCCGAAAGCGCGGGCCATGTTGATGTAATGCACGTTCGTGTCCTGTTCTTGCAAAGTCTTGATGGCACAGAGTGTACCGTCGGTGGAACCGTCGTTGATGAACCAGACAATCAGCCGGTAGTTGGGCAGCTTGGCGAAGGTGTCCGTCAGTGCCTGGTAGATCAGCGGCACATTTTCTTCCTCGTTATGGCTCGGAATAACGATAGCAACGTCTTTCAAAATTAACGATTCTCCTTTGGGTGAATGAAGATTAATTTGCTAAAAATATAATTCGTAATAATGACAATGATTTGCACCGCAATCTTGACCAGCCCGGTGTTCCACAGTAGCACACTGATACCCAGGTACATGAGACCGTCATCCAAGGCGAGCGATACGCCACGCAGGATGAAGAACAGCACCATTTCCGCGAAGGCGGCTGCGTTTTTGGACTTGGATTGGAACACAATTTGCTTGTTGGTGAAGAAGGCGAAGATGACGCTCACGAGCCAGGCAATTGTGTTGGCGATGAGGTAGTTCATGCCGAGATGCTTCAATAGGAAGAAGACGACGAGGTTGACCACGGTGGTTAAAACCCCAATCACGACGTAGCGAATAAACATCGCGTATTTCTGGTACAGCTGCTTAATAGTAGTCATGGGGCGCTCCTTTGTTAAGACATACAGTGAGATTATACCACGGGGGGGCGGCTTTCTTGGCAGCAGCTTGTCTTATGCGCAAAAGCTTAGCAAAATGGCACCTGGTGAGGGCGCCGCGTGTCGTTTTGCGTCAAGTGGCAACACCGTCAGTACCGAATTTTGACGGGCAGGTCGACCAGTGATGACGTTAATCTTATTGGGGCAGCTGGTCGTAAGCATGCCACTTGTCCAGCACCTGCCTGATGACATCGAGCGCGGCCTGCTGGAAGTAGAAGCCGGAACGAATTAGCGGCCCGATGCCCTGAACATTCGCAACAATCGCCGCGTACTCACTGTCAGTGGTGTCCTGAATAATTGCAGGGAGCGCCGTTAAATCCGGAATCGCAAAACCGAGGTGGTTAGCGGTGACAAATGGCGCTAAGGCACTTTGGTCCCAAACGATTACGGGTTCGTCGGCGGCCAGGTACTGGGCGAATTTAGACGGCGTGTTGTAGCGTTCATACTCGCCCAAGACACTGTCAACTTGGGGATAAGAATCGGCCGCCCAGTCCAGACCGAACGAGCCGGTCAGTGAGTGCACGACGGCTTCGGGATCCATCCAGCCTTTGAAGTCCACGACTTGACGTTTGGCTTCAGGAAAGTCGGGCGGCACATCGCCAAAGACGTGTACTTTGATTGTGTTGGGTAGTTCGAGTAAGAACTGCGCTTTGTGCAAAGAACCAGAATAATCGAGGCCCTGACCATTTTGCCGGGTTGGTTGGTAGACGGAAGCCAGGTTGCCGCCGGGGCCAATGTAACTGACGGCGCTGGGCATCTGCTTGCCAGCCAGCGCCAGTTGCGCGGCCAGGCGCTCACGCATTTGCGGTGAGTGCAGAATGAGGCCATCTGCCTGGGCAATGAAGTGAGCTTCAATGCCGAGTGCTTCCGTATCCATGTATGGCCCCGCGTTTGCTGGCGTGAGACCGGCCGGAAGTTTGCTTTCGTGCCGCCAAGTTTCGACGTCGTCAATCCAGAAAACGAGCTTCGCACCGAAAGCTTTGATGCGGTCGAAGAGCTTTTGCAACCACGAATTAGCACGGGTGGGGCGGATTGGCCAGGTCACGATGACCACGTCATTTATTTTGAGACCGGCGAAGATGCCATCCAGGCGCGCGTCGAGGACGTTATCCGGCTCGCTTGGCCAGTCGTAGGTAAAGGCGTCAATCCGCTTAAAGCCGATATGCTCCAAGGCCTGTTCATGATCGTGGTTGGCCTTGCCGATGGCGCCATAGTGCCAGAAGGGGAAATGGTTGGGGGTTGTGCTTTCGTTAAAGTGCAAGTAGTAGAATGTCAAAATGCGTCTCCTTTAATTATGTCCAATTACGTCTGGCGGTGCTTGTCAGGAGTCGCCGTGGTAGCCGTGATCTTGATTAGGAACGGGTGCGTTAAATTGAACTCGCGACGGTGGGTGCGGCACCATAAAACATCGACCGGTCACCGCTGAACTGGTCGCGGATGATTACGGGTACGTCGAGCCAGACTTAATGAATGAGTTGCCGATTATGGCCAAAAATTACAGTTGTAATTATACATTAGGCGTGTGCAGTGTGCCATTTTGTTGAGATATGCCGGTACTTGCGGATAGCGAGTGACCAGTGCGAAATATGCCGTGGAGGGCCACAGCGAAGCATAACTAGCGGCTTGCACATGCTGGCCACATCAATTTGCATCAGGGGCGAACAAGCGCGCGAACAGAAACTTAAGATAATTCAACTGCATAACGACTGCTTTCAATGTGGTTACATTAGGGCAAATGCGTTGAGGGAAGTTTGACCGTCTGCTACGATAAGTAAAGGAAATTATAAAAATGAGGTCAAAAAATGAAAATAAGTAAGAAGCTACTAGGAACAGTGGTTCTTGGTGCAGCGCTCCTTGCGGCACCTGCGTTAGGCCACCAGCACGACGCTGCGGCGGCAACGAAGACTTACCTAGGTGTTGACTGGGCGAAGTACCAGGGCGCTAACGGGGTCTTCGGTCAGAATGATGAGTTCGCCATCGTCCAGCTTGGTGGGACTTACAACGGGACCATCAGTGTCCAGAGCACTTACAGCTCACAGCTCGCAAGTGCTAAGAAGAAGGGGTACCGGACACACACCTACCTCTGGTATCAGGTCGGCTCAAGCACCAGTGTTGCGAAAAAGGCACTGGATTACTTCCTGCCCAAAGTGAAGACGCCAAAGGGTTCGATTGTTGCGCTGGACTATGAAGATGGTGCCACCAGCAGCAAGTCTGCCAATACTGCCGCCATTATGTACGGCATGAAACGGGTCAAGGATGCTGGGTATACGCCACTGCTTTACAGTGGTCAGTACTACTTGAACGATCACGTCGACATGAAGACGCTCCTCAAAACGTACCCGAACAGTTTGTGGGTTGCGCGCTATGCGGATTACAACGTGACGCCAAAGCCAAACTTCTCCTACTTCCCAAGTATGGATGGGGTCGCAATGTGGCAGTACACTTCCACGCAGGTATCTGGCGGTCTGGACGGGAACGTCGACTTGCTCGGGGTGTCCTTCAACGGTTACAAGACCACATCGACGTCAACACCATCTAACAGCAAGACGCTCGTGCAGAGCAGCTACAAGGCTGTCGGCACGGTGGCTTCCGGCACCACGGGTTACACTTACTCCACCTCTAAGGGGATGGTCGCAGGCGCCAAGGTCACGGCAGGTAACTGGAAGACGCTCACCAAGGGAATCATCAATGGCAAGACTTACTACTCCATTTCTAAGGATGGTAAGGCGACATACGCTTGGGTGCCAGCTGCGAACATTAAGTTTGGCGTGAAAGCGACACCAGCCAAGATGACGCAGAGCAGCTACAAGGCAGTGGGAACGGTCAGCTCGACCGCCAAAACCTACTACTACACGAGCAGCGGCATGACGACTGGTCCTAAGGTGGCAGCCGGCAACTGGAAGACACTTACCAAGGGTGTCTACAACGGCAACACCTACTACTTGGTTTCCAAGGACGGCAAGAACGGTTACGCTTGGGTTCTGGCCAGCGGCATCAAGTTTGGTGTGAAAGCAACACCAGCCAAAATGACGCAGACTAGCTACAAGGCAGTAGGGACGGTTAGCTCGACCGCCAAAACCTACTACTACACCACTAAGGGCATGATCACAGGTCCTAAGGTAGCAGCTGGCAACTGGAAGACACTCACTAAGGGTGTCTACAACGGCAACACTTACTACCTGGTTTCCAAGGATGGCAAGAACGGCTACGCCTGGGTCTTGGCTAGCGGCATCAAGTTCGGTGTTAAAGCGAGTATGAGCCAGAGCGCATATCCCGCAAAAGGCATCGTGAATGCTAACACTAAGTTCTACTACTACACGTCCAGCGGCATGATTGCTGGACCAAAGGTGACATCTGGGATCTGGAAGACGATGACTAAGGGTGTCTATAACGGTAACACTTACTACCTCCTGACCAAGGATGGCAAGAAGGGTTACGCTTGGGTACCTGCTAGTGGGATTACTTTCGGCTTGAAGTAAAACAGTAACGAATAAAGAGGACGCAGACGTGCGGCCTCTTTTTTGTACGGTGGATTTGTTCTATGCAGTGAATAATGGATTGGTTGCTGGCCTTGAATTGCATGACGAATCAACCGTGAATGATGAGATTAAGCTGTGGTGGTGTTTGGGCGGAGCGCGGGCTGAAGCGGTCCCCGCCGCGTAGTTCACCCGCGCGTAGCCCCAAGTACTGCCACCAGCCGGCGTCGCAATTAGCGAAAATTTTGGCCAACCGCTAGTTTGTAATACAATGAAAAGCATACGGAGGAGCAGTCTATGAATACATACCAAAAATTCCTGCACAACACCTGGCTTCGGCGCATGACCGTCCTGGTTGCGCTGTGTCTCGTTCTGTGGTTGGCGCGCAGTCTCATGAGCACTATCTTGCTGACGTTCATTTTCACTTTCCTCATTGTGCGCTTAGTACGCTGGGTTCAGCGTTGGGCGCACGTGCGGCCGGCACTGGTGGTGGCGCCGCTGTACATTATCATCATCGCGGCCTTGTATTACACCGTGACGCGCTACGTGCCCGAAGTTGCCAAGCAGAGCATTAAGCTGTTTACGCAGGTGCAGTCTTTCTACAATAGCGACAACTATGCGAACAACAAGCTGATTCAGTGGGCGATTGAACAGACCAACCAGTTGAACCTGGATGAACAGCTCAAGGTGGGGGTCACGACCATTGTGTCCTACGTTAGCAGCATTGGTGGCGCGCTCTTCACCACCTTTACCGCGCTGATTCTCAGCTTCTTCTACACGATTGAACTCGACAGCATGAACCGCTTCGGCCGCAACTTTCTCGACTCTGATTTCGGGTGGGTGTTCCGTGACATCAAGTACTTCGCCGACAAGTTCATTAATACCTTCGGGGTGGTCATGGAGGCGCAGATCTTCATCGCCCTGGTGAACACTGTCATCACGACTATCACGCTGATTGTGCTGCGGATGCCGAACGTACCAAGTTTAGCCATCATGGTGTTCCTGCTGTCGCTGGTACCCGTGGCGGGGGCCATTGTGTCGGTGGTGCCGCTGAGCATCATTGCCTACACCGTGGGCGGCTGGCAGGATGTGGTCACCATCATCATCATGATCATCGTGATTCACATTTTGGAGGCTTACGTGCTGAACCCGAAGTTCATGAGCAGTCGCACCAAGCTGCCGATTTTCTTCACCTTCGTGGTCCTGCTACTGGCGGAGCACCTGTGGGGCACATGGGGGCTGATTGTGGGCCTGCCGGTCTTCACCTTCCTGCTCGACGTATTCGGCGTTAAAAAAATTCAGCCCAAGGAGAAGCAAAATGCTAAGTAACACGCGCACGCAGCGCAATGGCTTCGAGCCGCTCGTTGCCGCTCTGATTGTGTTCGTCCTTTACCAACTCAGTAGTGCGGTAGCTGGGACCAACCCCTTCACCGGCGGTTCGCTGCTGGCGGGGGACTATAGTGATCAGTATCTCGGTATGTTCAATTACCTGCACCTAGTGGTCACTGGCCAGGCGCATGCCGGCTACAGCCTCGCTAATGGCCTTGGCGGTGGCATGATGGGCAACTGGGCATACTACTTGCTCAGTCCGTTTAACTTGCTGGCACTGCCATTTTCCAAAGCGCTGATGCCTTACGCCTTATTTGCCATTGGTAGCCTGAAGCTCGGCGCAATGGGGGCAACGTTCAACTTGCTGGCCCGCCGGCGTTGGGCGGATCTCAACCTCAACTTGCGCTTGGCACTCAGCGTGGCATACGGCCTAATGGGTTACGCGCTGACCTACCAGCGCGAATTCATGTGGCTGGACGCACTCGTCTTCTTGCCGCTGATTGTGCTGGGACTGGGCAAAATTTTGCGACGCGGCAGCATTGTGCCTTACACTTGCTGGCTGGCGATTACTCTGATTGCTAACTACTACACTGGTTTCATGGTCTGCATTTTCATCGCCCTGTTTACCATCTTCCTGATGGCAGGCGAGGGGCAGTGGCGTGATGCGCGCGAGTTCATCATGGCATTGCTGCGGGTAATCGGCGCCTCGCTACTGGCGATTGCCATGGCGGCCGTGGTGCTTGTGCCCACCTTCATGAACCTGCTGGGCGCCAAGCTCGGCGTGGATACCGGCACACCCATTCTGGCGCGCCAGCCACTCGTATTGGCCAGCCGCCTGCTCATTGGTGCGGTCGATGATCACATTGATTTGCACCCTGGGGTGCTCTCCGTCCCGACTTTGTATGTCGGCGGCATGGCCTTAATGTTTGCGGTCTTGTATTTTGCCGCGCGGGGCATCAGCCGCCGGGCACGTGTGAGTGCGCTGGTTTATTCGCTCGTCTGGGTGGTGCTTTCCTTCAGCACGCAGGGCTACCTGCTCCTGCATGGCGGCTCGAATCCGGTTGGGTATCCTTACCGCTACGCCTTTCTCTTGTCGTTCTGGTTGCTTTACCTCGCTGGCAGTGCGTTGCTAGCGCTCCAGCAAGATGAGCTCAATCCGCGTTTTGTTTGGGGGTTGGGCGCCCTGGCACTACTTGCCACCGCAGTTCTCATCTGGAAACGGGGGGCGCTGGACGCGACGCTTTGGCGCGTTGCCCTCAGTGGTTTGTTCTGGGTGCTGCCGCTGGCACTGCTCGCATTCGGCAAGCGGTATTGGCAAACGGCGACGGGCGTGGTGCTGGCGCTTGTGATTGTGGAGATGGGAGTGAACGCCGGCCTGACGAGCGCGCAAACTAAGGGTGCGCGGCCGGTTGCTTATTATCAGCGTTACAACCAGGAAATGACCGAATTTGCCAACGCGATGGCGCGTGACAGCGGCACGCAACCAGTGCGTGCGGACAAGAACTTCATGCGCCACATCGATCGCAGTGACGGCATGGTTTACGGCTACAACAGCGCCAGCATTTTCTCCTCCAACCTGACGCCGGGTACGCCGGAACTGATGCAGCTGCTCGGCCAGCGTACGGCCGGTTACTATGTGCAGTACAGTAACGGGACGGCGCTGACTGACGCACTGCTAGGCATGCGCTACCAGCTGACGTCGACGCGGTCGGCCCGCAGCAAGCATGACGCCATGCGCGTATACGGTTCGCGAGCGGATCTGCGCGGCACGGTCATTGCGCGGCAGGGTCAAGAGCGACTCTACCGACTGAATAACGCGGTAGCGCTGGCCTTCACGACCGCGAAGGCCGCAGAGCCGCAACTGCTCGGCGGTGCTAGTCTAGCGAACCAAGAACGGGTTTTGCAGAGCTGGTCCGGTAGTAAACGTGCATTGCTGGCAACGCAGCCTCTGACCATTACGGCGGGGCAAAATGCTCAGGCAGAGCCAGATGGTAAAATCAAGGTGCAAGGCAAGGCGGCGACCGTTACCTGGACGCTGCCCCAGACGAGCAAGCAGGTTTACTTGAGCGTGCCGCCGGCCTACTACACCAAGCCGAACAAAATTTACCTGAACGGCAAGAAGATTGCCATCTTCCCTGGGTACCCGGTAACCGTGCCTCTGGGCGTTGATGCCAGCAAGCACGCCGTCAAGCTGACGGTGAAACTGAAGCACACCAGTGGTACGTTGCCGGCCGTTACGGCCAGCAGTGTCCGGCATGGGAATCTGCGTAAGACCGTCCAGATTATCAATCGCGGCGCCTTGCACTTTACACGCAGCGATGCGGGCAACATGCGGGTGACTGTCACAACCACTGCTTCACGACAGGTGATGACCACGATTCCGGCCGAACGCGGTTGGCGCGTGCAGGTCGATGGTAAGACCGTGCAGACTGGTACGGCGCTCAAGGGCGTGTTCATGACTTTTGCCGTGCAGGGGAAGGGCAAGCATACAATCACGATGCGTTACCGGACACCCGGATTGTGGCTGGGCGCCTTGATAAGTGTTGTCGGGCTACTCATCTTGCTTCTTGTGGCGCGGCTGCAAGCGCGGCGGCGCCGAAACAGCTGGCTGTAATTGAATCGTCAACGAAAAGCTTCCCACTAGCGGGGAGCTTTTTTATTTTGCCAGGGCGGCATGTTGGTCAGCACACGCTTGTGTTTTGTAAAAGCATTTGCGATAATAAATAAAACGGTTACAAAAAGTAAGCGGAGGTGACAACATGTTAACGACTGAGCAAGCCTTACAACGACTGTACGATGTCGCACTCAACCCGGCGACACGCGACTTTGAGCGTCAGCAAGTGTTGACGGCTAAGCGCGGCTTGGAAAGTGCTGAGCGACCAGCGCCGGTGTTAGCGCGGCTGGAAGCAGCGTTGCGGCCACTGGCCACGCGCAATAATCTCACGCCCGCGGTGGCGGATTTATACGCCGAACTTGCCGGCGACCAGCAAGCTGCAGCGACCTTTGACCTCAGTTTGCACACCGCGCCGGATCCGCCAGGGCAAGCACGGGCCGTGTTTGCTGGCGGCTGTTTCTGGTGTATGGTTGAACCTTTTGAATTGCGCCCCGGCATCCGGGCAGTCATCAGTGGCTACATCGGTGGGGAGCTGGCCGCACCAACTTATGAACAGGTTAGTAGTGGCACCACCGGCCACGTTGAGGCGGTGGAAATCATCTATGACACAACGCTCGTCAGTTATCAGGATCTGCTCGACGTATACTGGCAGTTGGTGGACCCGCTCGATGGCGGTGGCCAGATTAACGACCGGGGCACGCAGTACCGACCGGTGATTTACACGGCAACGCCGGCAGAAACAGCGGCTGCTGAAGCGAGTAAGGTAGCCGTTGCGCAGCAGTACAAGCAGGACGTGGCGGTCGCGATTGAAGCGCGGACGCAATTTTGGCCGGCGGAAAATTATCACCAGGACTACTACCGCAAGCATCCCCGCGAGTTTAAGCAGTACGAGGCGGGCCGCAAACACTGGCTGGCGTGGCGGCATTTGCGCCGCCGCTTGACCTGGCATTAGCGTGGCGGTAGGATGAGGCCATTCAGAAAAGAGGTCGCCTATGTCGATTACAATTCGTCCCGTTACCACCGCCAACCAGGAGGCATTGCTGCTCCCCAATGAGCCCTTTGCTCGTTTTGGGCATTTTCACGTCACGCGCGATGCCCAAGGCTGGCACCACAACGAAACCTTGGATGACCAGCCGACAACGCAAACTTTCCCCGAGGAAGGCTACAAGCTTGCGGATATTGACGCCGCCGGTTTTGCCTTGGCCGCTTATGATGGCGACACTTGTGTTGGCCTGGCGACTTTTGAATGGCAGTACAACCGCTTCGTTTACCTTGATGATTTGAAGGTCAACAGCGACTACCGGCGCAATGGCATTGGCAGTCAATTGCTGGATGCGGTGCGGCCAATTGCGCGCGCCCATGGCTGCAAGGGGCTGTGCACCATCGCGCAGGGTAGCAATCTTGCGGCCAACCGTTTCTACTTGAAGTACGGTTTTCAGATCGGGGGTCTGGAGACCTTCCGTTATGAATTCACGAGTGCCAAGGGTGAAAGTGACATTCATTATTGGCTCGCCCTCTAACAAAAATCGGGGTGTCAAACGCCACTTCTTAGTGTAGAATATAAGGATGATGGCGCTGGGAAACCGGTGCACAAAATAAAGTGAGGTAATTAACACAATGGCTAAATTGGTTTTGATCCGTCATGGTCAGTCCGAATGGAACCTTTCCAACCAGTTCACTGGTTGGCACGACGTTAACCTGTCCGAACAGGGTGTCGAAGAAGCAAAGAACGCTGGTAAGAAGCTCAAGGAAGCAGGCATTCTCTTTGACCAGGCTTACACTTCCGTTCTGACTCGCGCTATCAAGACGCTCCACTACGCTCTTGAAGAAGCTGACCAGCTTTGGATTCCTGAAGAAAAGACCTGGCGTCTTAACGAACGTCACTACGGTGCACTTCAGGGTCTCAACAAGAAGGAAACCGCTGAAAAGTACGGTGACGAACAGGTTCACATCTGGCGTCGTTCTTACGACACTCTGCCACCACTTCTGGATGCTGATGACCCAGAATCTGCAGCACAGGACCGTCGTTACGCAAACCTTGACCCACGGATCATCCCTGGTGGTGAAAACCTCAAGGTTACGCTCGAACGCGTACTTCCTTTCTGGGAAGACAAGATTGCCCCAGACCTGCTTGCAGGCAAGAACGTCATCATCGCTGCGCACGGTAACTCCCTGCGTGCCCTGACCAAGTACATCGAAAACATCTCTGATGCTGACATCATGGATGTTGAAATGGCTACCGGTGAACCAGTTGTTTACACCTTCGACGACAAGCTGAAGGTTACCAACAAGGAAAAGCTTGGTAAGTAATTACCTGCTGACACCGGAAAACACGTCGCGATTGCGGCGTGTTTTTTTGTGCTCGTGGGTAAGAAAAAAGCCCGCGCAGTTTGCGCGAGCTCTGTTAATCTATTTTGTTAGTTCAGGGAACCAAATTGTGATTTCATTTTCAGCGCTTGCGGGACTGTCGGAGCTGTGGACGACGTTGCGGATGATGCCGTCGTCCCAATCGCGGCCGTAATCACCGCGGATGGTGCCGCAATCGGCTTCACCAGGATCGGTTTGACCCGCCATTTTGTGGAAGACATCGACAATCCCCGTGCCGCTGGCGATAATGGCGACAATTGGCCCTTCCAGCATGTAGTCTTCAATCTCATGGTAGAAAGGTTTGTCTAGTAGGTGAGCGTAGTGCCGACCAAGCTGCTGCTTGGTCGCGTTGACCACCTTGAGCGCATCGATGCTAAAACGCCGTCGCTCCAGACGCGTGATTATCTCCCCGATGTGACCGTTTGCCACACCGTCCGGCTTGACCAAAATTAGTGTCCGTTCCTCATGATCCATGTCGCAACCTCCGTTAAAGTCTGACATTTCCGAATTGATGCCCACATTATACTATGCGGGCATGGACTTGAACACAGACAAAGTCAAGGTTTCATCGCACAAAAAAAGCCACTACGCAGCGGCTTTTATCAATTTATTTCGCTTCTGGGAACCAGATTGGAATTTCCCGTTGTGCGCTCTCGATACTGTCGGAGCTGTGCACGACGTTCTGGATTGGGCCAGGGCCCCAGCTGCGACCGAAGTCACCGCGAATGGTGCCAATAGCGGCCTCAGAAGGCACGGTTGCACCGACCATTTTGTGGAAAACATTCACGATGTCGGTACCACTGGCAATCATTGCCACGATGGGACCGGACTGCATGAACTTCTGAATGCCGGGGAAGTAAGGCTTGTCCACCAGTGCGGAATAGTGGGCGCGGAGCTGCTCATCGGATGCGTTCAGCACCTTCAGCGCTTCAATCTTGTAACGCCGGCGTTCAAGACGCGTAATGACCTCACCAATGTGTCCACATGCGACCCCATCGGGTTTTACTAGAATTAGTGTTCGTTCTTCTGCCATGCTGCGCCTCCGTATTCTCTGTCTAAAACTACATGTTTCATTATATGGATAGTCGCAGGGGCTCGCAAGGACACATTTTGCTTACTTTTAGTTTGCAAAATTTGAAAAACGTGCGATAATAAATCTATTAAATCGGTGCGCCCAACGGGCCTACCCTAACTAGGAGGATTCTTACGATGCAACTTTACAAACCAGAAGTCGTTTCTGACGAAGCAGTAAACCAAGTAATTAACAAGCCGGGTAAGCAGATTATGTTCTTGACCGCAGACTGGTGTGGTGACTGCAAGGCCATCAAGCCTTTTGTACAGGGCATTAAGGATCTTGCCACCAGCAAGGGTGCCGGCTGGGTCGATGCTGACCGCGACGCCAACATCGATGTTGCCACGGCGCAGGGCCTGCGCGGAATTCCTGCCTTCGTGCTTTTCGAAGACGGCAAGCAGCTGGACCACATTGGTAACGGCGAACGCCTCAACCCTAAGGATGTTACCGCTTGGGTTGAAGACAAGGTATTGGCATAAACTGTCACTCGAAAAAGAGCCCGACCGGAATTCGTTTAACGAATTCCGGTCGGGCTCTTTTTTTGCTGTCGTTTAGTGCTGGTGAGCTTCAAGGTAAGCCAGTGCGGAGCTGTAGTCAGGTTCGTCGCTTTGTTCCTTGATAATTTCGCGGTAAACAATTTTGCCGTCTTGGTCGAGAATCCAGACACTACGGGCGTCGGTGTTGTTACCATCAACGTAAAGGCCCATGCTGCGGCCGAACTCGCCGTCTGCGTCGGAAACCAGCTCGATGGACTTAACACCCTCAGCAGCGCACCAATGTTGCTGCTGCTCCGTTGTGTTGGTCGAAACGGTTAAGAAACGAACATCCTTGAACTGATCGACGGACTTGTTGAATTCCTTGGTTGAAATGCTGCAGACTCGCGTCGTGATGTCGGGGACAACACTAATGAGCGTGTGCGCTGCGCTTAGGTCAGCATTCGTCAGCTTACTGCCGTCCGCCCGCTGCAGGCTAAAGGCGGGGATAACGTGCCCAATCTGTGGTGCCTGGCCGTTTGTCTGCTGCGCTTCGCCGTGTCGTGTAATTTCCATAACTTAATTCCTCCGTTTCTATACTTGCAATGCTAACTCTAGTTTAACACCTTGCTGCAATTATTGCCTGATGGTGGGTAGTCGCGTTGGTAACACAAAAAATGCCCGTACGCGGCAGATTCATTGAAGAACGGCCAGCGTCCAGGCAGCATGTTGCAAAATTATTTTAATATTTAACGATGCGGGTGCCATGAACCTCGTGCACACCCAGCGCCGCGGTCACCATGAGCGCGTTGTTGGGGTTAATTCCGCCACCAGGCAGAATTTCAATGCGCCCGTTTGCCCAGCGGCAAATCTCTTGCAACCGCAGGAGGGTGGCGTCAATCGGCTGACTGAGCATGCCCCCGTGGGTCAAGATGCGCTTGACGCCATGTTCGGCAAGCCAATCGACGGCCCCGCGCTGGTATTCATCGGCGATGGCGTCAAAAGCCATGTGGCAGACAGCATCCATTCCGGCACTGGCTTCCAGTAGCATTGACATTGCGCGCGTGTCCAGCTTGCCATCGGCGGTGGTTGCGCCGAACGCAACGGCAGGCACACGCAGTTCATTGGCGCTGCGAATGTCGCCAATCATCATGGCCAGTTCCATGTCGTCGTATACGAAATTTCCGCCCCGAGGACGAATCATTGCCACGAGCGGGATCCCATTTTCACGGGTATACTGCGCGCTGCAGGCCATGACGCCGCGGGAGACGGTTGTTCCCCCCACAGCTAAGTTGTCGTTCAGCTCAATGCGGTTCGCACCGGCGGCAATCGCCTTCGGAATGTTTGTAAAGTTCTCAACTGCAAGTTCTTTGAACACGTTTTCAACCCCTTTAGCGTTTAGTTTACCATGTTTTCCCCATTTGTGGCGTCATTTCCCGGGAAATACGATTTTAGGAGCTGAACAAGCAATCGACAAGCGGCTGAAGGTTGCTACCACTTGGTGGCTCAAAATTGGTGGTATGAAAGCCTTTGAAAATCCGCTAACGACCGGCTTCAACTAAGAAAAACGTGCAAATTATGCTAAAATATTTTTGAGTATATAAAAAGAAAAATGGAGTAGTTATTATGCGCAATGCTTGGACGCTCTTCCTGCTCGACTGGAAACGAATCTTTAAGAGCAAGGCCGCAACATTATTGATGCTGGCCTTATTAATCATCCCTTCCCTGTACTGCTGGTTCAACGTCTGGGCCTTGTGGGATCCCTATACGAATACTTCTGACCTCAAAGTGGCGGTGTATTCGGACGACAAGTCGACGAGTTTTGAAGGCAAGAAGATTGCCATTGGCGAGCAGCTAGTGAAACAGCTGAAAAAGAACGATAAGCTCGGCTGGACTTTTGTCTCCTCCAAGGCGCAGGTCGAAGACGGTGTGCGCAGTGGGGATTACTACGCAGGGATTTACGTTTCCAAGAAGTTCTCGAAGCAGCTGCTTAGTTTTGTCGACGGCAAAATGCAAAAGCCGCACTTGCAGTATTACGTGAACGAAAAAATCAACGCCATTGCCCCAAAGCTGACCACCACTGGGGCTAGCACTTTGCAAGCTACGATTTCGGGTCAGTTCCAGCAGACGGTTGCCAATACAATGATGACCGCCTTCAACGAAGCCGGTGTTGATCTGAACGACAACCTGCCGATGCTGCGTCGTTTTGCCAGCCTCATTCTCGATAGCAATCAGAAATTGCCCGAGATGGAGAAGTACATCAAGGCGGCGCAGGAATTGCAGACACAGATGCCAAGCATTAAGGCGAAGATTGCCAAGGCCAACGCGTTCATGCAGTACCTGCCGGAGGCCAACCAGCTGGCGCAGAAAGTGTTGAAGGTGAATGATTACCTGCCCGAAGTCGAAACGGCTGGCCAACTTGCGACAACCTTGCAAGGCAAAATTCCCGAAATCAAGCAGGCGGGGAGCCAAGTGAAAACGGTGGATGAAGACTTCGCTACCCTGGCTGCACAGCTGACGAAAGCAACGGCGGCTGCGCAGCAAGGTCTGACGCTCGTGAATAAGCTGGATCAGGCATTGCCTGCCGTTACCGCGACAGCCAAGAGTGCCCAGTCCGCGGTGGCAACGGCCAAGGATGACGTGATTCCGCGCATCGATAAGGCGCTGCCGGCTGTGCAGACGGCAGTCAGTGGCGGCCTAGCGACCATCACCAGCCTCAACACGAGTTTTGCGGCGGACATGACGAAGCTGAACAATTACCTCAATGAGCTGGAACAAGACCCGAACAACACTGCTGCCAAAGAAGCGGCGGTAACGCTGTTGGGGCAGCTGGCAAGTGACCTGAGCGAAGGACAGCAGACGGCGACGAGTCTCGCGCAGTCACTAAGCAGCATTGAAGCGGCGTACAACAAGGGAGCTGCTGCAATTGGTTGGCCAGAGCGTAGCCAGCTGACAGCCGCAGCGGCCCGCCTCACCAACTTGGCGACGATTTTGCAGGCAGCCGCGCCGCAAGCAACGGCCGCGCAGACTAGCCTGAAGAACGGCAACTTAACGGCGGCTAAACAGACAATTAGTCAGCTCGGTAGTACTGCCGGTAAGGTGGCGACTGCTAGCACGGCAATTACGAATGCCCACATTGACACGGCGGTCGGTAAGTTCAACACGCAGTTCAAGAAGCTGTTGAGTAACTCTGCACTCACACTTTCGCAATTGAACAGCCAGGTGCTGCCAATGTTGCCAAGTTTGCTTGGCAATACCAAGTCGCTGCTCAAAACGACAATTGGCTACATGCAAAAGTATGAAAAGCAGTTGCCGGCAGTGGGTCAAGAAATCCACGACGCCAACGTGCTCCTCAACGGCAACATGACCAAGATCACCAAAGGTCTGAACCTCGCGTCCAGCCTGTACCAGAACGATTACCCAACACTGAAAACCAAGTTGGGGCAAGCAAGTACCTTTATCCGTGATGACTTGCCCAACCTGGAAACCGAGCTGACGACAACTATGGCGACAATTAACGCTAAGTTGCCGGAGGCCGAAAGTGCCCTGACCGAAGCCAATCAGCTCATTGCTAAGGACTGGCCACTGCTGCGCACCGGCATTAAGAAGGGCGCGACGGCCATCAAAAAGGGTGAGAAGTCGGTTGATTTTGACAAGCTGATTGCGCTGCTCAAACGCGACGCCGGTAAGGAAGCCAATTTCTTAGCCGCACCAGTGACGCTCAAGACCAAGTCCTTCTACCCAATTCCAACGTACGGCTCCGCCTCCGCACCGTTCTACACGGCGCTGTGCATGTGGGTCGGCGGCCTGCTGCTGTCCAGCATTTTGGTGACGGACTACGCGCTGAGCGATGAACAGAAGAAGCGGTTTGGCACCAAGGCGCGCTTTGGCGGGCGTTTCATGACTTTTGCCGTGATGGGGCTGATTCAGGCGCTTATTGTCGCGCTCGGGAACATGTTCTTGCTCCACGCGTACGTGGCTAATCCGGTCAGCTTCGTGGCGGCCAGCTTGTTCCTGGACCTCATCTTCATGGCGATTCTCTACAGCCTGGTGGCGCTTTTCGGTAACGTCGGCAAAGGGCTGGGCATCATCATTCTGGTGCTGTCTATCTCCGGGGCCGGCGGGAATTTCCCGATTCAGTTATCCGGCGCGTTCTTCCAGATGATTAATCCGTGGCTGCCGTTCACCTACGCGGTTAACCTGCTGCGCGAAACGGTCGGCGGAATCTACTGGTCGAACATGCGCATCGATATTCTGGTGCTGACGGCGTTTGGTCTTGTGTTCTTCCTGCTGGGCTTGCTGCTGAAGAAGCCGATTGAACCGCTGATGAACAAGGTGCACGAGAACGCCAAGATTAGTAAGATTATTCACTAACAGCTTTGCAAAATGCTGAAGGCTGGGCTCACGGCGCTGCGCATCAGCACGGCTGCATTTCACCACGGGGGGTGAGTGGATGCAATATTTTAACTGGCAAGTGTGGCTCGTCCACTTGCTCTTAGAACTGTGTATGACCTTGGGCTACATGGCCATGCACAACACGTTGTGGGAACTGGGCTTTTCCAGTGAAAGCAGTTTGTCGCACTTCCAAAAGCGCTGGATGCGCGTCGGCATTACTTTGATTGACCTTGGCATCCTCATCTCGCTGGCTTACGGGAACTACATGGATCCCATGAACGACTTCATGTATCAAAACATGCAACTGGTCGTCATCAGCATCCAGATGCTGGACGACCGCCTCACGAACTGGGAATTCGTTGTTCGCGCCAGCCTGTATGCGGCCTTTGACGTCTGGAGCTACCTAGTGTATTACCACTCGCGTGCGCAACTGCTGATGAGCTTGGTTTTGCTCTGCGGCTTCGGCTTGGTGCTGCGGCGCATGCATGGCAAGTGGCACTACAACGCTTCGGTGGTGTTCACCCTAGTTACAATCAACGGCCTGCTGTACTGGCTGCTGCATCCGCAGATGCAGCTGAGCAACCGGGTGATGTCGGTCGTGATTTATGTGGTGGTGATGATGTTCGCCTTTATGCTCTGGACGAGCAGCCATAACGAACGGCTACATCGGGCTGAACTCAAAAAGCTGGCTGACTTTGACAGCCTGACGAACGCCAAAACCTACGCCCGCTTCCACCGCGATATTACGCAGTTGGTTGCCAGTGCGCAGGCTGATGGGCGGCCGCTGACGATGGTGATGCTCGACATTGACCACTTCAAGGTGATTAACGACCGCTACGGCCACCTCAGCGGTAACGACGTGCTTGTCGGTGTGTCCACGCTGCTGGACAAGGTGCTGACTGAAAGTCGCTTGCCTTACCAGATTTACCGAACCGGCGGCGAGGAATTTAACATTATCTTCCCCAGCAGCAACACAACTGCGGCAATCGCCGTCGTCCGTGATTGCTGGGCACGCGTGCGCACGACGCCTTTTGCCACGGACATGAGCACGGTCCACGTGTCCATCTCAGTGGGGATGACGGCGCTGCGTCCAGACGATGCGGCACAAGACCTGTTCCGGCGTGCGTATAACAGTTTGTACCTGTCCAAGCGGCACGGCCGCGACACGATTACAATTGAAGACAAAACGTTGCAGCTCAATGACCAACCAGTGGCGCTCTTCACCTACACGTATTTTGCCCAGCCGATTGTGGATATTCGCGATGGGCGAACTGTGCGGAGCGAACTGCTGCTGCGGATGTACGATGACATGGTGGACTGTTGGCGCTTGCCGCAGGACTTTAACATTCCGCCGGCAACGACGGTGCACTTGCTGCACAAGGTGCTGCGCCAACTGCAGCGCCGCGCGGTGAACCTGAACCTCCTGCCAGAGCAGTTTCTGGATCCGGAGGTAGCGACCGTGTTGGGGCAATTTGTTGCCGTCGCGTCCTTAGACGGGCCGCTGCAGGTCGAACTGGTGGACTTACCGGAGCTCGAGCGCTTTAAGCAGGTGGCGAAAACTTACCATGAAGCGGGCATCAAGATCATCATCGATGATGTTGGCTCGGATAACTCTTTTGCCGCGACGCGTGACTTTCTGCCCTATGTTGACGGGGTGAAGTTTGCGATGCAGAACCTGCGGGATGATCACGACGATGATGCTTTGCAGGCCAAAATTGAGTTTTGGCTGCGGCTGGCAGCGCAGTACCACCTGAGTTTCGTACTGGAGGGCATTGAAACTACCAATGACGTGGCACTGGGGCGCGGTCTAGGTGTGATTGAAGGTCAAGGCTATTACTATGCCAAGCCAGTGCTGCCGAACTTAGGTGCTTAGTGGGGAAATAACTTGATAGTTTGGGGATTATGGTTCGTTCATTTATTCATCTCAACTTTATTTGTCGCCGGCATGGTGGTCGCCTACAACCGCATCTGGCAGGTCGCCTTTCGGGGAACGCAGACTGACAGCCCGCGCCGCAAGCACATTGCGCGCGGCTTGCTGATGCTACTGCCGATATTCCTGGCCGCTTTGCTTGAATTTGCGGCCTATACTGACCCTATTAACTGGGCGATGTATGCCAATATTGAGTGGTTCATTTTGCTTTACCCCTTGCTGGATGAAGAAATCAACGGCTGGGAATACCTCTTTCGGGCGGTGGTCGCCGGTGCCTTCTGGTTGTGGCAACATGACCTAAGCAATCCCAATATTCGCTCACTGGGGCTGGCCACTATTTTGGTGTTTGCCCTAGTTTGGCCGTTTCGCGAAAAGGTGCACTACAGCTGGTGGCTGGATACGCCGGCTGCCTTGTTCATGGCCTTCTTCTTTTGGCATGCGCAGGCGCGGGTGAACGGGGTACTGGAGTTTGGCCCCATCATGACTTTCATGCTCGTGAACCAGTTCGCGTTTTCGTACTGGACGCGGGTCCACCGGCTGGATTTGCACAAGCGTGAACTGGAGCGCCGGGCGAATTTTGACGCACTGACGAATGCGCGCAGCTACTCGCTTTTTCAACGCGACGTGACGGCGGGGTTTGCAAAAGCACAAACGACTGATGTGCCGCTGACCATCGTGATGCTGGATATAGACCACTTCAAAGAGGTGAATGACCAATACGGGCACCTCGCGGGTAACAAGGTGCTGGTCGGTGTGGCGACGCTACTTGATGACATTTTGCAGGAGGCATTTGGGGATGCTCACCAGTTGTACCGCACCGGTGGTGAAGAATTTAACCTGATTTTTGTTGGTAAATCCGTTGCCACCATCATGCCCGTCATCAAGCGGGCCTGGCGGCAGGTGCGCGACCAGAGCTTCAACTATGATGGTCGGGAGATTCGGGTCACCATCTCGGTCGGAGTGACCGCGATGCGCGCCGATGATCAGAAGGTGGACGATGTTTACAAGCGCGCGGACGATAATTTATACCGTTCCAAGCGTGCTGGCCGGGACACGATTACCGTTGAAGGTGAAACGCTGAGTTTTTGCGAGGAACGGTTGGGTGGTGTGAGTTATACCTACTTTACCCAGCCAGTCGTGAGTGCTAGCAGTGGGGAGATCATCAGCCAGGAGTTGTTGTTGCGGGTGTTTGATCAGCAGCAAGGCCGCTGGCGTCTGCCGGACCATTTTGACATTAGCAGCAGCACACAGGTGAACCTGATGCGGCGAGTGTTAAGCCAACTGGACACGGACGCGCTGACGATTAACCTGACCGCTGCGCAATTTGCCAATGAGGAAGTGGCCTACGCACTACTGGAGTTCGCCATGCGTGAACCGCGCTTGCGCCAATTGACGGTCGACGTGACGCGGCTGCCAGCATCTGAAGTCACGCGCAACGTGTGCGCAATTTATCGCTCCGGCGGCATCGCGGTAGCCATTGATGACGTGGGGGATGCGAACAGTCTCAGTGAGGTCATGGCCGTCATTACAGAAGTCGACGAATTGAAATTGACCTTCCGTTTGGTTATGTCGACCTACTCCGTTGAGCAGCAACAAGCCAACGTGGAGTCGTGGCGCGACCTGGCTAATGAGTATGGCAAAATGTTCACCCTCGAAGGTATTGAATGCGATTGGCAAGAAAAGATGGCGCGCACCGTTGGCGTGCGCCGCTTGCATGGTTACCTGTTTGGTAAACCGGAACTGCCGGAAATTAATTAGTTAATGCGGGTAGAAGCGCCCCCTTTTTGCGGAATTAATCAGCAAAAGGGGGCGCTTTTCATGTATAGTCTGAGCATTACGAAATCCGCGAAACGGGACATGGCTAAGGAAAGTCAGCTGAGCGTGCGCAAAAAAATAGAACGAATTCTCAGCTTATTGCGCGAGAATCCGTTCCAATCACCGCCACGTTACGAGAAACTGGCTGAAGATGCCGATTTGTATTCCCGCAGAGTCAATGTCCAGCACCGCATCGTGTACAAGGTGGACAAACAGAAGCAGGTCGTCGCGGTGCTGGCGGTGCGGACCCATTATGAATAGGCCGTTTGTGTGGTTTGGTGGAGTGGCTCCGGATTTACACTGCAGTCGCGCATCAAAGGGCAGGCTCCTCAAGCACAAGGGGGTCAGACCTAAAATCCTAAGTGCGGGATTTCAGGCCTGACCCCCTTGTGCACCGGAGCCTAACCGCCCTTTGATGCAGCCTCACATAGTCGCGCGCCAAGCGGCAGGTTCCTAACATACAAAACCACTCTGGCAGAAATCCTAAGTACGGGATTTTTGCCAGAGTGGTCTTGTATATCGGAGCCTAAGGGCCGCTTGGCGTAGCCTACAACGTAATCATCCGCGCCGTCCGAATATTATCGTTCTGCGACAGATCATCAATCAACTGTGCGTAGTCCAACTTGCGCGGCAATTCAATGCGGTAGATGTGCTTGTAAAGATGCTCGTGGGAACCGACAACGACGTGTTCGGTGGAGAAGGCCGCGCCGTGCACGATGATATGTTGCTTGGCAAAATAGGCCTTGATGAACTTTTGTGCATCTTCACGGTCGACGTACTTCACTTCCAGACGGCGAATCGGCTTAATCTTGATGGCACGCTTGAGCACCGTGAGGACGATGAAGACGGAAATTGCACCGCCGACCGCAATGCTGTAGTAGCCCATCCCGACGGCCAGACCGATACCGGCGGTTGCCCAGAGGGAAGCCGCGGTGGTCAGACCGGAGATGTTGTGGCGGGTCGTGATAATCGTCCCGGCACCCAGGAACCCAATCCCGCTGACAACTTGGGCAATTAAACGTGCAGGGTCAGCACGAATGACTGAGTAAATATCTTTGTGCGTCATGGCAAAAGCGATGGTTTGTGCACCAATTTGCTGCTGAATCATCGCGATGACACAGGCACCCAGGCAAACCAGAATGTGGGTACGCATGCCGGCAGGGTGGCTATTTTGTTCACGGTTAAACCCAATGACGCCGGCGAGTACGGTGGCGAGCAGGAGCCGGGTTACCAGCTCAACTAAACTAACTGAAAACATCAAATCATCCTTTCGTTCGTAATAAATGGTAACGTCTTTGCAGTCAAGATGAAACCTAATCTGGCACTTTAGTCTGATTCTTTTGCCAGTCGGCCGGCCTACAATTGGTCTAACAAATGCGGGAGGTTGACTAATGAACGACGTAAATTATGAGTATCTAGATATTACCCTCAGTGGTAACGACGCGACCAGCCGATTGAACGCGTACAAACAGTTCGGCTGGGAAGTCGTCGACATTCGCGAGAGCGCGCAGGCCAGTGTGCGCTTGCGGCGCGCCCTCGATAGTGAGCGCTATGATGAGTGGGTGCGGGCGGAGGAGCAATTTGACCGCCGCAAAGAACCGCAGAATTGGGTAGCGCGACTTTTGGCCAGGGTCTAAGCAAAAGCTTTTGACCGGCGCAAAGGGGCGTGCTACACTTAGCTCAAGATTAATGGCCAACGGATAGTAGGGAGCCTGCTTCAGTGCAGAAAGTCGGTGGGTGCTGTGAACCGATCGCGGCAGGCTCGTGAATTACAACGTGTACAACTGGTCCTGGGCACAGTCCCTTATCCTGCTTAAGAGACGGCTTCGGCCGTAATTGTGGGTGGTACCGCGGATTACACGTTCGTCCCCAATCGCTAGTATAGCGGTTGGGGGCGTTTTTTGTTGGCTAAAATATGGAGGATTTATTAATGGCAGACGCAACAAACATTATTGATGAGCTGGACTGGCGCGGCGCGCTCAACCAGATGACCGATGAAGAAGGCCTGCGCAAGCTGACTTCCGAAAAGAAGATTAGCCTCTACGCCGGGACCGACCCAACGGGCGATTCTCTGCACGTTGGCCACCTGATTCCGTTCATGATTCTCAAGCGGTTCCAGCTGATGGGCCACCATCCCGTGATTGTTATCGGAGGCGGTACCGGTGCCATCGGGGACCCATCCGGCCGCAACAGCGAACGGGTGCTGCAGACGATGGACGTGATTCACGAAAACGAAAAGAAGCTCACCGCCCAGATGGTGAAGCTGTTCGGCACCGAGAACTTCACGATTGTGAACAACTACGACTGGCTCAGCAAGATCAGCCTGCTCGACTTCCTGCGCGATTACGGCAAAATTTTCTCCGTTAACTCGATGCTAGCGAAGGAAGTTGTGGCCAGCCGTCTGGAAAGCGGGATTTCTTACACCGAATTCACCTACCAGATTCTGCAGTCCGTTGACTTCTTGCAGCTCTACCGCCAGAACCACGTCCAGCTGCAAATCGGTGGTGCCGACCAGTGGGGGAACATCACGGCCGGAATTGACCTGATCCACCGCATTGAAGGCAGCGACGCTGAAGCGTACGGTCTGACTAACCCACTGATGCTCAAGAGCGACGGCACCAAGTTTGGCAAGTCCGCTGGTGGTGCGGTTTGGCTTGACCCTGAGAAGACAACGCCGTACGAATTCTACCAGTTCTGGTTCAACCAGGATGACGCCGACGTTGAGAAGTTCCTCAAGTTCTTCACCTTCCTGTCCAAGGATGAAATCGCCGACCTCGTGCAGCAGACTAAGGACGACCCGAAGAAGCGCGCCGCCCAGCGTCGCCTGGCCGAAGAAGTCACCGAATTTGTGCACGGCAAGAAGGCGGTTGAAGAAGCCGAAGCCATCTCCGCTGCGCTGTTCTCTGGTGATGTGAGTGAACTGTCTGCCAGCGAAATCGAGCAGGGCTTTGCCTCCGTGCCAACGGTTGAAGCAACGAGTGAAGCACATGACTTGGTTGAGTTCCTGGTTGATGTAACCGGCATTGAAAAGTCCCGGCGTCAGGCGCGCGAAGATGTCACGAACGGGGCAATCTCTGTCAACGGCGAGCGTGTCCGCGAGGTCGACTTCGTGGTTGATCCCACCAAGCATTTTGACGGCAAGTTCGTCATTGTGCGTCGCGGGAAGAAGAAGTACTTCTTGGTCAAAATTAAGTAACGGTTGATGCCGGCGTGGCGGCTAGTTGGTCGTGCTGCGTGCGAACTGCGCGGCGGGGACCGTTCGAACCCCTACGGGTTTCTCACTGGCGATTTTGCCGCAAAACCCGCGTCAAAATACGCGCTCCCGAGAAAATGAGCGGTGCACACCTGGAAAATCGCCAGGCATGCACTGCTCATTTTCTTTGCGCCGCTCCGTTCTCACTCCGCACCACCAACTAGCCGCCACGCCTAAGATGCGGTTAGTTTCCGCGTAGTACTTCTAATGACTTCAGCGCGAAAACGTTGGGGGTATGCAAATTCAAGATGACACTAATGCAATGTTGCATTGCTGACCACTAGCCAGGAGAAGTGATAACGCCCTATGTAGGAACCAGACCGGATTGATGTAGTGGACGGAAATCAAGCCGGGCTGGTTCCGGCCTCTAAACCGTCACATTAAGTCGCACTTTCGCACCTTCGAGATAGATTGTTCGCATTTTACCATCAGTAATTGACAACGCCCGCCGAAATTAATCGGCGGGCGTTTTATTCAATATTCGCTTTTGAGGTTGCCGGTTCGCGACGGCGACTGCGATGATCTTCAACCCACCGCAATGCTCTAATGACTTGCCGGATGACTATGGTTACTAGATTAGCGGGCAGTTGTGAAGATTCGGTGGTCAAGATTTAAAGCTAAGATGCACAATCTACTAAGCTTAATTAAACAGTTTTACCAATCCTGAAATAAGGCATTTGTGATGAAACGTTGCCAAGCTGGTAAGAGAAGGTAACTTGGCCGTAATTTGACTGTAACGTTCGGGTGCTATTCTAAGTCACAGTGATTAAGACAGTAAACAGGAGTGAACCGTGAAGATGAAGACAAGTAAGTTACTTATGAGTGCTATCGCCGCAATGACGGTGGCAAGTAATATGGCGTTTACCGTCAGCACCGTGTCCGCTGATTCCGTCAGCGACGCCAAGTCGGCGATTTCCGCAAACAAGAGCAAGTCCGCCAAAATTTTGGCTGAAATCGAAGCTGCCAATGCTAAGACCATCGCCATTGACGCGAAGGTTACGGCTAAGTCCAACGAAATCAAGGCAGCAGATGCCAAGATTGCTGCTGGTAAGAAGACGGTGGCTAAGCTCACTGATCAGATTAGTACCCAGAAGAAGGAAATCATTGCCCGTAAGGACGTGATGGCCAAGCAGCTCGTTTCGCTGCAGAAGCAGACAGGCGATTCCGTTACTGGTAACGTCTACGCTGATTTCGTTCTGAACTCCAAGAACCTCTCCGACTTGATTTCCCGCGGTGTGACCGTCAACAAGTTGAACCAGGCCAACAAGGATGCCATGGATTCCGTTAAGGATGCCAAGGCTAAGCTTGTGACCCTGAAGAGTAGCCAGGAAGACGAACTCAAGACCATCGAAAGCACCAAGGCACAGCTTGTCAGCGACAAGGCCAAGCTTGTTAGCTTGAAGTCCGATGCTAAGGCCCAGGAAAAGGCACTGAACAAGACGCTCAGTGACAACAAGTCCACGCTGGCTAGCCTGCAGACCCAGTTCGACGACGCAACTGCCGCCGCCGCAGCTGCTAAGAAGGCTGCCGCTAAGGAAGCAGCAGCTAAGGCAAGCGCCGCTAAGAAGACGGCCGTTAACCTGAGTGCCAAGAGCTCTTCAAGCTCTAGCAGCAGTGTTAACCTGTCCACTGGCTCAACTACCTCTGCTGCCAGTGGTAGCTACAGTTCTAGCGGTAACACTTACCCATGGGGTCAGTGCACATGGTACGCTAAGCAGCGTTCCGGCTGGGCTGGTAACGGCTGGGGTAACGGTGGCCAATGGGGCGCCAGCGCCGCAGCGCAGGGCTTCACTGTGAACCACACACCAGCAGCTGGTGCACTCGTCAGCTTCGCACCTGGCCAGATGGTCGGCAACTGGCAGGCAGACGGCACGTACGGTCACGTAGCTTACGTTGAATCTGTCTCC
This sequence comes from Lacticaseibacillus songhuajiangensis, assembly GCF_003946025.1. Taxonomy (GTDB): domain Bacteria; phylum Bacillota; class Bacilli; order Lactobacillales; family Lactobacillaceae; genus Lacticaseibacillus; species Lacticaseibacillus songhuajiangensis. The sequence continues at coordinate 93,440 of NZ_RHNR01000001.1, read as the reverse complement.
GGTAACACCATCACCATCTCCCAAGGTGGGATGGGCTTCAGCAACCCTGCAGGTCCTAACACACAGACCGTCAGCGGTGCCAGTGCCTTCACGTACATCCACCCAAAGGGCTAAATCAATAATGCCGCCGCGCGCCTAACTCCTGGACGCGGACGGATGCAAAAAGGAAGCTCTACCAATCGTCGGTAGAGCTTCCTTTTTGCGTTGCGTGCTTAAATTTGCTTGCTGGTAATCAGACTCGCGATGGCCCCCTGCACTGCCTGGGTGGCACTGCTTTGCGGTTGCCAGTTCAGCAAGTCCTTGGCGTGCTGGTTGCTGACGCGGTGCGACATCCGCAGCATCAAATCAGCTTCCCGTGCGCGGGCATTGAAGTGGCCAGCGAGGTGCACGAGCCAGCTCGGCAAAATTTTGGTGGACAATTGCCGCTGTGGCAGTGCGGCCTGCAGCAAGCGGCGAATGTCTGGATAGCTAATGGCGTCGTCGGCTACCGCCAAGAAGCGCTGACCGGCAGCTGCGGGCGTGTTCAGCGCCGCCACGTGCATGCTGGCGACGTCGCGCACGTCGACCACGTTGAAGTTGAGGCGGGGCACGCGTTCTAGTGAGCCATCGACGAGGCTGCACAGAATACCGAAACTGCCGGAAACGTGGTCACCAAGGGCCGAACCGAGCATTGCCCCGGCGTTAATGGTGGTGAGCCGCACGCTAACGTCCGGCTGCTGGACGTACTCCCAGGCCGCACGCTCCGCCAGCAGTTTGGAGCGCTCGTACAAAGAGAGCCCCCGTTGGTCCGGATTGGTCCAATCGGCTTCGGTCGTAACCCGTTGTGGATCCAGGTTGCTGAAGCCGACCGCACCGAAATTACCAGTCATGATGACGCGCTGCACGCCGGCCGCCTCTGCCGCGTGCAGAATGCGCAGGGTGCCGTCTGTAGCAATCTTGGCAAGCGCGTTCGTGTTGCTTTCGCTGTTTACGAAAACGGGCGCGGCTACACTCATGACGACATCAATGCCGGCCATTGCGTCTTGCCAGCCGGCGTCTTGAGTGAGATCCAAGTTGACGAAAGTCAGATTCGCCATGTTCAGGGTATGCGCGGCAGTCAATGTGGCTTGGGTTTCCGCGGCACGCGCGTCATTGCGCACTGTTGCCCGGACGTGGTCGCCCTGAGCGAGTAGCTGCTGGATAATGTGCAGGGCCAGAAAACCATTGCCCCCAGTAATGAGAATATTGTTTGTCATAATGACTCCTTTACTTGATCCATGTTTTTGTCTATGCTGATGAGGTTAAACCCTAGACAACACTCTAGGGCAAGGAGAAAATATATGACCTACACAATTAAAGAAGTGGCCGGCATGGTCGACCTGTCAATTTACACCCTGCGTTTCTACGATAAAGCGGGATTATTACCTTTTGTGGCACGGGATGCGTCCGGTTACCGGGCATTTACCGATGCTGACGTGGCCATTCTCAAGACAATCTGTTGCTTAAAACGTACTGGCATGAAACTTGAAGACATTCGGCTGTATATTGCGGACGTTATGGCGGGACCGGATTCGATTGCGGACCGCCAGCGACTACTCGCGGCGCATCGCCAAGAAGTTCTTGCTGAGCAAGAGCGTATTATGCAGAATCTGGCAGAGATTGACCGCAAACTGGCCATTTATGACTCGCCAATGGCGAAAACCGTGGTTGCTGCGGAACTGCAGATTGCCCAGCAACAGAAGGCGGCTAATCACCTGCCGGACCCGTTTGTCGCGGCGCAGTAGTGTCTTTTGAATGTTGTCAGATTGTCATCACTATGGTCAATCACGTGGCAATCTCTTATCATAGAATCATAACGAAGGAGACTATGGCCAAAATGACGAACAAAAAAATCATCGTAATCACGGGTGCCACTGGGACGGGGAAGACCACCGTTCAGAACTACTTGCAGGAACATTTTCACATTCCGCGGGTGATTACCCACACGACCCGTCCGCCGCGTAAAGGCGAACGTAACGGGGTCGACTATTATTTTGAAAGTGACAAGAGCTTTCCTAACAACCACTACCTGGAGCACGTGCAATACTCTGGTTACCAGTATGGCTCGTCCCACGAGGGGATTGAGCGGGCGTGGACGACGGCGAACATCGTCTCCATCGTGCTCGATACTGCTGGTGCCGTAACTTATGCGCGCGAGCTGGGGGATGCCGCGGCCATCATGTTCCTGACCATTGATGACCCCGTCATTTTGCGCAAGCGACTGCTGGATCGGGGCGATTTGGAGTCGATGGTCACGCAGCGTTTGGCCAGCAAGGAGTATGCGCGCGACCTCGTTTTGCCGGTGGAATTACGAACAATTGCCCAGGTGATTGTGAATGACGACTGGCAATTGGCCCAAAATGCCGTGGATATTTTTGTCAGCAAGCTGCAGGAGGCAACGGATTCAGCAACAATTGAATTATAAGGTTACGTAATTGGTTTAACTCGTATCTGCCGGTAAAGCGGCAATCTAATCCCTTGATAATGAATTGGTACACGTCCAATACGACTTAAGTCCTAGATTTTGTGGTGATAGTGTAACGGTTCCTTGGGGCTCTTGTAACAGTCCTGTAATTAGGCGGGGGTATAGTAGTTCTCGTAAGTTAATTAAGAAATCGCTAAGGTCATTAAGGACCAACCAAGAAATCAATCAGAATTCAATCAGGGGGATACAACCGTGAATACAGTTTCCAACACACTCAAAAAGAACTTTGCCACTCTTGCTACAGCAGGTGCCATCGGCTTGGCAGCTATCGCGGCCGGCTCCGTTGCTGGCAATACTCACACTGCATCCGCTGCGACCAACCCGGTCGTAACGGTTAAGTACCAGAGCATTGTTGTTTACGATTCCCCAAACGGTAACCGGACCAGCAAGTGGCTTAGCTACAACACTTCCTGGAAGACATTCGGTTCCGCTAAGGGTTCTGATGGCCAGACTTGGTACAACCTTGGTGGTTCCCAGTGGGTTCCAGCTTCCTACATCAGCCTGCCAAGCACTTCCACCGCAAGCAGCTCAACTGCCAAGATTAACGCAGTAATCGCACTTGCTAAGAAGCAGATTGGTAAGCCATACGTATGGGGCGGCAAGGGCCCTAGCTCCTTCGATTGCTCCGGTCTGATGCACTACGTCTTCCTCAACGCAGCCAAGAAGGAAATTGGCGGCTGGACCGTTCCTCAGGAAAGCGCCGGTACTAAGGTTTCCATCAGCAGCCTCAAGGCTGGGGATCTGATCTTCTGGGGTAGCCGTGGTGCTACTTACCACGTTGCCCTTTACATCGGTGGCGGCAAGTACATCGAAGCACCTAAGCCAGGCCAGAACGTTCGCACTTCTACCCTGAGCTCTTACTACATGCCTAGCTTCGGCGTTCGCGTGTTCAAGTAATACTTTAAATAGACATTTGATGAGTCCGCTTCGGCGGGCTTTTTTGTTGGCAAAATTAGTGATCATGGCAACGCCGCGTTTGAAGCGGGCTGGCTCCGTACTCGGGGACTCCGTTAGCGGGGACCGCTCGAACCCCTAACGGGTTTCTCACTGGCGATTTTGCCGCAAAATCGGCGGCAAAATTCGCGCTCCCGAGGAAAGTGGCAGTGTATACCCGGCTCAATTCATGTCGGGTATACACTGCCACTTTCCTTTTCGCTAACTCCGTCCCCGAGTACTCCGCCAACCCACTTCAAACGCTAGTGTATTCACGACCTGAGAATGTCGTTTTATAATCGAAACAAGAGCGCCAAAACTCGAAGCGATTGAGGATTGATGTGCGTGCAGCGAGCAATTGTTTTCTCAACGTGGTCGTCCTACCTAAAAAATTTTTGCATTCGCTAAAATGCATAACTGGTATTGGCTATGGTGGGCGTTCGCAAAATGCAATTGAGTAGTATCGCGATTCAACTATACCTTTTCCCCCGCTTACCTTTTGGTTTCCCGAAAAGTCTTGTATGATAAGGAACGTAATATAGGAAAGGAGGCCCCGTCATGGTCAAGATTTACAATACCCTAACCCGGGCCAAAGAAGAGTTTGTTCCCATCGTCGCAGGTGAGGTGCACATGTATGTCTGTGGACCGACCGTCTACAACTACATTCACATCGGGAATGCGCGTTCAGCTATCGCTTTTGATACGATTCGCCGCTACCTCGAGTACTGTGGTTACAAAGTGACCTATGTGTCTAACTTCACGGATGTGGACGACAAGATTATTAACGGGGCCAAGAAGACTGGCGAGGCGCCACTCGAGCTCGCTCAGCGCTTCATTGACGCCTTCATGGAAGATACCGCCGCTTTGGGCATTGAGCCCGCTACGGCGCACCCGCGCGCAAGTGAGATGATTCCGGACATTATTACCTTTGTTCAGGATCTCATTGCCAAGGGTTATGCTTACGAAAGTGATGGCGACGTGTACTTCCGGGCGCGCAAGGCGAAGAACTACGGCGCGCTGGCTAACAAGAACATCGACGATTTGCGTCAGGGGGCCAGTGAGCACGTGAATGACGCGGAGACCGCCCGCAAGGAAGATCCCGTTGACTTTGCGCTCTGGAAGAAAGCAAAACCCGGCGAAATTTACTGGGACGCACCTTTTGGCCCCGGCCGTCCGGGGTGGCACATTGAGTGCTCCGTCATGAGCACCAAGCTGCTGGGCGACACGATTGACATTCATGGCGGTGGCCAGGACCTCGAGTTCCCGCACCACACTAACGAAATCGCGCAGAGTGAAGCCCACACCGGTAAAAAGTTCGTGAACTACTGGATGCACAACGGCTTCGTCACGGTGGGCGAGGACGACGAGAAGATGAGCAAGAGCCTTGGCAACTTCGTGACGGTGCACGACATCATCAAGACAGTTGACCCGCAGGTGCTACGCTTCTTCATGGCAACCACGCAGTACCGCAAGCCGATTCGTTACACCCAGGCTAACTTGGACGAGGCAGAAACCAACCTTAAGAAGCTCAAGATTGCGTTTGACGCCCTGAACTTCCGGATGAAGGATGCTCAGGCAGGCAGTGACGCGGATGTTGACGCTCAGCTCAAGCAGCTGGACAGCGATTTCAGCACGGCGATGGATGATGACTTCAACGTCCAGAACGGGCTGACGGCATTGTTCGACTTGGCCAAGCTGATGAACGATTACGCCACGAACACGACCATTCACGCAGCAACAGCCGAAGCACTGCTGGCTAAGTTCAGCGCGTGGATGCAGATTTTTGGCATCACGCTCAGCACAGGTCTGCTCGACGATGAAGTGGAAAGCAAAATTGCGGCGCGTAACGCAGCCCGCAAGGCAAAGGACTTCGCAACGAGCGACCGTATCCGCGACGAATTGAGCGCGGACGGGATTATTTTGGAAGATACAGCACAAGGGACAAGGTGGCGCCGCGAATGATGAACCCGGAACAACTGAATGGGATTGCACTGGCTTACTTGGGCGATGCAGTCTACGAACCATATATCCGCCGGCACCTGCTCAGCTTAGGCCTGACCAAGCCGGCGCAGCTGCAGCGTAAGGCCAAAAGTTACGTGTCGGCCAAAGCACAGGCGGCGCTGATTGCCGGTATGCAGGAACAAGGCGTCCTCAGCGATGAGGAACTTGAAATGTTCAAGCACGGGCGTAACGCGAAGAGCTATACGCATGCCAAGAACACTGACGTCGTGACCTACCGGATTTCAACTGGGTTTGAGGCGCTGTTTGGTTCCTTGGATTTGCTTGAACGGCACGACCGGGTAACGGAATTGGCACACTGGTGCATTGATTACGTGGAAAATGGGGGAACAGGACATGGCGAAATTCACAGGTAAGCCGCAACGCCGCCGCGATGGCGACCGGCAGGGGCGGCCAGGCGCCGGGAACAACAAGCAGCGTAATTTTGGTGGCCGCAAGCCGCGGACCGAGCGCGATGAAGTACGGTCGCCGCGCGAGGAACGTACGGATGGCGATGAGCAGAACGAATTCGTTTACGGTCGCCACGCCGTTAGTGAAGCGCTGAAGGTTGAGGGCGCGACCCGCATCAACAAGTTGTTCGTGCAAAGTGACCTGAACTCCGATCAGATTCACGACATCGTGAAAGCTGCGCAGAACAAGAAGATTCTGATTAGCCAGGTCCCGAAGAACAAGTTGGACCTGCTCAGCGATCGCGGCAATCACCAGGGCGTGATGCTGGCAATGGCACCATACGCCTACGCCAGCATTGATGACCTTTTTGATGCTGCTGCTAAGAAGAACGAACAGCCTTTCTTCCTGATTCTGGATAACTTGGAAGATCCCCACAACCTGGGCTCCATCATGCGGACGGCCGATGCGGTCGGTGTGCACGGGATTATCATTCCGAAGCACCGTGCCGTCGGCCTGACCAGCACGGTGGCAAAAGTTAGCACGGGGGCCATTGAACACGTGCCTGTTGCGCGGGTGACCAATCTGGCCAGCACCATCAAGCAGCTCAAGGAACGCGGTGTCTGGATCTTCGGGACCGCTATGGAAGGTCAGGACTTCCGGAAATGGGATGCCCGCGGGGCCATCGGTCTGGTCATCGGTAATGAAGGCAAGGGGATTTCTCCAGGCCTGCAGAAGCTCATGGACGCGACCATTTCGATTCCAATGATTGGCCACGTGCAGAGTTTGAACGCCAGTGTTGCCACTGGGGTATTGTTGTACCAGGCATTCACCAGTCGCCAGCAGGTACAAGACTAAGGCATAGCTTTATCTTTATATAGTAAGAACACGGAGGCGGACAATGACGAGAATTCCACTACGACGCTTAAACTTAACCGCGATGATGACGGCCGTGATTTGTGCCGTTGCGCCGTTGGCCATTCCCTTGGGCGCCGTGCCGTTTAGCTTGCAGACGTTCATCATTCCGCTGGTGGCCACGGTGTGCGTCCCCAGTGTCGCTTTGACCGCAACAGCGCTGTACCTACTGATTGGGGGCCTCGGCCTGCCGGTGTTTGTCGGGTACACGGCGGGTTTTGGCCACTTCTTTACACCGACGGGTGGCTACTTACTGGCAATGTTGCTGTTCCCGCTGATCATCAGTGTGGCCCTGAAGTGGCACCGTAGCCTTGCCGTTGTGGTTGGCAGCAACTTGCTGGCGGGCCTGCTGCAACTGGTCGCGGGTTCTTTATGGCTCGCAGTGGCCACGGGGATGGCGTTGCCAACCGCATTTGTGACCGGAACGTTGGCTTTTGTACCAGCAATGCTGGTGAAAGTGGCTTTGATCCTCGTTTGTGAACGTGCCGCTGAACGTAGTGGCGCGCTGAGCTTGACCAAAATGATGTAACTATCAAAAGCGTGGTGTTGAAATCTAGCTGGTTTCAACGCCGCGCTTTTTGCTTGGGTTAAGGGGAGTTTTGGACCACGATTAGCGAATTCAAAAAACAACTTTAGTTTTTAATTACAGCATCTCCTCGCAGTGTCGTTTTCAGGTTCCTTCCATACTTTTGGGACGTCAGTTCTGTAGGTGCGTGTCCGCAAGCGGTTGTATATTACGAGCGTAAATACAGACTTGTGATAGGGGGAACGGAAATGCGCAAGGATGAATTGGCATTGATTCAGCGCGCGCCGGACGATTCGGACGCGTTCGTGGAGGTGTTCAGATTGTACAAGCCGATCGCATTGGGGCTTATGCGGCAGTACAATCTGCGGGGGATGGCACGTGAGGACTGGCTACAAGAAGCCCAGCTGGCTTTGTGGCGGGCAGTCCGCATGTACGATGCGAGTAGCGGCTCGCAGTTTGGTTCCTATTACAAAATGATTCTGCGCTCGCACTTCAGTTCAGTGGTGCGCCACGGACTGGCCAAAAAGCGGCTACTTCTGAACTCCAGCCTGGCGCTGACGGAAGCGGACGTGGATCTGGATGCCATTAAGAGTGGTCAGCGTGATGCGCGCAACGCTACGGAGCGGTCGATGGTGGTGCGCCTGGATTGGCAAGAATTTCTGGACATGTTATCGCCGCTGGAGCTACGGGTATTTGAGCACCTACTCCAATGTGAGGTGCCCGCCTCTAACTCCGGCCGGCGGGCGAGTGAGCGGGTGCGGCGGAAACTGCGCATGTTTCTGGCGGATAACATGCAGTAAGCTTGTTGTTAGAAGGATTGATGTTAGCAAGACCGCTGCTAGAAGACCCGCTGTCAGGAGGCCCACTGTTAGAAGGCCCACTTGCTACTGACGGGGCAAAAAGGTATAATTTTGGGGATATAATCTAGGAGGACCGCCATGACAGTGAAAAAAGTGGCGTTAGCCTGCAGCGTGTGCGGTCGGCGGAACTACTTCGTTCCTGAAAACAAGAAGCGCACGGAACGGTTAACCCTGAATAAATATTGTAAATACTGCGGTAAAGTAACGCCGCACAGTGAAACCCGCTAAGGAGGAGGAGTAGAGCATGAAGTTTTTGAAGAGCGTTGTTAACGAAATGAAGTTGGTCACTTGGCCAACCGCCAAGGAAACTCGCCGCGATACCACCACGGTTATTGTGACCTCAATCCTCTTTGCGATTTACTTCGCACTGGCCGACTGGGCAATCACGGCATTGCTGACGAAGTTCATTTTCTAGTTTCAACTTGGAAGAGTCGCTGTGTGCGACTCTTTTTTTGATTTATCCAATTGTGCCTGTTATAATGAAGTCACTGTGAAACCAACACCCACCGGTGGCGGTTTTTTTATTTTGTCCAAAAACGAAAGGAAGTACATCATGGAATCTGCAGAAAAGCAGTGGTACGTACTGCACACCTACTCTGGTTACGAAAACAAGGTTCGGACCAACCTCGAATCACGCGCAAGCTCAATGGGCATGGATGACTACATCTTCCGTGTGATTGTTCCCGAAGAAGAGGAACACACCATGAAGAATGGTAAGGAGAAGGTCGAAACCGAGAAGACCTTCCCTGGTTACGTGCTGGTCGAGATGGTTATGACCGACGAATCATGGTTCGTTGTGCGGAACACCCCTGGTGTTACTGGCTTCGTTGGTAGTCACGGTGCAGGGAGCAAGCCTGCGCCACTGCTGCCAGAAGAAATCGACAAAATTCTGCGCGAAATCGGCATGGAGACCCACAAGACGGACGTTGACTTTGAAGTCGGCGAAACCGTTAAGATTGTGGATGGTGCCTTCTCTGGTACCACCGGTAAGATTACCGAAGTGGACCACGAACACTACAAGCTCAAGGCCAGCATCGAAATGTTCGGCCGTGAGACGGCGGCTGAACTGGACTTCGATCAGGCAGCAAAACTGTAGGCTGCGAAAAAGGGCGCTTAGGGGCGGATATACAAGGTGGGGACGATAGAAATCCCGCACTTAGGATTTCTGTCGTCCCCGCCTTGTATATATAGCCCCTGCCCTTTTTCGCGCGACTGCGCCGTAAGGTCGCTGAGCCCAACGCTCACCACCTGCGCGTATTCACACAACAATTTCTAAAGCATACCCAGTACCTTAGCACCTAAATTTTGCGATTTTCCGCTGCGCGAGCGTTTGCATTCATAACACGCACTTGCGCCGGAGGCAAAATGATGCTATGTTATACAAGTATGTTTTCGCATACATGTGGGAGACCAAAACTAATGGTCATCTAACCACATCACGGACTAAGGAGGTAATGTCTCGTGGCTAAAAAAGTAGCAAACATCGTTAAGCTTCAGATCCCTGCTGGGAAAGCAACTCCTGCTCCTCCAGTTGGTCCTGCTCTTGGGCAGGCCGGGATTAACATCATGGGCTTCACCAAGGATTTCAACGCTCGGACTGCAGATCAGGCCGGCATGATTATCCCTGTTGTTATCACCGTGTTTGAAGATCGTTCATTCGAATTCATCACAAAGACTCCTCCAGCTGCTGTTCTTCTGAAGAAGGCTGCTGGCGTGGAACACGGTTCTGGCGAACCTAACACCAAGAAGGTTGCTACGGTAACCAGTGCTCAGGTTCAGCAGATCGCTGAAACGAAGATGCAAGACCTTAACGCTGGTAGCGTCGAAGCTGCTATGCGCATGGTTGAAGGGACTGCTCGGTCCATGGGCTTCGTTGTCGAAGGCTAATACCCAGCATCCGGATAGACGGCGAAAACCGTCATTATCAGAGTGGAAGGGATAACATCCCGTTGACCACATTTGCAAGGAGGAAAACCCAGAATGGCTAAAAAAGGTAAAAATTACATTGAGGCTGCTAAGGCAGTCGATGCTAACCAGACTTACGCCCCAGAGGCAGCTCTGGAACTCGTCAAGAAGGTTAGCTTTGCTAAGTTCGACGAAACCGTCGAAGTAGCATACCGTCTCGCACTCGACCCTAAGAAGGCTGACCAGCAGCTTCGTGGTGCCGTTGTCCTTCCTAATGGGACCGGTAAGACGCAGCGTGTGATCGTCTTCGCCCAGGGCGAACAGGCTAAGCAGGCTGAAGCAGCTGGCGCTGACGTTGTTGGTGCTGATGATCTTGTTGACAAGATCTCTGATGGCTGGCTTGACTTTGACGTTGCTGTTGCAACGCCACCAATGATGGCTAAGGTTGGTCGTCTCGGCCGTGTCCTTGGTCCTAAGGGCCTTATGCCTAACCCTAAGACTGGTACTGTTACGATGGACGTGACCAAAGCGGTTAACGACATCAAGGCAGGTCAGGTTGCCTACCGTGTTGATAAGGCTGGTATCATCCACGCCCCTATCGGTAAGGTAAGCTTCGACACTGCTAAGCTTCTCGAAAACTTCGAAATGCTTAACACAACCCTGACAAAGGCTCGTCCTGCATCCGTTAAGGGTGTATACATCAAGTCTTTGACCGTTACATCAACCTTCGGCCCTGGTGTCGCTGTTGATGCAGCCAAGTTCTAATTCCATTGAACTTGACCAAGAAGGCGTCCATTGCGGACGCCTTTTTGCTTGGGCAAAATTTTTGCCGATTAGTTACCATAGTTGACTAACATCGGCGTGCGGCTCATAATTGCGGCAAGTGAAAATGTCGAGGGGGAATTGCACGTGACAGTAAACCAATTTAAGCTGCGGCCCATCACGGCTGCAGACGATGCGCAGATGGCTGCGATTTTGCGGGCGGATTTGGAAGAGGGCGGCTATAACTTACCGGGGACCGCGTACTTTGATCCGCAGGTGGATCACCTGAGCACCTTTTATGCCAAGCAGACACAGCCGGCCGCTTACTGGGTGCTGAGCGATGACGCGGGCACCGTTTACGGCGGCGCCGGTGTGGGCCCGTATGCGACTGACACTGCGGAGCTGCAAAAACTCTACATTCGGGCTGATGCGCGCGGCCTGGGCGGCGGCAAGCAGCTGATCATGCAGTGTATTGCGTTTGCACGGGAACACTATGAGCAGCTGTACTTGGAAACGTTCAAGACCATGACTGCGGCGAACCATTTGTATGATGCCTTTGGCTTTAAGCAGCTGGATGCACCACTACCCGGTAGTGAGCATAGCGCTTGTGACGCCTGGCGACTCATGAATCTGTGAGTTTGCGCCTGCATTTTTGAAAATCAGTTGACACACACGCTGATAAATGGTTTAATATTCTTTGTGTTAAAACTCTGCCTAAGACTCAGGGGGCGCAAGCCTTAATCATCCTGCCGAGGTGGTATCAACGTGTTATCTGATACCTCTATGTCTTGGTGGACATGGAGTTTTTTTATATAAAAAAAGAAATCCATGAACAAACATCAGGAGGTGAAAAACACATGAGTGAAGCAATTATTGCTGAGAAGGCTAAAATCGTTGCTGGTATCACGGAACAGTTCAACAACGCGGAATCCGCTGTTGTCGTTAACTACCGTGGTCTCACAGTTGACGAAGTAACCGCACTGCGTAAGGAATTGCGCGAATCAGGCGTTAAGATGGAAGTCATCAAGAACACCTACCTTCGTCGCGCTGCCGACGCTGCCGGCTACGAAGGCCTCGACGAGGTCTTCAGCGGTCCTACTGCTATTGCTTTTGGTTCTGAAGATGTTACGGCACCTGCCCGCATCATGAAGAAGTTTGCTAAGCAGTACGATGCTCTTGAAATCAAGGGTGGCTTTATCCAGGGGAAGCTCGCATCCCTGGAACAGATCGACGAACTCGCTGGTCTGCCAGACAAGGAAGGTATGCTCTCAATGCTCCTTTCCGTTCTGCAGGCACCAGTTCGCAACGTGGCATACGCCGTCAAGGCCGTTGCCGAAAAGGGCGAAGAACCAGCTGCTTAATGGCTGCTTAGTTCTCACCACAACTATTCTATTTAATCGAAAATTGGAGGAAACCAATCATGGCATTGGACACACAAGCAATTGTCGACCAGCTTAAGGATGCTACCATCCTTGAACTGAACGACCTCGTTAAGGCTATCGAAGAAGAATTCAACGTTACCGCAGCTGCTCCTGTAGCAGCCGCAGGTGCTGGCGCCGGCGCTGCTGAAGCAACGAAGGACAGCTTCAACGTTGAACTGACCGAAGTAGGTCAGGAAAAGGTTAAGGTTATCAAGGAAGTTCGTGCAATCACAGGTCTTGGCCTGAAGGATGCTAAGGGCGTCGTTGATGGTGCTCCTGCAAACGTCAAGGAAGAGGTTGCTGAAGACGAAGCTAACAAGATCAAGGAACAGCTCGAAGCTGTTGGCGCAACCGTTACCCTCAAGTAATTCTTGCGTTTATCTTGGAAAGGTCCAGTCCCCGTATGGGGGCTGGGCCTTTTTTTCATAGGCGAGGTAGACCAATTGAATTGGAAGAGGGAAAGAAGAGAGGGATTTGGCCCAAAAGCCCTGTGCAATTAACACGGAAATAAATTGGTTCGTATTACTTTCATAATATAAAACTAACAAATTATCTAAAAAGCAAAACGATAACTTATGTAATTTGATTTCGCACTGATATATGCAAGAAACTTTTCAACAAACTCATAGATTATGTTAATTTTCATAAATGCTTTACAGATTGAGTAATCTGCGATGAACAAGTGACCGTTCCGGCGTATATAAGTATAAAGTTGAGAAAAGAATACCAATATAAATAGTTAATTTGTTCAATGATACTTCTCAACTGCAGTTTTCGATAATTAACAATTCAACAAGTCAAAACTCTAAAATTGTTCCATAAGAAACGTGCACGATTAAATATAATTTAATTCGCTACTGATTTTTCACAAACGTTTTTCGTCCCGTAAAATGATTGCTTTTCCGCAAAAATGCCGGCCAATAGTAATTAATGGTGGTATTATGCCCTCCAGAAGTTGTTACTAGCCTTGGGGGGTTAATTCAATGAATAAGTGGATACAGAAGGCCTATGCCATTCTGATGACATGCCTGTGTCTATTCCAATACGTGGGATCGTTGACACAGGTTGTAAGCGCGGATACGACATCTGCAGACGGGAATGTAGGTGTTACTTTGCGTGGCGCCGATTTGAACGCGGATGGCACTCAGCTGACGCTGAAGTATTCGGCGCAGACAGCTAAAGATAGCTTGCATTTTTGTGCTGTCGTGACTGGTGGTTCGCTGACGGATGGCGATCAAGGAACGTTGAAGGATAGTCAGGGCCAAGAAATTGGCGACTACTATACGAACGTGGATAGTGACAAGGGCACCAGCAAGGTCAACCTCAACATCGAGGGCGGCAAGAAGATTGATGATGCAACCTTGACTCTGCCACTGAGCAACGCGCCAGATAAAGTAACCGTTACCGACGACAGTGATGCCAGCAACACGGTAACGGCAACGAAGCCGCAAGCAGCCGCTGCACCGGTGAATTTAAATGACTACGTGCCAGACGGCCAGCCGATTGCCAAAATTACTGCCTTCTCGTTTAAGGACAAAGATGGCAAGGATATCGAGCCAGTTAATGGCACCTATGAACTGCCACCTGACGCTCAGGCGCGCTACGAATATCAATTCGCAGTTCCGGACCAGTTGAAGGATAACCATCAGGTGCAGAATGGGGACTACTTCACTTTTGACTTGCCCGCCGGTGTTAAGGCGGATGATGGCCAAGGTCCTCTAGACGGTGACCCGAGTCTTGGTTCCTTTACGGTACGCAATGGTAATCAGGTGACCATTACCCTGAACCAAAATGCTGTGGGCAACACTGACATCAAGGGAACTTTTGTGCATACCGAAAGTGCCAAGAACGTCACGGAGACCGGCTTGCAGTCATTTACGACCCCGGTTAAAGACAGCAGGAACGTGACGGCGGTTGATCTGGAACAACAAACAGATAAAGATGTCACGAAGACTGGTACGCCAGTCAATTCGAAGACGGGCGGTGCGGAAAACGCCAAGCAGATTAGTTGGGACGTTACCTTTAACAAGTCCCAGAAACTGCTGACGAATGCGAGCATCACCGACCCACTGCAAGACGGTTTGAGTTTGAATGCGGACGCACCGGTAGTGGTGCGGGATATCACCACAAAGGAAACACTCAGCGCTGGCAGTGACTATACTTTCGACCGTGACGCTGATAACAAGGTGACGTTGAAAGGGAATTATGCCAAGACGGGTGACGTCTTCACAGTCACTTACTTGACGGATATTGATGAAGATAAAATTCCGGATGATGGTGGTTCGCTATCTTTTACAAATACTGCCACCTTGCATGATGGTGACCAAAACCCGTCTGCTTCGAGTGCCGTTACCGTAAACTACGGCAGGTTGCTCGATAAAAGTGGGCAAAAGGCGATCAGGGACGGTCAAAGATTCACCTGGTTTGTGAATTTTAACTATGGTGAAAAAACAGTTAAAGCTGGCACCAAGGTGACTGACAAAGTGGCAGTGACACCGCAGAAGTACTTACCTGGTACTCTCCGAGTTTACTACGTTGATTTTGATGCTAACGGCCAACCAATCACTACCTCCGATCAAGTTGATCCAAGTCTGTACACCGTCAACTTTGAGCAAAACGGTGACTTTCCGAAATTCACCTTAACTTGGAATCAATCCATTAAGCGTGCTGTGCAGATTAGTTATGACACTCAGGCCACTGTGCCACTGGCCGACCAGAATGACAACCAGATTCTGGCTGATCCTAAAAATCCCATCGTGGGCCTGAACATCGGCAACGAAGCTGGTACTGGTGATACGAATGTGCCGGTCACGGTGACGGGCTCTCAGCAGGAACTGCAAAAGAGTCTGACTGGGACTAACTATTACACGAAGACAAACGACTGGAAAATTACCGTAAATGCGGGTGAACAGTTGTTTAACTTCTTTGAAGTGAGTGATAAACTGCCAGATGCTCTTTCCTTGAAGGGTACACCGGAAGTGTTTGACGAAAGCACACAGCAGCAGTTGATCCTGGGGAAGGACTTTCTGGTTACAGGAACAAATCAGCAGAACGATGGATTCCGTCTGATTTTCATTGGTGCTTATCAGAAAACCAGCGATAAGTTCACGATTAGCTACCACACCACCTTCGACTCCGAGAAGATTACGACTGGTGTGCAGGTAGAAAATCACGCGGACAGCTTCTGGGTTGACGGTACTGGTGATAAGCACCACAACCATCAAGTCGTTCCCTTTGGGCCGGGGGATAAGTTTCTCCACGATGCTTCCAAGAGTGGTCAGTACGATCCACAAACAAAACAGATTAAGTGGACAGTTGGGGTTAACTACAATCAGCGCCAGCTGCAAGATGCGCGGGTAACCGACACAATTCCTGAGGGCCAGACCTACGTCCCAGGGTCAGTGCACGTATTCCGTGGCAGTATTGACGGTACAATCCGTAGTGATTCGGGTGATAATGCCATTCAATCCAAGGAAGACGACTGGGTAAATCCGACAGATTACACGGTTCATTACGATGAGAAGACCAGAACACTCAACGTGGATTTACCGCATGATAATGGGGTTTACTTCGTCGAGTTTGATACTAGCCTCGCGGGTCAGCTCGTCGACACGACGTCGTACACTAATACGGCTGCGTTTGTAAATGGCGGTGAGCACCATGACGTGACTGGCACCGTCACGGTGGATCATGGTGGCGACTACATCGACAAATCCGGTCAAAAAGATGGCAGCGTCGTGGATTGGTCAGTGGACGTTAACCCATCGCAGTCAACGCTAAGCGATGTCAAAGTTGTTGACATTCCATCACGTAATCAGTTTGTTGATGTCAATTCTGTTGCAGTTTACGAAATGATGCCGAACTCAGAGGGCAAAAACACAGTTTACCGCAAGGCTGTTGCGGGGGCAGACTACACGGTCAGCGTCGTAACGGATTATCAAAATACCGGTGCACAAGTACTGATTGTCAAATTCAACAAGACAATTAATCGAGCGTACCGAGTGGATTACGAAGCGAAGATTAATTCGTCAGCTGACCAGGCTACTTTGTCTAATCAGGTGTCAATCATTGCGGATCACGTCACTAAGACCTACCAGCAGAAAACAGCGACCGTCATTATCGATCACGATGGTGGGAGTGCATCTGGCGAGGTTGGGCCGAACTTAAGGTTCAAGCTTACTAAGGTCGATGGCGATAATCCATCGGTACCGCTGGCAGGTGTTGGTTTTGAACTCTTTATGGCCAAGAAGTCAGGTCAAAATAATCCAGATGGTAGTCCAGTTTACGTCAAAGATGGTGAGGTGATTCGTAAAGGCACAACTGGTGATGATGGTACGTTAAGTTGGTCGAACCTGAAGCCGGGCGAATACATTTTGCAAGAAGACCTCAGCACCACACCTGAAGGCTACATTGCAGGCGCTTATGCCAAGGGCAAGCACATTACCATTAAGGCAAATGGTGAGAAAGACGCTGATGGTAATTTAGTTGATAACCAGACGATTGCTAACAACGAATATCATGGTGAAGTTACGCTAAAGAAGACCGCCCTTCATACTGGAGAACGGGTAAAAGGAGCAACTTACGAACTGTATCGTGTGAGTGCTGACGGGCAAGCTACAGATACGAATAGATCTGGTACAACTACAGACGACGGCGAATTCAGTCTCTGGAACTTAGCGCCGGGTGATTATTATCTGGTGGAAACTAAGGCACCAGCTGGTTACCTGCTAAATAAGGAGAAATATTCATTTACAATTGCTCGGGACAAAATGGCAAATCTGTTCCAGACGGTTAATGCCACCGATGCCAAGTGGCGCGGCAGTGTTGAAGTCACCAAACGGGACTTTGATCAGATGGACATCGCACTGCCAGGAGCCGAATTTAAGCTTTATAATGACGCGGATGAGATTCAAGCGATTGTCATGACCGGTGGCAATGGCGTGGCCCGTGTGAATGGGTTACTGCCAGGTAAATACTACTTTAAAGAAGTTGAAGCCCCTACTGGTTATAAACTGAATTCTGACAAAAAATACTACGTTAATGTGGTGCAGACTGGTTCCAGCGAACCAAGTCGCCAAGGTGATACTGTACTTCCAGCTGGTGCAAAGGCAACAGTCTATGATGAAGAAAAACCCGGTAGTGCAATTCTGCTTAAGCTAGACGGTTTCACCAAAGAAGGCTTGGCTGGTGCAGAATTCAATCTTTATTCCACACAAACAGGAACGTTGCTGCGTCATGGGCTTACCACAGACTCTAATGGCAAGTTGCAGATACCGAACCTAGTTCCTGGTGGCTACTACCTTGTTGAAACAAAAACACCAGCAGGCTACATTTTGCCTGCAATTCAGCAGCAGTTCCACTTCACGGTTGTCTTCAATCAGCAGGAAGGCCAAGCAGTAGAGGTTAAAGCGCTGAACACACCATACCTTGGTCGCTTGCAGCTGACCAAAGAAAACAAGCAGAATGGCGCTGCGGTGGCGAATGCGGTCTATGGATTGTTCAATACAAAAGGTGTACAGACACGTACCTTAACCACAGACGCACAGGGTAATGCGGTGGCAGAATACCTCGAACCAGGTGCATACACACTGCGCGAATTGAAGGCACCAGCGGGATTCAGTTTGAATGCTACCACTTACCATGTTACTATCGGCAAGAAAACAAACGGCGATATGGTGCACATGCTTGTCTTCGACGACATCCAGGGCAATGTGCAACTGACTAAGCGCGATGCGCAGAATCAGCAGCCAGTTGTGGGTGCAGTTTACAACCTGTACGCTGCTGATGGTAAACTGGTTAAGCAGCATTTAGCCACGTCACAAAGCGGAAACATCAAAGTAACTGACTTAGTTCCTGGGGACTACTACTTCCGTGAGATTCAGGCTCCAACTGGTTATGACCTTAATACTGCTCAAGTGCCAGTCGTAGTGGCCCTTAACCAGCCAAACAAGACAGCTCTGGTCACAACAGATGATCAGGAAACTAAGGGGGGCGTTGTCCTCAGCAAGACAGATGCTACGAGCGGGCAAGTTTTACCGGGTGCGCATTTTGCCCTCTACGAGACAGACGGAACGCTCGTCCGCAGTGGTTTGACTACCTCAGCAAATGGTCAATTGGTAGTCAACGACCTCACGCCTGGGGATTACTATTTCCGTGAGACGCAGGCTCCTAACGGGTATACTTTGAACGCAAACAATCACTACGCGTTCACTGTTGATTTCAATCAGCAGCAGGTTGCCCGAGTTCATGTCACCAACAAACAAAGTGTTGGTGGTGTGCGGCTTGTTAAGAGTGATGCAGCAACAGGTGAATTACTTGCTGGTGCTCAGTTTAGTCTGTATCGGGAAGATGGCACACTGGTTCGAAGCAATCTCAATACTGATGTGAATGGTGAAGTAGTCGTCCTTGGTCTGCTACCAGGACAATACTACTTTGTCGAAACAAAGGCGCCTGCTGGTTACATGCTGAATGAACAGAACAGCACGCCGTTTACAATTGGGCTTGGACAGCAGAGTTTGGTGCAAGTTGACGTTACAAACGCGCCACAACCACCGTTGCCTGACACCTTTGGGCCGGAACCACCGGCACCAGGTAATCGCACACCGGGTAACCCGCCACTGCCGGATACCTTCGGCAACAACGACAACCCGCCACTGCCCGACACCTATGGCAGCAATCAGCGGCCAGCTACCCACCGCAAGGCACGGGCTGGCAAGCACCAGCGTTTGCTGCAAAAGGTCTTCCCGCAAACCGGGGACAGCGTCAGCTACGGTTTAATCGTGGCCGGCTTAATTCTCCTGGCACTGGAAACAACGCTGCTGTACTTGCGGCGCAAGCACCGTGCTTAAATTAGCAGCATGAAGTAAAAGGTCCCAGCATCTTCCGCACAGGAGGATGCCGGGACCTTTTGCGTTGCTCACGCCGAAAAAGTCAATATTATTGACAAATAGTTTTTTATTTATGATGATGAAACAAATGCGACAAACACAATTGCCTTTGTCACAGTAATGAACTCGATTTTAGTACCAAATTGCAGTCGAAAAAATGTTTTTTTATGGTAATGGCTGAATTTTATAAATTACGCCATGTTAGATTATCTGCCAAGAATTTTGTGCCGATTTAGTGAACGTTCGCTTACGATTTCACGAAATTCAGCCTTAGGCAATTCCGCTTTGAGACAAAAGGTGGGACAATAGTTACTTAGAAGCGGCGAACGGGCTTGCACGCTACCTGCAAAGCGGATTGCGCGCAGGCTTGACGCCCAAAAGTACGTCCGGTTTTTCCGGAATTATGAAGGAGATTTATAAATGGCATACCGTACGCAACCATTGCTTTCACCAACCGCAATTGTTTCATTGATTTTGTTCGTTAGCGCGTTTAACGTCATCAACAACACCGCTAACCCAAGCAGTACGCCAAAGAGTGAGGCGTCGCAGAGCAGTCTGGTTTCCAGCCTCAAGGCCAAGAAAACCGGCGAGACGTCTTCTTCTAGCAGCAGTGACAAGAGTTCCAGCAAGCCGTCTAAGCCGAGTGAATCTAGCACTGTGGAAAGTTCATCCAGTTCCGCTGACGAGAGTAGTCAGCCGCAGAACCAGACCGACAACAGTTCGGCTTCTAGCAGCACGTCCTCCAGTTCGAGTTCGCACACCACAACGACAGACAACAAGGACACGACGGGCGACACGACTACGGATAAAACCACGACCGGCAGTGGCAATACTGACAACACGGATAATGGCGATAGTGGCAACACCGGTGATACCGGGACTACAACCAACAGTAGTTCGTCGCAGAAGACCACGACAACCCAACAGTAAGGAGGGACAAGCATGTTAACCGCACTTGATTTGATCAACCGGCTGCTGAATTATTTCAACATTCAGGACAAGCCGAAGGGCCGTGCCTTCACGGTTGTGGCCTTCATCGCTAACTTTTACCTCCTGTACGTGGCGATTCAGGGGCTGCGTTACAAGAACTACCGTCTGCAGGGCTCACTGTTCTTGCTCCTGTTCCTCATCTTCCTATATTTCATCGTGCTGAACTTCATCTACTACTACACCGACAAGAAGGTGAAGTGGGACATTTCGCCGCGCATCGAGAAGGCACTGGGCGGGAGCGCCAAGCAGCGCCAAGCCGCAGTGGCTGCCTACACGCAAGTGGCCGAACAGCCCGCTAATGGCGTGTTTAAGAGCCAGCAGGTGCTGCGCAGCACCCTGGACGTGACGCCGCAGCAGCAGGCCGCGATTAACGAACTAGCGGCCCAAATGGAAAAACAGGGGATACTGACATTAAAGTATCATGGCCTCGATGACAATACACTGGCCCGAATCGCCCAGAAAACCGCGGCGCCAGTGCTCGCAATGGGTGCGCCGGTGCCATTACCTTATTATGATTTGACGCACACCGCTGATAACAGGTGGGTCATCGTCGGTGGCCTGAACAGCCTGGATTACCATGAACTGGCCACTGTACGCAGTATTGGTCTGACGCCAATTGATAAGGCCGCATCTATGTATCGATTAGCGGCAGCGCAAGTTGTCCTCAGTGGCGGCCCGCAAAAGACGCCGAGCCGAACGGGGATGAATTCAATAACGGAACCATTTACGATTGAAGCAGACCTCGCTTACCTAGACACGAACAAACAGTAATAGAATAAGGCCTTCATTTGCATTTTTTAGATTTTCACAGTAAAATTTAAAAAATGCTTTTTTTATGAAAACGGAGGTAAGTTCAATGTCCATGATCGAGTTTCACGATGTCGAAAAGTACTACGGCAACAAATTCCACGCATTGAAGAACATCAACCTGACCATCGATAAGGGTGAAGTTGTCACCATTATCGGCCCTTCAGGTTCAGGTAAATCAACCCTGCTGCGCACCATTAACGGCTTGGAAGAAATCACCAGTGGCCAGCTGATCGTTAACGATATGGATTTAGCGGACAAGAAAACGGACATGAACCGGACCCGCCGCGACGTGGGGATGGTGTTCCAGCATTTTAACCTATATGCGAACAAGACCGTTCTCGATAATATTACCCTCGGCCCGCGCCTTGTGCAGAAGATGGACAAGGATAAGGCCGAAAAGGAAGCCATGGACCTGCTGAAGATGGTTGGCCTGGCTGACAAGTCTGCCAGCTTCCCCAGCATGCTCTCTGGTGGTCAGAAGCAGCGTGTCGCCATCGCCCGCAGCTTAGCGATGCACCCGAAGGCCATTCTGTTTGACGAACCAACTAGTGCGCTGGACCCTGAAATGATCGGTGACGTGCTGGACGTTATGAAGAAGATTGCCCAGCAAGGCATGACCATGGTTGTGGTGACCCACGAAATGGGCTTTGCCAAGCAGGTGGGGAACCGGATTATCTTCATGGCTGATGGCACCATTTTGGAAGACAGCACGGACGTGGCTGGCTTCTTCGATCACCCTAAGGAAGCGCGGGCGCAGGAGTTCATTAGTAAGATTATCAACCACTAGGAGGCGGGAGCATGAAGAAGCGATTGTGGAAACTGATTGCGCCGCTGATGTTGGTTCTCGGACTCGTGACCCTCGCCGGTTGCGGCAATAGTGTCGCTAAACGCGATACGCTGTCCAACGCCTCCGAAACCAACACGATTATCTGGGGCGTGAAGGCCGACACCAATCTGTTCGGCCTGATGAACATCAAGACGGGCAAAATTCAGGGCTTTGACGTCGACGTTGCTAAAGCGCTGACCAAGGAAATCCTCGGGCCGTCTGGCCGCGCGAAGTTCGTGCAGGTGACATCCGACACGCGGATGCCGCTGCTGAAGGCGGGGAACATCGATGCGATTATCGCGACGATGACCATCACGCCAGAACGGCAGAAGCAGGCTGACTTTTCCGATGTGTACTTCAAGGCTGGGGGTTCCATCCTGGTCAAGAAGGGCAGCAAGATTAAGAGCGTCAAGGACCTGAAGAAGGGCACCAAGACGATTGTGGTTCAGGGGAGTACTTACGGTGACAGTATCAAGAAGGCCGCGCCGAACACGCAGCTGCTGCAGCTGTCCGATTACGCCTCCGCCTTCACGGCGCTCAAGGCGGGTCAGGCTGATGCACTGTCAACCGACAACGGGATTCTCTACGGGATGTCGCTCCAGGATAAGGGTTACGTCGTTGTCGGCGGGACCTACACCAACGAACCGTACGGGATTGCCGTTAACAAGGGCCAAAAGCCTTTCCTGCGTTCCATTAACAAGGCGCTTGCCAAGATTAAGGAAAACGGGACTTACGATAAGATTGCGAACAAGTGGTTCGGGGATGTTCCGGGCTTCCACGTAAAGGAGGTCAAGTAGATGCTATCAATTGTTAGTTCAAACTGGGGAACCCTCGTTTCAGCGTTCCTCGTGACACTCGAATGTAGTATTTTGGGCCTGATTGGGTCTTGCGTGTTGGGGACGGCGTTTGCCCTCATGGAAATCAGTCCGATTAAGTGGGTTAACGCCATCGGCCGGATTTACGTTGAAGTGGTGCGGAACATTCCGCTGCTGGTCATCACGATGATTTTCTATGTGGTCATTCCGAAGTACGTGCTGCCGATCAGCGGGTTCGCTGCCGGGACGATTGGGCTGACCATCTACACCAGCGCGTTCATCGCCGAAACGGTGCGTGCCGGGATTGAGGCCATCTCCACCGGCCAAATGGAAGGTGCGCGCAGTGTGGGCTTGACCTACTTCCAGGCCATGACGCACATCATCTTCCCGCAGGCCATTAAGGTGACGATTCCCCCACTGGGCAACCAGTTCATTAACTTGGTCAAGAACTCCTCCGTGCTGGCCTTCGTGTCCGGCTTTGACCTGATGTACCAAGGTAAGTTAATCGCGGCGGCTACGCTGGATACCTTCCAGACCTACTTTATCGTCGGGATTTTCTACCTGATTATTACGATGCCGCTGTCATACCTGATGCGCTATCTTGAAAAGCGCTGGCAGACGGCCTAAGGAGGTGGCATAGATGAATACTTTTGCACAAGCACTATCATGGATTAACGTCCGCTACCTGCTCGAAGGCTTCATGGTCACCCTCGAGGTGTCTGCCGCCTCCATCGTCATCAGTTTCATTCTGGGGACGATTCTGGGGATTATCCGCTATGTCAAAATTAAGTGGGTGTCAGCCATCGTTGGTTTCATCATCGACATCATCCGGAACCTGCCACTGCTGCTGCTACTGTTCTTCGTCTACTTCGGTTTGCCGGAGATGGGGGTTCGCCTGAATGCCGTTTCGGCCACCATCATTGCGCTGAGTATCTTTGAAGCCGCGATGATTGCCGAAATCGTGCGTTCCGGCATCAACGCCGTCAGCAAGGGCCAGATGGAAGCCGCCCGTGCCAACGGGATGACCTACACTCAGGCGATGGTGCACATCATTTTGCCGCAAGCACTGCGCAAAATGATTCCACCAATCGTGAGCCAGTTCATTAGTCTGATTAAGGACACCAGCTTGGCTACGATTATCCTGCTGCCAGAAGTAACCTTCAACGCGCAGCTGATCTATGGCCAGAACGTCAACTACATGATTCCAATGTACGTGGCATTGGCAGTACTGTACTTCGTTGTGAACTACCTGCTGTCGCTCGCATCCCGGATGCTGGCGAAGAGGTTGGCGATTTAAGGGCTGTGCCAAAAGGCGGTTAGCTCCCGGTATACAAGCGGGCACCGGCCGGAATCCCGAACTTAGGATTCTGGCCG
Organism: Lacticaseibacillus songhuajiangensis; assembly: GCF_003946025.1. Taxonomy (GTDB): domain Bacteria; phylum Bacillota; class Bacilli; order Lactobacillales; family Lactobacillaceae; genus Lacticaseibacillus; species Lacticaseibacillus songhuajiangensis. The sequence goes on along the minus strand of NZ_RHNR01000001.1, from coordinate 69,507 downwards.
GTGCCTGCTTGTATGTTAGGGAGCTGCCTTTTGGCGCGCGACCGCGGAGTAATGGTGATGCTCTTAGCTCGTGAGCATTAGCGTAAATAAGGACTTATTCCCGAACTGAGGAATAAGTCCTTATTTGTGTCCAGTACCTGCCCAAATTTCAGCCTAGACCAAAACAAACTTCTTCAACAATGAAGCGTTCCCATTTATCGAACCCTTAAATTATTAAGGATACGCTTATACGCTGTCCATAATCATACCCAAAAAGTAGCGATTATCCGCAAATTTTGCACGGATATGCAAAAAAATCCGGTTTCAAAGCTGTTAATTCGCGACATGAAACTGTATAGTTTTGGTGTATGATGTTAATAACTTCATGAAATGTACGTACAACTGCGTTTGCGGACTAGCGGCCGTAAACGCGACTTAATGATGAAGAAGAAAGGGGGAGTCGTGATGACCTACACGTATTTCGCACAGGCAATTGTGCAAATTGAAACGCAAGCTATTATTCGCTACGAGTTATTACTGCGGATGTGGGACGAAGCACATCAGCAGTGGCGACTTCCAGATACTTTTGAAATCAGCGTGCAGGAACAGACACGGCTGATTGTTGAGGCGCTTAAGGCGCTCAAAATTAAGCGGGTGGGCATTAACCTGACGCCCAAGCAGTTCCATGATCCGGCGGTTGCCGCCGGACTAGTGGCGTTTGTCCAGCAGACGCCCGAATTACAGACGCTGACGGTGGAGCTGACCGATGCACCGACAATGGAAGAAATGCTGTCAGTTGGCGCGCAGCTGCACGCCGCGGGTATTCGCATCGCCATCGATGACGTCGGCTCCGACGTGACGGATTACGATTTGGTGGAGCAACTGTTGCCGCACCTGGACATCATGAAGTTTGCGCTTCAGAACATGCGCGCACTCGGTCAGATGGACAACGTTGAGGCGGTCATCGCCAAGTGGCGAGATTTGGCCGCACGTTACCATGTCGAGTTCACTTTTGAAGGCGTGGAGACGCCAGAAGACTTGCAGCTTGCCGGCCGTAGTGGCGTGAGCGAGGTGCAGGGTTATTACTTCAACAAGCCGGCATTACCGGCTACGTTTTGCAAAGAATAGATGAGCACGCAAAAGGCGCCGACGACCATCTCCTTGAGGGAGTAGTCGCCGGCGCCTATTTAAATGCCGTTTAGTCCTGAGCGTACTTGGCGACGCGCCCGGCGTTGGCCGCGCTCATCGTGGCGGTAATCAGGGTGCCGTCTGCGGTGTAGTCGGTCTTGTCGACCTTGGCCACACTGTTGATGAAGTTGACCGCCCCACCGTCCGTGAACGGAATCAGGTAGGTCGCGCTCACCGCGTCGGCGAAGATGCGCTGCTCAATCATGTCGGCGAGCTTGCGCAGGGACTTCTCGTCGCGTGCGGAGTAGATCAGGTGGTCGCCGTTCTCGTCTGGGAAGGCGGGCTGGTCGTCGCGGCGGTCAGCCTTGTTGTAGCCGACAATCATTGGTGTGCCTTCAATGCCGATGTCGCGCAAGGTGTCCTCGGTGACCTTCATCATTTCTGGATAGTGGGGGTCAGAGTAGTCGACCACCTGGACGAGCAGGTCGGCGTTCTTAGCTTCAGCCAGGGTTGCCTTGAAGGAGTCAACCAGCTTGGTTGGCAGCTTGCCGACGAACCCAACCGTGTCGCTGAGCAGGAACTTGCGGTTGCCCGGCAGTTCGATGCTGCGCACGGAGGTGTCGAGGGTGGCGAACAGCATGTCCTTTTCAAAGACTTGCTTGTCGTCTGGCCGGTCGGTGAAAAGTTGGAGCAGGCCGTTCATGGTCGTGGACTTACCCGCGTTGGTGTAACCCACCAGGGCAACCGTTGGAATGTCGCTTTCGTTGCGCTGGGCGGCGCGGACTTCTTCATCGCGGCTTTCATCGATCAGTTCCTGCTTGAGGTGGCCAATCCGCTTGTTTAGTACCCGACGGTCCTGTTCCAGCTGGGTTTCACCGGAACCACGGTTGGCCAGGGCACCACCGGCACCGGTACTCCCGCCACCCTGTTGGTCAAAGCCAGCGTTCTTCTGGCGCAGGCGTGGCAATTCGTAGCGCAAGCGGGCAATTTCCACCTGCGTTTTGGCCTGCTTGCTGCGGGCGCGGCTACCGAAGATGTCCAGAATCAGTTGCGTGCGGTCGACTAGGTGCAGCTGCATCTGCTTTTCCAGGTTGCGCAACTGGCTGGGGCTGAGTTCGTCATTGACAATCACGACGGCAGCTTCCTTCATGTTGGCGGCCATGCGCAGTTCTTCGACCTTCCCGCTACCGAAGTAGGTGGCGCCGGCTGGGTAGTCGAGCTTCTGGGTAACTTCGCCGACCACGTTGTAGTTTGCGGCCTTGGCGAGTTCGCCGAGTTCGGTCATGGTGTATTCAAAATTCTCTTGCCGTTTGGTAATCCCGGCAATAATTACTTTAGTTGGTGCTGCTTGGGTTTCAGGCATCGCATTATCCTCCGTATGTCTAGTGGTTGTGAGTTGCGGTGCGCCGATTTTTGGGCAAACAAAAAGGGGCTACGCTAGCCCCCAAAACAGTCCTCAAGAACCGTCACGAATGCTTACAGCGCACAGACTCTTTAGTTACGTGCAGCTTCGCGTAAGCGCATGACAATCCCTCCGTTCGAATAGGTACTTCGCTGACGAAGCTACCCTTGATTGCCATTATTGTAACACATGTGATGGCAAAGCGTATCAAAAGTTGTGATTTGACGCTTTGGTCGAAGGCCGGGGCTGGGACGAATTAGCTCCGCGAGCGCGGGTGAATGGCGCGGGGTCGCTTTCGCCTGGCAAGCCAGGCTACCGCTAAAGTTTTTGCCGAAACCCACGTCAAAAACTTTACCCCGAGCAGGCAGAACCAGAATAAAACGGCTAACGCCGGTTATTCTGGCTCTGCCTGCTCTTTTCGCGCCACTAACCCGCGCTCGTTCCGCTAACTCGCCCCAGCCCCTCAGTGCGTGCGCGTCACTTTGGCGGAGCGGCCAGCCATCGTTCAGAGTTGATCGTTCAATAAAAAGTGGACACAGGGATTCTGCTACTCCTCCACGTCCGGCACGTTATTGTAGCTCAGCACGTGCACGCCGTCTTCGTCTAGGCGCAGGCGGGAGATGCTACCGTTGCGTGGGGCTTCTAGACCGCTGAAGCCGTCTTGCTTACCGAATTTGTCAATGATGCTGCGGATGGTCGTGCCGTGGGTTACCAGCAAAATCGTACCGCCGTTCGGGTTGTCCTCGCGCAACTCCTTGAAGCCGCCCATGATCCGGCTCCAGAAAGTGTGCGCGTCCTCGGCGTCGTGGAAGGGGTCGGCGGCGTGCATCATGTCCTTGGTGGCGTCAAAGCCCTTGCGGCGGGCGATGTCGGTGTAGGATGAGAATCCGTGCGGCTTGCCGATGACAAACCAGGTGCGGCTCGGGTTGTCGCCTTCGAAGTAGCCGTAGAACTCCTCGCGAAAAGCCGGGATGAGGTTGAGCTTCTCCGGTGCGTGCGGGTTCTCGTCCATAATGATGCGGGCGGTCTTTTGTGCGCGCATCGTGTCGCTGCTGTAGGCGGCCGTAAAGTGGACGTCGCTGAGCGCGCGGCCGGCGCGGTGGGCGTCCGCAATTCCCTTGTCGGTGAGCGGCGTGTCGCTCCACCCCTGCATCCGGTCGTAGCGGTTGATAAAAGTCTGACCATGACGAATCAGGTAAATCGTAATCGGCTCCATCATTTCTCCTCCATAATTCTGCGTGACGATCTACGCTCATTCTACCATTTTTTGGCAACCGCTTACGTTGTGGCTGCGGGATCTTCGGTCGGGGTGCACAAGTTTGAAAGCGGAAGCAGGCATTTTGTGGTAATCTAGCCTATGTTGCATACATATGAGTGGAGGAAATTGCAAAATGTACAAACTGATGGTTAGTGATTTGGATGAAACGCTGGTGCGCGCTGACGGGTCAATCTCGCCGGAAAATGCCGCCGCCATCAAGGCCGCTGCCGCTCACGGCGTTAAGTTCGTGCCCAACACCGGCCGCGGCTTCGCCTCTGTGCAAAAGCTGCTGAAGGACATTGGCACTTACGATGAGGCCGGCCAGTTCGTGATTTCTTACAACGGTGGGGCCGTCATCGAGAACAAGGACAACAAGGTGCTGATGACCGGCCAGATGCCGTTTGAACACGCCAAGGAAATCTTCGACCTGCTCAGCCCGCACAAGGAAATCGCAATTCACGTTTACACGCTCAACCACCTGTACATGTACAACCCGCGCCAAGACGACCTCGATTACGTCGTGAGCCGCGGTGTGCAGTACCGAACCATGGAAGACACGGACTTCTCCCGTTTTGCGGACAAGCACATCATGAAGGTCATCTTCATGAACCCAGACATCGACGTGCGCCACGCCATCGCCGACAAGGTTTATGCACAGGTGGGCGATTGGGCCGACCTCACGTATTCCTCCGGCCGTTACGCCGAGTTCAACCCCAAGGGCGTGAACAAGGGGACTGCCACGCTCAAGTTGGGTGAGTACCTCGGCATCAAGCCGGATGAAATCATCGCCTTTGGGGATAACTCCAACGACCTACCAATGTTGCGGGCAGTGGGGATGCCGGTTTCCGTTGCCAACGGGATCAACGAGGTCAAGGACGTCGCCAAGTACGTCACCAAGGCTGATTACAACACCGGCGTGGCCGAAGCCATTAACAAGTTTGTGCTGTCGCAGTACTAAACTTATCCACTAGGCAAAATGCAAAAGGCACTTGCCAAGACTTATCCACTGTTGATAAGTCCTGGTAGGTGCCTTTTTGCTTAAAAGTTATGCACTTTTACCCAGAAATGCAGGCGATTATCCCCACTTTGTGCACGGCTGGGGATGGTTACGCACAGTTATGCACTTTGAATGCCTTGAATGTACGGCGGAGATACAGTCCGTGGCTTCGGATTTAGGGATGAATTACGATGCCGGTCGAACTTCCGGTGTCCGACACTCTAAATGCTAAAGCATTAAGAGTCTCTGGCTCCGCTTAACCCAAAAACACACCTATTCCCAAGGAATAGGTGTGTTTTTACGTTAATGCTCGGGAGCTAACCGCATTGTGATCCGCTCTCTAGTCGTTAAAGTTCCCAGTTTCAACGTCGCTGATGAACTGCTTCAGGTGCTTGAAGTAGACAGGGGCGTTGTCGATCATGTGGTGGTGACCACCGTCTGGGGTTGTGACCAGACGAGCGTGAGGGATGTCTTCTGCCATGCGCTGGGCGGAACGAACAGGCATGGTTTCGTGTTCGCCAAAGGTGAGCAGGGTCGGCACCGTGATGTTGTGAATCTGGTCGCGCAGGTCGAAATCCTTGAGCTTCCCAGTGACAACGAATTCGTTGTCGCCCTGGAAGGCGTTGTAGACAGGGGTCCCCATCGTGGAAATCAGGTGACTGATTGCAGGTGGCTGCTTGCGGTCAACGAAGCCGGCGTTGAGAACGTCCACGTACTTCTGGTACTGTGGATCGCTCCAGTTGCCTTCTGCTTCAATCTTCTGCATGTACTTCACAGCTGAAGGTGGCAAAGCTTCCTCACGGCACAAGTTGACGTGTTCAACGTATTCGTCGATGTTGTCAATCATGGAGGAGATGATGGCACCCTTGAGGTGCTGACCGTACTTCAGGGCGTAGAGCTGCACGAGCGCGCCACCCCATGACTGGCCGATCAGGTAGAAGTTGTCGAGGCCAAGCTTCTGGCGTACTTCTTCAACTTCGTCCAGGAAGTAGTCAGTTGTGAGGTACTTCTTGGCGATTTCAGGGTCACTGTAGTCAGGCTGGTCGGAGTAGAAGGAGCCGAGCTGGTCGTACATATGTACCTGCACGCCAAGGTCTGCGAGTTCTTCGCCGAAGTTTTCCCAGTATTCATGCGTGCCACCAGGGCCACCGTGCAAGCAAAGAAGGTGGATGTCGCCTTCGCCTTGTGTGTTGGTCCAAAGGTGGTAGCCGTTATCAAGCGTAATAATCGTGGTGCCTTGCTTCATAATTCTCACCCTTTTTCATTAGAATACTATCATTTTAGCAGAGTTCAGGGGCTTTGGCTGACGGAAGTGGGGCGGAATGGCAAAATTTTTGCAGAGTGGACGTGCTGTGTTGCGGCCGTTCAAAATGCGCCTGTGAAATTCACCCTACCTGCATTTTGCGCTACACATGCCTGCTCGACGCACAGTTTCGGCTAAGTGTCGACTGTGCTTGCGCCGTTTTTGCTAGTCGGGGCCGACGTCTTAAGTGTAAAATGAACGCGAGGAGGTGGTGACATGACGAAGCTGGATGCACAGACGCACGATTTGAAGTTAACCAAGCGGGTGCGGATGATTATCGCCCTGATTGTGCTGGTGATTGCGGGCACCTTGCTGTTCTTTGGTTTGCGGCACAATGATCAGGTGCGCGCCTTGCTGGAGCTGGTTGGCGATTACCGCCACTACCTGCTCGGCATCCGCCACCTCGGCGCATTTGCCTTCATCGCGTTCGGCCTCGTGCTGATTGTCGTCACCTTGATTCCGGGCGCGCCGAGTTCGGTCGTCGCCATCCTGATTGGGGTCTGTCTGGGCCACTGGTTGGGATTTGCCGTCGATGCGGTTGGACTAACGGTCGGCAACCTGATTCAGAGCCACATGTTCCACCGTATCGAGAGCAAGCACCAAAATGAGCTGCAGTCGCGGATTTACGCCTACCTGATCAAAATGCGCCGGCCGGAACTGGGGATGGTGGTCGGTTACGCACTGCCGATGATTCCGACCGCCTTCATCAACATGGCGGCGAGCACCCTGCGCATGGACCCCAAGATGCACATCGCGTCCTGTGCGGTCGGCTCGTCCATTGCCGGCTTTCTGTATGCGTTCGGCGGTGACCTCGTGGTGACGACGACGGCGTGGAAGAGCTTGCTGACACTGCTGACGGTAGCGGCCATCTTCGGCCTAGCGGAACTCGGCGTGCGGATTCGGCGGCGCCGCTTGCAGGCGGAATCGTAAGGCACACTGCCTGTTTGCACGCGACTTGCAGAACACGTCGGTAGTTCGGTATACTAGTTGCAAGATAAATACACATGGTTGAAGCGCAAGCGTTCAAGAATTCACCCCGGATTTGGGTTAACCGGGGTGGAGGACTGAACGCTTTTTTTGTAGGCTGCGCCAGAGAGCGGGAGGTTACGGAATACAAGCCGGAATCGGTTAAAATCCCGGGCTTAGGATTTTTGCCGAGGCCGGTTTGTATGCAAGTAACCTGCTCCCTGGCGCGCGACTGCGCAGTCACGTCAGGCGCGCCAACACAATGTGCCAACTACCCACACAAAGGAGTTTTTCTATGAATTTTGCACTCACCCTCGCACTCATTATCATCGGCACGACCCTTGGCGGGCACCTGTTCGCACGCCTAGGGATGCCTGTCGTTATCGGCCAGATGCTCGTTGGCGTCGTGCTCGGCCCCAGCCTGCTGAACTGGGTGCCGCTCACGCACACACTCAGCGAAATGAGTAGCATCGGCGTGGTCATCCTCATGTTCGCAGCGGGGATGGAGACCGACCTCAAGCAGCTGCGTCGGCACCTGCTGCCAAGCGTGGTGGTCGCGACGTTCGGCGTCGTGCTGCCGCTGGGCGTGATGTACCTCTTCGGCCGCGGCATCGGCACGAGCCGCATCGAGAGCCTGTTCATCGGCATTATCTTCGCGGCGACCAGTGTGTCGATCTCCGTCGCCGTGCTGCGCGAGGCGGGCGTGCTGGCTAGTCGCGCCGGTAACATCATCCTCGGCGCCGCGGTGCTAGACGACATCATCGCGGTCATTCTGCTCGGCGTGTTCACCCAGCAGACCAGTGGTGGGGGCAAAATGCTCCCGAAAATTGGCCTCCAGTTGCTCTTCTTCGTTCTCGTCTGGTTGGGTGGTCGTTACCTCGTGCCTGCCACGATGCACCTGAGTAAGAAGCTCCTCATTCCGCTAGCAACGCCGCTCACTGCGCTCGCCTTTTGCCTGGCACTTGCCGGACTAGCGGAACTGGTCGGCCTGAGTGATGCGCTCGGCGCTTTCTTTGCCGGCATCGTGGTGGCGCAGACCAAGGTACGCGCGGAAGTGGACGCCGCGGTCAACGTGGTCGGCAACGCCGTGTTCATTCCCGTCTTCTTCGCCAGCATCGGTCTGCAGCTGAACCTCGGTGCGGGCATTAACTGGGGACTGACGGTTCTGCTGACAGTGCTGGCCGTGCTCACCAAGCTCGTTGGTGCCGGCGCCGGCACGCGCCTGTGCGGCGGTAGTTGGCGTGACGCCTACATCGTTGGGGCGGGGATGGTCAGTCGCGGCGAGATGGCGCTGATTATTGCGCAGCTCGGGCGCAGCGCGGGACTGCTATCGGGCCGCTACTACGCGATGATCATCACCGCCATTGTGGCCGCGACCTTGATTGCGCCATTGTTGCTGCGGCGAGCGTTGCATGGCGTGAACACCACGCACGCAGAGCAGCCAGTGACCGTCAGTGAGCCAGCCCCAGACGCACCCACAGCGTCCAGCACGCACTGAAGCGCAAAGCGCTAAACCCCGTCAGCCTAATTGCACATTTTGCGGACAGTTGTACAGGTGCACGCGGAAACTTGCCGGCTGGCGCCTATTATAGGTAGAAACGCTAGGCAATCGCTCCCAAAAGTGGTACCATATTATAACGATTTTATAATGTGCAACTGCTTTAACTGGATGAGGAGGATTAGCCTTGACAGACGATAACCAGATTAAGGAACAACAACATCTCGACGGCATTATGGAGAAGCTCGGGAGCGCTGAAAAGCGCCTCGGCTCCGACATCGCCAAGACCAAGGCGGAAGCTAAGAACATTAACGAGAACTTCTTTAGCGACTTCTCACTGAACTTCAGCAACGACGCAGAAGCCCTTGAAACTGCTGCGTCCATTCAGCAACAGCAACAGATGCTCGACGAACGGCGCATGGTTGAACGCGAATCCAAGAACCGCCTCGCCACCGTTAAGCGGCTGCGAGTGAACCCGTATTTTGCCCGCATTGACTTCCAGGAACGCGGCGAAAAGCCTGAAACCATCTACATTGGCCTGGGCAGTTTCACCGACCAGAACGGTCGCTTTTTGATTTATGACTGGCGTGCGCCGATTAGCTCCATCTACTACGATGGCGGCCTCGGTAAGGTCAGCTACCAGACGCCGGACGGCTCTCAGGAAGCTGAAGTGTCCCTCAAGCGCCAGTTCGTGATTAAGAACGGCGAGATTGAGACGATGTTCGACACCACCGAGACCATCGGGGACCAGATGCTGCTGGAAGTGCTGGGCGAGAAGTCCGATACCCAGATGAAGAGCATCGTGACGACCATCCAGCGTGAGCAGAACCAGATTATCCGTGACACCAAGGCTGAGCTCCTGTTCGTGCAGGGGGCGGCCGGTTCCGGGAAGACCTCCGCTGTGCTCCAGCGTGTCGCCTACCTGCTCTACCGTTACCGCGGTAACCTGACAGCCAGCCAGGTCATCATGTTCAGCCCCAACCAGCTGTTCGCCGACTACATCGGCAACGTGCTGCCGGAACTAGGTGAACAGAACATGGTCCAGTTCACCTACTACCAGTACGTGACGCGGCGGATGCCGGGGATGAAGGTCCAGAACCTCTTCGAGCAGTTCGAACAGAAGCAGACCGACCTCCAGAAACAGGTGGAAAACGTCAAGGAAAGCCGCGAGTTCTTCGCCGCTGCCCAGAAGTACGCCACCAGCCTGGAGAGCCATGGCGTGCGTTTCCGTGACATCAAGTTCCAGGGCGAGAAGTTCTTTGCCAAGGAGCGGATTGCGGACATCTTCTACAGCTACAACGAGAACTACCACATGGGCAACCGCCTGCAGGCCACCAAGGAACGCCTCATCAACATGCTCAACCGCCGCGTTGAGCGCGAAATGAAGTCCGACTGGGTCCAAAATGCGGTCCAGGACCTCTCTCCAGAGCGCATCCGCGAACTGCAGAGCGACGGCCCGAAGGAATTCGCCGACAGTAACGCCGAATACCGTTTCTTCGCCCGCAAGATTGTGATGAAGGCCTTCAAGGAAATCGAAACCGCCATCAGCCACAACCACTTCCTGAACGTGCGCGGCCAGTACGTCTCCTTCCTGCGCGCCATTCCAGATCTGATCAAGCTTGACAAGTTCGGCCTGAGCGCCGCGCAGTGGCAGGCGGCTACCGATGAGTTCGTCGAAGGTTTCCGCCAGCGCAAGCTGAGTATGGCCGACGCAACGCCGTACATGCACCTCTACGACCTGATGATTGGCCGCCACGGTGATCGCAAGATGCGCTTTGTCTTCATCGACGAAATCCAGGACTACACGCCGTACCAGCTGGCCTACCTCAAGGCTAGTTTTCCGAAGGCTAAGTTCACACTGCTTGGCGACCTTAACCAGGCCATCTTCACCGGCGCTAGTGCCCGCGGCCTGATGACCGAGACCAGCAAAATGTTCCCGGCCGACAAGACCCGCGTCATTCAGTTGACCCAGTCTTACCGCTCGACCGCGCAGGTGACCGACTTCACGAAGGCCATTCTCAAGAGTGGCCAGAAGATTGTCGCCTTCAACCGCCAGGGGCCAAAGCCAACGATTGCCCAGCGCAGCGATGCCGCCAGCCTTTTGCGAGAAGTGACCAAGCAGCTGGCCACTAACGAAGCGGCCGGCCAGACCACGGCCATCATCGCCAAAACGCTGGAGGACGCCACCGCGATCTGGGAACAGTTGCGCGCGACCGGTCAGGCGGCAACGCTGATTAAGTCCGAGAACCAGCGCCTGGTTGACGGGGTCATCGTGGTGCCATCCTTCCTGGCCAAGGGGCTCGAATTCGACGCCATCATCGTGTGGGAGGCCAACGCCACGAACTTCGGCGGGGATGACGAGCGCGAACTGCTCTACACCATCTGCTCTCGGGCAATGCACCGTCTGAGCATCATGAGCAGCGGCGAACTGTCACCACTGCTCAAGCAGATTCCGGCAGACTTGTACGAAGAGGTTTAAGCATGGAACTAGGGGAACAGTACCGGATTTACCCGCGCGCAGAGTGGGCGCGGCTGCGCGACGGCGCGACCAAGCAGGTCACGCAAGCAGAGATTAACCAGCTGCGCTCCGTGAACGACACGCTGAACATGGCCGACGTCGACGAGATCTACCTGCCGCTGGTCGAGTACATTCGTATGCGCATGGACGGCTTCAACGACCGCCTCGACCGGCAGGCACGCTTTTTGAACACCGCGCGGCGGCACACACCCTTTATCGTGGGAATCAGCGGTTCGGTCGCGGTCGGCAAAAGTACGACTGCGCGCCTGCTACAGTTGCTCTTGTCCCGGCAGATGCCCGCCAAGAAGGTGCAGATGCTGACGACGGACGGGTTCTTGTACCCGAATGCGGTGCTCAAAAGTCGCGGCATCTTGGCACGCAAGGGATTCCCCGAAAGTTACGACATGCAGCAACTCACCAAATTCCTGGTTGACGTTAAAGCCGACCTAACGGTGCAGGCGCCGCTGTACTCGCACCAACTCTATGATGTCGTGCCGGGCGAGACCGAGGAGGTTGGACAACCGGATCTCCTGATTGTCGAGGGGATTAACGTCCTCCAGACTGGCAGCGCTAGTCCGATTTACTACAGTGACCTTTACGACTTAACGCTGTACGTGGACGCTGAAGAGGACAACATTGAGCGCTGGTACCTGGAACGCTTCAACACGTTGCTGGACCGGGCGCGCAAGCATCCGGATGACTATTACCACGCCACCGCCATGGGCGACCGCAACGCGGCGCTGGACATGGCGCACGGCGTCTGGGAGACGGTCAACCTGCCGAACTTACGCGAGTACATCCTGCCAACGCGTGAGCGCGCGAGCGTGATTCTGCACAAGGTCGCTGATCACGGGATTGACCAGGTGGCACTGCGGGCGTTCTAATGGATTGTTATAAAGACGGTACCACCCAGAAAATTCCGATCTTCGAATTTCCTGGGTGGTCCGTTTCTTTTACTTATGCATCAATGGACGTTTGTGACAACTTAACGTATTTGTTCGTGTGACAATTGCATATCAAATAGGAATAACAGAATATTCTGCGATTCAATGCATTTGTTGAGATATTGAATCGAAGTTCATTGTTGTTATTTTGATGGTAAAGTTCTTGACAAATCTACATGAATGCCCTTAAATGTATTTTAAATAAGATCGTATGTATCGAGAGTGTTGGTAGTGGCTATGCACAGAAACCAACCAGCAGCGTACCCTTTTTGGGCAACGTGCTTCACCATAGACGGATGCAGGTCAAACTTCGGTTAGGTCGCGCATTTGGTGCGACCTTTTTTATTTGAAACAATGTGATGATGTGTAGCATTGTGAATAGGTACGGGTAATGGACAATAATCCACTTTTACCGTGTTAAAATGTTTTATTAGTTGACATGGTGCTAATCTGTGGAAATACTAAACGTTTGGGGACGTCAAAATGAACGATGTAATTATCTTTCCAAAATACTGGTCAGATGCTTTGGTGGCGAGTTGGAAACAACAATTTTTTGACCCACAAGTCAATTCCGATGTGCCGTTGTCACGTTTGGATGACGGACGCTGGTCACTACCAGTCGCGCCTTTACGAGTCCTTTACACTACAAAACATGACGAATTTCTGAAATTAACGCAGTTATTCCGTCTATTTGGTATTGTGGTCCACGTGGCAAAAGGGCAAGGACTCTTTGGCAGTCGGCAGTTGCAACAGGACGGATGGCAAGTAGTCATCTCAACTGATGATGTAAAAAGCTGGAGAACAGTAGCCAGCACGGTGTCTCAAAGCCTTGTATTACGGACAATTCCACATCTTGGTGAGCTGGTAGCCAACCGGCAATTCGAGGGGTTGGTGATTAACCAATTAAAAACGTTCAATGTGCTATTGGATGTCAGTCAGGTTAGGGAAAATTTGATTGCATTAGGTATGCAAATTGAGCCAGTAGTGTCTCTTACCTACGACGAAATCGGGGTGTCACAGCCTGTAACTAAGTTTGCAGCCGATGGACCAAGTATTGAGAGTGTCTTAAACTCGAGTCCTTATCTGATCAAAAAATTTCATCAGGCGGGTATGTTTACGTTGAACGATGTGAATCCTGAACGACTGCAGGCCGTATATCAGATGCGCGGTGTGGGCGCTGGTAAGGTAAAAATTATTCAAGATAGTTTGCTGCAAGCAAACTATTCAGGGGTAAATGAAGCATGTAAGACGTCTGATCAACAGCAAGAGACAGTGATTTCATCCTTTGGGAGGTCGTTGCCACATTTGGCGAGTCAAAATCATTACCAGCCGAAACGACCTGAAGATGCCTTTTTAAGGGGACTACGAACGATAGGTGTTGAAAGATTAACTGACGTGTTGCCGTCAACCTTACAGCATTTACGTAGTGTTAATATTCGTGGGGGTATTCCGTTTGAGTTTCTGATTCAAGAGGCGAACGGGATGGCAAGTTTAGTTCCGGATGTTACGGTTTACACTGCAATCTTGCCAGCAGCCGAAATTTTATTCGAGTCACTTGTCAATCGACCGGCGCCAGCTACCATCTCATTGCGACTTTATTCTCTGTTAATAGGTTGTATTTGGACTCTGCCTAAAAAGATGCAAGAACGACTAATAGAAGTATCTGCTTTTGTACCAATTTTGGAATCACTAGCGGCAAATAATATTACAGCTACTTCTTTTAACGCGGAAAAAGCTGAATCGTTGCTTCATGACTCCGGCGTCACATTGGGGGAAACAGCGTTACAAGAATCTGTATGGGTATCGTCACTTTACGTCTATCGACAATTATTACCAGGATCAATAGACGATTTGCTTTTGCAATATTGGAAGAAATTACCGAATAAAGTACGTGATGTGGTTTACAACCGTGTGGTTAAGCTGCCAGCAGAAACATTACAAGAGATTGCCGCGCGGCGTGGCATAACGCGTGAGCGAGTACGTCAATTGGAGAAAAAAGCAGGTGCGGACTTTGTAACGTGGTGGCAGACGTTGAATTTATCGCTTAAGTTAGCGGCGTTGAACCCTGGTGATCAAATCCTAGTTGAAGATCACTTTTCCAAGATTTCAGCTGCATTGCTCATACATTATGTGAAACCGATCACCGATGGCGCAATGGCGCATATTTTGTTGAGTAAAGCAGATCGAGAGCAGGCTGCAATGGATACTCTACGAGAATTGCTGGGACAGACAGTTTATGCTGACTTCAACGAACTGAAATCGCAATTTGCTGATCGGCATCAGGAAATTGATACAGCCACGTTAAAGACGGCGTTAACGGCGTGTGGCTTTAAGCAAGTTGTCAATACCATGACTTGGACATTGCGTGAACATGTTGCCACCATTGCAATTGTGCGGACCTATATCGAAATGAATCACTTAAGCGTCATTAGGACAGATAAAACCCATCTGGGTGCGATGAATGAGTGGGCACAACACTACTTTGGCCGTATTGTTACCGACTCGCCGCACACTTTTAATGCGGCACTGAGTCGAATGAACACATTGATTCCTACTGATAGAAATGTGATGCGCGTTATCGATGATCGTCGCTTCGCTGATGATGTCCTGGCAGCCGCCAAGGATCGTCTTGATCAACGTTTTGCTGCGGGCTACAAATTTGCTCGAGATAATTGGTTGCTGGATCAGATGCACGCACAATTTGCTAGTCAAATTCCTGCAGATGCAACCAGTGACGAGTTTTATCAGGTGTTTAAACGTCGGTACCCGGAAACATTCAAATATTCAGAGGGCCGGAGTAATGATATTTTTCCAAAAGGTCAAGAGCTCTTAAGTGTTAATGACCAAATTGAATATGTTGCTCGTACACATACAGATGGTGTTGACATGAATCAATTGCGTAGCGAGTATGGCTGGGAACTGTACACGATTCAACAAGCAGCAAGCATAACACCAAGTATTTACGTAAAAGAAAACCGATTGTTCTGGGTGAATGTGTCAGCGGCAGATAGTTTGATTAAACCAGAGCTGACGAAGTATCTAGCACGGGTTGCCAAAGAACAAAGTTTGATTTCCGTACACCAAGTGTATGAATTTTTCAATGAATTCATGATGGATCAAGATGGCGATCTTTTTGACGAGCTACAAATATTTAATCGGGCCGCGTTGGCTTCTTATTTGGCGGTTATTCCTGGGTTTACACTTGTTTCGAGTTTTTTCTTGATCCCTAATGATGATTTACCCGAATTACCACGTCAGATTAATAAGGTGTGGATAGAATATTTAGATCAAGCCGCGGCCCAACCTGTTACTGAACATCAATTGACTGTTGCTGTTAAAAAAGCAGGAATGAGTGAAAATACATGGGCGCAGCAGCGTGAGTCCAAGAAGAATGCTGCAGACATTGTTCCAGTTTCTAATGACCACTACATTGCTGGCCGTAATCTGTTGCATACTCCAGAGTTGGATAAAATGATTATGGAACGCGTTAATATTCTGCTACAATCACATAATTTCGTCGCGTTACGCGCTCTTACGCTGTCTGATTTTGAATCGTTACCTTCGTTGCATAATCGTCAATATCCAGAACAAGTGCTGGCCTGGACACCAGAAGCATTCATTAGTTATGCAGGACAACTTTGCTATCGACGTTTAACTTGGCCAAAAAACATGCATCAATCACGTTGTGACGTGCTTATTACAAATACGTCGCCCCATCAATCGATGCAGGAGTTAATGGCATCACTTCTAATGAAATGGCTGCGGACTGAAACTAGTGAACTTACGCTTTATCAGCGCGCGGTTGAGCTAGGCCTAGTGCCAGCACGTAGTTCAAATGATGAGCGACACTTCTCGGGGGTGTTTTTATCTGAGCAAGGATTCGTTGTAGACGGATTAGGAAATATGAGGAGGCAGCTCAAGTGAGTCTGAGACCCTATCAAAAAGATGCAATTGCGGCATTTGTCGATAATGGTAGCGTTGGGGTGCTAAACATGGCAACAGGCACAGGGAAAACACTTACAAGCATTGCGGCGGTTAACCAGGCCTTTGCCGTGCATCAGCGGCAGTGTTTAGTGGTTATTGTGCCGTTCACACATTTGGTGCCGCAATGGGAGCAGTCTTTGCAAAGCAACGGTATTTATCCTGACGAGCATATAATGGGTGACAGCGTACGGTGGCGGGGAGAAGTTCCTAACTTGGTGTGGCAGTACCAGCATCATCTCATCGATCGTTTAGTGTTGATTGGCACTTACAAAAGCATTTGTTCAGAGTATTTCGAAGAAGCAACGTCCGGGTTGAATGATCCAGATACTTTTTTGCTGGCGGATGAATGTCATTATATTGGTTCTCCGCGCTCACAGCGTGAAAATCTGTTTCAATTTCGACAGCGCTTGGGACTATCTGCGACGCCGAATCGGTGGTGGGATGAATCCGGAACGGATTTTGTCAGGAAGTTGTTCGGTCCGGATGTGTTTGTTTACAGTATGCAAAAAGCAATCGATGCCGGATATTTAACGCCCTACACTTATCAGCCAACGATTATTAGGCTGGATAGCGAAGAGATGAAAGAATTCGAAAAATTGACCAAGCGTATCAATCTGTTAACAACCCAAGAAGACAAAAATCCAGATATTGCAGATGCCGTCAAAAGGATGTTGTTGCACCGTACGCGAATTATTAAATCGGCCGCAGGCAAGATGATCGCTTTAGAGGCGCAAATTGTCAAACAGGCAGACCCTCATTTTACCCTGGTTTATTGTGCCAACATGAAAGAAACCGAGGCTGTGCTGCACATGCTTGACGAACATGGTATTAATGCTGCCCGATTTGATTCAACGTTGTCATTAAAGCAGCGTAGTCAAGTGTTAGAACGGTTTGCGAGTGGTGAGGTTTGTGTGCTAGTTGCTGTTAAGTGTTTAGATGAAGGCGTGGATATTCCGGATACGCGGGTGGCTTATTTTCTTGCCAGCACTTCTAATCCGCGCGAATTTGTTCAACGACGCGGCCGAATTTTACGGCGTGCGGTAGGTAAGCAAAAAGCTGAAGTACACGATTACATCGTGATGCCTCCAGTCGACTACAAAGAAAATCATGCGGAAGCTGTGGTGCGGCACGAATTACCACGTGTGTTTGAACTTAATAGCAGCGCCATGAACAAATACGCTGCACGGGGATTGCTCACACCAGTGTTACGTCAACTACAGTTAGAACGGTATCTAGATTTATCCCCGCAAGATATTTACCTTGAATCCAAAAGAAAGCGAGATGGCTATGATGTTACAGCGTGATATTGCAAATCGAATTGAAAGCTTACCAGTGGACCAGCGTGAACCGTTAAAGGTCTTACTCGAGGCTATTGCTAACCAAGCCCAGGAGCGTTACTCAAATCAAGAAATTCAGCAACGGGTGGAATTAGCAATTCGCAAACAGTTAGCGGGGCAAGATCATGAAGATTAAACAGTTAAGCATGAGAAATTTTCGTCAGTTCAGCGGTGAACAGACATTAAAATTTGCGTCAGACGATCACCAGAATGTGACAATCATAATGGGACAAAATGGTGCTGGTAAAACTGGTATTTTTCGAGCGGTGCTGTTCGCATTGTTTGGAGACATACATCTAAGTCAGGATGCTCCGGATGCCGCGATCCATTTGATTAATGAAGATGCCATGCGTCAAGCTAATGGTCGACCCACGAGTGCTAGAGTCCGCTTGAGTTTCACGCATGGCGGTGGTGAGTATACCATTACGCGTGAAGTGCGCGGGCGTTTTGACGGGCGGAATTATTATCAAGAACCCGCAAATAAGCAGCGGTGTGAATTGAATGTCACGCTAGCCGGTCAGGAGCCACAGCTGATCACGGATGTCTTAGTTGTTAATCAAAAAATTGAGGCAATTATTCGTAAAGATATTCGCGAGTTCTTTTTCTTTGATGCTGAAAGCTTGCAGATTTTAGCCGATTTGGGAAACAGCAATGTTCGAGATAGCGTCAAAACTGGGATCTATCAACTACTGCAAGTGCAGGATCTCGAGTCTGGACGCGACATGCTTAAGAAGATGCACAATCGGTTGCAGCGTGAAGTTCAAAAGGCTGCTCAAGATAGTCAAACAAAGGATTTGCAACAAAAAATTGAGAAGATAGCATCTCGATTACAGAGTAACAAAGATCAGTTGCATAGTATTAATGATGAAATTGCTAATGCGGAAGCAGAACTGAATGAAAAGCAAGCTGCTTTCAAGGACAGCACTGCAACGCGTGAGCTCGTGGAAAAAATTGAGCACATGCAAACAAATCTGCAGCAACAGGAAAAAATTTTAACGCAACGCCAAGAAAATATGACGCACATGATTAAACCGGGTGCAGCACAACTTTTTGAAGCTGTAATTCCTGATATTAGTCAGCAGGTTGAAGCCTTACGCAGCAGCAGTAATGACAACATTCCCAAGTACATCTTGGAACAGAGTTTGCAAGACGGCGTTTGCGCCTTGTGCGGGCATGCGCTGGTAGATGATGATCAAGCACAGAATCATGTGCAAGAGTTATTGCGTCTGTTTAAATACTCACAGTCCACGGGATTTTTAACTAGCATCGAACAGGGTATCGCCGAAGTAACGCAGCACCGTGATACCTTTATTGCCGATCAAGACAAAGCGATGCGGGATTACGCCGAAGACTCACAGAATTACCGTAAGCAGCGTGGTGATTTAGACAGCATGAGAAATCAGCTTCATGCTGATACCAATGAAATTGAAGAGTTTCAGGGCTTGGCAACTGCGGTCAACCGTATTTCGCAAGATTTGGGCGAATTTAAGAACCGTAGACATAATCTTGAAGTGCAGCAGCCCGAACTGGAAAAAGAAGAGAAAGAACTGAACGATCAACTTACGCGTCGCGCTGCAACGAATAATGAGCTTCAGCAACAGTTTCAGTCAACTGAATTGATGGGCAAGATGGAATCAGCACTCACAACAATTCTTCAAGATTATAGTGATGCTTCTCGAGTAGAGCTGCAAACGCGTACATTGAACTTGTTCAAACAATTGATTGCAGCTAAGGATCAGCAGCTGATTGATAGCGTGGAGATTACGACTGATTACCAAATTAAAGTCTACAATCAGAACCATCGCGAATTGGCTAATGACTTGTCCCAAGGTGAGAAACAGATACTTTCCTTGGCTTTCATTATGGCACTTGCGCAAATTGCAGCTAACGGTCGCAGTGAGATGGCCTTTCCATTATTTATGGACACGCCTTTTGCACGAATTGACGGAGATAATCGTGACCGATTGATTGATGTGATCCCGACACTGACACAGCAGTGGGTCTTGCTGTTAACCGATACAGAGTTTACCAGTGCTGAGCGCGATCAATTTTTGCAGAAGGGTTGTGTTGGTACTACTTATCAACTTCTTAATGTAAACGGGAGTACAACAATTAATCCAGTAGCTGACTTAACACTGCTAGAGTTACGAGGTGAAAATAATGGCTAGTTTGTTTGATGGGAAAGTTGATGTCAAAACTGATAGTCGCTATGCTGCTGATTACAGCGCATTAACACAAAATGAAATTGGCATGACCACCGGAGATGCGTATTTCTTGTTCTTGATTCTGGGATATCGTAACGGCATGAGTATTCCTTCGCAGGACACCAAGGGGAAAGAATTCCGCCCTAGTTATTTTTCTTCTCTGCAGCAAAATCTCCTGTATGGGTTTGCTTTAAATCTACCTGATGTAACGGTTGAGGATATGACGGATGGCAAGGAGACGATGCGTATTTATAGCGAATTCTCCGCGTTTGCAAACGGCGGTGTGAAGTGGCTGCGCGCAAACGTCTTCGCTGATCAATTATCTGCAGAAGGTGCAATCAATGCTGATGCCGGTGTTGTGATTGAACGCCTGAACCAAATGATTCACGATCAATTGAGTCCAGATATCGCACCTTTTTAAGCGTACTGTTTTTGAGCGACTGTGGGTAACGTTTAATGTTGTTCACGGCATACAATATGGCCCAATAATTAGCAAATATGCCTCTCAAATGACGTTCGGCCCAGCGGATTCTAATTGGTCCCGTTTCCATTTTGCCGGCGTGTTGACCATGCCCGTGAAGACCGTTAAACTTAATGCAAAAGTATAAGGAGTGTGAAACGTTGGCAACTGCGAACAAGGATTACGACAAGATTATCGTCCTCGACTACGGTAGTCAGTACAACCAGCTCATCACCCGCCGGATTCGTGAATTCGGTATCTACTCGGAACTGAAGCCCCACACAATTAGTGCCGCTGAAGTTCGGGAGATCGCACCTAAGGGGATTATCTTCTCCGGCGGTCCGAACTCCGTTTACGACGAGGGTGCACTTGGCGTTGACCCAGAACTTTTTGAACTCGGCATTCCAATCCTCGGTGTGTGCTACGGCATGCAGCTGATGGCTAAGGAACTCGCCGGTGGCCGCGTTGAAGCTGCCGACAACCGTGAATACGGCCACGTCGACATCAACATCAACGAGGATACCAACCCAATCCTGTTCAAGGACTTGCCAGCTACCCAGCCCGTTTGGATGAGCCATGGTGACCTTGTTCGCCAGGCACCTGACGGCTTCGTGGTGACGGCTACTTCCAAGAACTGCCCAATCGCCGGCATGGCTGACGACAAGCGCAAGTTCTACGGTATCCAGTTCCACGCCGAAGTGCAGAACACCAAGTACGGTCACGAAATCCTCAAGCATTTTGCCTTCGATGTCTGCGGCGCCGAAGCTAACTGGACCATGGCCGACTTCATTGACGACCAGATCAAGGCCATCCGCGCCGAAGTTGGCGACAAGCAAGTGCTCCTCGGCCTCTCCGGTGGTGTTGACTCCTCCGTTGTTGCCGCACTGCTCAACAAGGCAATCGGCGACCAGCTGACCTGTATCTTCGTTGACCACGGTCTGCTGCGCAAGGACGAAGCTAAGCAGGTGATGGACAGCCTTGGCAAAGGCCTGGGTGTGAAGATCATCAAGGTCGACGCATCCGACCGCTTCCTCGGCGACTTGGCTGGCGTGACCGACCCCGAGAAGAAGCGCAAAATTATTGGCCGCGACTTCATCGAAGTCTTCAACGCCGAAGCGGCCAAGCTCAAGGGCATCGAATACCTCGCCCAGGGCACACTGTACACTGACGTTGTTGAGTCTGGGACCGATACTGCCCAGACCATCAAGAGCCACCACAACGTTGGTGGCCTCCCAGAAGACCTGAAGTTCAAGCTCATCGAACCGCTGAACAAGCTGTTCAAGGATGAAGCCCGTGAACTCGGTGAAAAGCTGGGTATTCCGCACGAACTCGTTTGGCGCCAGCCATTCCCTGGTCCTGGCCTGGGTATCCGTGTGATTGGTGAAGTTACCAAGGATAAGCTCGAAATCGTGCGCGAATCCGACGCCATCCTCCGTGACGAAATCAAGAAGAACGGCCTCGACAGCTCCATCTGGCAGTACTTCACCGTTCTGCCTGGCTTCAAGTCCGTTGGGGTCATGGGTGACGGTCGTACTTACGAGTACACCATCGCCATCCGTGCCATCACTTCCATCGACGGTATGACCGCCGACTTCGCCCGCATCGATTGGGATGTGCTGCAGAAGATCTCTGCCCGCATCGTTAATGAATGTGGCCACATCAACCGCGTAGTTTACGATATTACGAGTAAGCCACCGGCAACTGTGGAATGGGAATAGACAGAATCGGCTTATAAATGCCGTTATATCAACGTTTTGATGACTGTCTAACCCGTTCGTGCAACTATCGTGCAACTTCTGGTGCAAGTCCAGCGGTAACTCCGTTGTTTTGAACCTGCGCCACGTCTGATTTAGCGGTCGAAATTTCGACTAGACCATTCAGCCGGTTGGCGGCCTCAAAGTTCATATTCGGATATAAATGCCCGTAAGTTCCGAGCGTCGTCTGAATATCTTCGTGGCCGAGGCGTTCTTTAATCACCAGTGGGTTCTCACCCAGACTGATCAATAGCGAAGCATGTGAATGCCGTAAAGCATGAACGCGGATGCGATGTACTCCTGCCAGAGCTGCATGCCGGTTGATGATTCGCATGACCAGATCCCGGCGAGTAGGAACGCCGTTGAACGATAGAACAAAATCAGTTTTACACTCAAGTGCTTGTGCTTCCTTCCAATCGGAGAGAAGCTCAAGCGTTTTTGCGTCCAGTGGAATCGTACGGTTGCTGGCCTTGGTCTTCGGTGTGGAGAAGGAGTAGTTCGTGTAGCTGCGTAACCACAGCGTCTTGTTAATCCGAACCGTACCTTCCTCAAAGTCGATGTCGTCCCATTGCAGGGCTGTCGCTTCACCGATACGCATACCAGTCATAAATAGGAACCACAAGGTGAAGAAGCAGAAGTGCTGGTAGAAGTCTTTGATATAGAAGGTTTTGATAACCGCCTCGAATTCTTCCTTCGTCCAGAAGTCCACTTGGTTCTTCACTTTCTTAACGTTGCCGACGGTCTTGGTGGGGTTCTCGTTCATGAAACCGAGTACAATGGCTCGTTGAAAGACGCGCGATAGCATGCATTGGACTAAGCGGGTGTAACTTTTACTTACTTGACAGGTCATTTGGTTCTGCCATTTCTGTATGTCCACCGGCTTAATCTTGTCCATGTACATGTGCTCAAACATCTTGAAGTGCTTCAAACTGGAACGCCGACTGTCGAAGGTTTGCGGCTTGACTTGGTTCTTGTACCACGGAAGAAAGAATTCTTCCCAGAATTGTTTGAATTGAATGTGTTGTTGGTCACGTTCCTTGACAACTTCCTCTACACCGCCACCAACCATTTCCTTGTAGGCTTTGCGTGCATCACGACGGGTCGTGAATCCACCAACCTGCTTCTGGATTTTCTCGCCTGTCTTTGGATCAACACCGAGGTAGGCTCGGAAGTAGAAAGTACCATTCTTGCGTGTTTTGATTGGGTCTTTAGTTGTAGCCATGTTTATTTCTCCTTTGATGCTTCGGAGTGCATGGTTTTGGCGAGTTCCGCCAACGTGCGCGTGCTAATTTGGAGACCCAGTATTTCTTCAACAGCAGTTACCGGTACGCGTCCGAGCTTTGGGCTTTTGTAGTAGGGAACACCTTTGCGCACCATCAGGAGCTTGGCACGTCTGATAATGTCCTGTGCGCGTGAGGCACCATACCCAAGAGCAATCAGTTCGTGTTTCGTCATCGTGATCACGTGAACCATATTCTTCTCCTTTCTGGGGAGCACGGATCGTACCGATGCTCCAGTCTACCATCCAAAAGTTACGTGCAACAATACCTAGTGCAAAAAATAATAAAGTGATTCGTCATCATTCAGCCCGGTTCCAACCGGCTATCGAGGATCTCAAGTAGAGCCTTTCTCCCTTGTTTCGTCAGGGTGACGTGCAAGTGTCCGGCTCACTGGGTTAATCGCTCGCTCGTGAGAGGTCATGGCGTTGTGGAGCCTTCGTTGCTGAATGATGCTATTCAGTTTTCAAAGAGCGTCGGCGGCAATTAAAAACCCGCTTCGTTATATACAGACAACGAAAGCGGGTGGAAATGAAAGAGATTGGCGAAAAAAGTCATGTTTTTTTCTGACCGTTTCTTTGTGAAGGCATTGCAAGGTGCTTTTCAACATCGAAACACTTTGCAATGTAGATCAGTTTGATTTGAAGCTCCTGTCTTAAATCCGGATCAATATGCCGTTGCCCGTATCTAGCCTCATAGTCAATATCACGACCAAATAATTCAAGCAATAGGGTAATAGCGTCGTTATCGTCCTCCTGAACTGCTAAAATAACCGGTACTAGGTTATCGATCTTTGAGTAATGCATCGAATATACCTCCACATCCATTACAGGTTTGTGTATGCTACCCGAATTCGTTCTAGCGCACGCTGACGCCGATAATTTACTCCTTGACTTGTTTTGCCACTACGGTTGCCAATTTCGACATCGCTGAGTTCGTCATAATAATATTGATACAAGACCGTTTTATCCGTTGAGGAAAGGGTGGAAACTGCGCTTGATAATTGCTCACTCTCGATGAAGTCTTCGAGATGTTTGATTTCCTCATCGGTCAACCTGAATTCATCTAGATGATACGGATTTTCGATTTCTTCCATCAGCCAAGCCTCTAGTGGCGTTTCTTTAATACGCCGAAGGGAGGCCTTGTACCGATTGATTCGTTCGTTTTTGAGGGCTTGTTGTACATAGCGAATAAACATCCGCGTCACTTCTTTCTCACTACTCATTGGGTTATCCTCCTGATGATTTATCGGACTACACACTTCCAGACAATTTTTTTGAGCGCTGATGAAAGCAATTTCGAAATATTTATTTGGTAGGCAAATTACAAGTTTAATCCGAACAAGCCCGGAAACTTTCAATGGCAGTCTGTTGATGATGGATTTTTAATGGTCGTTGATTAATAAGCTCAAGTGGATGTAAACTGATTCCTGAGACAACTTTTAAGAGAGCGTATAATGAATAAATCGTCTCTCAAAAGGAAGAAATTTTTACATGCCAACTCGTTACCACAAAGAATTCAAACAAAACATCATCAACCTATATAAACAAGGCGAATCAGCCGCCCAACTGGCCAGAGAATATGGCATTGGCTATTCAACCGTTCATAAGTGGATCCAGGGCCAAGCCAAAACTCAATCCGGTAAATCGCCAGACGAAATTAAAGCGATGGAAAAGCGGCTGGCTTCCCTGTCTGAGGAGAACGAAATCCTAAAAAAAGCCCTGGGCTTCTTCCTTGCGCAGAAGTAACCAATATTTTTGATTACATTCACCAAGAAAGCCATAACCACCAGGTAACTAAGATGTGCCGAATCCTCGGTGTTTCCAGAGCTCACTATTATCGTTATCGATCCCCAAAGCCTTAAAAACGCCGGGCCGAAGATGAGGACTTAAAACAACGGATTCTGCGGATCTTTGCGGAATTCAAGCAGCGATACGGCGTTATGAAGATCCACCATGAATTGAATCTGGAACTTCAACCACTGCAGCGTCGGTGCAGCCCAAGACGGATTTCCCGGCTCATGAAGGAACTGGATATCCACTCCGTTACCGTCAATAAATGGAAAGCGGCTTCGGCTTCCAAAACCAAGGTTGAACAGCGTCCCAACTTGCTTAAGCAGGATTTCTCGACCACTGGTTTAAATCAAAAATGGACCGCTGATATGACCTATATTCAAACGAAGCGTAATGGCTGGTGTTACTTATCAACCATCATGGACCTGCACTCACGACGGATTATCGGCTATTCGTTCTCAAAAAAGGGGTATACTGATTTAGTCTTAAAGAACCTGGAAAGCGCGGTTAAAAATCGAACCATTACTGGGGACCTGATTATCCATACGGATTTAGGATCACAGTATACCAGCGATGATTACAATCAACGTTTAACTGAACTACATATCCGCCACTCATACAGCCGTAAGGGTTGTCCGTATGATAATGCGCCAATGGAATCCTTTCACGCTTTCTACAATAGGAAGAGAATTCATAGTTCACTGGGCTACCAGATCCCCTTACAAGTTGAAATTGCAACACTTACGAGCCAAATGGCCGCCTGATTTAATGCTTTCCAGGGTTCAAATAAGTTATTAATCGCGATTAATGATTTATTTGAGCTGTGGAAGGTAAACGCGGTTCTGAATGTCTCTTAAAATCTGTCTCAAATATTGACTTCAATCCAAATGTTACTACAGATCTTTTGATGAAAATATGCACTGGCTTAGATTGCAACCTTAATGACATTTGCGAAACTGTACCAATTAACGAAGAATAGGAGAAATTTCATGCAAACGGATAATGAAAAATACAATGAAACTGTACAGCCGAACACTGCTTTCTTAAATGAACTTAAAGAAAAGCTGCCTGAATTCTTTACCAGGGAAGGATCTTTTAATTTAAATAAGTTTAGGAACCAACTAAAAGATAAGAATATTAATGAGCTGAGTGAGGGTTATCAGCTAGATTTCATTGGTAAGGATTATGCACGTCGACAAGCTGGCGAAATGCCAACAACGGTAATTGTACCTGATGAGAAGCAAAATCAGGGTGAAGGAAAGAATAGTAATAACTTGTTCTTTACTGGTGATAACTTGGAAGTCTTGCGTCATCTTCAGAATAATTACCAAAATAAGATTGATGTTATCTACATTGATCCCCCTTACAACACAGGCAGCGACGGATTCGTATATCCGGATTCTTTTGAATACAGCGATGATCAACTGAAAGATATGTTCGAATTAGATGATGATCAAGTTGAACGATTGAAGAGTATTCAAGGGAAGTCTAGTCATTCTGCTTGGTTGACGTTTATGTATCCAAGATTGGCATTGGCAAAGCGTTTATTAAGTCAAAAAGGGCTAATTTTTATATCTATTGATGATAATGAATCTGATAATCTCCATGTGTTGATGAATGAAATATTCGGTGAATCTAATTTTCTAATGCAGATTGCTTGGAGACGAACGGATAATCAACCAAATCTAGGCGAACTAGCGAAGGTTAAAGAATATGTTTTAGCATTTTCGGTGAATCCTAATGATCGAGAACTGGGTCGTGTACCTTTATCCGGGAAAGCTCTTAATGAATACAGATATGAAGATCAAAATGGAAGGTTCAGGCGAGGTATTCTATTAGATAAAACACGTGGAAGGTTTAACTATCCTATTGAAACAGTAAGCGGCAATGAAGTTGATGGACCATGGATGGTAACAGAAGATCAGTTTAAAAAATTAGATGAGGAAGGCCTAATTTATTGGACAAATAGCGGAAAAGAGTTGCCATATAAGAAAACATATCTTAAGGACAACAAAGGTGCCATTGTTAATGACTTTTGGGGAATTGAGGCAGGGACTAATCAAAGGGCAAGTTCTGAATTTCTTAACTTGATGGGAAAGAGATATTTTGATTTCCCAAAACCGACTAATTTAATAAAGCAAATTTTACATTTAAGTGATTCTGATGCATTAATTTTAGATTTCTTTGCTGGATCATCAACAACAGCAGATGCAGTTATGCAACTTAATGCTGAAGATGGAGGGCATCGTAAATTTATTATGGTACAGTTGCCAGAAAAAACCTATCACACCAATAAAAATGGTAAAGAGGTACCAACCAATGGGGGCAAAATAGCCTATGAAGACGGATTTAGGTCCATCGATGAAATTTCCCGTGAGCGTATCCGAAGGGCAGCAAAGAAGATCAAGAAAGACAACGAATTAACTCTTCCCGAGGATTTTGACGGTAGTTTCAAGCATTATCGATTTGTCAAACCAGTTAAGCAAACCTTGGAAGATATTGAAGACTTTAATCCAAACAACACTGACTTGTTTACCAATATGGTCGATGGCTTTTCTAGTGAAAGCCTAAAAATAGATGGGGATGCCACAGGTGAAGAAACTATTCTGACTACATGGTTAGCGAAGGATGGTTATCCATTTGATGCTGATGTTGAAGAAGTTAAGTTTGATAACTACACCGCGCATAAAGTTGAAGATAATCGACTTTACTTGGTTAATGAAGGTTTGGGAGCAAGCCAAACTAAAGAATTACTCAACCAACTTGGTACTCACCAATTAGAAATCCAGAGTGTAGTTATCTTCGGCTACTCCTTTAACGTGGCCGAACTACGCGAATTGGAAAATGGCTTAAAGCAGTTGGATAGTAAAGTTACTTTAATTAAGAGGTACTAATCCATGAAGATTAAACTAGAAACTTTACAACACCAAACAGATGCCCTGGCTGCCATTGATAAAGCCTTCCCAGGTATGGATACCATGAGTAAGGATCCCAATGCCAACTATATCTATGCTAATCCACTAATTAGGTACCGTTATAATGACAAAGCTAACATTGATATCAAAATGGAGACGGGTACTGGGAAAACCTATGTCTACACCCGGATGATGTATGAAATGCATCAAAAGTATGGCCTTTTTAAATTTGTCATTGCGGTACCAAGCCCCAGCATTAAGGAAGGAACTCGCAGTTTCATCAGTAGTGACTATGCCAAGCAGCACTTTAGTGAATTTTATGAAAACACCCGTATTCAATTAAACGTGATTAACGCAGGTGATTTTAGTGCTCGTTCAGGACGGCGCAATTTTCCAGCGCAACTGTCTGAATTTGTTGAAGCAACGCGGCAGAATGCAAATCAAATTGAAGTATTGTTAGTTAACCAAGGGATGCTCCACTCTAAATCCATGTATCGTGATGACTACGATCAAACTTTACTCGGTGGTGAAACTTCACCCATTAAAGCTATTGCCGCCACTCGGCCAGTAGTAATTATTGATGAGCCACAACGCTTTCCACGAGGAAAAAAATACTACGAAGATATCGAAGAGATGAACCCTCAATTAATTGTCCGCTTTGGTGCTACTTTTCCAGAAACGACTACTGGTCGGGGTAATAACAAAGTCACTAAGGTTGATTACTATCGTGGTGAACCTCAATTTAACTTGGACGCCGTGGACAGTTTTAACCAAGGCCTGGTTAAGGGTATCGATATTGATTATCCTGATATGCCAGAAGAACAGGCAAATAACTGGTATAAAGTTAAGCAAGTCAAAGCTAAAGAATTAGTTTTGACCAAGGGTGGCAAAGACTATCCATTAAACGTAGGTGAAAATCTGGCTGATGTGGATGCTGGCTTTGAAGGCAATATTACTTACGCTGGTGGGACTGACCGGGAACTTTCTAATGGTTTGGCTTTATCCAAAGATATGAAATTGATCCCTGGTACCTTTGCGGAAAACTATCAGGATGAAATTATCTCACAGGCATTAGATTGCCACTTTAAGGCTGAGGAAGAAAACTTCCTACGTTTAAATTCAGGGGAGAATGCTCCAAAGATTAAGACTCTATCCTTATTCTTTATTGATAGTATTTCCAGCTTCCGTGGCGAAAACAGTGGTAAGGGTTGGCTTGCTCAGCACTTTGAGGATATTTTAACCAAGAAACTCAAAAAATTAATTGATCGTTTTGAATTGGCGATTGATAATCGGGAAAAAGAGTACCGCTCCTTCTTACAGGCTACCTTGAAGAGTTTGCAGTCAGAACATCAGGATGTTTATGCCGGTTACTTCAGTGAAGATCGAGGCAGTTCTGATGCCGACATTCAGGCTGAAGTTGAAGATATCCTAAGTAATAAGGAAAAACTGCTCAGCTTTAAGGATAAAGATGGTAACTGGTTAACCCGCCGTTTTCTGTTTTCTAAATGGACGCTGCGTGAAGGTTGGGACAATCCGAATGTCTTTACTATCGCTAAGCTACGAACTTCTGGATCTGAAATTAGCAAAATTCAAGAAGTTGGTCGTGGTTTGCGGTTGCCAGTTGATGAAACAGGTCACCGCCTGAATCAGGATGAGTGGCAGAGTCGATTGTCTTTCTTAATTGGTTATGATGAACGAGATTTTGCTCAAAAGTTAGTGGGTGAAATTAATGATGATTCACCAATTAAGCTAAACCAAGAAGAGCTGACTGATGACATGATCAAGTTGATTGTGGAAGCCAAACAAAAAACTGACCCTAAATTTGATGAGGATCAGTTGCTTGATGATTTGGATGATCATAATGTGATTAACCGTTCTAATAAGTTTAAGGACGAAGTTAAACTTGATGGTCAAAACATGTCTGGCTATGATGCCTTATGTCAACTTTATCCTGAACTTGAACAACAGACGAGAGTTGCTCAGGGTAAAGTTCGTGACAAGAATTCTAAGGATAATACTGTGGTTAAGCTGCGCAAGCAGAACTGGCAGCAACTGAAGAATTTGTGGTTGCAGTTAGCTAAACGTCAAATGATTAGGTTTGATCCGTCAGTGAACAAGGATGCTGAAACGGTGGCTTGGAACGTATTTAACGATAGCGATAATAAGATTTTTGTTTTGCAACGTCCGCAAATGGTTCATCAAGAGGTTGATACTACTAGCGGTAATGCTATTGTCAAAGAGACACAAGCGGACTATAGTACTGAATATTTAACTATGAAATATGGTAAGTTTCTCAAAATTTTGGCTATGCAAACTGACTTGTCAGTTAACTTGTTGAATAGCCTAATGATTAAAGCAATTAAGAGGTTAAGGAACAATACCAACTATATCAATGAAAAGACACTGGGGAACTTAATACGAACATTTAACAATCAATTTAACGAACGAATCAAAACTTCTTATAGTTATGAACCTTTGAAGTTTTCAGCCTCTACCTCGATTTATAATGCCGAGAAACATGAATTTGTAGATTCAATTCCTGCTAGTGTTCTGGGCGTATATCAGTCAAATTCGAATTCTGATGAAAAATACTTATATGATCGACCACCACTGCGTTATGACAGTGCGGATCCAGAATTGAAAATTTTGCAGCGCTCATATGGACCTAAGATCAGTGTCTTTGGCAAGCTACCAAAGAAAGCAATCAAAATTCCACGTTTCGATAACGGGACGACGACACCGGACTTTATTTTTAAGATTGAGCATGGTAGTAAGCCGATCTATTTGGTGATTGAAACTAAAGCTGAAAACATGCGTTTAGGTGATGAAGAAATCCGGATTATTCAACAAAAGTACTTTGATCATTTAAAGGAATCTGGGGTTTACTATCAGATGGCTACTAGTGAGCAAGAAGTGCATGATTTGATCAATAAATTGGAGAATGGGGAGTTGAACTAAAATGTTGTCGCTAATCGAATTAGCTAAAGAAGGAAAGTTAGAGAAAACTGGTGCCAAGCCCAAGTTACCGATTAAGGTTGATGGGGTTAGCTCTGAAACGCTGGATGTTTACAAGATTCCACTAGAATATGTCTATTACAATGACAAAAATGGTCGGATTGCAACCGGTATTTCACAGTATCAGGATGAATTGCATCCAGCCAATGATCAAGAAGATCCGCAATATAACAATTTTGTTGCTAAATTAATCGAACAAGACAATTCATCAGCCTTGAAGCAGACAGAAAAATCGATACAAGAGTCTGGTCAGCAAGTTTATGGGTACGTACTGGATGACGGACGGATTGTAGATGGCAATCGTCGCTATACGGCATTACGTAATATTCGTCAATCTACTGGCAGGACAGTATATTTTGAAGCTGTTGTTTTGCCGTTTTCATATGGTAACACTACTGAGCGTGCTAAGATCAAAAAGCTAGAGTTAGCCATTCAGATGGGTGTTGAAGAGCGCCAAGATTATGATCCAGTTGATCTGGCTGTGGATATTTACCAAACCACTAGCGGTGATGACCCAATTATGACTCAGGCCGATTACGCAGCTGATTCTCATAAGCGACCAACAGAAGTTAAAAAATATTATGATGGTGCGGTCTATATGAAGAAGTTTCTGGAATTTATTGGTGCTTCAGAGAATAATTTCAACATTATCAAGGAAAGTAAAGTGTGGTCACTTTTCTATGAAATGGGTAAATCGTTATCTAAGAATTTTGGCGACGATCCTGAATCTCAAATTCGCAAGAATGAAACGATGAATTCATATTTTGGCGTGATTCTTTATCAAATTCATGTTGGCGTTAGTGGTAATACAGCCAGGACTCATATTCGTGAATACGGTAAAAATATCGTTAATAGTGTTGACAATGAAGATTTCAATGGTGATGTAGCTGACATGGTTGATGATCTTTCAGAATCACTTCAGGACGAGGAAATTCACACTACCTCTGATCTGATGCAGAGTTTGACGGATGAAAACGAAACCGTTGAAGAGCTTGGTGATACCTTTGACACCTATATGCGAAATGCCAGTAATAGTGAGTCTGTAGATAAGTTCATTCGCAATATAAAGCAGAATGTGAAGTACTACCACGACTTAAATGAAGATGGTGGCCTGATTGGGAGTCTTCGTTACAACGAGGTTAGTGAAGATCAACTAAAGGAACTGCAGAAATATATGCGTGACCTAAACCAATTGAGTAAGGAGTTGTTCAGCAAGTATGGGGATGAAATCAGATAATCCAATCATTATCAAGAATGATGACGGCTTGTTTCAACTGGTAGATGATGATCACCATACACTGGAAACCAAGGTTGCCCAACGCGGATTAGCTATTTTCGCTCCATATTTTAAGGATCCTGAGCAACGTAATTTTAAGGAAGATTTGACTTATATTCAGCTGCTGGAATTAGTTAAAAAGCTTAATCGGCGACTAAAACGAAAAGGATTACCAGAAGTCAAAACAAGTAGCAAATTCAATCAGTTTGTGCAGCAACGTCAATACTACATTAAAGAGCAAAGCCAAGCGGGGTTAACAATTAAAGAGGGCGATCCTCGTTGGCAGCAAGAGTTTGACAATTTTAGGGCGATTGTCAGTCAAGAAATTACCCGGCCATTAAAGCCTGAACAAGAAAAGGCCAGCTTCTTCATGACTATCATGAAGCGAGCTGCTAACTTTTCGGTGCCAGGTGCTGGCAAAACTGCTATGATGTATGGCACTTTTGCTTACTTATCTAGTCCTAGAGTTAATGAAGTTGATAAGCTGTTAGTCGTTTCTCCATTGAATGCTTTTGCTGCGTGGCGGACAGAATTTCAAGAGGTCTTTGGGCCGAAGCGAGAACTTCATTATCTCAATATGCGGGACAAAAAGTACAACAATAATGTCGGAGCCATTAAGCATGATTGGATTAAGGCAGATGTGATCACGATCAACTACGAAGCCTTGCAGAGCAAATTAAATATCATCAATGACTTGTTGGACTCGAAAACGATGCTGGTCTTTGATGAGGTTCACCGGGTTAAAGGCGTCGGTGGCCAGCGAGCTAAAGCTGCTCTCAGTCTCAGTAGGGCACCACATTATCGATATGTGTTAACTGGAACACCGATTCCAAATGGTTTTAGAGATATTTATAATTTCTTGCATTTAATGTATCCTGATGAATACTCTTCATTCTTTGCCTGGGATCTGACTACTCTTAATAATATTGATCCAGAAGATGTTAATAAGAAGTTATCACCATTTTTCTGGCGGACCAACAAGCAGGATCTTCAGGTTCCTAAACCGGATCCAGATATTATTAAAGAAGTAGCTCCATCAAAAAATCAGGAGCTGCTGGCACAGGCAATTTATGAAAATGAAAACGGAACATTGGCAACCTTTATCAGGTTACTTCAGGCTTCGACAAACCCGGTGTTGCTGAGCACTAACATCAACTACAAAGAACTAGGACTGGTAGATGCTGATTCTGGAGTGTGGGATAAACAGACGGCCACGGTTGAAAAAGAGAATTCCAGTAGCGGAGAAGCTTATAAGAAATATGATTTAACTAAGATAGAGGCGCCTAAGTTTGAAATGGGCATTGATCTGATTGATAAGCTGGTCAGTCAAGGCAAAAAGGTCCTGGTGTGGGGGATGTTTGTCGGTACCATGCAAAAGATTACTGATACTCTTAATGGCATGGGCATTAAAACTACCTTGGTTTATGGAGCGACACCAAAACAGGATCGAGAAGGAATGATTAATAATTTCCGGACCGGTAATGCACAAGTACTGGTATCGAATCCTAACACTTTAGGAGAATCCATTTCGTTGCATCAAACTGTACACGACGCGGTTTACTTCGAATACAACTTTAATTTGACCTTCATGTTGCAGTCCCGAGATCGGATTAACCGTCTGGGACTACCAGCTAATCAATACACAAGGTACTACTATTTGATGACCAAGGGCGATGTTGCACATATGGGCTTTATCGACAGGATAGTTTACAAGAAACTAAAAGATAAAGAAAAAGTGATGCTGGATGCAATAGATGGTCAGCTGCTTGTTCCTGAATATACTGACGATTACTTGCAGGAAGTTAAGGACATTGTGATGGGGAGGTATAAGTGATGGAAACTATACAATTAATAAAAGATATAACACTCAACCTTTTAATTATATACTTAGTGGCTGTTCAAAAACGTGTAGCATTTGATACTAGTGATTTTAGGTCATTACTGTCATATAATAAATGCATACGAAATTCCGGTTTTCAGACATTTCCCGTGCATTTACGAAATTCACTCGGAGGTTTTATCCATGGTTTATCGTCAAAGTCCCCACCAACTCTCTTTTGAATCCTTTGGTTGCGGCCTGAACACACCGCTCAGTCCAGATAACGAGTGGGTGCGCTTGGCCGATATTTTCCCGTGGAAAGAACTGGATGAGGCATACCAATTGGAGTTTTCCAAGAAAAGTACTAGGCGAGCGGCCAAGCCATTTCGGATGCTTTATGGCGCTGGACTGATTCAGAATCGAATGAAACTAACCGATCGCGGTGTCGTTGACGCCATTCGAGACACGCCGGCTTATCAGTACTTCATCGGACTTTCAGAATACCGAGCAGAGAAACCCTTCGCCTACACCAGCCTGTGTACCTTCCGCAAGCGGATCGCGGATATCTCTGAACTGGTCAGAAACATTATCAATGATTGGCTTCGTGCCAAGATCGAAGCGGTGGTGCCGTTCAAAGTTGACGTCATGATCACGGATGCCACAGCGATCCCGGTAAAAATCCGTTATCCTCAAGACACTTCGCTGCTCAATCAAGCCCGCCAGAATCTTGAAGACATGGCCATTGACATGGCGCATCAACTGAATGTTCCAAATCCACGCATGTACAAGCGTGAGGCCAAACAAGTTTGGACGGCTTTCTCACGCCATCCAAAGAGCCAAAAACAATCCGTTCACAAGCAAGTCAAAGCCCAACTTCAATATGTCCGCCGTGATTTGCGCTACATCAACGAATTCATCGATGCCGGAGCGATCTTAACCGCCAAGCAAGCAGTACGATTGGGTGTCATCCGAATCTTGTTTGACCAACAGTGGCACATGTTTACACACAAGATTCACCATGTCGCAGACCGCATTATTAGTCTCCAACAGCCTTATATTCGACCGATCCAGCGCGGTAAGGCGAAAGCTAAAGTTGAGTTTGGTGCCAAAATCGACGCTTCATTAAGCGAAGGTATCGTTGATATTGAGCGCTT
Organism: Lacticaseibacillus songhuajiangensis; assembly: GCF_003946025.1. GTDB lineage: Bacteria > Bacillota > Bacilli > Lactobacillales > Lactobacillaceae > Lacticaseibacillus > Lacticaseibacillus songhuajiangensis. The sequence continues at coordinate 34,526 of NZ_RHNR01000001.1, read as the reverse complement.
TGAATTCAGTGCTTTCAATGAAAGTAAGGACTTTGAAGCGACCTTGGATCATTACTTTGATTTGCATGGCCATTACTCAGATGAGGTATTGGCGGATACACTTTACCGCAACCGCGACAATCGCAAGTTGTGTAAAGATCTAGGTATCACCCTTTGCGGACCTAAACTGGGCGCAAAGCCAAAGCATGTCGATGCCAAGAAACGCCGACAGGATACGGATGCAGAGAACCGTCGTGGTGCCATTGAACGCCGATTTGCCTTTCTCAAAGGGTCAGTAGGCCTGGACACTTAGTGAATACCCGAACGGCTGAGTCATTGGCCGTCAAGATCGATCAGGCAATGGTATTAAGCAATGCCCTGACGTTCTTGCGGGTGTTTGCTATACCAATTTTGATTTCAACCACGAACGAAGGGCAAACCTATCGTTTCTGGTACAAATTTACTACTAGCATCAAGAATATGGCAGCCTAGTTGAACAGCCACTATTCTTAAAGAACACAGACACGCTGACCTTCAAGGGCGGCGAGGTGACCGAGCACGCAGACGGGTCGAAGACGACCAAAGGTACTTACAAGATCAAGGCACAGAAGCTGGAGATGAAGCTCGGCGACGAGACGATGACCGCAACGCTGACCAGCGATAAGAAGGCGTTCACCATCGATGCCGCAAGCGGTGATTACGCAATGGCTAAGGGTGTCACCTACACCAAAAAATAGTGGGCACCCAGCAGTGAAAAGGCGTCAGCTGACATTGACAGGCCCAGCTGATTGAACTACAATGAACACATAAAAATATCGTACATGTATCAAGAGTGTTGGTAGTGGCTATGCACAGTGACCAACCGGCAACGTACCGAAAGGCAACGTGCCCCACCATAGACGGATGCAGACTAGCTTCTTTTAAGTCGTGCATTTCGGTGTACGACTTTTTAAATACAATGATTGGAAGCGGTTATATGTTGCTATTTTTAGATGGTCACCTCACGCAGGTGGCGGATACGGATGAGGAAAATATCAGGCAGTGGCTCGAGCACACACGGGCGAGCGTTGCGGTCAACGCGGTGGGGCTTAACCAGTACCTGCTCGCTCGGACAGGTGCAACCGGTGGGCTGCGCGATGCAGTCGATGCGGTCGTGATGGCCAAGCTAAGTGCGGTGCGCCCGCAGAACAGCATTCCGAGGACGGCTAATGCTAGGCGTGCGGCGCGAATCACGCAGCAGTGGGTGCGACAATTTGCGGATGATGCGCGGGTCCCCGAGCCGGTGCGCAGCCGGGCGGCACAATTATTGGAGGCGTGGGTAGGATGAGTAAACCTAGAAGCAAGCGCAAGCATCGCGGGCAGCAGCGGACTGAGGCGCTGACGAAAGCCATCAGTGACGAACTGAATTTGGCGGCGACGCAGGCCATTCAGCGCGGGATCGAGAAGGGGATGAGCGAGGTTTTCGCCGAGCTGGTGCAGCAGGAAGTGCGCCGGCAGATTGCGGGAGAGGATGACAGTGAGCCTGAGGACTTAATGCCGGGGGACGAAGCGGCTGAGGCGAATGACGTTTTTGATCTGGCTAACGCCGAGGAGCGGGATAAATCGGAAGACAACGACGAGTGGATTGAGGACGAACAGTATGCCTATGGCGATGATTGGGATGGGGTCTGACCTGGACGGGATGACGACGACTTGACGACCCGCATATTCTTCACTTTGTAGATGAAACGTTAGCACATGCAGATCACGTTTTACGCGGTCAACGTTATGGTCGTTGATTCCTAGAAATCGCAATACACCAAGATTATCTTTGAACAAGGTAGAAATTGGTTTATCACTGACGGGATCTAAGCTAATTCTAGAGTGCATAAAGATACCCGGCACACCCCACCACGTTGGTTTAAGCGAAGGGGGCGTGCCGGGCATTATTTTTAGATACCGTTGGTGATAATCCAGTTATTGTTTGGCTTGGATAGGATCAAGGTGTATTGCGATATTTGGCTCATGTCATTGTCAGTGTCGAGATACTTCACAGATAACGTGACAGTCAAACCGAGCTTAGTCTGCTTAAAGACTGGATCTAGAAGTTCCACGAACTTAAGGTTGCGTTCGATTGGCTGCGTGCCGTCCTTGACGTAATACTTGAGTTCGTTGCGATCACTTTGCGGGTACAAAGCGAAGAACGTTTTGAGGAACTTGTTTACGTCGTCTACGGTGCTGCTGGCTACCGTGTTATCAGACTGGGTATCTGGGAGCTTGATCCGGGCCGTCGATGGTTCAGCCGCGATGGTTGGGTTCTTAGTGACCACCATATCGCCGTTGTCATTTTGCATGACGTTGATGGTGTAGGTGCTAGTCACGGTTTTCTTGTCTTTACCCTTGGTGAGGTCTTGCTTCACCGTAAATAGTACGCGGAACGTATCTTTGGCTGCCTTGCTCACGTCCCAGACCTTAACTTCACTAACCGTGGCCGTGGTGGGAATATCGCTCCGCACCGTATCTGCGTTAAGCGATTGCAGTTGCTCCACGAGATACGGCTGTAAGGATTTCTGCCGCTGGTCGAGGGTTTCGTGGCTTGGCTGCCACGAGTAGTAGAGCTTAGCGAAGTCGGTAGTGAAGGTCGCCAAGGCGTGCGTGTCGATCACCTTGGTCTTGATCACCTGAACTTCATGCACCGTGTGGGTGTCGATGGCAGTCATGTTCTTGTAGACACCGAAGCTGGTGCTACTGATCAACACCGCCCAACAAAGTAGCGTAACCGGACGGCGCAAGCCGCGGTGCTTAATTTTAGGTGGCTTTGGGGCGGCTGGCTTCTTCTTGAACCAGCCGTTCTTTTGGGTTTTGTCTTTACTCAAGGTTCGTTCACCTTGTCCTTTCTAGTTTCATAGCAGCGGTAAAAGTCATTGTAAATATCGAGAAACCGTACGAACAGGCGTTGCAGCGAGATTCGTTTGTAGCCTTCATAGTCGGTTTCGATATACTGACAGAGTTCACGGTCATTGTTGAAGTATTCTTCGGCCAAGTAGCGTTCGCGGTTGAGGATATACTTGCGGTCTTCTGGTGCAAACACTTTGCCTTTGAGCCATCGATCAACGGCTACTTCATGCGCGACAGCGAGGCGATACTCGCGTCGGTGGCCGTATTCCATTTCCGGCATTCGATCAACGAAGCGATCAAGAACGTGGCACAAGTCGTCGGTATTGGGCAGGCGTTGTTTGAAGAACTTGATGCGTTCCCACTCGCCTGACGCAAAGTCGAGTTCCTTGTTGCGTAGTGCGCGGTTGTCACCGAATTTGAGATCGACGTGTGCCTTTTGCAGTGCATCGTCATAGGTGTTGGTGATGAGATCCATCCAGTCAAAGTAACCGATACCGTTTTGATCCATTGGCTTCACCTACTTCTTCACACGCCCAGCGCCGATCAGATGGGCTTGCCAATAGCTTGAGTTCAAGTCAGCGTAGCCGAGCGGATCACCTGCGTTGTACATCTTCATGCCGCCGACATAGATTCCAACGTGGGTCACATAGTCGGCAGTGTCATAGGTTGAGTGGAAGAACACTAAGTCACCGGGTTTGGCGTCTTTGATGTTCAGGTGTGCCGTGGCGTCGTATTGTGCTTGAGCGGTGCGGGGGAGTTTGATCCCAGCTTTGCCGTAGCACCAACTGGTCAGCCCGGAACAATCAAACCCTGTTGTCGGTGTTGAGCCGCCGAACACATACCGAGTGCCTTGATATTTGAGCGCTTCGTCCATGATGGCTTGCACCGTTTTGTCATCGAATTTCGCACCACCTGTGACAAGGTATTGCGAGATGACCGACACGTAGTACATGTTCCCATAGGCATAGCGCCAACCATCCTTAGCAACCGCGTTGGTGTAGGTGACTTTCTTACCACCAGACTTTTCTTTAGCAAAAGATGTTGCCAGCTCAAGCGTGTACTTTTTGCCGTGCTTAGCAACGTAGTCAATAAAGCTGCCACCATAGTTGTAGCTTTGAATCGCAGTGTTGAGATCCACGCCCGCAGCTTTCATGCTTTTTAACAGCGACGCGAAATATTTCACGCCTTGCTTGATGGATGCTTCGGTATCTAGCGTGTTGACCGGCAGTCCCAGCGATTCACTAGCTTGCATCACGTCGCCACCCTTGCCGCCAGATTCGACCTGCATGATGGCGAGTATCACCATCACCTGGTCTGAAATGCCGAACTCTTTACAATACTTTTCGACCGTCAGCTTATGCTTGTAAACTTCAGCGGATAAGTTCATCGCGTCGGCTGTGATTGCAGAGGCAGGCTGGTCTTCGTCGTCATCAGAGGCAACGACCGCAAAAAACAGACCGCCAATCAACAGTATCGGGAGTGCGGCAAGCGCTAACCAGCGCCATAGTTTCATCGCTTCTTATGCCCCTTAGCCTTTTTGATCCGCTGTGGCTTTGGGTTGCGTGGCTTGGCTGGCTTTTCGGAAACGAGGGTCAGTGGTTTCTTGGTTTTATCCGTTGGCGGAGTGGGTTCTTGGTGTGGTGTGATGGTGGGTTCTGCTTGCGGCTTCGTGGCTGGACGTGGAGGCCGAGTTGATGTTGGCTTCTTGGCAGCACGCTTAGGTTGCCCACTGGTATCAGTTTGTTCCGGCTTTGGCTTGGGAGGGGTGGCAGTTGTTGGCTTACGAGTTGGTTCAACCGGCGGCTTGGTAGCCGTTGGTTTTGGCTTTTCAGGATCAGCTTTAGGCTTGATCGCGAGCTTGCGTTCTTGCATTTGCTTGCGCCGCTGCTCAAGCTGTTTGTCGCGTTCCTGCTGATTGGCCTCACGCCGCCCCTTGAAGCTGTCCTTCGCAGTTTCGGCGGCCTCCTTAGTCAGTTGCTTACCACGATGCAGACCATATAAAACGTTGGTTGGTGCGTCCTTCACCTGATCAAGGCCGCGTTTAGTCTTGTCCTTGAGCTTGTTGCCGACATCAGATACATCGGCAAGTTTCTCACCCAGTCGTTGGCTGCGTGGCTTCTTGGGTTGTTGCGGTTTCGTGGCGTCCGCAGTCTGTTCGCGTTGCGTTCCTGTCGGGAGCTGCGGTGTTCCGCGCCCCTTGCCATAGCCCCGCGACAAGAAGCGTCCGGCCATTGCGCCACCCATGGCACTACCGACGAACTGTCGTAGCATGCGGTTCCCACGACGCGAGAAGCGTTGTGCGCCTTGCTGGGCGTCAGAGCTGTGTAGCTGCATCATGCCCATCAGGTCGCCGAGCTTCATCCAGATACCGGCGAAGATGGTAACTTGCAGGAAGGCCACGAGGAAGAACGGTGAGGTGGCCGATAATCCGTAGACCATTGCCGATAGCGAGAACGCCATCGTGATCACCAGCGTCACGCCAACTCGTGTCATGATGGTGTTAAAAAGCTTCATAATGTTCTGCTTCATCAATCCGTTAAAGGACGGCAGCATAGCGAGTAAGAACGACACCGGTAAGAACGTCGCGTAGATGATAAAGAGTATCTGGCTGAACAGCATCATTGCCGTCAGGAAGAAGACAAACAAGGTGATCGCAATGTTGAACAGGACAACAAAGGTCGTGGTACCAAGGCGATTGATCGTCATAGTTGGCGAGAGATTCTCGTTATCGTTGTCTTCAATTTCAGCCTTGACCACGTCGGTACGGGTTTTGCCTTTGTCGCCAAACGGGTCGGTTTTCATTAACGTGTTTACGCGATCCTTGCCAACGGTATCAGCGTCGCTGTCGCCAAACTGCAAAAGTGTCCACGGCTGCTTCACCTGAATTTCAAACAGAGTGTCACGGATCGCGTCGACGCCTGATTTATCGGTGGCTGTATCAGTGCCCATAATCATCTTGGAGCCAGTGTTGAGCGCGTTGGTGCTGATGTCTGAACTAAACTCATTGATTTTGCTGACGTAATCTGGTGCGTAGGCGATAAAGCTGGCTGACGTGATGAAAATCACTACGAAGTTGACGATCGCCGAAATGGCTTTAGAGGTTTCACGCTTGATGATGCCCGTGTAGGCCACATAGATACCGACGACGAGTGTGATCATCAGGAGCAAGCCCGGGTAAAAGCCGTCAGTGGTGAAGCCATCTTTTGACACCCCGGCCAAGAGCTGCATATTCTTTCCAATCGCGTCTGACGTATCTTTGATGAAGTCCAGCGAATAGGCTTGCTGGATCAAGTAACCCGCTGCGTTTGAGAGGTAGACAGAAAGTGTCCACAAAAAGTTGGTGATGGCATACAGGCCATAAGAAACGCTTTTGCCGATACCATCGCCCCAGTTCCACGGGAGCCAGTCCCAACTCGTATCAACGAAATAGTCGAGTTGATAGTGTGACAACGGGTACTTTGAATACTCATTGGCGCCGCCAGACCGATCGTCTACCAGTCCCGCTGCGTGTACCGATTGTCCGCCAGCGAGCACTAGCACCAACATGAATGCCGCGACAATACCGAGGAACAGCAGAAGCCGCCGACGGTTAGCTTTCGTCATCAGCAATCACCTCCACGGGTTTCGGTGGCCGAGTGTCAAAGGCGTGGTGTAGGTGTTCAAAGATATAGTCAAAGTGCAGCACGCCGACGTGCCCCCAGATGTCTTGGAATAAACATTCCCCATTATCTAGTGACCGGAGCCGGTTTTGATTGCCTTCGTCTTCGGCGTCGAGGCCAAAGAAGTTCAGCGTATTCTTGATTTCCGTGATGTCGGTACTACGGAAGGCAAATTTTTGCGCAATGTTGTTCTTCATCTTTTCGTCGAGTAAGTCGTCCGCATTTTGAGTGACGAGGTAGACCCCGGCATTCATGGAGCGGCCTTCACGAATTAGCTTCATGGACAATGCCTTACCCTGTGCCACGTTCAAGAAAGCCCAAGCTTCGTCCAAGTCCACAATCTTGAACTGGGCGCGGTCTTGGTGAATGAAGTCGATCGCAAACGTGCTGATTATCATGAGCATGGCGACGGATAACATTTCCGCAGTGATATATTCTTCCTGCGTCTTGTCGGCATCCGGCAGCACTAAGTCTGCGATTTGTACGATGTTGATTTTGCGGTCAAGCGCGATTGTCCGCCGCGCCGTTCCGTCAGAGAACAACAATGCCGCAAAATCGTAGTCCGTGAAGGATTCGATATGATCGGCAATGTTGCGCGCAATAGGCGTGTCTTCGCGGCGGAGTTCATCAATGACTTTCAACAACCCCGGTTCGGGTGCTTGCGTCACCGCCCGAATCGCCTTGCGCAGCGTCGGGAAGCGGTCGGCGTCGCGGCTTGAGATCCCCGTGAGGAAGGTTAGGGTGTCAACGGCCAACGATTCTGAATCTTTTAAATTAGACAAGATGATATAAGGGTCAAGCAGCCCACGGTTTTGTTCCTCACTGGTCAGGTTGACGATATTGATCTCGTTTTCCATAAAGTCTAAGTTCTCCGCCCAGCCGGTACGTTCCGACTTTGGATCAAGAATCAATGCTTGCGCGCCGTAAAGGACGGCGTAGTAGACAAGCAAGTTATTGGAGAAGGACTTCCCACCACCTAGTGAGCCGAGGAAGGCGGCGGATAAGGCGTTGGTGACAGTGCCCTTGATGCCTTGCGCCGCAATATCTGGTTGGAGATACACGTTGCGCCCGGTGTCTACGTTGTAGCCGATGTAGATACCTTCCTTTTCACCGAGCGATTGTGTCGCGCCAAAGCCCAGTGATGCGATGAAGTCGCTGGTGACGTACTGGATATAGTCGTTGATATAGCGTTTTGAGGCAGGGATAAACTCACTGTGTAGCCCCAACATGTCGCCAAACGGTCGCACGAGCTTGATGTTGAGGCTGTCGTAGAAGTCGAGTAGCTGATCGGCACGGCGCTTCATTTCGTCTTCACTCCGCCCAGCTACGCGAATGACGTAGCTGATTTTGTACATGGCATCTTTAGTCTGATCAAGGTTGCTTTCAAGTTCATCGACTGAATCCAAAGCGTCGCTGACGCCACGTGTCGTCTCGTTGCCAGACTGATAAGCGTGTTCGTCGAGGTCTTTCAATTCTTTCTTCTTGTTGCGTACCTTGGTCAGCGCCTTTTTGTTCGTCACGATCTCAACGTTCAAGCTGGTGTCGATTGGAAAATTGAACTGACTTTGCTGGAAATAGAAGATCTCACTGCCGGGAAATTCGAGCTCACCCACGATGTCGGAAAGTGTCAGGTACGTCACGTAACTGCTATCCAGCCCGTGGGTGATCTTGATCGAGCGTTGGTGCTGCTCAATTAGTGACCGAGTTGGTTTGATCAAGTCATAGCGCTTGATAATCGTGTCGCGCTTAGACTTCTTGCGGGGCAAGTGGTACTCATAATCGTCGTAATCTTTCCCAGTCATGCCGTAGAGGTGTTCCAGCAGATAGCCGAAGTCGTTTTTGTCGAGTGGTCGCACTTTGAACCGGCGACCAATCTTCTCGGCGAGAAACTTTGCAGACTTGGCGTAGCGTTCTACCTCCGCGTTGTTCATGGTGAAGAAATCACCAGCGAACGTTGTGTTGAACTCGGCGAAGAAGTTCCGAATGCCCAAGGACATATCCTTGAAGATAGACTTGGCGGTAACCTCTGCGTCGTTCAGCAACAGCTTAAAGCCGATGAAGAAGCGGTAGTCCACTTGGTTGTCACCGAGGTTTTCGGTCAGTGCTTCGGCTTGGCCGTCAATATGCTGGAAGGCGATGTCTTTAAGCGTTCCTTTGACCAACTTCTTTGAGCGATCGAGGGTGTCCCGGACACTGGCTTCGGTGGCGAGCTGCAATAAATGGAGCTTGCCATCACGATTCTGGGAGATCAGTTGGCGGAAGTTCTCATGGACTTGTTGTTTCTGTTCGGGACTTAGAAACGAGTAGTTGTACGGGATCAGTTCAAAATAGGCAAAGCACTCGCTGTCTGTGTTCCAGACCAAATTGTCCTCAATATATTTAATTGGAAATTTCATTGTGGTACCTCCAAACGTAGGTCACCGATGTGTCTTGTTTCTCTTTTTGCGACTTCACGGGTTTGCCAGCATAGGTGAGCTTCGGGGCAATGGCATAGTTGATCACCGACCGCAAGAATCCCATTGGTTTCTTGTTGTCGAAGGTCTTCTGGCTCATGAACCACGTTAGCCCAGCCGGAATGCCGACGTACTTGAGAAACGCGCCGTCAATGAATGATAGTGGCGGCAAGTCGCCCAGCAAAATGACCGCAAACAGACTGACGATGAACCACGTCATTTGCGTAAAAGTAATTGGGAACGGTAGTTGCAAGTCATTGATGGCATACAGCACCTTTTCCACCGACCAGATGCTGGTGTAGGATCTGACTTTCTTCATGTGATCTCCTTTCGTAGTGAGATAAAAAGGCTGACGCCTTTTACAGCGCCAGCCCAGAGATTTAGTCTAATAATTGGTAGATGCCGTAAGGTGTTTCAACGAAACCTCCTTCAATTTCGAGGTCACGTCCGACCTTGGCATAGTCGATGTAGTTTTCGACTTGTGGCGGAATGTCACCGAACCAACCTTCATCAGCTAGTTCTTCGGCCAACTCCGCCATGTTCGCGACGTGATAACAGGCGATGTCGTCCTTGTGTGCGGCGAGTTCGATCACGTTGTCGTACCATTCGCCAATAAGCTCTTTGATGGCCGGGTAAATCTCGGTGCCTTTCAATGCTTCAACGGCTGCGGCAGCTTCGTTGATTTCACCAATCGTTGAATACTCACTAAAGACAACGGGGCCTTCGTAGTCCTGAACCATGTATTCTTCGTACTGGTCGTTCAGACCTAGCTTTTCAGCGAGTTCTTCGTTGTTGATTGGCGGCGTGAACCATGCGCCGACAATCTCGCCCTCGTTATACTTGCCAAGATTGGCAATAAAGACTTTGATGTCGTCCATAGGCTAAGCCCCCATGACGCGGTTGAACAAGTTCAGCAGTACGTCTTTGACCCCGGCGGTGTTGAACACCAACCCGACGGCAATGATCGCAATGACTAAGAAGCCGATCAGCTTGGAAAACTCGCGCTTGAAGCCGAGGTAGACCCCGATAATGGCAATCGCCATCAGCACCAAGCTCTGGGCGTTGGAGGTGAACCAGTTAAACAAGTTTTGTCCGAAATTCATAATAATCATCCTTTGATTTTTAGTTTTGTGACCAGGGCTCCTTTCAAAATTGCCGCTGTTTGGGCGCGGTCAGCAGCGACCGGATCACGGGAGAACGAATCAGAAAAGCTCGGTTTGAGTTGCGTGGTGGTGCCTGATGCGATCAAGGGCACGCCGCGAGTATTCTTCACTAATTTCATAACCGATGAAATGACGGTCAGTGTCCATTGCGGCAATCGCGGTGGTGCCAGACCCCATGCAGTTATCCAGCACAATCTCGCCGGGTTGGGTGTAAGTCTTGATGAGGTAGGCAAAAAGATCGACAGGCTTTTGCGTCGGGTGCCAGCCGGTGCGATCAGCCTTGTAGTTGAGTACGTCAGACGGATAGTTCGTCCACTCTTGCGTGTAACTGTCAGGTGCGTTCCACGGGTGCAACTGATTGGAATTTTCATACTTACGCGAGTTGACGGCTTTGTTATAGGGGAGCAGTCCTTGGGGGAAGTAATTCATGCCTTTGGTATCAGGGGAGTTACCAAAGTTGGCCGTACCCGATTTTGAGAAGACGAGAATCTCCTCGAAACGGGATAACGGGCGGTTCTTGGCATTGACGAAGTTGGTGACTGTATTCTTGATCCAAACCCACTTGTAGCGATACAAGGCTGGGTTTGATTGCACTAAGTCCGCAGAGAAGCGTTCGGTTGCGGTAAGCACGATCGCGCCTTGAGGTTTGATGAGCCGTTCGTATTGACCCCATAGGTATTCAAACGGGATCACCTTGTCCCAAGCGTTGGCTGTGGTGCCATACGGCAAGTCGCATAGGATCATGTCGATGGAGGCTGTCGGTAAGTCCGCCATACCTTCCAGACAATCGCGATTGTAGATGACGTCTAGTTCGATTGCGTTGATACTCCTTTAGTTGAATTTGTGACCATCACTCCTTTTTGAATTGCGATTGTTTTGGCGCGGTCAATCGCGACCAAGTTTGTTAATCGAAAAACAGGTCTTCCACTGGTGCAGCGAAGACCGGCCAGCCTGATTCTTCGGCGGTTTGATAAAGCATTCTGCGCAGCTCGCCGTAGTTCAAGGCGCGACCATCGCGGCCAATCAATGCCGCCGGGTGTTCTTGTTGCTGGTGACGCCAAGCGATGTAGTCTTGTGCCGTGAAGCCAAAGCTGTTCATGTCGCAAATGCGCCGGTACCTCTTGTGTTCGACCACACCGACTAGCGCGGCCTTGTAGACGTAGACGTTCAGCACGCAATCTTTGAATACCTTGCCTCGCAGCGGGTGGGAAGCAAGGACGTCATTGACCAAACATGTCACCTCCTAGTTCCTCGCTACCGACAGTCTGTTGCTCAATCAGCTTGAGGTGTTTGTCGGTTAGTTCGGCGTCTTTGATCATGAGCTGCAAGTCAGTGGTGCCGAAGTAGTTGTCAATTTCCTTGATGACCTTGAGCGTGGGCATGACTTGTTTTTGGAGCCACGCTTTGGTCTTATTCAGGTCAAAGGGCTTTGGGTCAGTAGTCAGGCGAATTGGCTGACGGCCTTTGCCGATGAAATATGCCCACCGTTCGTTGAGCGGCCACTTCAAGCGGCTTTTGTCCGGGACTTCATCCACGAAGCGCATGTAGCGGGTGATGATACCGAACGCGACCTTTTCAGCGTCGCGGGTAATCAGCATATTCTCAATCGCTTTGATGGCCCGCTCGTTTTTTAAGCGAATTTCAAACCGGTTGATAATCGGCGTGTCAGCAATCGAGATACCACGCTTAGCAGCTTGTTCGGCAGCCTTTTCGTAGATGCAGAAGTACACGTCGCTTTTCATCGTGCCGACATAAAGCGTATTGCCCCGGCCAGCCTCGTCGAGATCCACGAGCTTACCTGATTGCAGCCCTTGGAACGATCGCATGACGGAGATGCACTCGTTGTTCAGACACTTGTCGACCAGTTCAGGGATATTCAGCAGACCAACCATGTCGTTAATCGCAATATCGACCCGCTTGAAGATGCCGCCAGCTTCATCGACCCGTAGGAAGTAGTCGTACCAGTTCTCACCGTGGCTAAGCAGAATACCTTCAAACTCGCGACAGCCTTGGCCTTTCATCTCAACCAACGTGCCGAGATTTGAACCGATCGGCGCAACCATGACCTGAATGTTTGAGAAGATATACATGGCCGAATAGCCGTAGAAGCCATGATCCTCAAATATCAGGTGTTCTGGGGTCAGACCGAGAATCTTGGTGATCACGGCCTTGGCGTCAGTTGTCGGGAATCGTACGCGCATGTAGTCAAACATCAACGTCAATTCCGGTTCATCGTTCCAGTTCTTGAGCAGCCGGTCGATTTCCATTTGTAGCGACGCACTAGGGTTAGTCCTGCCACTTTCAATTTGGCTGAAATGATGCGAGGTCACGCCTAACCGGCGAGCAACCTGTACTTGGGTCAGTCCCAGTCTTTTTCGGCGTGACCTGACCGTATCTGTCCATTCTTCCATGTACGAATGGGTCACTCCTTTCTTGATAAATAAAAATTGTGGATTGGAGGTGCCATCCACAATTTGCTAATTTTCGTATGAACGCCGTCATAGCAACCTTTCTACCCCGTGTTTAGGCACAGACGTTGTATTTAATACCCCCCTGTTAGAGTACTGGGGGTAAGCGGTCGGCTGGCGCCGACCGCTGCCACTCACGCTTGCGGCTTTCGCGTTGCACGCCGCGCGTGGCGGCAGGGTGCAGCCTTGCTGAATAGATTGGGTAGTCATCGTCTTGCTCCTTTAAAAGGCTTTGTCTTGATGTCGGCATGTAGACGATTAGTAATGGTGCGCCTAGTCATGGTAGGTGAGAATCATGCCGTCGCCGGAAATATCAGCTTTGAACCAGAGGTACACGGGTTTTCCTAATATGGTGCGATCAGCGGTCAGTTCCAGCCAGTGATCGCCATCTTATTACAGTTCGATGCAGTCGCAAAGGCGTCTTCGGCGTCGCCAGTGGTGGTACTCTTGATCTAGTTCGAGTAGTCATTCTTGGAATAATCAAGTTCTGTACCTCTCTCCTTAGATCAAAGTTCCACATTCAAACATAGCATTGTGGCAATATTGTGTTTAAACGTGGAGGTGATAAAGTGCAAGGTGACACTTTAAACAAATTGCTACGAATGAACAACGGGCAGGTCACGCGACAACAGATTGAACGGGCAGGTCTTGATCCACACCTGTTGGTTGACTTGACGCGCGCAGGAAAGTTAGAACGAGTGGATCGTGGCGTGTATATTAATCCAGCGATATTTGAGGACGACATGTATATATTGCAGTACCGATTCAGCAAAGGTGTTTATTTCAAAGACACAGCGTTGTTCTTACATGGCATTATTGATCGAACGCCGGGAACGTATGAGATGAATTTTCCACAGAATTATCATCCAACCACAATCGACCGGTACCCAGTCAAGGTGTATCGGCAGAAACTAGAGTGGCAGGAACTTGGTGTAGAAGAAGTAAGAAGTCCTGGACAGCATTTAGTTCGTGTTTACAATGTGGAACGGACGCTGTGTGATATTTTACGAACCCGTGATGCTTCGGATGCAGAAACGATCAAACAAGCAATGGTGGTCTTCTCACAGATGAAGCAGAAAGACTTGCATCGCTTGAGTGAGTATGCAGATATTTTCAAGGTGAAAGACAAGATTAGAGCGTATATGGAGGTATTACTATGAAACTCGGTTTTACCAACGGACAACAATTCAAGGCGAAAATACGCAATTTAGCAAAGGAGAAACATCTCGATCCTCAACTGCTGATGCAAGAGGTTGTATTAGATGAAATTGTAGATCGAATCTCTCAATCACAATATCGTGACAACTTAATTTTGAAAGGCGGCTTCTTGATTGCATCGATGCTCGGCGTTGATACGCGTTCGACGCGGGATATAGATACGTCAATCAAAGGGCTTCCAGTTAATCAAGACGAGGTGCTCAAGGTCTTCACTGAAATTGCTGACATGAACGAACCAGATGGTGAAATCACTATTCAGATTACCAAAATCGCTGACATTCGCGTGGCCGCTGACTATGCGGGATTTCGCATTCATCTGCGGGCGAAAATCTATGCAAGTGAGGTTGATACCAAGATTGATGTCTCTACGGGCGATACAATCACGCCGCGCGAAATATCTTGGCATCATCATACTATTTTTAATACCCCCATATATTTTCTGCATTAGTTTGACTAACTTCTGGATTCACAACATCTATGTTACGACCTCATATTTCCAGTTAAATATCACATCGATATTGGCGTCGCGAAATTTCGTCTGAAGGCCGACGCACACCAGCATCGAACTGGGTATGATAAAGTTGAATCTTCATTTGGAGGAGTTTCTATGACGAAACAAACCACTACCAAAGGCATCGACAGCCAAACGGCCATCAGCTTTTGGCATCAGAATGAATATCGCGCCCGCCTCACCGCATTGGGCATTGCCGCGTTGATTGCGGCACTGGCTTTGCCGATTTATTTATCTGACCATGGCAATGACGACTTAGGCGCCGGGCTTTACTTATTAGGGACCGCAATTGGCGTGATGCTGATCATCGCCCCACGCTTAGGTCATTCTGGCCACAAACATCGCCGGGTATTGATTGCCAAAGCCACCCGTCAACTGGCCCAACAAGAGTTACACGCTTATCAACACGCGCGCACCATCGGCATGGTGTTTGGCATCGGCATGTGTATCGCGTCGATTGCGCCAGCGATGATGTTTAATGATGATATCGGTGCGGCTTGCTTTATGCTTTTCTTGGCGATCGGCGTGTTCTTCTTAGTTTACGTGAATTTGGTCAATGGCGCTTATCGGCGCTTGACCAAAGAACGGGCCCGTTTGAAATAGCGTCAATCGATTCTGTCAGGATTGCTCACATTGAATTTAAATTTTTAAACGCCGCTGGGTCGGCGTTTTCTTGTGCTGTCAGTCAGGTGGTTAACGCCCGCAATCGGTTTCAAAATCGCCTAGACCAAAAAGTGGGTTTACAATAACAAAAACTGTTAACCCGCATTATTCAGGAGGTAACCAATTTGAGTATTGCCAATACCGCATTTGTCATTCTTGCTAGTGTCTTAGTTTGGTTCATGACGCCAGGCCTGGCTTTTTTCTATGGCGGCCTCGTGTCCAAACGCAATGTCGTCAATACGATGCTTTCCGTGTTTTACATCACCGGCATCGCCATTTTACTGTGGGCGCTCATCGGCTATGAACTCGCCTTTGGGCCTGATATCGGTGGCATCATCGGTAAGGTCCAAGGCTTATTTATGAATGGCGTCAATTTAAACAGTTTGCGCCCCGATCACCTCACCGTCGGCACCTTCGCCTTATTTCAAATGATGTTTGCCATCATCACGCCAGCTTTATTTATCGGCGCGGTGGTCGGGCGGATGCGCTTTTCATTTCTGACCTGGTTTATCGTGTTGTGGAGTATCTTGATTTATTATCCACTGGTCCACTTGATTTGGAGCCCGCACGGCTTGATGGCGAACTGGGGGGTGCTAGATTTTGCTGGCGGCACAGTAATTCACATCAATGCTGGGATCACGGCTTTGGTACTGTCTTATTTTCTTGGCGCCCGCCGCTCGAAGCAAACCGCGCCTAACAATCGGCCTTGGGTGTTGTTAGGCACCGCGATTTTGTGGATCGGCTGGTATGGCTTTAACGCCGGGTCGGCTTTGGCGGCCAACACCACTGCCGTGAATGCCGCACTCAATACCAGTTTAGCCGCTGCCAGTGCTTTGGTAATGTGGATGTGTTTAGATGTTTACAAACATGGCAAGCCGACGTTGATCGGGGTTTGTACCGGCGCGTTATGCGGCTTAGTCGGGGTCACGCCAGCTTGCGGGTATGTCACCTTGTTTGGCAGCTTTATGATTGGCATTTGTTCGACCGCGACCAGTTACTTTTTCATTGAATACCTCAAGCCGCGGTTAAACATCGACGATGCGCTGGATGCGTTCGGCTGTCACGGGGTGTCCGGCATCGTCGGGTCGATCCTCACTGGTGTCTTTGCAACCAAAGCCGCGAATCCCACCATTGCGGAAAATGGTCTAGCTTATGGCGGCGGCTGGCATTTATTCGGCATTCAACTGGCTGGGACCTTGGTCACCATTTTACTCGTCGCGGTGATGGCCATCGTCATTACCCTCGTCTTGAAACATTTCATCCCGATGCGCGTCACCCAACGCGATGAAGCGCTTGGATTAGACTTGGCCGAACATGGTGAAGTCGCCGAATCTGACAATCGCGATTCCGATGTGTTGCGCTATCCTGACGAATTCTTAGGCCAGATGCGCGGCTTTGATCCGCGTTCACCAAAATAAAAATGCTTCAAAATTGCCAAATGCGGCGATCCATTGCAAAATAATGGTGTTGTCATCGTTAGTTTGTGAAGGAGGCTTTGTTTATGCAAGCATTTGGACTCAATCATCCCAATGGCCAATTTATGCAAATGACTGTTCCTGACCCGATCCCGCGCCACGGTCAACTGGTGATTCAACCGGCGGCGATCGGCTTAAACAATCGCGACCGCGCCGAACGCTTCAACGCCCCAGATGGTCGCTTCACGATTATCGGCCATGATGTTGCCGGCACCGTCGTCGATGCTGGGACCACCGATTTTAAAGTGGGCCAGCGCGTTTTGGCCCATACCGATCATGCGTATGCCGAATTGGTGTTAGCGACGCCCGATACGGCCGTTTTAATGCCGCAAAGTTTAACTATGGCCCAAGCCGCGGCGTTGATCACACCTGGCATCACCGCTTGGCGCATCGTGCATCGTTTTGCCACGATTGAACCTGAGCAAACCGTCATCGTCAAAGGCGCTAATGGTGGCGTCGGCGCCTTAGTCGTGCAATTAGCCACGGCGATGGGAGCTGATGTGATCGGCATTGCGTCGGCGCGCCATCAAGAAGCGGTGATCAAAGGTGGCGCCTTGCGCGCGGTGCCTTATGACAATACCGATTTGGTTTCGGTGTTAGCCAACGCTGGCGATATTGTAATCAATGTCGCGATGGATGGCGTCGGGTTTGCCGAAGACGTGGCGATGACCCGCATAGGCGGCCAGTTAGTGACGGTCGCGCATGTGGATAGTCGCGCAACCGATAAAGCCATCGACATCGTGCATGTCCATCCCGTATCCGAACCTAGTGACGCCATCGCCTTAGCTGCCCTGGCGCCAGCCGTGGCTGTGGGACAATTAAAACTTCAATTAGCCGACGCATTACCCTTTAGTTTAGCCGGCGTGACCCAAGGCCATGACCTGCTCGGCCAGCCACATGATGGGCGCTTGGTCTTGGTCAAAGCCTAAAAACAGGTTATAATGAGGGTATTGAGGAGGCGCATTCATGGCATTCAAAAAATTGCGCAACACCGCCACTAAAATCAAAGCCGACACCCCCAAGCCCACCATTGAAGGCACCGTTTACTCGATCGTGTTTGGGGCCACTGCGATTGCCGGCTTGTTAAGCTTTGGCGTTTACAAGTTATTGACCCCAGAGCGCGTTTTAGCCAAAAAGGCCAAAGCCACTGTCGCCAAACATCGCGAATCAGAAGATAAATAGTTTTTCCAGCCACCGTTTCACGACGGTGGTTATTTATTTGCGCTAAGGCACTTTAAGGTGCGTTCTTGCACGCTTAAATTTTTAAGTACCCCAGTTTAATAATCAAGACATTATGGTGATGGCGTACAACGTAGAGACAATTCTGGCAGAAAAGTTGGAATCCATGGTCGCGAGAAAAGACCTGAATACACGATTGAAGGACTACTACGATTTGTATCTGTTTGACAAGGTACAGATTCAAAATATTAACTTTAAAACGTTGAAAGCCGCGCTGTTGGCAACTGCGAAACTACGGGGAACGGAAGGATTGTTGTCGAGCTACACAGCGACTATTGAGACGTTGCGCACTGATACAACGCTACGGAGTTTGTGGCTGAAATACCAAGAACGCAACGAGTACGCGCGCGGTATTGAATACGCCGCAACTTGTGATGCGGCGTTGGACTTGGTGAACGCGATCGGATTACCATAGAACTACTCCTCGTCGCCTTCATCTACGACGTTGGTGTAAGTCATGATCAGTTCGCCCTCGTCGCCAGTGGTAACATTGAACCAAAAGCGTTTCGGAAAGCGATCAGCGGTCAGTCCGCCGGGAGCGCCCATCCAGATCCGTGAATCTGGGTACTCGCGGGCGGGCATTGCCATCCATTCAAGTTGGTCTTCCGCGTCTTCGTCAGACCGGAAGGACACGTTTTCGTGAAAGTCGTTGAGGAATTGCGATCTGTTTTCGATTTTGACATCAGTGCTCATTTGGCACCTCCTTTTCTGTTGGGGTTGCAGGAACGGTATTAGCGGCGGCACCGATTTCGGTGAGAAAATCATAGCCGCGTGGCACCAGTGGTGTGTAAAATTCCGAGATCACGCTACCGCCAGTGTCCACATAGCCGCGTCCCTTAATTGGTTTCTGGAAGAAGCCTTTGTTGGTTTCGCCGAACATCATGGAATAGCCCAGCTCACTCATGCGCCCTAGCGCAACGCGGAACATAAACTGGTCTCTGATCCCGTCGCCCAGATATTTTGCGTCGGGCCGTTGGCAAGCCAACACGAGAAAGAAACCAGCTTGACGACCAAGCATGACGATCTGTTTGAGTTTGGACATGACTTGCATGGCATCGCGGCCAAGCATATCCATAAAGGCAACGTATTCATCAAAAATCAGGAAGTGGGCGGGTAGTCCAAGATAGGCGTAGTTCTCGCCGGTCTTGTACCCGTCCATTTGTTTCATCTTGTCGTTACGTGCCATCATATCCTGATAGAAGGTTTCCACTGCACCCAGCATGGCTTCCTTCTTGGAATAAACTCCTGGCATCACATCAGCTAAATCAGCGAGGTCAGCATTTTTCGGGTCAAGAACGGTGAGCTGAGCACCGTCTTTCAGTAGTGCTTCAATCAACGTCAAAATAAAGTAGGTCTTACCACCGCCCGTACCACCAGCGATTAACATGTGGGGCAGCGTGTCATAATGCCAAGCCACAGTTTCCATGAGCTGCATGGAGCCATGTTCACAGGTCACGTCAGCGATGGTGATACGCTTGCCGATAGTGTCGTAAAGCAAGGTGTACTCGACATAAGAATCATGCAGGATCTTGTCGACCAGCTCACAGTAAAGACCGGCTTCGAGCTTTTTCTCCAAGTGTAGGAGCTGGTCTTGATAGGAAGACATGACGATTTCAACGGAAACGTGGATCAGTCCGTCCTTGAGCCGGTAGTATATCTTTGGGAAGTGAGAAATCTTCTCTTTGGTACGTGTTGAGCCTAAGTCTTTGAAGAAACTCTCGCTGTTGGACTGGTCGGTTTGGTACCACTTGTTCTCCATGATCATGCGGGCGAGCTTTTGGCGGTGTTCCATCTGCTTGTAGGAATCCGCAAACCAAGTTCGATAAGCCCACAGACCAACGCCAAAGAGTGGTGCCGTGCATAAACTGTTAATAACCAGCGGCAGCCATGACCAAGGCAAGGTCACCAGGTCCGGCCAACTAAAGAATTTCCAGTTGATCTGTCTTAGCAGCGGCCAATAGGCAATCACAGCCCCAATTACCCACAAGCTAACCACAATGGTCATCGCAGTGTTGTAAAGCAGGTTGCGTTGACGCGGATAGACCCGTGTACCGCGATACGTGAATTTCATTCGTCAATATTTACGCCGTCGTAGCCAATTACAAGACCAAGTGGGCTACTTGAAACGTTGAAACTAAAGCGCGCGCCTTGGAGATAGGCTTCGGGTTTCGCACATTGCTCGCTGGCTAAAATTAAATCACAAGCATTCATACCAGCTTGAACCGCGTGATTAGCCGCGTCGATTAAGTTGATGATGACGTCACCAGTGGGTGATGCACCGTTGTCAAAGTCAGCAATGCGTTCGTAGTGAAGTTGAAAGTCGTCCAAGTTGACGAGAGTTACTTGATCGTTCATAGTGTTCTCCTTTGGGCGTTACTTGACGCCAATATATTTGATAGCGGGTTGTCGGTCTTCGGTGTCGATATTGAAGCTGAATTCTTTGGATTCGTGATCGCGGGTGCATTCGCCGTCTACCCAAATGGAAAACGGTTCGCCAGCAGTTGCCTGTTCGGCAGCCATCAGCACCATGTCAATCAAAGCATCCGGGCTAGGATCATGGAAATCAGGATCAACTAACGCGGGGTAGTCTTCCAAGAATCCGTCGATATTCATTGCGGACATTTTCAAGCTCCTTTCATGTAGCAATACGAAATTCAATCAACACCCATATAAATCACGGCGTCTTCAAGCAAGTTGAAAACGAATTCCTTTGGTTCGTCATCAATCGTGTCGTCATCAACCCAGATAATGAACTGACCATCAATTGCCTGTGCTGCGGCATCAGCGACCAATTCTTGTAAAAAGTCGGCGCTTGGGGGAACACCATCTGTTCTGACCAGTCTGGTGTAGTCTTCGATGAATTCGGTGATTTCAAAATTTTGTGGTTGAATCAATCTCACATCCTCATTCATCGCTGACGCCCAGATACGAGAGCCGTAAGCTATCTTCACCCTCGTATGAAGTGAACGAGAACAGCTTATTCATGCCGTCGTTGGTCTGTTCGCTGTCGATATGCAGGTGTTGGTAGGATTCAGGGCTTTCTTCCATGAGTTCCACCATGTCTTGCAGGATCTCGTCTGGGTCAAGGCGGTAGTCGTTATCGATTTCTTCGTTATAGTCGTCGATGAACACTTCACGACCAACTACGGTCAATGTGGAAGTTATCATCTGTGATCAACTCCTTTCGTTAGTGGTAAGCAACCGCCGCAGTGGGTGGCGCGCGCGAGGAGTGGAGAAATGAGCAGCTATTTCTTGTCATTGGTGTTTGGCTTCTCCTGCGGCTTGACCGGTGCGGTGGCAATCACGAGATCCTTGGCTTTCATGTACCATGAAGTTTCAACTCGGTTGAAGTTCGCGTTTGCCACGGTGTCGATCACTGGGTCAACCAAAGTAACAATCTGGTTGTACTTGAAGTCTTTGATTCCAGCTTCGGCCGGAATGGAAACCTGAATCATCATTCCCTGTTTCATGGACTTCAAGTCATAGGTGCGTTCCTTCACGTCGTCGGTACGGTTGCCGTCTTCGTCTTGCACGAAGCGTTCACGGCGCTGGCCGGAGAATTTCAAGACGCCAAAGGTTTCTTCTAAGTCGATAACGATGCCTTCTGCTAATCGCATGTGAGTTCCTCTTTTCTTTTATTTGACTGGGACAATATCGTCGGCATTGCAGATGTAGCGCACAAAAGCTTGTTCACCGATCCGGTAGCCAACGGTCGCAATTCGGGGCTTGATGATGGTGACTGGCGCATCAACTTCAATGCTTTCGGCCTTGTCACCTTTCTTCGCTGGAATGGTGATCTCGATGTTGTCGGTACGCTGCAAGTCGGAGAACAACTCGTAAGTGCGGGAGACAACCTTGCGATTGTCGCGATCACCTTCTGACAGTTCGCGCTTGAGCGAACCAAAGTACAGGTGGCCGAACGTCTTTTCAATATTTGGTGCAACAAATTTGAGTTCCATGTTGTAGCCTTCCTTTCGTATTCAAAAAGCCGGGTAGGTGGGCTACTCGGCTGTGGCTTGGTGATAGTATTCGGTTAGTTGTTGAAGTAGGTAGTCGTAAAATGATTTGGAGATTGGGTGAACCGTACGACCATCAGCGTATCGTGGGAACTGGATATACCAGCGATACTGACCTTCTATGAGCTTCACGTTTTTCAAGATGAGTACATGATCCAGTACGATGTCGCCTTGGAGCAGTACGTCGCCACCGGGATTGGGGTACATATTGATAGAAGAAATGCGCATGTTACTTGCCGTCTTTCTTCTTGGCACCACCGATCACAACCATTGCAGCGAGGACGCCGAGCAGCAGTATTACACCGATGACGATGAGCCAGCCAGACGTCACGTTGCCGGTTTGTGGGAGACCAGGTTTAGGCGTCTGCTTGTCGGTCATGATGGCCTTCACGATTTCACCATCTGTAGTGATCTCGAATGGTACGAGAGCTTCGTTAATTTCGTAGCCCTTTGGTGCATCGTATTCTTGGAAGCTGTACTTGCCAGCAGGCAGATTACCAAAGGAGAAGACCCCGTTCTTGTCAGTGCGACCAGATACAACCGTCTTGCCGTTTTCGTCCAGAATGCGGATACCGGTATTGGGCAGGCGCTTCCCAGTGGAAACATCGGTCTTGGTCAGTTCGCCAGTGCCTTTGATTAGGTCGTTGGTCAGTTCAAAGGCGATAGTTGGTTCCTTGGTGTCAACTTTGGTTTCACCAATCTGCTTGTCCTTGCTATCAAATACTGTCACACCGCCTTTGGTAGACACGAGCTTGAGAGTTTCCTTCGATAAGACAAGGTTGGTGGCAGAAGGCTTGGATTCTCGGAGATAGAAGGAGCCGACTGGTAGGTGCTTGATGGAACCGATGGAATCTTTACCGACCGTGATGGTCTGAATAACCTTTTTATCAGCGTCGAGCAGTTCAAAAATCGCACCAGCAGCGTTACCGGTCATCGCGTAGGAGTAGCCTTTACCCAAAACCAGCGTGGCAACTTCATTGATCTTCTTGAATGACAGTTCGTTTTCATGGAGCTTGTTGTTGATCACTTTGCCGTCATTGAGGTCGATGTGTTTGGTCTTCTCGTTGTCGGTGGTGTGGAAGTGGAAGCCATACATACCTGTGTTCAAGTCGTGCTTCTCACCAGCATCAAGTTCCTTGACGTAATAGTAGCCTTCTGGCAACTGGATCGCGCCAAATTCAGCCTTACCGTCTTTGACCGTCGCGGTGGCGACGAGTGATTCAGATGGGATCACATTTTCGCCGATCTTGATTTCACCTTGCGTGAACAGACCAAAGACCTGACCATTAGCCGCAATGTTCTTGATAACTGGGAGGTTGTCCTTCCAGCCAAAGATACTTTCTTCTTGCTTGTTAAGCGTGATGTCGAGTTGTTGGAAGTCGTTCTTCGCTTTGAGTGAGGTGGAGGTCACCGTCACTTCTTGCCCGGCATACTTGAGTTCAAAAGCAATTGGATCAGAGTTCATGATAAAACCATTTGGCGCAGAAATTTCAGTTGCCGTGTACTTGCCAAGATACAACTCTGGGGTTTGAATTTGCCCTTGAAGGTCAGTGGTACCAGTGGCAACCACGTCACCCTTGTGGGCACGAACGGTACCGTCAGCAGTCGTAATGTCTTCGGCTGCCTTGAACTCGAACTTCGCACCAGCTAAGGCGGTATAGTCGTACTTGAACTTGTACTGATCGCCGTATTCAGTTTCAACCTTTTCGACGGCGACTGGGGTAGCCCCGGTCTTGGTCAAGGTGGCGACGCCCTTTTGGGAGAGGTCAGCGAACTTAATGACCACGATGCCGTCCTTATGGCTACCATCGATGGTGAACTTGGCTGGTTCCTTAGCCAGTACATAGCCTTCTGGCGCTTGAACTTCTTCGAGCTGGTATTTGCCGTAGCCAAGTGCTTCGGCCGTAATTAGCTCGCCAGAGTTGTCAGTAGCGAACTTGTCAGTCGTACCGGACTTATCATCAGTTGGTTGAACTTCGTATCTGTTGGTTTGCAAGCTCCTGATACGGAAGATCGCACCAGCGCGCAGCACGGTCTTACCAGTTTCGGTATCGACTTTGACCACCCGCAGCTTTTCTTCGATAACCTTGTTTTCAATAGTGTAATGCTGGGACTTTTGGGTGCCGTCAACAACGACTGTGAACGGCTTGATCCCGTTGTAGCCTGTTGGAGTCTTGGTTTCAGTGACGGTGTAGGTGTCGTAAGGCAGATCCGTGAACTTCACGTAGCCTTGGGCATCGGTGAGGCCGGTACGAACAACCTCACCGTTAGTCTTGCTGGTTACAGTAAACTGGGTGTCCTTGAGCATGACCGGCTTAGTGCCCTTGCCTTGGGTTGTCCAGTCGTAGTTTCCGTACTTGAGCAAGTCGAGATCACCAGTGATGACTTGTTCCTTGACCGTCGTAGTAGCAGTTGCAGTGGTGACGGTTTGTCCAGCGTAGGCTAGTTTGAAGGCATGTTTTTGTGGGTCAAGCACGTAGCCAGTCGGTGCCTTCACTTCTTGCCAGTAGTAATCGTCTAGTTCCAAACCGGAAACGGACGCTGAATTATTGGCAATCGTCACTGACTTCACGAGCTTGTCATCGGCTGCGCGGTGGAGTTCGTAGACAGCGCCGTTAAGGCCGGCAGCGCCTTGTGGCTGCTTACCCGTAACAGCATCAACTTTTTCGATGGTGGCAGTGCCGCGTTGTTCTTGATCGGTCGTATCGACGTGCGCAGTAGTGACCGCGACAGTTTGACCAGCATACTTCAATTCGAATGGCAGCTTAGCTGTGTTCAGAACATAGCCAGCAGGGGCTTTTTCTTCCAGCGCGTAGTAGCTACCTAGCTTGAGGTTCTGCAAGGTGCCTTTACCGTTGCCGTCAGTGGTGATTGTGCCAACCCGTGTACCGGTGCTGGTGTAAATTCCGTAGACCGCGCCGTTCAGTGAGTAGTAGGCATTGAACATGTCGCTGCCAAACTCTTTACCGATCTTGGCTAGGGTGACATTACCAAGTTGTTCCTTGTTGCCAAGAACAACTTCAACGGTCTTGCCGGGTTCGATGGTGACTTCTTTGAGTTCACCTTGATTGACGTAGCCGTTAGGAGCGGTAACTTCGCTGATTTTGATCTTAGTGCCAGCCTTGATTCCGTTCAGAGCGGCATAACCGTCAGTGCCAGTAGTGACTTCTTTGGAAGTGCCGTTGTATTCAAACTTGAGCTTAGCACCCGGCAGCGCCTTGTTGGTATCGGCGTCAACCTTCTTGGCTTTCACATTACCATTCAAGTTGACCTTGACTGGCAGGCTAAATTCGCCATTGCTGGACAGCTTGAAGTTGACCAGCTTTTGCTGTGAGTCTTTCGTGTAGACAAAAGAGGTGCCCACGTCAGCAGCTTTGGCAATCGCATAAGCCACCTTACCAGATTCCTTTGACTGGGCAATGGCCGTTAATGTGAGCTTGTTGCCAGACTTGGTAATCTTGAGGTTCGCGGTGTTCGCTGTTTGCTGGGCAAAAGCCGCGAGCCGCCCGTTAGTATCAGTCAAGGTGATTGAATCGCCAACGGCAAGCGTGATCTGTTTGCCGTTGAACGAAGGCTTGCGATCGTGTGCGGCGACCTTATCGAGAATTGCTTTCTTTTCAGATTGATAGGTCTTGTTCGGTGTGGTGAGCAACGAATCGCCAAGCGTTTCCCAAATAATCATCTGGGTCACGGCGTAGTTGCGGTTGGTTGGGTTTTGGTAGTAGCCGTAGTAAGCAATCTTGGCTAGTTGATCCTTCTTAGCATCGGAGTAGGTGCTGGGGTTGTAACCGGAGCCACTCATATCGAGATCGACGCCGTGCTCCACACAGAAGGCAACCTTGCCGTCCACCTTTTTCATCCACATACCTGTGTCCGTCCAATGTAAGCCATTGAACAAGTGCAAGTGCCAAGTGTTGCGCCAGTCAGCAACCTTGATGTTGGTCATGCTGGCGGCGATTGCCATTGAGGCTGGGATAAGGAGCTGGACGAAGATCGCAATTAAAGCGGCGAATACGGAGGTTCGCCGAACTGCTGTCATCAATGTAATTCCTCCATTCCTGTTATTGAAATTTTGTAGAGAAGTTCTGGGAACGCGTGTATACTTAGAAATAGTTTTGGAGCGAAAAAATAGACCACTCGGACATAGAGAGGTCTAACTAACTGCTGATCCGAAAATATCTCCAAGTTGCACCGTGCAACTTTCATGCAGCTTCCAAAGCTATTTAACTTAAACTAACGATGATTGACTAAATTCAAAAGCTTTTAACAACGCTCATGCGCGTTCATTCGGCTTAGAGGGAACATAGAATGGGAATAAAAGGTATATGTAAATTGAACCCGGAATGTTGATTTAACGGCGTTTTCGGAAGATACAAAGGATACGATTGGCGGGGAAATTGTTACGTTCCCCGCCAGAATCCCCGCCAAGTTTGGGCCGAATGAGGGCTGAGTTGGCGGGGATTTTTAAATAGTGAGCAGACAAGAGATCGATTACAGAGTAGAATTTAAGGAAACGGTGTCTAGTTCTGGGGGAATATAAATGAAACCAAAAGTTATTAGCTTCATTAATATGAAGGGTGGAGTTGGCAAGACCACGCTTAGCATTGGAATTGCTGATTACCTTAGTAATGATTTAGGCAAAAAGACTCTCTTCATTGATATGGATCCGCAATTTAACGGTACACAAGCAATGTTTGATTTTTTTAAGCAAGATGAAACCGCTAAGATTATACAAAGCTATACAACGAATAACCAAGGGCAGAAGATCACACTTGCGGAGGCTAAGAAGTCAATATTTGACTCTGAACATAACTTTTACAATGACAAAGTTAAGGCTGAACGTAAAACCATATATCGCCTGTTTACTCCCCAAGTAGAATTAGGACAGTCGTATACGAGCCCTGATAATGAAGGTCTGATCACAAAACTTACAGATAATCTGGATATCATAGCAGGCGATTTGAATCTTGTTCTTGTTAACAGAAGCAGTGATTATACCCTAGTTAAAAGACTAAGTAATTTTTTGCTTGATAATGAGCAATCACTCGATTACGAATATATAATTATAGACTGTCCTCCTACCTTGACAACATATACTGATGGAGCTTTATTGGCATCTGACTTTTATGTTATTCCCAACAGAATTGATAGATATTCGATTAACGGAATTGATTCTCTACAGGACGCAATTGGAAATCTGGTGAGACAAGAAAGGGTTAACCTTAAAAACTTGGGGATTATTTATACCATGGTTCAAACAGATCTCCCAAAAAGATATGAAGCAATCAAGCGAAATTTCGAGTCTAAAAAGGTTGTTAATAGCATGGATATTTTCGATGCAGTGATGCATTACTATAGTGACATTCAAGTTGGAAAGACAGGGGGAACCTTGCCAACACGGTATCAGCGTTCTAAGGAAGATATTGAGGCAATTACAGTCGAACTGTTGGAGCGAATTGCCACATCAGAGGTGTAAAATAATGAACGATAAAATTGTAATAATTAGAAATGATCTGAAGAATAAAATAATATCCGATTATAAAATATCTGGAATCATTGTTGTGATTCTTTTGTCTAAGGAGATTTTTCCTCATAATGCTGATTTGGTTCCAGCACTGTATTCTATTTTCTCTTTGGAGTTCAAAGATTATGTGTTGAAATCCCGGACATTAACTATGGCACGAACGCTTCGCTTCTTCGAAGTGATGAGCACCGAACAAAAGTTTACACTTAAAAATAATTTGTATCTATTTTGTTCGGATGTAATTGATAGTCACTTTCAAAATAGTGAATCATACTGGAAACAAGCTAAGTATGTTCGAATTTGAGGGGGTTAGTTTGCTGAGACGCGAGCTCACAGGTTTTCGTGACTTTTTTTGCGATGTCTGTTCTTTCTCGTATACCCAGTACGATGTTGAATTTATCTCGTTTTTAGGGAAAAGGATATTGTTTTTTAAAATCCTATCATCCAGAAACTTTGCAAGACACGAGGCAACTAATGCATTTTCAGAGTTACTGGCTTGTTCAAAGTATATTGCGCTCCAAGATTACCGAGGACTTTTACTAAATGAAAGATCGTTTCTAGAATCGTGTTTACAAATCATCAACTTGCCTGAGCGTGGATTGACAACAGCGAAAATGTTTGAGCACGCTAGCTTAGAAAGTGTAAATTCTGCAAGACTCAAACAACTCTATCATGGAACAAGTGAACTTGTACATCATGACAGAACGGAGATATCAACAACTTTACAAGTATTATTTTCCCCTAGTCCAGAGTTGAATGAAGAAAAACGAAAAACAACTGAATCTGATTTGATGTGGCTGATTGAAATCTTAGTTGACATTATTCTCGGTCAGTATACGGATGACATTTCCAGCGCCTTTTTTGTGAGAAAACCAGAACTTGAGTTTGTGATTGGAAAAAAGCGCTATAAAACCTTTTTGAGTAAGTTGGAGGGTAACTAATGAGTAGCAACTTTGATTTCTTGCAAGGCAACGAGGACAGTATGGGCTACTTCCGCGCTGCGGACTTCCTTGAACAGGAATACGCAATGGGAAACTATGCGTCCGAGCTGACCTCTGCGCGCAAGATTGCAGAGAATGTCGTCAAATTTGTCCTAGATCAGAACTACATCGACAATGATGCGACGTTCGCGCAGAATCTCAAGACAGTGAAGTATCACCATCTGTTGAATCAGCAGCTGGTAGATTTGCTGTACGCAATCAAGCAGCCGGGCAATGAAGCGTCACACACACTTGAACAATATAACAAGCAAGACGGTGTCGCAGCACTGCAACAGGTGATTCAGCTAATGTACTGGTTCGCCAAAACATATTGTGACTATGAAGGTGAGGTCCAGCCATTTGTTGAACCGGCCCAGCGTAGTTTATATTCAACTTCTGAACGTCATATGATCTACTCACTTTCAGGGGATAATTCAGACGGTAACTGGCCACGTTATACCGGCCTTGAGAAGGTAGGCGAAACCACAGCCAGCCAGGATCTGGAGAAAGATTGGTCACCGAACAGCGATTACCTTCGCAGTGAAGCACATCATCGAATTAGCCAATACATGAAGACTTCTGGTGTACCATACAATCTTGATTGGGTCGAACTAGCGCACCGCAAAGTATCGGATACCTGGTTTGATGATCATGATGTTCACCGGGTCCTGTTAAAGTCGGGCTTTAAGCGTGACGCGGCGTTTGAGAAGCAAGGGGCAAAAGAGTGGTTTCAGGTTAGTGCCGATCAAGTGAAGCAGGCGATTGCCGCCGTCAAGAATGGTCGCGAGTCAATTGATGGGCCGGTTCAGGCAACGGGTAAGATTGAGCTACGTCCAGAACAGCAGGATGCAGTTGATAAAACGGCGAATACCTTCAAGACCAAGTATAAGATGCTTTGGAACGCGAAGATGCGGTTTGGCAAGACCCTGTCTGCACTGAAACTGATCAAAAAGGAGAACTATGCCAAAGTCCTGATTATGACGCACCGCCCTGTGGTAGCAGAGGGCTGGTTTGACGACTTCGAAAAAATCGGCATGCCTGAATCAGGATACAAGTATGGTTCTAAACGTGACCAAGATTTATCTCTGGAGGCACTACAACGTGAAGCGGAGAAATACGTCTACTTCGCAAGTATCCAGGATCTTCGTGGCTCCAAGGCTTTTGGCGGCACGGTTGCAGACAAGAACCAACTAGTGAAAGATACTCAATGGGACCTTGTCATCATCGACGAAGCCCATGAAGGAACACAGACAGATCTTGCCCAACAGGTAATCGATGGTGTTGTCACGCCGAAGTATACGCGGGTGCTGGAACTATCCGGGACACCGTTCAACTTACTCGATCAGTATGATGCGGATGAAGTCTATACATGGGACTATGTAATGGAGCAGCAGGCCAAGTATTCCTGGGACAGTGAGCATCCTAATGGTGAGCGCAATCCTTATGTCGGGTTACCGTCTGTTTCGATGTACACTTTCGAAATCAAGAATCGGTTCAAGAGTCCGGAATTTCTTGATGACGATAAGTCCTTCAACTTCCGTGAGTTCTTTAAGGTTGACGATGAGACCGGTAAGTTTGTCTATGCTGATAAGGTGAACAGATTTCTAGATAATATCTCAAGCCGTGATGAACGTTCCAACTATCCGTTCTCAACTTTGGAGTTCCGGAATAATTTACGCCACACCCTGTGGCTGATGCCGTCTGTGAAGTCGGCCAAGGCGATGAAGACGGCGCTAGAAAACCATCCAGTGTTTGGTTTCTATAAAATCGTGAATATCGTTGACAAGGATACAAGCGACAACGTGGTTACGGCTACCGATTCGGATTTGAAGCGGGTAAATGATGCCATTACGGATCACCCGGCCCGTACGCACACCATTACGTTGACTGTGCGCAAGATGACCACTGGTGTCACGATTAAGCCGTGGACAGGGGTACTATTCCTTTCGAATACCAATAGTGCCATGCAGTACTTGCAGGCTGCCTTTCGTGCGCAGACACCTTATGAAGATGAAGAGTTCGGTCGTAAGACGAACTGCTATATTTTTGACTTTGCACCGGACCGTGCTTTGAAAGTGATGGCAGCGTCTCGGCAGATGAGTACCGGTGTCGGGAAACTGCAAACCTCTGATCAGCGGGCAAAACTCGGTGAGCTGCTGAACTTCCTCCCAATTATCGGTGAAGAAGGTCAGGGTATGCAGGCGTATCAAGTTGATACGCTGTTGACGCAATTGAAGAAGGTCTATGCTGAAAAAGCGGTTCAGTCCGGCTTTGATGACGATTCTCTGTACAATGATGAGCTGTTGAAGCTAACCAATTCTGACCTGGAAATGTTCAACGATATCAAGGCGATTGTCGGCCAGAGTAAGGCTGAAAAGAAGCCGGATACGATTGACGTGAATCATCAGGGCTTAGATGATGAACAGTACGAAAAGGCTATTCGGGCAGAAAAAAAGCCGAAGAAGGAGCGTTCTGAAGAGGAACAGGCGGATATTGACCGTAAGAATGCGCTCAAGAAACAACGTAAATCGATGATTTCAGTCCTGCGTGGTATCTCAATTCGTATTCCGATGATGATTTACGGGATGGATATTGATATCGACCAGAACGTTGACATCAATAAGTTTGTGGATTTGGTTGATGCTCAATCTTGGTCGGAATTCATGCCGCAAGGGATTACCAAAGACAAGTTCCGTCAGATTTCCAAGTACTATGACCCCGAAGTGTTCATTGAAGCAGGACGCATAATTCGCCATCGCGTAAAGGAACTAGATCAGCTGGACCCGATTGAGCGAACTTTGCAGATTGCCGATGTTTTCAGTACCTTCAAGAACCCAGACAAGGAAACTGTGCTCACGCCGTGGCGAGTGGTTAATATGCAACTCGGTAAGACGATTGGTGGCTACTCCTTCTTTGATGATGCCTATCAGAACTCAACTAAGGATGGCAAACAGATTGCCGAATGGCGCACAACGGATCTCACTAATCAGATCTTCAGTAATGATGCTCATATTCTCGAAATAAACTCAAAGACTGGGCTGTACCCACTGTATGTGGCGACTTCACTGTATTACCAGGAATTTCAGAAGCTGAATGAAGTTACCGCGGGTAAGTTCTCTGCGCAAGACTTGGAAGATTTATGGGCCGATATTCTTGATCGGAATGTCTTTGCGGTAGCTAAAACGCCAATGGCAAAGACGATTGCTGAGCGCACGTTAACCGGTTATAAACACTACCAAACGCACATTGTGTATGTAGATGAAATTGTTGAAACAGCACGGCAAAGTATCGATGCTGGCGTGAAGAAGATTAAGGAGGCGTTCAAGTATATGAAGTTTGATGTAGTGATTGGGAACCCTCCATATCAAGAGCAGGCTGGAGGGACAAGCTCAAGTGACAAGCCGATTTACCACTTGTTCATGGATATGTCATATGAGCTTGCACCGAAGACAGTTCTTATCACACCAGCCAGATTCTTGTTTGGTGCAGGTGCCACGCCTAAAGATTGGAATGAGAAGATGCTTAGTGATAAGCATCTGAAAGTGATTTTGTACGAGCAAGACAGTAGCGCTGTTTTTCCGAGGACTGATATCAAAGGTGGAGTGGTGATTACTCTTCGAGATGAATCTCAGGATTTTGGAGCAATTGAAACGTTCACTGCTTATCCGGAGTTGCAGTCGATTCTTAAAAAAGTTAGTGGAAACGTTGATGTCACTGGCGATATTCGACAGATTATATACTCTCAAAACAAGCTTAATTTGGATGTGTTGTACAAAGAGTATCCTGATTCGAAGCAAGAAATTAGTAGCGGCGGGAGAGATCGGCGCTTGGAAAGTAATATCTTCTCAAAACTTCCGATTTTTCATGATTCCAAAAAAACGGATACCGATCTGAGCATTTTAGGCTTAATCTCAAATAAACGGTTATACAAGTACGTAGATCGAAAATACATTGATCAGGATAGTGAAAATCTATACAAATTTAAGGTGATGTTGCCTAAATCAAATGGGAGTGGATTCTTGGGAGAAGCCCTAAGCAGCCCGCTAATTGGAGGCCCAAATGTCGGTTATACTCGATCCTTCATTGGTATCGGCGCATTTGATAGCTTAGAAGAGGCGAAGAACGCACTTAAGTATGTGAAGACAAAATTTGTTCGAATCTTACTGGGAGTTCTTAAGATCACCCAGGATAATAATCCTGATAAGTGGGCAAAAGTCCCAATTCAAGATTTTTCAAATAACTCCGATATCGATTGGTCTGTTTCTGTGTCAAGTATCGACGAACAATTATTTAACAAGTATCAGTTTGAAGCTAATGAAATAGACTTTATTCAAAAAAGAGCTCAGGAGATGGACTAATGGTGCACGAACGACTAATTAAGTCTAGCCAGCGGGTAAAAGCTCATGGAGAAGTTTTCACGCCACATCGTATTGTAAATGAAATGTTAAATCAGCCGGAAATACAACCAGCTTTGCATTCACTCTCAGCCACATTTCTTGAACCTGCGGCAGGGGAAGGAGCGTTCTTAACCGAGATTCTCTCACGGAAACTGGAACTGGCAAGCCAGATGAGTAGCCATATAAAAGAGTTTGAGCAGAATGCATTGATAGCTTTGACTTCGCTGTATGGTATCGAATTGTTGGTGGATAATACTGAGCTCTTGGTTACGCATATGTATCGAGTGTTTTACCAAGAATACTTGCGGCAACTGAGAAAGTATAATGCGCCTGAGAATAAGAAGGCTGTAAAAAGTGCCTTGACGATTGTTAAGGCAAACATGGCCCAGGGAAACGCCCTGACTGGTAAGAACAAGAATGGTGATGATATTATCTTTAGCGAGTGGAATATGCTCCCTATGAAGCGAGGTATTCAAAAGGTTGAACGAATCGAGTATACGCTTGATGCAATAAAGACGGATGGGCCATCACTAGATGGACAGTATCAGAATCATGGCTCTGAGGAAATCTCTTTGTTTGAAATAGATGAAGACAAAGGTGTAAGTGTTAGCTACAGTTATTCGGTGGTGTCAATATTTGATGTATATCAAGAGTCAAAGATAATGATAGCGGATTGATTGGAGGGCAAATGAAAATAGTGGAGGATTGAAGTGTGAAAGATCTTCGAGAAATAGACAATCTATTGGGAGTTATCTTTGATTCGTCATCACTGGGGACGGTAGCAGGAATTTTTGTAGCTGTATTATTGCCAACAGTGATTCTACTACTTGAGACGGTACAATCGGATAGTTGGGATCGCGCAGTACTGATAAATAAGGTGATCAACTTGCGCCAAGTATTTATTAGCGTGTGTCTAATGGCTGTTCCAACCTTACTTTGGTCTGTGCCGTATCTAAAGTTGCTGCTACTGATATGCTATTTGTCCGGATTGGGAACAATGACGCGATTACTATGGATTTCCATAAGATGGCTGATGGACTGGACAGAGTCATCGCAGAATGGAATAAAGTATCGTCTTCGGCGACAAATGCTGACGGATAACAAGACTGACTCGCGAGAACGGATTAGAGTGTGGCAAAGATTCTTAGCTTCCATGAGTTTGCCTGCTGACAAACAAGTTAAAGGCTTTTCTGATGGGGCGCTCTTTTACGAAGTGTTTTTGAAAAACTACTTTGACATGCCATCTTACCGTGAGGAAATCCTCCAAATTACAACACGTTATCTTGAGACTGTTTTTTGCATGCCGAGAAGTAATGAACAGGAATTTGTAAATTTTGCATTTACAGAGTTCTTTCGTTGTGTTGATTCTGAATCAGAAGCGGCACTCTATTTTTACTGGATGGCCATCTTGGATAGCGAATTTATCCATGCACAGGAAGATGAGAGACGAGTGTCCTTTTTATTTCATGCCATTCGGAAGCAGACACCAAGAATCATTGATTCAAAATCTGAATTTAAACTTGAGCTTCTTTCATCCCGACTGTTTAATCTTCTGTTGAAACGAAATCGTGGAATTTTGGATGATCATTGGTTAAAGAAAACACCTTGGAAGATAGATTCTCGTCAGGTTTTGGAAAAGAATGTCGCGGGGCGCGCACAATCGCATTTGTTGAAACAGTTTTGGGAATACGTGACAAAAATAGACGAGTCTGATAGCTCTGGATCAGAGCTGAGAAATAATGGCATGAGACTAGATAATCTTATCGAAGTTATTTTTCGGCATGCTAATCCAATCGTAATCCGCCAGATTTATAGTTTATTTCGAATCCCTGGTTTAAAATCGAAGTGCAACACCTGATAAAGCAGACCAATTTGCACAAAAAGGTCATGAAGACCTATTCTTG